>CASDVM010000008.1 GCA_949284415.1 uncultured bacterium | reverse complement strand
TCCTTCATATTCAACATTTGTCTTTCTCGCAGTCAGTCCCAAGAACCGAGCCTGCGAAGCAGCCATACCCATGACTAAGTTCCTTTCGCTTTTGTTTCCTTAGTATAAATGACGGCATAATTAAAATAAAACTTTAATAAAATGTTGAATAATGTAAAGAAATTGTAACATATATAAAAACAGACACCTGTTATAAGGTGTCTGCTTTAGTTATATTGATTGACTATTGACTATTTAATGTTGGCAAAAGTCCAAGCATCAAATGTCGGAGTTTCAGAAATATTCATTTCTTTTTTCTTTTCCCCTGAACTTGAATCGTTATGAGCAATAGGCTTATACAATCTGTTGTAATATTCGATTACCATACGATCAGAATTGAAGTATGCTTCTGATGTTCTGATAGCCTGTCTCATCAAACGAGCCCATTCCTGTTTGTTTTCGTAGTATGTCGGAATGATTTCGTTTTCGATTATGTTCATAACACATTCATGGTCTTTCCAATGACGTTCTTCCCAAGGCATTTCATCATCAAGCCCCGGATATTCAACAGTGTAACCGTTAATTCCGTTAAATGTACCTTCAACAGTCCAGCCGTCATAGATAGATAAGTGAACGGTACCGTTAGCGTTAGCAGACATACCTGAAGTACCTGAAGCTTCAAACGGTCTTAACGGAGTGTTTAACCAAATATCGGAACCGCGTTTTAATTTGCCTGATAATTCAAGTTCATAACCAGGTAATACAACAACATTTTTCATGCTGTGAGAACGGTTAAGAAGTTTGTTAAACATTTCTTTGCCCATAACATCATCCGGATGGAATTTGCCTGCAAAGATAATTTGAATTTTGTTTGCATCAAGAAGTTTGTTAATTCTGTCTTTGTCCATAAGAATCAACCATGCACGTTTATAATCGGCAAATCTTCTTGCCCATGTGATAGTTAATACATCAGGATCAAATCTTTTACCTGCAACGTTAGCAACATATTCAAACAATTCAGCTTTCATTTCGCGTTTTACGGCGAGAAGTTTGTCTAAATCGTTTGCAGCTTCTTTAATTCTGTCATCCTGCCAGTAGTGAAGGTTTACAGCGTTTGTAATTGCACGAATAGGACATCTGCCTTCAACCCATTCCCACATTTTATTAGCAACAAGACCATGAAGCTGTGATACTGCGTTTGCAATTCTGGACATTCTTAAAGCCGCAACAGTAAGCGAGAAGTTTTCACCGCCTAATTGAACTGCGGTTTCTCTTGAGCAGCCTGCGAAGAATCCGCCTTCCATAAGCGTATCAACCCAGTGAACTTCGTTACCTGCAGCAACCGGAGTGTGAGTTGTAAATACTGTTTTCTTTTTAACTTCTTCGAGGTTTCCGTTGTATTGTCTGAGTAATTCGAAAGCTGCAGGTAATGCGTGGCCTTCATTCATGTGAACAACGTCAAATTTGTAGCCGATTTGCTGTAAAATTCTGATACCTGCAATACCCAAAACAGTTTCCTGAGCAATTCTTATTTTTTCATTTCCGTCATAGAGTTTGTGAGAAATGCTTTTTGCCCAGTCGCTGTTTCCTTCAATATCTGTTGTTAAAAGATATACGGGGCAGGCACCGAACAATTCGGGCTCTACTAAATAAGCTTTAACTTTAACTTTTTCTCCGAAGATATCAACTTCTGTTGTAACGTTTGTATCTTTTAAGAAATCATAATATTTTCTGATATAAGCAACTTCTACCTGACCATCCTGTGCAATTCTCTGGTCATAGTAACCGTATGACCATAACATAGTTACACCGACCATCGGCATTTGCAGATAACCAGCTGACAGCATGTGAGAACCTGCCAAAAATCCTAAACCGCCCGAATAAGTTTTCAAAGACTGATCCATTGCGATTTCCATTGAGAAATATGCTACATTTGGTAATGACATATTAACCTTCCTCTTCTTATACTGTGTAAACTACTTCACCCAAATTTTCGGGGTACATCAACAGCATATCACAAAAATCCGAGTTTCAAATTGATTTAAAAAATTTTTTTGGTCTAATCCTTAAGAATTAGTTATAAGTAGCTATTTAACTCTTAAAAAAACTTAATAATCATTATTTTTATAATGAAAATTTGAAAAAATGAGATTAATTATTGTTTACTTTATCCAATATTTTCGCAAGGGCAATTTTTACATGCGCATAATTTAATCCGCCCTGCATGTAAGCAACATATGGAGGTCTCATGGGCCCGTCAGCTGAAAGTTCAATTGTGGAACCTTCGATAAATGTTCCGCCTGCCATAATCACAGGGTCTTCATATCCGGGAACGTATTCGGGGATAGGTGTTACATAGCCGTTTACAGGCGACAGCGCCTGAATTGTCCGACAAAAATGTTCCAGCGGTTCAGGGGAGTTGAATGTTATATTTTGAATAATATCTGTCCGTTTTTCATAATATTTCGGAGAAGAATCAAATCCTGTTTCCTCAAAAATTTTGGCAGCCAGAACTGCTCCTTTGACAGCATCGCAGACTACAGACGGTGCCATAAAAAGTCCCTGAAATATTAATCTGTGCTGGTTAAACATAGCTCCGCCTTCACAGCCTATACCGGGGGCTGTCAGTCGGTTGGCACACTTATCTACATATTTCGCTTTGCCTGCAATGTATCCGCCGGCTTCTACAATTCCGCCGCCTGGGTTTTTTATAAGTGAACCGCCGATTAGATCTGCTCCGGCTTCAAGCGGTTCTTTTGTATCAACAAATTCTCCGTAGCAGTTATCAACAAAGCAGATACAATCAGGATTTTTTGATTTTACAGTTTTACAAATTTTTTCTATTGTTTCAATAGACAATGACTTTCTGGTTGAATAGCCTTTAGAGCGTTGAATTAAAACCATTTTTACGGTTTTATCAACCATTTGCTCCAGCTTTTCAAAATCAATATCTGTGCCGTTTTTTAGAGGTACTTCGTCATACAAAACTCCGTGTCCTATAAGAGAATCTTCTCTGACAGCTTCATCGCCGGCTGTTCCTATGACTTCCTGCATTGTGTCGTAGGGTGCACCTGCTGCGGATATAAGTTTGTCGCCGTATTTAAGATTTCCGAAAAGACAGCAGGCAAGAGTATGGGTTCCTGATGCAAAATGAATCCTTACAAGTGCTTTTTCAGCCTTAAAAACATCTGCGAAAACTTTATCGAGAACTTCGCGCCCCAAATCATCATGCCCGTAGCCTGAAACGGTATAGAAATGTTCAGGTGCAACTTTATTTTCTATAAATGCATTCAAAACTTTTTCCTGATTGAAATCTCTTATTTCTTCGATTATTTCAAATTCATTGACAAGGCTTTTTTCTGCCTGTTTAATAATTTCTTTGCTATTCATAATTTCTCCGCCAAAATCTGATTACTTTTATAATATTGCAACAAAAAATAATCGTCAACAGGTTATGCCTGCATGTACAGGTAAAAATTATGATATTTGTTATTATTATATTTCTATGAATAATATAATAATAATGTTTTTAATGATGTGCCTTGCAATACCTGTTTTTGCAGCAGGTTACGGTGTGCACAGACCTGATAAGCTTCCTGTTGATGAAATAAATGAGAGTGAGAGGGTTTTATTTATTCTGGATTTTTCCAACAGTATGTCTGAATATGTTGAAGGACGCCGTAAAGTTGATTTGATGATTGATACAATGAAGTCAATTCTTCCGAACTTGAATCCGAATATTTCTGTCGGATTGCGAGTTTACGGACATCGAATGGGGCTGACACCTTTTGAAGCCTGCAGAGCATCAACACTTGTTGCGCCAATTTCAGCTGCTAACGGTATTAATATAAGAAATTCCCTGCTGGACATAAAACCCCGCGGAATGACTCCTATTACTTATTCGCTAAAACAGGCGGTAAAAAAGGATTTTTTAGGCTTTGGTGGTAAAAAACATATTATTCTTTTAACTGACGGCGGTGAAAACTGTGATGAAAGCCCCTGCACATACGTTCTGGAATTAATAAAAGAGCGTAAAGATATTACGATTGATGTTATTGCGTTTAATATTTATGATGAGGAAGATTTAGCGCAGCTGGAATGTACATCACTTGTTACAAGCGGCAAATTCTATAATGCAAAAACTGCAGCACAGTTAGCTGACAGCTTAAACAGCAGTGTTAACAGCGTAAAAAAAGTTGAGGCAAAAATTATTGAAAATTAAAGACAATTTTTTCTCTTAAGTTGTTTTATTATATATAAGGGGAAAATTATGTCGGTTAATTCGTTATATAAATACGGGAATTGTCTTGTAAAAAGTGCTCAAAAGGCTCTTGGAAAAAATAATTCAAAGATTCCAAAGTATTTGTATCATATTACAACTAAATCAAATTATAATTCTATGCTTGAATCAGGAGTAATAAGGACATCTAAAGATGTTTCGCCTTTGAGTACTTTAGATGGCGTTTTTATGTTTGATATCAAAAATTTTGCAAAACGCTGGTTTAATACCTGGGTCGGGTATGGCGGATCTGACGAAAAATATAATATCGGTTCTGTTTTGCTCGGAAAACATTCATTAGTTCGGCAAGGAGCGGACAAATCAAGTGAACTTGTTCTCTTAAGATTAAGAACAAATAAATTAGACGTAAATAAATTACAGGTAAGAATCCAAGATACTGCAAAAGCAAGTTATATACCGGATGGTGAGAGTGCAATTTCCCAAAGACTGCATACAAGAAGAAAGGATGCGATTGAATATATTTATTCAAATAATATTAATATAGCAAATGCTGAAAAAATCGGCGAATTAAAACTTAATTTTAAATCACCGGAGGATGTTTTTAAATATGTTAAAGAAAGGCATTTTGATACTTTGCTAAAATTGTTGAACGGCCAACCTGAAGCTAAAGGTGTAAAAGTCTTGGAAAAAGCTGATATTAAGCCTAAATTTATTACAGATACTTAAAAAATTTTTATATTATAATTTTTTTATGGAAATTTTGTATCTTAATTCCGCAAGAAATTGCTTTCGATATTTAATAAAATCTTTTCAGATACAAGAGATTTATATTCCGTATTATATTTGTTCATGCATAAGGCATGCAGCGTTTGACGAAGGCTGCAGGAGCAACTTTTATCATATTAATTTAGATTTTTCACCGTGTTGCGAATTCCCTAAAAACGCTTATATCTTGTATCCGAATTATTTTGGCGTCTGCTCGAAAATTGTAGAAAGATTAGCTGAAATTTATCCTAATTTAATTGTTGATAATTCTCATTCCTTTTATTCAAAATGTATGGGACTTGCATCTTTTAATTCATTAAGAAAATTTTTCCCGCAAATCAGGGATGGCGGTCTTCTTCATACTCCAAAAAAGACTTCTTTGAATATTGATGTTGAGGATTATTCTTACACTCCAAAATTTTTAACTTATGATGAAATTTGTAAGAATGAACGAAGAATTGACAATCTCGATATGAAATTTATGTCAGAGACAACCTGCAAATTATTTAAAACAACAGATTTAGATAAAGAAAAAAAGAGAAGAAGAATGTTTTTTGATAATTTAGAAAAAATTTACGGAAGTACAAATATGCTAAAGATTAATATAAATTATGATGATGCACCTTTTTGTTATCCTTATTTAGCAAAATGCGAAAAAGATGCAGACGGGTTAGTTAATAAACTAAAAGATAAAAAAGTTACCGTCTATCGATACTGGGATAATATGCCTGCCGGTTATCCTGAAAGCTTATTTTATAAATGTCTTGTTGCAATTCCGATAATCATTAATTAAAAATATTTAATCATCAGTCATTTTAAAATCTGCAGGTAATTTTTTGCATAAAAGATTTATAAATTCGGGGAAGCTCATATCAAGTGAATTTACGACTTTCCATAGTGTTGTAATCTGCGGATCTCTTATGCCTTTTTCAATCAGTGAAAGCGAACTGCTTGAAATGTCGTATTCATAAGAATGCAGTAAAATGCCCTTTCCTGCTTCCATTCTTTTTTCATGAATAATTTCGCCGATTGCGTTTAACAGTATTTGTCGTTTATCTTTATCAATATTTTTTTTGCGCCCTTGTTGCATAAATTAAATAATATGTTATAATATTAATAAGGTATGACTAATTAGTAATAGAGGAAATATGCATGAATAAAGCTTTTACTCTTGCAGAAGTATTAATAATATTGGGTATTATCGGAGTAGTAGCGGCTATGACTATGCCCGCATTGATAGCGGAGCATCAGAAAAAAGTTGCAGCAGTAAGGCTTGAAAAATTTTATTCAGTCATGAGCCAGGCTGTGCTTAGATGGCAAAATGATGATGCAATAGAACCTGATAATTTGACATTTGAGAGCAGTGCTATAGACAATTCGGAATATTTGCTGAACTGGTATAATGCTACAATCGGTAAATATATTCAAGCTGATTCTGCAATGAAGGAAGATGAAAAATATATAAAAGTTGCTTTAAATGATGGTTCAGGATTTGTAGCTTATATACAATTTGAAAATTTAATAAATATTTTTTATTGTGTTGATTACAAGTATTGTGCACCCGAGAGCTATGATGGAAGGAGAACCTTTTTGTTTTCTCTTAATAACGGACGTTTTGTTACTTCGCAGGATAGTAGTTCATATAATAACCTGTCAAGAGATGAATTATTGAATGAATGCAAAAAGCCATATTCAGGACTTAAAAAACACAGGCACGCATGTACAAGACTTATACAGGTTGACGGATGGCGGATTGCAAAAGATTACCCGTGGTAATTTAATTCTTACATCCTGCATCTTCCAAATCAATTTTTCCGTCAAAATTATTGTCAATGCCGTCAGAGCAGGAACCTGTTGAGAATTTGCCCTCGGCTCTGACGCCTTGTTTTAAATATTTATCGGGTATTTTCTTCCATAAATATTCAAAAAATCCGCGATAATATTTTGCAAGTCGTTCGTCTTCTATGATTAATGCGTTTTCATCGTTCTTGTTTTCTCCGCTTTTTGAAAAATTCATGGAACCTGCAATAATATATTTGTCATCAATTATAATACTTTTTGAATGGAGTTTGCCTGCGTAATTTTCAATTTTTACCGGTATGCCTGAAGCTCTCAACATTTTGACTTTACTTCTCGGCATAAACGGATTTGTTGCATCTACGATCAATTTTACGTTAATTCCGCGTTTTTTTGCATTTATTAAAGACTGAGCAAGCTCATCATGGGTTATCAGAAAAGCGGGGATATAAATGTAATGCTTTGCACTATTAATGATTGGAATTACGTTATTTGTAATAATTTTATCTTTAGGTGAAAACAACGGTGTTACTTTCGCCGAACCTAGCATAATTGTTTTGTGCTTTACTTGAGATTTTGATGAACTGAATTTCCCTGCAAGCATTTGCGAGAATTCCTCTTCATAAATTTTTGCAATTTCTTCAGAATTCACAAAAATAATGCAGTCGCTGTTAAAGCCTGAAAATCCAGTACGTGCAAAGTTCATTGAGCCTGCAATAACTTTTTGATTGTCAAAAATTATAAATTTATTGTGCATCAGAACATTTGGAGAATCTTTTGCGGACTCATCGGCAAGTTCAACGATATATTTTGTTTCAGGATAATATTCAGCAGGACTTGTGTCGTAAACTATACGGACTTTAACGCCTCTTGATTTTGCATTTTTTATTGCATTTCTAATTTCCGCAACATTATCCCAGCCGTAAAGAGCAATATCTATTGAAGTTTTACTGTCATTTATCAGGTTAAGAATTTCTTTGCAGGCAAGTGAGGAACATTTGTCATCAGGCTTTAATTTTACTGTCATATCGCTCAGATACAATTTTAAACTGCCGTTTGAAATTGCGAGCGGATAAGTAAGTAATTTTTCTGCAGATTTTTTACTCTTTTTAAAAAATGTTCCTTTCTTTGTTATGTGGCAGAATTTGCAAGGTTTTGCATCTTCCGGAATTTGCTGCGCAGGCACTACAATAGCATCATGAGCGATAAGACCGTATTTACAATCGAGTTTGTGATATTTATTACTTTTATGATTAAGTATTACAAGTTTAAGTTTCCGTGCATTTTTAAGCTGTTTAATATAATTTTCACTGTTTAACGGTGTGCCTCCGCTAAATGCAAATCCTGAATTTACAAGCTTTTCGCGGTAAGATTGGTTCTCCGTTATAATATCTGCGAATTTGCATTCCGAATTTTCAATGCCTGTAAATTTTAGTCTTACACGTCTGTCTGAAAGAGTATTATCCGCAAAATTATCCGTAAGATAGCCTAGTTTTATCCCGTCTTCGGCAGAAATTTTTACACTGCGTAATAAATTTGACTGATTAATTTTTAAATCGGATGTAAAAGTTTCAATATCAGGTATACATATTGTCTCACCTATGTCATATATGTTATTCCCGTTTAAATCAACTTCAATTTTATTTGCTGTTACAATATTTAGAACAGCCTTGTCAGATTTTCTTATAATTTCAAAAGTGCAAAAACCGGAAAATATTCCGGTAATAAACAGTATTAAAATAATTTTGTTAAAGCGCATATTTAATCACCGGCCCCCGCATTTTTAATACGTATTCATATTGTTTAAATTCTATGCCTCTTTGTTTACAATTTCTTTCTTGTAGTTTGTTATTTCAAAGCCGAGTCTGGTTATTTTGTCTTTCAAAGCTCTGTTCTGTGTTATTAAAAATTCCGTATAATGCCCGTTTTTGTTGAATGTTGCATAGTGGCAAGGATGAATCAGCGCTTCAGCGATGCAGTCTTCTTCCAAAACTTTAAGTCCGCATTCAACGGTCATATCATCCATAAGCCCAGTGTAGCCTACACCCAGCAGATAATCATTAGTTCTTAATCCGTATTCTTTTACAACTTTTTTATTTCCTGCAGAAAAATAATTCAATAAAAGTATTTTTAAAATATTTGGCGGGTATTTCAAATTTAGATGTTTTTTTATTGACGGAACAAAATACATTTCTTCAAACTGGGTTCTAATAAATGGAATATTGTATTCTTTAGCCAGCTTGGCCGTGAGTTTGAAAAGATTTGGGATGGCGTGCGTATGAACATGTGAATCAATGTGGTCAACTTTTGTATAATTCATAATTGTTTCAATCTGGGTTCTAAACTCAAATTCTACCTGATTTATAAATTCAGGACTGTTTGATTTTAGAAGAATTTGTGCAAAACCGTTGTTAAATTTTCCGCGTTTATTGGTTAGAAGCGGAGATTTTGTCAGCGAACGACCTTCAATAATGTTCAAATGAACTCCTATGCCCAGATTAGGACATTCCGGTATAATTTCATTTACGGCCGCATTAAATGCTTTTCCGTTGGCACAGAGGCTTGCGCTTGTTAAAAAACCGTTATGGTAACCGTCCAGCACTGCTCTGTTAAATGCTTTAGACATGCCGAAATCATCTGCGTTCAGTATAAATTTTTTGTTAACCATATAGTAAAAAATCCTTGCTTATTTAATATATATATTATAGTATAAAATTGTGCTTTTTTGCAAATTATAAGAGAGGAATTATGGATAAACCGACTTTGGCAGTTATTATTCCGTGTTTTAACGAGGAGTTGTGTATCAAACATACTGCAGAAATACTTCTAAAGTTACTTGATGAACTTTCATCAAAAGAAAAAATCAATAAAAACAGTTATCTTTATCTAGTTGATGACGGTTCAAAGGATAATACATGGAATATTATAGAAGGGCTGCATAACAATGATAAGCGTGTTAAAGGTTTAAAATTTATCCGTAATTTCGGCAACCAGAAGGCTCTAATTGCGGGGCTTGAAGGTGCGAGATATATTGGATGCGACTGTGCCGTTTCAATTGACGCTGATTTACAGCAGGATGAGAAAGCAATTGAAAAATTTATTGATGAATACATTAATGGTGCTGATATCGTCTGCGGCATTAGAAATGACAGAAAAACGGACTCATTTTTCAAAAAAATTACAGCTGTGGCATTTTACAAGACAATGAATATACTTGGTGCAAAAATACCTCCTAACCATTCGGATTACAGGCTTGTCAGCAAAAAAGCTCTTGATATTATGGAACTTTATCCTGAAAAATATTTATTTTTACGCGGATTTTTTAATGAACTAGGGCTAAAAACAGCCTATGTAAAATTTGATGTTAAACCAAGAACTGCAGGAGAATCAAAATTTAACTTTATGTCATTAATGACTCTTGCATTGAATGGAATAACCTCATACAGCGTTGTTCCGTTAAGATTTGTTGCTGTTTTAGGCTTTTTTATGGCATTTTTCGGATTTTTGGTCGGCTTAGAGACTGCAGCAGAAAAAATATTCTGGCATAATTCCCCAAACGGCTGGGCTACAGCTATAATATTATTATGTATATTCGGCGGAATTCAGCTTTTCTGCCTTGGACTTATAGGTGAATACGTGGGGCAGGTATTTCAGGAAGTTAAAGCAAGACCGAGATACATAAAAGATAAAGAGTTAAAATAAAAAGCCGTGCCACTGTCTATCGAATTCGCTAAACAAAATCTTTAAATACACTACCTCTTTTTAATGACACAACACCCGCAAGGATTGTCTTAGTGCTGCTGCGTTTCCGCCCTGACACGGTTCGACAGCTTACGCCATCATGCCCTTAAACGTCAACAATAACATATTTATTAAAATTATTCACCGGATCCTCACAACAGGCTCTGCACCCCGCATAAACTTCGGGTCAAGGGATTGCAATTCCCCGTGGAGCACGGCTGAATATATATTAACACAAAAAAGGTTTAGTCTGCAAGTTTTGTTATCAGTATCGGCAAATCACTGAAAAACAGAGGAAGAGATTTTGATTTTGTTGTCCAGCCCGACCATATAACCCCCGGGTAAGATTTTGAATTCAGGTTTTCCAGCATAGCTTCGAAATTTGATTTTTGAGATTTTATTATTTGCAAATCTGTAAGTCTTCCAATATCGCCAAGATTTATAACTGTGTACTTTCCATCATTATCAAATCTCTTTTTTGCATTTTTCAGTTCGTAGAAAATATTTTTATTTATTTCATTTCTTTTTAATCTGCGCGTAAAAGTTTTGCCACTGGCATTTGTCCTTGATGCAGTATGGGCAATATTGACCGTTTTAATCCCCAATTCCTGCGTGTGTTCGGCAAAAGCGTTCATAATTTCCGCAAGCTTTTCTTCTTTATCACCGGTAAGTATTATGCCTGATTTGAATTTTTTGCTTAATGTTATTTCCTTGTTGCCTTCAATAGCACACTTAAGCGGATAAAGAACTTTATTTTTAAGTTCCTCAACGGTATTTGGCGAATCTTTTATACGGTTGAGACCTTTTTTCATATCTGTTATTTCTACAATATTTTCAGGCAGCTTTTTAGGACCTTTAAGGTTAAAAAGAGTAATAATAACCGCCGCCAGTGCAAGAAGTCCTGTTCCGACCTTAAACTTCCTTGAATCATGTTTTGAATTTATATGCGCAAGATCTGCAGTATACATAAAAGGATAATTATTTTCCTGCTTATCCCTTTTTTTGATACCTGAAAAACTGAAAGAAACCGCGTGTACTTTCATATTCTATTTTAAACACGGTAAATATATATTTTGCCATTTTATTAAGAAAAATTAATAAAAATATTATAGCCATAAGGTTAATGTAAAAATCCGCGCGAAAAGAATAATAATATATTGAAAGGAGAAATAATGGAACGCTTAGATTTATATAAGTGCGAAATCTGCGGAAATATGGTTGAAGTGATTCTTGTCGGCGGTGGCGAGCTTGTCTGCTGCGGTCAGCCTATGAGAAAACTCGATGCACAAGAGCAAGAAGACGCTATGCTCGAAAAACATATTCCGATATTTATAAAAAATTCGGATAATAACGATGAAGTTCGTGTCGGTGAAGTTCTGCATCCGATGACAGAAGAACATCATATAGTGTTTATTGAAACAATTTCCGAAGACAGAAATAAAGTACAGTTACAATATTTATATCCGGGAGACGAACCCAAAATGCTCTTGAATAACGACTTTAAAAATCTTACGGCAAGAGAATTTTGTAATCTGCACGGATTATGGGAGGGCAAAAGTGATTAGCGAAAAGGTGCAAAATGTTCTTAATTCACAAATTAACAAAGAATTTTATTCAGCTTATTTATATCTTGCTATGTCTGCTTTTTTTGACGAAATTGGCCTGTATGGTTTTGCAAATTGGACAAAAGTTCAGGCACGGGAGGAAATTGATCATGGAATGATTTTATTTGATTATATTATCGAACGGGACGGCAAGGTCAATCTTGATAAAATTGATTCGCCCGAAAGAAATTTTGAAAATCCTCTGCAGGTATTTGAAAAAATTCTGGAACATGAAAAGTTTGTTACGGAAAGCATAAATTGCGTTGCATCTATGAGTGAAGACGAGTGCGATCTTGCAACACGTCATTTTATAAACTGGTATATAACCGAACAGGTTGAAGAAGAAGCAAACGCAAGAGATGTAATAACAAAATTAAAAATGTTCGGAGATGAAAAAGCTTCGCTTTATCATCTGGATCAGGACTTAAGCAAAAGAGAATATAAAGCTCATTCTTATAAATAAAATTACGGGGAGATAAAATTTCCCCGTAATTATTGCAATTTTGTAATGTATTTGTCCTCCGAATTAAAATAGCGTATGATATAAAGTATGAATACCGGTAAAATTGTAGTAGTTGATGATGAAAAAATGGTTACCTCGGCTTTTAAAACACTGTTTAAAGTTGAGGGATTTGATGATATACATTTATTTAACAGCCCGAAAGATGCTCTTATTTTTTTGAATGATAATGCTCCCGATTTAATTATTTCCGATTTTATTATGCCGGAAATGAACGGACTTGAATTTTTAAGAGAAGCGAAAAAGCTTTATCCTGAAGTCAGCATGATTCTTTTGACAGGTTATGCCGATAAAGAAAATGCAATTAAAGCGATAAACGAAATAGGGCTTTACAAATACATCGAAAAGCCATGGGATAACGATGACCTTATTCTCAATATAAAAAACGGTATAGAAAGAAGCCATCTGCTGGAAAATCTCCGCAATAAGATTTACGAACTTGAAGATGCTAAATCAAAGCTTCAAGATTATTCGGCTAACCTTGAAAAAATTGTTGCGGAGCGTACGGCTGATCTTCAAGAAGCTAATAAAAAACTTTCAGGCATCATAAATTATTGTGCTGACGGAATAATTATTGTTGACGGCGATGGCAAAATCGAGCAGGTTAATCCTGCATGTGAAAATATGGCTGGACTGTCTGCAGAGTCATTGTGTAAAAAGAAATTTCAGGAAATTGCTTATTCAAACATAAAAGAATTTAATTCATCAAAAGACAATAAATCCGGTGAAATTTTCGGACTCGGGGAAGAACATTCCGAGATTTTACTGCGAGACTATTATTTAGTAAATACTCTGAGCGGTATTCATGTTCCTGTTGAAATAAGTTTTGCGGGAATTTCAGGCGATGATAATAAATTTGATAAATTTGTAGGCGTTATAAGGGATGTAAGTGCACATAAAGAGGCTGAAAGGTTACGCGATGATTTTATTGCAACTCTTACGCATGATATGAGAACTCCTCTGCTTGCTGCTATTCAGACATTAAAATTTTTCCTTGAAGGTGCAATAGGTACTCTTGATGAAAAGCAAAAAGTACTTTTATCTACAATGCTTCAAAGCAACGAAGATTTGCTCGGGCTTGTAAATGCGCTGCTGGAAGTTTACAGATTTGAAAGCGGAAAATTAACTCTTTGCAAAACTGCTTTCCCTGTAAAAGATTTAGTTGAGCAGTGTTACAGTGAATTAAAACCGCTTGCACTTAAAAAAGATCTTAATTTTTCGGTAACTTTTGAACTCTCTGATGACTTGCATATATTTGCTGACAGAGCCGAGATTAAGCGTGTGATTACAAATCTTTGCGGTAATGCATTGAATTATACCAATAAAGGCGGAGAAGTAAAGGTGCTTGCAAAAGCTCAAAACGGGGACTTTATATTTTCGGTTTCCGATAACGGAAACGGAATTCCGCAGGCTGATATACCGAATTTATTCAAAAGATTTTCTCAAGGAACTGCAAGAAAGCGTTCTACGGGAACAGGTCTCGGACTTTATCTTTCAAGGCAGATTATTGATGCTCATGGCGGGAAAATCTGGGTTGACAGTAAAGTAGATAAAGGCAGCGAATTTTCATTCCTGCTGACTGATGTTGTTACGGATGCTAAAATTAAAGAAAGACAGGTTTCTAATGGCTAAAAACGTTAGAGTTTTAATTGTTGAAGATCACGATATGGCGCGCATGGGGCTTTCTGTCATACTCGGCAATAATCCTAATATTGAAATTGCAGGGATGTGTGCAGACGGGCTTGAAAGTGTTGATAAAGCTCTCGAAATTTTGCCCGATGTTGTAGTTATGGATATCGGCCTGCCGACTATTGACGGAATTGAAGCTACAAAAAGGATTAAAAATGCAAATTCAAATATAAAAGTATTAATGTATACATCTAGAGAAAGCGAAGACGATATTTTCGATTCATTTCAGGCAGGAGCGGACGGTTATATTACTAAAGGTGCTACATCCGAGCAGACGGTTTCTGCTGTTCTGGCAGTGTCGGAAGGTGCAGGCTGGCTTGATCCCGCAATTGCTAAAGTTGTTCTTACAAATATAAGACGCGGTTCTTCAGTAAATGAAAAACGAGGAGAAATTAACTACAAACTCGGTAAAAACTTGTACGGTTTAACTGAGCGTGAAATGGAAGTTCTTGCTTTAATTGTTGACGGTTTGACAAATCCGCAGATTGCGGAAAGACTCGTTATAACTATTTCAACAACTAAAACTCATGTGCACAGTATTTTACAGAAATTGTACGTTAATACGCGTTCAAAGGCTATTTCCATGGCAATGAAAGAAGGATTGGTCTAATATGATTTATGCACTCCTTGGAATTGCAGCTGCATTTTGCGCATATATTCAATGGGGTGATGAGATTCCTGTTCCGTTTATCGATAAGGATGTTAATAAACAGGAAGCAAAATATGTTTTGAATGTAAATAAGCAGGAGGAAAAAGAAAAGTACAAAAAAGCAGTTTTAAAACGCAGAACTACTACTGCCTATATGACTGTTGAGGAATACGAACAGCTTTCTGCTCCGAAAGATCGAATGGAAACAGAAATTGAAATTCCTAAAATTCCGACTCCTGCTGATATGGTTTATGTGCCGCAGCCGTCATATAAAATTACCCGTTATAATAATCCGCCGGGAAGTCCTGAAATCACTCTTACTAATGCTTTTTATGAAAGGCGACAGCAAAATGCACAGGGGATTGTGTCTCCCGATTTTACAAAACTTGTGTACCCTGCTGTTTATTATTATCCTAATACAGGTTCAACTGCATGCGATATCTTTGTTATAAATTTAGAGGAAGCGAAGTCTAATGTAGATAAAATATTAACGGCAAATACAATACACAGGCTCTCCGAACCTATTTTATCAACAGATGAGACAAATGATAATTACTATACTTTCAGAACACTTACTCCTGTTGATTTTACACCTGATGGTACCAAAATTCTTGTTAAAGAAAAAATCGGAAATACAAAAGACGGAATCTGGAAAACAACTCCTGTTGTCTATGACTTTACTGTTAATACTTCCTACAAACTTGTAGAAGTGCGTGATGCTATTGTGTATTACTGGAAAGAAAATCACGGACTTAATCTGGATGACAAAAGATGGGACGTAACGCCGTTGGGGTTTTACGCAGATAATCCAAACTGGGTTGTTGTAAATGCTCAAGCTTATACCGGTGATAAACCCGTAAATCTCGGTACATGGGCTGTAACATCAAAAGGCGAAAGACCGAGACTTTTAACTTTAAATGCCAAACAGTCGGTAAATATCGGAATGAACGGCTATAAACTTGTCAAAGCAGGTGTTGTTTCACCTGCAATATCCGAAGAAGAAGAAAAACAGCTTAAACGCATTGAAAAAGACAGACAAAAGCAGGCCAAAAAAGAAAAGCAGGAAGATATTAAAGCTCTTGAAAAATCATATAAAGCAAAAATTAAAGAAATGGATAAAGAATTCAAAGAATCTCAAAAAGATTATGATTTAAGAAGAAAAATCCAAGGTTCAACATCGGGCAATGAAGCAATAGAAAAATACAAACAAATAAAAGCCGAGCAGGAGCTAAAAGAACAACAGGAGCTTGAACGTCAGCGTCAAAAAGAGCTGCAGCGGCTTGAGCGTGAAAAAAGCAGACAACAACCTCAATAATTTTCCGTTATTTAGATAAACCTGTCTTTTTAAAATATTCAGGGTCTGACAAAGCTTTTGCAGTGCAGCCTATGCCGGCTTCACTTGAATTTTCTCTGTCGCCGGGGCATGTTGTATAATAAAAACTTGTGGGAAAATCTCCATAGTCCCCAACAGGTTTTACCATATTGGTATCAGGATCAAGGTACCAGAAAAATACATCTTGTCCGTATCTGTCAGGTTTCTTTTTCCAACCGTTTATATCCATTGCAAGCAGAGAATATCTGTCATCATCACTCCAGGAACTTCCTCCGTCAGGTCCCATTTGTCGGAGTTTTCCAAACCATAAAATCATACCGTTTTTAAGACAATATGGCTGTACTAAATCACTTGCAGCTGCATCTGCAGCAAGTTTTGTTCCGTAAAAATTGTAGTAGCCGGCTTCATACTCATCTTTTGGCAATGTACAGTGTCCGTTTTCAAAATATTGCGCAATAATTGCAGAATTTCTTTTATTTATAACTTCATTCAAATCAACTTCATCAAAGCGCATTCTTGAAATTCCGTCTTGAAGAATAGAATTTGCCTGTAAAAACTGTGTTCTTAATACCTGTGCCTGATACTTGTTAATCAATGCAGGCATTGTTATCGCCGCAACTACACCGATAATTCCCAAAGTTATTAAGACTTCAGCTAACGTAAACGCGGCTTGTTTTTTTAGTAAAGTGTGAAGAGGTGAAGTGCATTTCCCTCTCCCCTTGCGGTAGAAGGTGGCACTTTCTGTCGGATGAGGAAAGCGTGCCGCTCCACACGCCAAATTGGGTGTTGCATAAATTTTTTTGACACTTTCTACAGCCTTACTCTCATCGTATCTTAGAACCTTATAAACCCAGTAAACCCTCTTTATAATTGCACACGGTCGGGGGGGGGGCAATTCAAAGCTTCTCTAATTGTCATTTTTTACCTCCTGATTTTTCTTCATTATCTATAATTTTTCTATATTTGTCAACAGGTCAAGTTTTGCTTTGCGTGACAGTTTTTTAATTCTGCATTCTTCTTTCATTGCTTCGGACCTGGTTAAGAATTCTTTCCGGTATACCAGTTTCAGCGGTTTATTAATGCGCGTGTATTTAGCACCTTTGCCCTCGAGATGAGCTTTAAAGCGTCTTTCGACATTATCCGTGTAACCGCAGTATAAAGTATTATTTTCGGTTAAAATTATATAAGTATAATATTTTTTCTCCATAAAATATTTATAAATAAAAATGACGGTCTTTTTAACCGTCAATTAATGTATTTCTTTTTCTTATTTCTCATTTTTACTAACATACAGAACTAAACCCGCCGGAGGATCCGCATGAACCGCCTGAAAAACCGCCTCCTGCACATGATGCTCCGGCAGCTGCAGTAGTGCCTGTAAAGCTGCTTCCTGAAGAAGTCAATGTTGATACGGCAGTGGAAAAACTGCTTAAAAATCCGCCTGTATAAGCTACAGTCTCACCTGAAGATGAATACTGTGAATAATCTACTGAAAATGGGTTGCTTGATGTAAAGACGTCATAAACATTTGTATTAAAAAGACTATGTAACTCATTTGAAGCGAGTGAACCTGCTGTTTCAACTGACTCTGCAGGTTTTGTGCTTCTTATATTATTTGCCATCGTTTCTGATGATTTAGCTGAAATATTGTTCATAATCTGCTCCTGTTAATATCTCGTGTCTTACATTTATATAAACAATTATTTTTTTGTTCAATTTCGGCATGCCTTTCTTTTGTTACATTACTTAATAATATTATCAACCTGTTGATTTATATACTTAAAACCTGTGATTGATGCTAACTTTAATGTCATGGCGTATTCTTTTATTGTAGAGGATAAAAAGGATATGTTGAAAAAAATATTTGTTACGCTAATTTTATTTACAGGACTTTCAGCTTTTGCAGGAGATAATTTTTTAAACTCTGTTGTTGTTGAAAATAATGACGGCATTACATCCGTAATTTTACGTTCCGACCAAATAACTAAAATTAAAAGAGATATAGAATCTCCTGATAAAATAGTTTTGACGTTAAAAGGAATCTCACAGTCACCTGACATAAACACAATGTATAAAAATGCATCAAAAGTAAAAGGGCTGGCTATTGAAAACGGTAAGAATAACGAATTAAAAATATATATTGAAGCTCCCGGAATTTCTATGGCAAATATTGTTTTTGAAACGCCTGATTCGGCACCGGTAACTGTAAAAAGTGTTGTGAGCGAAGGCAAAGTCGTTTGGTGCATAATATCTGTTGCTCTGCTTTTACTTGTAATGCGTTCTGCAAGAAAACCTAAAAAGATTGTAAAACCTGATATCAATGCTATTATAAAAGAACGTGAGAAAGCAATGTACAAAAATTTTCAAAAAGAAATTTCTTCTCTGCCCAGTATGAATTACAGACTGAAAAGTTATTCAAAACACGTTCTGAAAGGCGAAACCATCAGAAGTTACGAAAGCAGAATGACAACAAAAATATAATTTCATCAAATATCAGATTTTTGAAATTATTTCTTCTATTTTTTTAGCTGATGTTCCGTCCCCATAGGGATTTTGAGATTTCAAACGGGTTTGTTCACGGGATTTAGATAAAATATCTTCACTGTAAGATATGATTTTATCGTAATCAGCACCTACAAGAACCGATACACCTGCGTCAATCCCTTCCTGACGTTCGGTTTCGTATCTCATCACAAGAGTCGGACATCCGAATGACGGAGCTTCTTCTTGAATACCGCCAGAGTCGGTAAGTATTAATTTTGCATTTTTCATCAAATAGACAAGATACGGATAATCCAGCGGTTTTAGCAGTTTTACATTATTATAATTTTCCAATCTTGAATGAATTTTATCTTTTACATTCGGATTCGGATGCACAGGGATAACAAAAGTATGGTCTTTGTATTTATTAACAAGGTGTTCTATGGCATCAAGAATTCTGTCAATCCGTTCGCCATGGTTTTCACGTCTGTGAGCCGTAATTAAAACAAGTTTGTCATCAATTTTTATTCCTGAACTTTCAAAATATAATTTTGCGTTGTTTAAAGTTTCGTCTGACAAACAGAACAGTGCATCAATTACGGTATTTCCAACAACAAAAATTTTGTCATCAGCAATATTTTCTTTTAAAAGCGCCTGTCTGTTTTTTTCCGTAGGAGCAAAATTTATTTGTGCAACACGCGAGGTCATCTGGCGCATAACTTCTTCGGGAAAAGGTTCATAAATATCGTATGAGCGTAGCCCGGCTTCAACATGATATACGGGAATTTTTTTGTAAAAACTTGCTAAAGCCCCGCAGAGCACTGTCATTGTATCTCCCTGTACGATTGTCGCATCAATTTTATATTCCGTAAAAACTTTATCAAGTGCCGTCAAAATTCTTGTTTGAACTTCGAGAAGCGATTGATCAGGTTTCATACAGTCTAAATTCAGGTCAGCTTTTAATCCGAAATATTCAAGAGTCTGGTTTGAAAGCTCTTTTTGCTGCTCGGTGTTGCAGACAATAACATTGTATTTATCGGGATATTTTTTTAGCTCCAGTATTACAGGTGCGAGTTTTATAACCTCAGGGCGCGTGCCGAATACAAATAATATATTTTTCATATCTTTAATTTTAATATAAAAATTCTTCTTATGCAATTGTATAATTTACATATTAGCTTTGCGGTGAATTTATCTTTAAAATGACGATTTATAATATAAACACAAGGAGAAAGGCTATGTTTGATTTATATATTTCCGAAACTTGTCCTTATTGCGGAAAAGTAATGAATTATTTAAGTGAAAACAATATTAAATATTATAAAAAAGATGTTTCGCAACCTGAAAATCTGAATATGCTTATAAAATTAGGAGGTAAGGCACAGGTGCCGTTTCTTGACGATAAGGAAAACAATGTTTCAATGTACGAATCTGATGACATTATAAATTATGTAAAAAGCAAGGTTTAATATGTATTATTCTAATTTTGAATACAATGACTGTATTGGGAAGGGCGCTTGTTCTGTTTCGCCGAATGTTTCTTCAATGCAGGAAGTTATGTATATTCTTTTGAGACAGGAAGCTTATTATACTATAAAACTTCTTGAAATTGGAATTCGCAAAGATAAGATTATCCGTGATATTGTATCGGAAATTGCTTCATTAGATCTGGCAAAAGATTTGTCAGAATCGCAAATACTCAATGCTTTTTCTAAACAATATATAAATCTTGTAGATGTACGAAAAGAATATTTAAAGATTTGTAATGATAAAGATGTTAAGCCTGCTGACTTGCATAATCTTTTGAAATTTTCGCCTAAAACAAGTCTTTCAATGATATTGAGAAAAGGAAACAAAGAATTTTTAAGCAAATATAAAAAATTTAACTTTGAAAAAAAATATTCATCGGAAATTTTGAAAAATGTTATAAAAAGTGTTTGTATAAACCTTATAAATCTTTATGAATATAACAAAAATTCAGTTCCCGCAGAAAATGAAATATTGCATGCGCTAAATCTTTTTAATTCTTCTAGGACCGAAGTTAAAAAAATTAAATCTTGTATAGATTCTCTTGCAGAGACAGATATTAAGCTTTTAAAAATTATAAGCTGCCTGCAGGCCGAGAAATACGGAGAAATTGAAAAAGCGGAAGTTTCCTTTTCTACCAGTCCGAAAAAAGCAATTATGGTTTCCGGGTCTGATTTAGAGGATTTGAAGTTATTGCTTGAATCTGTCAAAGGGCAGGAAATTGATGTTTACACAAACGGAAATCTTTTAATTGCGCATGCTTTCCCGTATTTTAAAAATTCTGCAAATTTAAAAGGGCATTTTGGAACAGCAGCTTTTAACACAATTCTTGATTTTGCAACATTCCCGGGCTCAATACTTTTAACAAAAAATGAAGTTCAAAATATTGAATATCTTTATAGGGGCCGCCTTTTTTCTACAGAAGAATCAGTGCCCAAGGGCGTAATAAAAATAAAAGACAATAATTTTCAACCTGTTATTGAATCTGCTTTACAGGCAAAAGGATTTGCAAAAGGCCGGCATAGAAATTCGGAAGATGCAGGCGTCAATTTCAACGAGCTTGAAGAAATAATAAATAAAATAGCAAGTTCAGATTTTGAGAAAATTTATATTCTCGGTTTTTCAAATTTATCAATCAATCAAAAAGACTACTTTCAGCAATTTTTTAAACTTATGTCAGCAAAATCATTTGCGCTGTCTTTTTCTTATAATCCTGAAACGGATAATGTTTATTCAATAAATCTGGCAAATAATTATCCATTGTTTGGTAGAGTCCTTGCAAAAATTTTTGAGAAAATACCTGTAAATTCTGATAAGCTCGTATTTTTTTTAACAAAATGCGATGTAAATTCTCTCTCCTGTATTATATACTTAAAAAATTCGGGTGCTAAAAATATCTTTCTGTCTGATTGTCCGCCGACCGTTATAAATCCTGCTGTATTGAGAGCTTTTAACAAAATGTTCAAGATTAATGCTATTTCTAATCCAAAAGATGATTTAGCCAAAATAAAAGAGGAACTTTAAACAAAGTTCCTCTTTTATAAATTTTGCAAATATTGAATTAATATCTGTAATGAGCAAAAGCCTTGTTAGCTTCAGCCATTTTATGCGTATCTTCGCGTTTTTTGCAAGCAGCTCCGGAACCGTTTGAAGCATCGATAATTTCATTTGTTAATTTGTCAATAAATGATTTACCGCCGCGTTTTTTAGCTGCTTCAATAAGCCAGGATGAAGCAAGTGCAAATCCTCTGTCTGCTTTGACTTCAATAGGTACCTGATATGTAGAACCGCCTATACGTCTTGCTTTAACTTCCAGAAGCGGAGTTGCATTTGTCATTGCTTTCTGAAAAATATCAAGCGGTTTTTCACCTGTTCTTTCTTCTATTTTCAATAAAGTAGCATAGAAGATTTTTTCAGCTAATGATTTTTTCCCGCGTCTCATAATTCTGTTGATAAATTTAGAAATATCAACGCTGTTATATACCGGATCTGCTAAAGGTATTCTTTTAGCCGGTTTAGAACGTCTTGACATTATTTCTTACCTCCTTTAGCATTTTTCTTAGCACCGTATTTAGATCTGCTCTGGGCGCGGTTTGCAACACCTGCAGTATCAAGTGTGCCTCTAACAATGTGATATCTTACACCCGGAAGATCTTTAACCCTTCCGCCTCTGATTAAAACAACACTGTGTTCCTGAAGGTTGTGTCCGATACCGGGGATATATGAAGTAACTTCAAATCCGTTTGTTAATCTGACCCTTGCAACTTTTCTTAAAGCCGAGTTAGGTTTTTTAGGGGTTGTAGTATAAACCCTTGTGCATACTCCGCGTCTTTGAGGGCAATCCATCAAAGCGGGAGATTTTGTTTTGTCTGTCAGTTTTTTGCGTTCTCTGCGCACTAACTGGTTAATTGTAGGCATTTTTTTCTCCTTTATTTTAAGTAACATTTTCGGCAAAATCATATCCTGAAACCCTTACGCATTCCGGTTATGACGGGACTGCCGATTCACTTATTACACAATATTGAGATAACCCGTGTGAGTGTATCTTATATTGGCGAACCCTACGTCCTATTTTTGCCTCACCTGCCGTAAATTCAGCACGAAATTTCGGCTGTAGTGTACTATTATTAAACAACAGGCAAAGTTTTATGTCAACAAATCTTGCAAATATCTTAATAATGCTATATAATTAAGCAAAGAGAGAGTAAAAATATGAAAAAAAATGAAATAAAAGAAAAATTAGCAGATGCAGGATGTTTTCTTGTATGTGTGGCTGTAATACTTGGTATAGCCTATTTTACAGGCTTTTTAAAAGGCTTTGCACCGCAAGATTTTGTTGATGCATACAATAACTTAACGGCAAATCTTTCCAATTCCTCATTAGGAAAGAATGCCGGCAAGAATATAGATGCAAGTTCAGGTAATTCCGGACGTAACGAAACTTACGAAGGGTATCCTGTTGCAAAAATCCCCGATGCTGTATTAAGAGGAGTACGGACAACGCAGATGTGGGCATTTTTACTGAGCGGCTCCAAAAAGACTGTATTTTACATATATGATGATTCCTCGGAAAAATTTAATTCGGCGGTAAAAAATTATTTAAGCACTAAAAAGAATGCTTCCGTATATGAATTATACGCTTATTCAAAAAACAGCTTCAGCAGTATGAATTTAGGAAATTACGGATCTGATAAAATTTGTAACAGTCTTGAAGAATGTAATGCTGTCAGGCAGCGGGCTTCTGATTATTCATCAATGACTTCTTTTTTGAATTACTGCGGCCGCACAATGTGCGTATTTGATCCTTCTACGCAAAAATATGTAAGGCTCAAAAATCGTAATAATAAACAGGCAGCGCAAATGCTTGACGATTTAAGATACTGGTAATGCTTTAAACAAGTTTAAAATCGCCGTTTTTCTTAATATGCTCAACCAGACCGCCGTCTTCAAGAAGTTTAATCATAACAGGCGGAAGCGGTTCTATAGGAATTATAGCTCCGTTTGTAATATCTGTAAGAATTCCCTTTTCAATATCAAGGTCAAGTTCATCGCCTGCATCGATTGCATCCGTATCTGCCTCAATCGCAAGCAGACCTATATTAATTGCATTTCTGTAAAAAATTCTTGCAAATGATTTGGCAATAACAGCACCGACTCCTGCAATTTTGATAATCTGCGGAGCGTGTTCTCTGGATGAACCTAAACCGAAATTTGAGCCTGCAACTACAAAATCTCCTTTTTTCATAGAAGATGCAAATGAAGGATCAGCATCTTCCAGAACATGTTTTGCAAATTCCGGCAGATTTGACCGCAGATGGAACAATCTCCCCGGTGCAATGTGGTCTGTTGAAATATTATCTCCGAACTTAAAAGCTTTTCCTTTCATGCCAAACTCCTTTTATTTTTTCTTGATTATACAACAAAATAGTGATATAATAAAGAACATGAGGTGAAATTATGTATTTTAGCAGAAAATGTAAAATAACTTTTATATGCAACGGGTCTACCGTATACAGTGAGGATGACAGATTTACGGATTCCGAATCATATCCTCCGATTAACGATGCAGGGCAGGAAGAAATTGAAAAAATTTGCGACTATTTAAAAAACAGAGGAATCAAAAATGATAAAATATTTACTTCTCCTGCGCTAAGATGTGTTCAGTCAGCATCAATGATTGCAAAATTATTTAAGCAGAATATTGAAACAATTGAAGATCTCCATCCGAGAAAATGCGGCAAATTTAACGGTTTAACTTTTGAGCAGGTTGATGAAAAATATCCCGATGAACTCGAAAAATTTATTAACAGTCCCGAACTTGCGGTGCCTGAGGATGCTGAAAGTGTTACTGATTTTATAAACAGAGTTGAAAATTCGATAAACAATATTATCGAAAACAATTTAGGGAGCAGAATTATAATTGTAACGCATAAAGACATTATAAAAGCTGCTGTTGTGTGTGCTTTAAAAATTCCGCACAGCTCCCTGCACAGAATTTATATAAAATCAGGTAGTGCAACTCAGATAAGCTATTACCAAAAATGGTCAAGTCTTGTGTACTGCGATTACACACCTATGTAAGCAGTCTTTGATTTTCTTTTATTAAGAACTCTTTTCCGGGTTGAATTTTTATAAAATCCCATGGCAGATGGGTGTTAAACGGATAGTTTTTACACGCGAAGCTGTCTGTATCAATGTTATATTTTCTTGCTCCTGCTTTGAAGGCCCCGAGTTTACCGCCTTGCTTGTATACTTCAAGCAAAAAGTCGCTTAAGCTTGCATCTCCCCTTGACAGCACTGCCTGCCAGTAATCCCACTTAATACTTGAAATATGGCATGTAATACCCAGTTTGTGAAGTTCTTTTTTTAAAAAACTGCTTTTATCTTCTAACGACTTAGTATTTTCTCGTCCGCACCACTGAAACGGCGTATGGGGTTTCGGTACAAAGCTTGAAAAACCGAACGAAATATCAAAGCCTTTGTTGTCTTTTTTGATTTTTTTTGCAAGTTCGACAGTAGCCGCTAAATCTTCTTCCGTTTCTGTCGGAAGCCCTATCATACCGTAAAATTTAAGACCTTTTAAACCGTTTTTACGAGCAATTTTTACTGCATCAAATATTTGTTCTTCCGATAAATTTTTATTTATAACTTTTCTGAGGCGTTCTGATCCTGCCTCAATTGCGAGTGTTGAATTTTTTTGCCCGCAAGCCGCAAGTGTTTTTATAACATCATCTGTAACGGCGTCAACTCTCAATGAAGAAACACTCATTTCTATTTGTTGACCGTTTGCAATTTTATCGTAAATATATCTGCATACATCGTGAAATTGAGGGTGTGCGCTTATCTGTGCACCTAAAAGGGCTATTTTATTAGTATAATTAAGCCCCAGCTCAATAGTTTTTATAAGATCATCGTAAGGAACACATCTCAAAGGCAGGTTAAGATAAGATGCCAGGCAAAATCCGCACCTGTTATAACAACCCCTTGCCATTTCAATTATGAATGTATTTTTAAAAAATGCATCCTCGCTTAATATCGGAGTATAAATACATTCGTCAAGCTTTTTGGTAAGTTTGTTGACATTTTTAGGGTATGCAGGTACATAAACGCCTTCAACTTCAGAAAGAAGCTGCAAGATTTTGTCTTTACTTTTATTTTTATATTCTTTGCATATTTTAACGACCTGTAAATTTATATCTTCACCATCGCCTATTATAAAAAAATCGAAAAATTCTTTATAAGGTTCAGGATTTGCTGTAACAACAGGACCGCCCGCAAATACAAGCGGAAATTTTTCTCTTTCTTTTGACTTTAAAGGAATATTGTATTTTTCAAGCATAGAAAATATTGTTAAAAAATCAGTATCAAAAGAAAAAGAAAAACCGAAAAGTTTTATATCAGAAACACTATAGAGTGTTTTTTCCGTATCAAGACAAATTCTTTCAATATTTATATCAGAAAGGCTGTCAATTGTTTTAAACATCCATAAATACCCGAGAGATGACATAGAAAAAGAATAAATCCCCGGAAATGCCATCCACATGGCAAAGTCTGAATCTTTGTTACAGTTTGGTTTATACAGATATTTTTCAGTCTTCTTCATCAGACTCCTTTATTTTCTGATTAATCGGGTTTAAATAGAGTTCATCAATTAAAACGCATATAGTGGCTGCAATTGCAGGCGATAAAATTACCCCCCAGAATCCGAGAAATTCCTCAGCAAGAAACAGGGCAAGAAATATCATAAGCGGGTGTAATTCCATTAGTTTCCCGAATAATACGGGTCTTACCACGTAATTAGATATCTGTTGAACTGCAAGAAATCCTACAACAATTAAAATTATCTTTACTAAACTTGCAGGATATGCAACAAGAATTATGATACCTAAAGCGATAGTAGGCCCTAAAATCGGAACAATGTCAAGCAAACCTGTTATTAACCCTAAAAGCGTAGCATATTCAATTCCGAGTACTACAAGCACAACACTCATCATAATACCTACAGCAGCCATTGAAAGTATTTGGGCTCTTACATAGCCGCCGACTTTGCTGCTGATATTTGAGAGAATTTCATCAGCTTTTTCTTTCAGATCAGGCGGAAAAAATTCAAGAAATTTTTGTTTTAAATAAGCTTTATCAACAAGTATGTAATATACAATCATAGTCAAGGCAACGGAAACCATTAAAAGTTGAAAAATAGTAACCGTCAGGCTCCATGATTGATTAAGAAACCCTTGTGCAAAAGAGGTTGTGCTTCCGAAAATCGAATCAGTCGGAAACATTTCAGGAAGTTTATGCCCGTTAAATTCAGCATTAAGAAGAAAATTTGTAACTTCCGTAATCTTAGCCGGCAGTAAAAGCATAAACGTTTTTATTTCTTTATACGCAACAAAAACTATGGGGATAAATAATGCGATAACACAGGCAATTGAACCAAAGACAACAACTGATGAAGCGGCTGTCCTGTTCTTCATTTTAAGCATTAATTTCCTGACAAACGGGTTCAGGGCGCATGCTATGACGTATGCTCCGAAAAATAACATTAATATCCCTATAATTTTTGGTAAAATAAGCAAAAGACATATAACAAGAATTGCAAAAATTATATTTTTTGTAGTCCAAATTCTTTTTTTGAGCATAAAGCCTCCTTTAAAATGATTTTATCAGGAAATTATATTACATGCAATTATTAACAATGATATAAAGATGTGCAATAAACTGTTATTTGTAACGAAATGTTAACAATCGAGTTAAAAAAGGCAATTTCTACATATATATAATACTTTATATATTTACGAGGACAAAAAATAAAGGACACGAGACATGGGTTTTCTATCAGGCGCATATGGTAAATTAATGGCCGGAAAACTTGTCAGAGATCTTCAGTATCAAATGACAAGCGTTCAGAGTCGACTGCGCCGTGTTACCAGACAGGTTGGTGACATGGAAAAGATGTTTCAGGCCCAGGAAAGAAACCTCAAATCTGCCATGATGGGGCAAATGAACACTTATACTATGACAATTATGGGACAATTTGGCGTACAATTTGATCCAAATAATCCGTTAGCAGCGTTAGGCAGTATGAATTCACAGCAGTATAATCAGTATGCAGCTATACAGCAAGGTATACAACAGCAGTATGCTATGGCTCAGAGTATGTGGCAGAATATGTTTGAAATGCAAAGAGAATCGATGCTGCAGCCTCTGAAAGATTTGGAAGACAGCTTGCAGACAGAAAAAGATAATCTTGAATCCAGACTGAAGATAGCACAGGCAGAATACGATGCTAAGAAAGAAGAAGAAAAAGCCGGTGTAAAAGGATTAACTCCGGATTACACAGGACAGGCCTAATAAATAACAGAGGCTCCCCGACAAGGGGAGCTTTTATATCAGTTTAATATTATAGCGTAGTAGCTTACCTTCCCTGCAAACACCTGTCTATTCCTTCCTAAAAGGGCGAATGAGTACATACGATGCATACGAAAATCCTGCCCTTTAACTATTTTGGGAAAAGAGAGACGGAGAGACGGGGTTGTACCAGATAACAAGAGGGTAAGAGGATATTACCGCTATTCTCTTATAATCTGAGCTCCCTGTTTTTCTACGGGCAGAGTCATTATATTAACCTTAACATTCATTTCTTCCCAGGTATCTTTAATAATTGATTTTATTTTATCCAGATTATTCTTATAAGAAATTACTACAATTGCAGGTCCCGCACCGCTCAAGACGCAGCCGAGAACATTTTCTTCATGTTTTAAATTTTCCATTATTTTATCAAGCCCGGGAACGAGCTTCATTCTATACGGTTGATGAAGTCTGTCTTGAAGCGCCATTTTCATTAAATCAGCATCTTTTGTATTGACAGCCTGTATAAACATTCCAAGACGCTTAGCATTAAATACAGCATCCTGTATAGGAACCTCTTTAGGCAAGACAGAGCGGGAGATTTCGGTAGAAAGTTCATAATCGGGTATACAAACAGTAATCTGCCATTCTTCAGGCCAATCAAGCTTTCGATATACAACGCTTCCGTCATCTTCCAATGAGGTCAAAACAAGACCGCCTACTATTGATGCTGTAACATTATCAGGATGTCCTTCAACTTCGGCAGCAATAGATAAAAGAGCGACTTCATCGGCAGGATGCCCTAAAAGTTCGTTTGCAGCAAGCAGTCCGCCTACAATTACGGATGCGCTGCTCCCTAAACCTCTTGCTATAGGAATTTGAGATTGCACGGTAATTTTTAATTCGCTGGGAGTCTGTCCTATAGAATTATACAAAAGTTCAACAGCCTTATATATAATGCTGTTTTCATCCATAGGCATGTGCTCTGTTAAAAGATCATCAGCATTTTCACTCTCATTTATTACGTTAATTTCAATTCCCGTGCCGGGTAATACTGTTTCTTCAATCGTTATTGTGTTATATACAGGCAATGCCATACCGATACAATCGAAGCCGGGGCCTAAATTTGAGGTCGATGCCGGCACTTTCACGCTAATTTTCATAATTCCCTCATTATTATATGTATTCCGCAAGAGAAAAATCAGGCTTTTACGGAAATTTATAAATATAGTATAGCAAAAAGATAATTATTTGCCAATATTTACACTATAATCTATAATAAGCTTATGTACAAGCTGTACCCTTATTTTACAAATGACGGTTCTGTCGGACTTTTTTCGCCTGATGCCGATGATATTTACCATTCAACATACGGAGCTTTAACAGAAGCTTACGAAAAATTTATTCTGCCTTCAAATATAGAAGATTTTTTGAAAAAAAATAATGAAATAAAAATTTTGGATATTTGTTTTGGAATCGGATATAACTCAAAAAGTTTTATAAATTATTTATTAGATTTCTTCTATAACGAAACGATAGATACAAATAAAATTAATAATATCGACAAGATATATACCGATAACAAAAAGTATAAAGTTTTTATACATGCGCTGGACAATGATAAAAATTTAGCATTACTTTCACCGTTTTTTGTAACCGGTAAAAAAATTTTAAAAAATAACAAATTACCATTTATAAATGAAAAAATAATAAAAATGTTATCCGAAAAAACAGAGTCAAAATATGAATTAAAAAAAGAAGTAAATATTTTGCTTCTACAAAAGCTGATATCGCAAATAGATGATGAAGTAATAAAGATACTAAATACAAAAGAGTATGCTCCGTTTTTTGATAAAATGATGATTAATTTATTGCCTCATTATGGTCTTCTTAAAAATTCAAATGATATTTTATACCCTTTATACTATTTAATCAGCTTCTTACATAATATATATTATAAGTATATTTCTTCGAGTTATAAAATGGCATTTAAAGCCCTTAATTTGCTCGATTTTAATTTTGACTTAGAAATTAATGATGCAAGGCTGTCTGTAAAAAATGATAACAGGTTATACAATTATATATTTTTAGATGCGTTTACACCTGCTAAATGTCCTTGCCTGTGGAGTACGGATTTTTTTAAAGAACTGTACAGGCTCTTGGATAACAATGGAATGATTTTAACATATTCAAATTCTGCTGCAGTCAGAAACGCATTTCTTAATGCAGGATTTAGAGTCGGAAAAATATTTTCGGAATCTTTAAATAAGTTTACAGGCACAATTGCAGTTAAAAATAAATCTCTTATAAAATATGAACTTTCAGAATACGATTTAGGGCTTTTAAAAACTAAAGCGGGTATATTTTATCGTGATAAAAATTTAAACCTTACTAACGAGGCAATAATCGCCGCTCACAAAAAAGAGGTTGAAAATTCTCCTCTAATGTCAAGTTCGCGGTACATAAAACAGTGTAAAAAGGCAAATATGCACATTAAGAATGTAATATAAGTTAATTATTTTACAATTTTTACCTAAATACGTATAATGAATAATTATGAATAAATATGATGTTGTAATAATAGGAGGAGGCACGGCAGGCTGTGCTGCCGCCTATACTGCAGGAAAACTCGGGCTTAAAACTTTATTAATAGAAAAAAATATTCATTTGGGCGGCACAATTACTTCAGGGCTTGTAATTCCGGTTATGAAATCCGGTAACAATCAGATAAATACTGATTTTAAAAATTCGCTGATTGACGAGTGCCACAGACTTGGCGGTCAAACAACATATATGGGCAACCCCGCCTGGTTTAATCCTGAAATAACAAAAATAGCGCTTGATAATTTGATGAAGAGGGCAAATGTTGAACTCTTTTTTGATACAAATATATTAGGTATAAAAATAGAAGACAAAAAAATAAAAAAAATTAAAATAACCAAAGAAATATTATCGGCATATAACGATGAGTTACATATTCCTCAAAAAGAATTATCGGTATCTGTCGAAGCGAGATACGTAATTGACGCAACAGGAAATTGTGTTGTCGGGAAAATTTGTAATTGTAATTTTCTGGAAAAACCTGACGAGTTTCAGCCTGTAACTCTCAGATTTATGATGGGTGGTATTGATCTTAACACTTTTGCCAGGTGGATTGAAGAATATGATAAAGATAGAAATGTTACAACCGTAGAGCATATTGACGGTTGTATACATCTTTCTACTGCTTATACGTGGGATCCTGACAAAAAGTGGGCTTTAGCGCCTCTATTTAAAGACGCAGTAGAAAAAGGCATACTGAATGAGTATGATACTAACTATTTTCAGATATTTACGGTTCCGGGAATGCCTGATACTGTTGCTTTTAACTGCCCTCGCATAATTGATTACAGAAATTCTCTTGAGGTGAAAAATATCTCAAAAGCCTTGCTGTTGGCGCGTCAGAACATATACAGATATCTGCAGTTTTGCAGAATTTATTTCCCTGGATTTGAAAATGCGTTTATATCAAATATTGCGGATATGCTCGGCGTAAGGGTTTCAAGAAGAATTAAAGGGAAATATGTGTATACAATTGATGACCTTTTGAGCGGTAAAAAGTTTGAACATCCCGTGGTAGTGTCGGATTATCCTGTTGATGTTCATTCAAACACCAGAGGTAAATCAACATTAAAGGCAGTAAAAGATTATCAGCTTCCGATAGAAAGCCTTATGTCTGCAGATATAGATAACCTGTTTGTCGCCGGCAGATGCCTTTCTGCCGATTTTATGTCGCAGGGGGCTTTGCGTGTACAGGGCAGCTGTTTTTCTATGGGCGAAGGAGTGGCCAAATATATTGCTAATCTTTTGGCATAATTTTCGACAAAAGCATCTGCGCAGCGTTAAGAAGCGGATCTATTGTCGGTGAAAACGGCGGTGCGTAAGTTAAGTCATTGTTATAAAATTCTTCCACAGTCATACCTGCAAGAAGCGCGGCAGCAAGAGAATTTATTCTTTTATCTGCATCTCCCGCCCCGACTGCCTGGCCGCCGAGAAGTTTGCCTGTTTCATAATCTGCTGTAAGCTTCAAAGTTATATTATTAACATTTGGCATATAACCGACTTTATCATTTTTGGTAACGGTTACAGATACAGGCTTAAAGCCTAAAGCAGAAGCTTTTTTCTCGGTCAAGCCCGTCATGGACATTGTAAGATTTAAACATCTTGTAACTGAAGAACCTAAAACTCCGGGAAATTTCTCGTCTCCTCCACAGGCATTTATAGCCGCAGTTCTACCCTCTTTATTTGCATTAGAACCGAGCGGCATCCATATTTTAGTGCCGCTGACTATCAGATTTTCTTCAACACAATCACCGCAGGCATAAATATCCCGAATACTGGTTTCCATTTTTTCATTTACGCGTATTGCCCCTGTTATGCCTATTTCAACACCTGCATCTTTTGCTATCTCAACATTAGGAGTTACCCCCGTACAAAGTATTACAAAATCAGTATTAAATTCTTTACCTGTACCTGTTCTCACAAGTTTAACTCCGTTTATGTCGCCTGAAAACTCTGTAACAAGTTCAGAAGTAAGGATTTCAAAACGTCCTTTGTTAATTGAGTTAAGCTGCTCAAGAATAAGTCTGGATATATCTTCATCAAAAACAGGCATTATATTAGGAGCATATTCTACAAGTGTAGCTTTTACGTTTTGTTTAACGAGCGCCTCTAACAGCTCCATACCTATGTAACCGCCGCCGATAATTGTTCCGTGCTTTGATTTTTGAACCTTTTCTTTTATTGCAATTCCGTCTTCTATTTTTCTGAGCGTAAATATATCGGGCAGATTAACATTTTTAATTTTTGGTATAACCGGTCTTGCACCTGTTGCAATAATTAATTTATCATATTCAACAAGATAAGCGCGTTGAGTTGTCAAATCCTGAATAAGCACCTGTTTGGCTTCAGGAATTATTTTAACTGCCCTGCTTTTAAGGTGAATATGAACTCCTTTTTTTTCAAAATCTTCAGGCGATCTGACAAGAAGCTGTTTATAATCTTCAAAATTTCCCTCTATATAGTAAGGCAGACCGCACGCCGAGTATGAAATATGCGTGTCGTCAGTGTATAAATTTATTTCCGCATCAGGCAAAAGCCTGCCCGCTTTTGCCGCAGCTTTTGCGCCTGCTGCTACCCCGCCTAGAATTACAATTTTCATAAAAATAATATATTATTTTCACTAAAAATTTTCATCAGGCGGTTAGTTTAATCCTGATGTATTTAAAATTACACCTTTCATAAACTCACAGTAAGAATCAATATCTTGTTGCGTTTTTTCGGCTTTTTCAACAAGATTTGTTATCTCAACAACTATTTTTTCTTTTTTTAAATCTTCAAACATGATTAACACTCCCTATCACTTTTATTTAATACGGAATGTTTTTTTAATTCTTTAACAAATAAATAAATTTTGTAACAAAAGTTTATCAAACAGCAAAAAATTTTATTTATGAATATTTTATAAAAAAAACAAGACCCGGAGGTATATTATATGGAAATTCAAAAGACTTGCAATCATCCTGTATTTACTGCAAAATTTGTACCTAACAGAGCATTCAGAGAAGTAGTTGAATATGCAAAAGAAACTAAACAGCTCGGTACTTTGGACAGCGCTCTGCATAATATTAAAAACGCAAATAAGGGCGATATTTTATTAATTCATGGAGAAACTCCATCAGGAATATTTTCAAATTTCAGACTTGGGAAAAAATCAGTAACTAACTATAGTGATGAATCTCCGGCTAAAACGTCTTTCAATGGCATAATAGAGCTTGGAGAACTCGGTCATAAATTCAGAAAACTTATCGGCGGAGAGGTTAAAAACAGTGTTACGGTTGATGATATAATGAAAAATTATACTGTTTAATCTTCGTTATAAACAAGTTTCTTTCTGAAATTCCACTGTATTAAGGTTAACACTAAGATAATCATAAATAGCACGTAGGCAATGGCGGATGCCTTGCCTGCGTTAAAATATTCGAAAGCATTTTTATAAATTGCATAAACAAGAACATTAGTACTGTCAAAAGGTCCGCCCTGCGTCATTAAATAAATCAAGTCAAAAACCTGAAAAGAACTTATTGCCGTTATAATAACAACAAAAAATATTGTAGGCGAAAGCATTGGAACGGTTACATTTTTGAATGTCTGAAAATGATTTGCACCGTCAATTTTGGCAGCTTCATATAAACTTTGGGAAATTCCCGACAAACCAGTTAAAAATATCAGCATATTATATCCGATAAGTTTCCACACAGAAACTGTTATCAGTGCCGTCATTGCATAATGTGTGTCATAAAGCCAGTTTATGTGCACATGTAAGATATGATTTAAAAAGCCGATATTAGGATCAAAAATCCATTCCCAAACAACGCCAATAACAATCATAGGTGTTATAAACGGCAAAAAATATGCTGTTTTATAAAATTCGGCACCTCTTATCTTTGAATTCAAAATGCAGGCAAGAATAAGAGGAATAATCACACCGAAAACAGAAGTAGATAGCGCAAATACAACAGTATTCCACAGTATTTTGTAAAAAAGAGCGTCAGACAATATTTCTTTATAGTTGTTCAAACCGGCAAACTGAATAGGATTTAGCAGATCCCATTTTGCAAAACTTAACCCGAACGAACAAATAACAGGAATTACAATAAAAATTAATGTCCCGATAAGTGCAGGGAGAATAAAAATCCAGCCTGTAAAGCGTTCGTTATCGGATAAATTTGCCAAAAAATTTTTCATGCTATAATTATACAATAATTATAAGGGGAGAACTTAATATGAAAAAATATGAACATGCGTTCGGAAAGAATGATATAAGAGGAATTTACGGAGAAGATATAACAGAGGAGCTTTTCTTCAATACGGGACGCGGCTTTGTTGAGTGGTTAAGACAACAATCAGGTAAAAAAGAGTCTGATATGTGGATTACTATCACAAGAGATGCAAGGCTTCATTCTCCCGCACTTCAAAAAGCTTTAACGGAAGGTATAACTTCTACCGGAGCAAATGTCATACAGCTCGGTCTTGCCCCTACTCCTATCGGGTATTATTCTGAAGTTGTCGGAATTCCTGGATATAATATTATTGCAGCTGCAATTATTACTGCAAGCCATAACCCGAAAGAATACAACGGCTTAAAAATGACTTACAACAAAAGAACTCTTTCAGAAAAACAAATTGCAGAAGTTAAAGACGTAACATTCAAACAATGGACAGATATTCCTTCATCCGCTAAGTCCTGCACTTCAGCGGTAAGACAATATAATATAATTCCTGACTACATCAAAGATATGGAAAGACGTTTCGCTAAAAAAGGAGAAGGGGTTAAAGTTGTAGTTGACAGTGCAAACGCAACAGGAGGTGTTGTAGGGCCTGAACTTTACAGAAAACTCGGGTGTGATGTTATAGAATTGTTCTCAGAGCCTGACGGAAATTTCCCGAATCATCACCCTAATCCGAGTGTTGAAAAAACACTTGACACACTTAAAGAAGTTGTAGTTGAAAATAATGCAGATGTCGGAATAGCCTATGACGGCGACAGTGACAGAATCGGAATTATTGATGAAGACGGGAAATTTTTAACCGGCGACAAATTACTTTTGATTTACGCAACGGATTTGATTCAAGATTGCAAAAAAACAGGTACCTGTCCTACTGTTGTCAGCGAAGTAAAATGCTCGCAGGTGCTCTATGACCAAATTAATAAACTCGGAGGTAATGCCGTTATGTGTAAAACAGGACACGGCTTTATTAAAGATAAAATGAAAGAGACAAATGCTCTTCTTGCAGGCGAAATGAGCGGTCATACATTCTTTAAAGACAGATACTACGGCTTTGATGATGCGATTTATGCAGGATGCAGAATTATTGAAATTATTTCGAAGCATAAGAAAGTTAATCCGAATTTCAAAATTTCTGATATGCTTAAACCTTTTGATGAAGTTTGTTCTTCTCCTGAAGTCCGCTTTCCGTGCCCGAATGAAAAGAAAAAAGAAGTGCTTGAAAAATTCAAACAGTGTATAGAGAGCAACAGAAATATGTTTGGTTCTGATATTAAAGAAATAATTACTCTTGACGGCATGAGAATAGTTTTTGACGGAGGATTTGCGCTGATAAGGCAGAGCAATACGGAGCCTGTTTTTACGCTTAGATTTGAAGCAAAAAACAAAGAAGAATGCGACAGATTTAAGTCCTGCATGATTAATACGCTTGAAAATATTTTGAAGTAACAAAAATTTTAATTATATAATTTGTTTAACTTACTAAAGGAATACTATGAAAGTAGAAAACAACATAAATCAACATAGATTTAATCAGAACTTTACTTCTATCAGAGTTGTAAAAACATCTCCGCAGGAATTTGTTTACTTTGCCAAAAACTTTAAGGATTTTTGCAAAAATAATACTGTATTCAGGGCTGAATCCTTTGAACAATCTAATTTCTGGGATCATTTAAAAAAAGTTGCTTCAAAAGAACGAACATCGCAAAGATGGGTTATTAATAACGCTGTCCGCAATAATCTGATCAGTTACGATACACTTACAAATCTTCCCATGCTTGTATTTACTGGTAAGGATAAAATTAAACTTACACTGTATAATGTAAAAAACTTTATCCCCAATTTAGTTCGAATTTGGAAACTTGCGGGTAAAGCTTATGAAGAAAAATTTCCGGCTCATCTTTGCAATGCTAAAGTTTATAAAGAATTAGCCGACATTGACATGCCTAAATTCAAAAAATTTCTTCAAAGGAATAATGCAAAACATGTATCTTTTGACGAATTTGTAAATGAAGTTAAAGCCGGACAAATATAATCGCTTGCAAAATATATTTTTTTAGGTAATAATTATTTTTGTCAGAAAAGTTACTCACGAATATTATTACCATAGGCTTTAATCAGCCTTATTTTGTGGTATATTCGTTAATTTAATAGAAATCAGATTCTGAAACCTATTCAGAATGACAAGTTAAACGAAAGGTAAAAATCAATGGATTTAGAAAACAAAGACGAAATTACAGTAGAAGAAACTTCTGTTGAAACAGAAGATACATCAGCACAAACAGTTGAAGAAACCGCTTCTGAAACTGTTGAAGAATCTGCTGAAGAAAAACCTGTACGCGGTCAAAGACGCGGACGCGGCAAAAAACAAAAAATTGAAACAACAGAAGAAAAGCCTCAATCAGAATGGATTGAACGTGTTGTTCAAATCAGCCGTGTAACTAAGGTTGTAAAAGGCGGTAAAAAATTAAGCTTCCGTGCAATCGTTATTGTCGGAAACAAAAAAGGTCAGGTAGGTGTTGGATGTGCAAAAGCTTCCGAAGTTATTATTGCAATTCAAAAGGCAATAGCTGACGGAAGAAAAAATCTTATCACAGTGCCTATCTTCAAAACAACTATTCCTCACCCGATTACGGGACGTTCAGGTGCAGGTGCTGTTATGCTTAAGCCTGCTTCACAAGGTACAGGTATTATTGCCGGCGGTGCAGTTCGTTTAGTTCTTGAACTTGCAGGTATTGAAAATATTTTAGCAAAATCCTTAGGTTCAAAAGCACCTCTTAATGCTGCAAACGCTACTTTAGAAGCATTAAAAGCTCTTACACCTTTTACTGAAGTTGCTAAAAAACGCGGCTTAACAATGGCGGAACTGCTTAACTAGATACTCTGATAATAGGAAGACAGCAGTTCAAAATATTTAACGTAATGAACTAATTCACCTGTTAACCTATTCACATATAAACTGTAATAAATAAAATATAAAAAAGGAAATAACAAAATGGCAAAAACAGAATTAAAACAAATAAAGATTAAACTTGTAAAAAGCCTTATCGGAGCTTCTGAAGCTCAGCGCAAGGTTGTTGCAGGTTTAGGTTTGAAAAAACAAAATCAGGTAGTAGAACACTACAACAGTGCAACTATTTTAGGCATGGTTAACAAAGTGCCTCATTTAGTTCAAATAGTAGAATAAGAAGCTCGGAGGCCAAGATTGAAAGATGGCAAAACAGCCTGATTTCTTAAAATTCTGACCTCTGTTCTTCCGGTATTGCGTAAGCGAAAGCGAGTAAGAAAGGAAAAAAAAATGACAATTACATTAGAAGATTTAAGACCTGCAGAAGGTTCAACACATAAAATTAAAAGAGTAGGCAGAGGCCGTTCGTCAGGCAGAGGTAAAACTTCCTGCCGCGGTCATAACGGTGAAGGACAGCGTTCTGGAAGCTCTGCTAAAAGAGGTTTTGAAGGCGGTCAGATGCCAGGTTACAGACAGATGCCGAAATTGAAAGGCTTCAAAATTATTAACCAGCTTCAATATGCTGAAATCAATGTTGGCAGAATTGCTCAGTACGGTCTGAAAGAAGTTTCTCTTGAAATTTTGAAAGAAGCAGGAAGAGTTCATCCTTCTTGTGTCGGCTTAAGAGTTTTAGGCAACGGCGAATTAAAAGGCGCTGTTACTGTAAAAGCTTGTTATGTAACACCATCAGCAAAAGAAAAAATTGAAAAAGCAGGCGGAAAGGTTGAGTTAGTATAATGGCACCAAAAATGAAAATGCCTACAACCGAAGATTTGATGTCTATGTGGCAGGCATCAGGCTTGAAAGAAAAAATTTTCTTTACGTTCCTGATGATAGCTGCATTCAGATTTGGCGTACAGATGCCTTTATTCGGTATAAATAACCAGATTTTCCAAAATATCGCTCAAGGGAATAATATAATTGGCTTTTTGGATTTATTCTCGGGTGGTGCTCTTGGAAAAGTTTCAATATTTGCACTTGGCATCGGACCTTACATCACATCATCGATTATTATCCAGCTTGTTTCTGTTGTTATTCCATCGCTTGAAAAACTGCAGAAAGAAGAAGGAGAAGCAGGTAGAAGGAAATTGTCCCAGTACACGCGTGTATTTACGGTTGTGCTGGCGGTATTTCAGTCTTTAATTTTTATGTTATATTTGCACCACTTACCGGGCGCAGTATTGCCTAACGTTAATCCGCTTATGTTCTTTATAAGTTCAATAGTTGTATTAACGGCAGGCTCGGTGCTTGTTATGTGGATTTCGGAGCTTATTACCGAGAAAGGTATAGGAAACGGCGGATCGTTAATCATCTTTATCGGTATCTTGTCAGGTATTCCGATTTATGCATCAAGAACCGCGCAGATTGTTGCGCATAATTCTATGATGCAGCTGGGGCTTGCAGTATTGCTTCTTATATTTTTTGCTGCAATGATTTTCATTGTAATTATGCAGGAAGCCGTAAGAAAAGTTATTATTGTCAACCCTAAAAGGCAGGTCGGAAACAAAGTTTACGGCGGTATGAATTCTTTTATTCCGTTTAAACTTAATCCGGGCGGTGTTATGCCGATTATCTTTGCTATTGCAATTCTGCTTTTCCCCTCGACTGTTTTAAGTCTTGTCGGACAGGCAAATTTTAAAAGCGAAGCTGTTAAAAATGTTGTAATACACCTGAATCAGGTGTTAAGTCCTGACGGTATAACATATTACGTGCTGTATTTCTTGTTAATTGTTGCATTAACATTTTTCTATGCTTCAATTATGCCGAATATGCAGCCGAAAGATATTGCGGATAATTTAAAGAAATACGGTTCTTCAATTCCGGGGATTAAACCAGGCAGACCGACAGCAGAAGCTCTTGATAAAATTTTAACCAAAACAACATTTATCGGAGCAATGGGGCTCGGTATTATTGCTCTTGTGCCATCTCTCGCAAGCTATGTTACAAACATTAAAACTCTGCAGGGTATTGGCGCAACTTCATTAATAATCATGGTCGGTGTAGCGCTTGATTTAATCAATCAGGTCAGAACACATCTGCTGGCAAGAAATTACGAATCATTCCTTAAGGAATAATCGATACACTTTAAATAAAAAATAGCCTCTAGTACTTAGGGGCTATTTTTTTGTGTAAAGAATTAATATTTTGTTGAATGATTATGCATATAAAAATTAGTATTATATAAATGTAAATCCTCAACTCTTCTGATTGCTCAGTATTTGCTCCTCAATATATAAGGGGAGCTTTTTTTTGTTAAGATATCGACAAAATTTAAGAGATATAGTATAATTGATGCAAGAGAGGATATTATGAGAGAATTAATTGAAAAAGACAGAAGAATAACAGTTGTGCCTTCAGACTTTAAATGCGCAAACAAAGGTACTATTGTTGAGGTTGAACCAAGATATTTTACAATAGAGCTTGATTATGAGCCACAGGGAATATTGCGCCATAATTACTGCGAATTTTACACGCAGACTAATCATGGAACATTGTATTTTGATTCGTTTCCCGAAACAGTTGAAGGCAAAAGAGTAAAAATAGCAAATCCTGCAAAACACAGATTTTTGCAGAGACGTCAATACACACGTATAAAATATGTGTATGACCTTGATCTGATATTTGACGGAGGTATTAATAAAATTACCACGCTTGATATCTCTGCCGGCGGTATGAAGTTCAGAACTAATGAAAATATCAATATTGAAAGAGAGTATTCAATAGTTCTGCCGTTGTCTGAAGAACAGTCTGTGGAATGCCGTTTTAGTCCGATAAGAATTGAAAAACGTGAAAACGGCGGATACACTGTTTCCGGCAGATTTGAATATAATTCAAGCAAAGATAAGATGACGTTGACACAATTCTGTACAAAGCGTAGCATCGAAATCCAAAACAAATAGGGAACGTAGCCGTTCCACCCGCCCCATAAGGAACTGCATTAATTTGCTCAGTCTATCATACAGAATGATAAAATTATATCAAACTCTCTCGCCCCTATGGGAAGAGAGTTAGTGAGAGGGGTCGGATATTATTATCCCCTCCCTTGTGGGAGGGTTAGAGAGAGAGTCTTAATGAGCCTTATAAGATTATTAAGAAAAAAAAATAATAAAATTTTATTTACAACGCCTTCGCACGGTCAAAAATTTTTTATATTTAACAAATTCAGGCAGTTTTATAAATACGATATATCTGAAACTGATGCGCATGATCCGCAAACAGCTCTCTCAGAAGCTCAAAAAAAAGCGGCAAAGATTTATAAGACAAATTATACTTATTTTTTAACAAACGGCTCAACAAGCGGTATAATTGCTTCTGTTTTGGCTTGTACCCAAAGAGGTGATAAAGTTTTGATCTGGGGAAATGCGCATCCGTGCCATGAAAATGCTGTCAAATTAGCAGGGTGTGAACCTGTTTATTACGATTTGCCATTGATTAAGGAATGGGGTGTGCCGGATAAAACGACTCCCGAATTAATTGATATAAAAGGTGTTAAAGCAGTTATTGTTACATCTCCAAGCTATGAGGGGATTATCTCCGACATAAAATCATTAAAGCAGATCTGCGAAAAAAATCATGCCTATTTAATTGTAGACGAAGCACATGGAGCTTTATACCCGTTTTCAGATAAGCTTCCGCAAAGTGCGGTAAATATTGCTGATTTTACAGTTCAATCACTGCACAAGACTGCAGGCGGCTTAAATCCGACAGCCTTGCTGCATATTAATTGCGATGTCGATGCCTGCAAAGCACTGGACATGATTAATACAACATCGCCATCTTATCCGCTTTTAGCGACAATTGAAGCTAATATAAATTTTCTAAATTCTGAAAAAGGGAGAAAAAAACTTAATAAACTTATCGAAACAATAGAAAAATTAAAAAAATCAGTAAAAAATATTGATTTTGGCGGTGATGATATAACAAAAATTCTAATAAAAAAAGACGGTTGGACAGGGTATGAGCTGTCTAAAAAATTTTTTGACGAATTTAATATAGAAGATGAAAAAACAAACGAAATTTCAACAATGCTTTTGTGCGGGATAGGAACTTCCATTAAAAAACTTGAACGTCTGCAAAGTGCACTGTTAAAACTGTAAGAAGCGCAAAATGTATGTAACAGATGCTGGGATTTTGAAACAAGATCAGGATGGCATAAAATAAAAACTGTCATGCCGAATTTATTTTCGCATCTTTTTCCTGTCTCTTTCAAGATTGACAATCTTCATTCTGAAATATCAGGTAAAAAATTACATAAGAATAATTATTACAATTTGTAACAATACATAACCGAATTATTAAAGATTTTATACAAAAAGTCCGATATACCATAGTGAAAGTTACTAAGGAAAATTGAAAGGATTAAGCGTCAACTATGGGAATGGCAGCAGGACAAGCCAGATTGTTATCAATAACTTCTCGTATCTCTGACAACGAGTTGAGGGCTCAACTTATCAATAATGATAAAATGCGTCTTGCTACCAAGAGTGCACAGGTAAGTGATGCCTATGTTCAGGCATTGAATGATACACAGATGATGTTTACTAATTATGATGCTGACAATAAAACCAGCTATCAGCAGTTGACTTACAATTCTTTAACTGCATTCAACCCTTACAATAACCAGTACGCAATTTCAAATTCTTCGGGACAGATTCTTGTATCAGAAAAAGATGCAAAGAATTTTCAGGCCGCTGACGGCGATGTGAACAAATTCCTCGGGATGTACGGTCTGGAAGAAACAACAACTTATTTTGATAATCTCAGCGAATATACTTTTAATGAAACAACAGCACTAAATCCAAATGATGTCGGTAAGGTAGCTTATGCCTCCGGCAGGTTAATAGAAGGGGAAAATGGTACTACGGAAGAAGAAATGTTATCTACAGGTTATACACCTGAAGAACTTGAAGCCATGTATTTCGGAGGGACATACACTAAAGCAGACGGAACAACAGAAATATATAACGGATACTATAATACTGTTGCTTCAGCAGATTACTATAACTATTCAAGAGCTTTGTCAAATTTCAACGAAAAATATGATATTTATTGTGCAACCCTTGCCGAAAGAATGGATGCAAAATTAGAAAAACTTGAAACTGACGATGGAAAAACTTTAGAAACCATTGAAAATGCAATTAATAAAGCTGAAAATATAGACAGTGTTACAAAAGAAGTTGAAAACCTGAAAAACTTTATAACAAAAGTTGGCATATATGCCAATGATAATACAGCTTTGTCAGAATTAACCCAGAATCTCACGGATTCTCTAAATGGGACAACATCTTATGATTTAACGGCTGACGGTTCAAGTGAATATCTCTTCCAGTATAATACAGAAGAAAAAGCTCTTTATATGACATTAAATGCAGTATATAACGAAGAAAGCGGAAAGTATGAACCAGAACAAAATGATGGAACGCCAGTATTTGAATATAAAGTTACCTGGAACGGGTCTACATTTACTTTAACCGGAACAAATACACTTGATGAAACTGAAGAAGACTCTGAGGAAGCTGCTGCAAGTGAAGAAATTACACTAACTAATCCTACAAAAGTTGACGGGAATTATGTTTTTACAAAAGGCACAGATCCAAACAGTGAAGATTATATTAAGATATCCATACCTGAAGATGCTTTAGACTATCTTAAAGGAACAGGAGGAACCGCACCATCAAAAATATCTTTTTCTCAGACTATGGCAGTAGAGCTTGAAACCATTAAATCAACAGCTCAGACAGTAATTGACTCAATTAAACAAGGTATATATTCTTTTTGGAATCCTGAAGAATTTACTCCTGAATCCGCAGAGGATATAGGCTGGTTAGAATACCAGAGCTGCCGCAGCGCTGCTGAAGAGCTTTACCGCACAATTTTCGGCAGTAATCCGACATCCGACATTGACAGTCTTTTTGCATATCTGCAAGATGTTGATTTAATTAAACAGGATATGCAAACAGGAAAAATTGACGGAAAAGATATACCAGAAGAGAAAATACAATCATTTAAAAATATCTTTGAAGTTGTAACATTAGACAGGGTTATGAACACTTATGGAGAGCCCAAAACAGCCTGGATTGACACAAGCAACGTTACTGATTCATACAATGAAAACGGCGATGCAAAAGCACAATGGTATACAAACCTGTTTACAAGAATGCAGAAAGGTTATAAAGTCTTACAGGACGGACTTGCATCAAGTCCCGAATGGATTAAATTTGCCTTTGAAAGCGGACTTGTAACTCTTGAACAGGTTGATTCAAGCTATAACTGGAACTCTGTCATATATTCAAACTGCAGTGATATAACAGAACAAACAAATTCGGAAGCAGTTGCAATCGCCGAAGCAGAATACAATGCAGCTATGAATAAAATAGAAAACAAAGATAAAATGTATGATCTTGAACTGAAAAATATTGATACAGAACACAATTCACTTGAAACTGAATATGAATCAATAAAAACAGCAATTGATAAAAACGTTGAAAGAACATTCAAGATTTACAGCTAAGGGAACGTGCCGTTCCATCCGCCATTTGAATCTTGTATGAACTTCATTGCAAGGGAGTGCGCTGCTCACACAACACATACTTCCTCCCTCGGGGGAGGGCCGGGTGGGGTGTAAAGAAATTATTCACCTATTCTCTTATTAACTTTATTAACCTCATAAAAAACATATAAAGATTATGTAAGGAAATCAGACTTTGAATATTTTTTAGTTTATAATCAGAATATAGATAAGATAAATGGAGATAATTATAATGGAAACAGTTAATGAAATTCTTTCAAAATTAGAAAATGCAGACAACACTACTAAAAATGAATTGGAAAACGAACTTGTAAATATCGGTACATCAGCCCTTCCGCAGCTTGTTGATGAACTTCAGGTTGTAAGAGGCATTAAAAGAGGTGTTGTTGCCATGACTTTGATCAGAATAGGCAATGCTTCCGTTAAATATTTGAAAAAAGCTGCTGAAAATAATAAAGATTTTGAATGGGTTGCAGAATACTTAATCAGAGAAATCGAAGGTTCTGTTGCAGCTTAATTTGTTAAACTTATAAAAATCAAAAATCCCGCTTTCTGAAGCGGGATTTTTTAATGCAAAATGCACTCAAAATGCTTATTTTTATGCTAAAATAAAATTTATGGATAAAAAGGGGATATTATTTTATATAACATTATTCTTGCTGATACTTGCATTCTCTACAACGGCAAATAATTTTGATTTTGATTTGTGGGCGCGTTTAATAGCCGGCATGGGGGTTGTTGAAGGAGGGCATGTACTTACTTCAGACTTTTTATCATATACTCCCGTTCACACCTGGTGGGATCATGAATGGGGATCAGGAGTAATCTTCTATACGGTTTTAAAACTTTTCGGGGCATACAGCCTTATAATTTTGCAAGCGATAATGCTTTTCTTAATATTCTTTACTGCCTCTCGAATTGTAAAAATAAGAACAAGTATTAACCCGTATAATATTTTATTCTACTTTTTTGCCCTTATGGCTGTCATGACAAATTTAAACAGCCCTGTAAGGTGCCACATGTTCAGCTTTTTGCTGTTTACAATATTTATTTATCTTCTGGAAAAAGTCCGAAACGGCAGTAACAAACTGCTTTATTTAATACCTTTTTTAGTAATTTTCTGGAACAATGTACACGGAGGAGTAGTCTCCGGTCTCGGGCTTCTCGGAATGTACACACTCGGCGAATTTTTAAACAAGAAACCGTTCAAAAAATATTTGATAACACTCGCGGTATGTCTTCCTGCTCTTTTCATAAATCCGTGGGGATATGATTATATAAAATTTCTTTTTATGGCAAATACAATGCAGAGACCATATATTGTTGAATGGTGGGGATTATTCTCAAAATATTATCTGGCAAAACAAATAGAATTCAAGGTTTTCATGTTTGCTTCCGTTATCATTGAAGGCATTTTTATATTCAAAAATATAAGATTTAACTCAATCAAAGATTGGTATTTAAAGGCGGATAAAGTAAAACTTATTGTTCTTTTATCAACACTGTATCTTGCAATCGAGCATGTAAAACTACTGCCGTTTTTTGCTGTTGCATCTGTATGTTTTGTATATGAGGATTTTTATAAACTCATCGAAAATCTCAAATTTCCCTGGTGGAAAGATAAAGCAGTCTATGCGGCAATTCTCTTTATTTCACTGTTTACGCTTACTGCCAAAAACTTTTCTGTCCCTGCAGGAATTGATATTTATCCTGTTAAAGAAGTTGAATTTGTCAAAATAAATAATTTGAAAGGTAATATATTGACAAATTTCGGATTTGGAAGCTACGTGTCTTACAAACTATATCCAAATAATCTTATATTTATGGACGGAAGATATGAAGAAGTTTATTACGACTATATGGTGCCGGCACTGAAAGAATTTTTTCTTGCTTACCCGAATTGGAATTTTGTTTTAGAAAACTTTCCGCCTGATGTCATGATTTTAGAAAATATGTATCCGATTTATAATAAACTCAAAAATTCTAAAGAGTGGAAAGTTGTTTATGAAGGTAAAAAATTCGGTGTTTTTCTGCCAGCATCAGAAGCTGACAGGAAATTTATACAACCGTCTGATGACATAAACTATTATAAAAATACACTGTTTAATACAGATATAAAATTTTAAATTATAGTATAATAATTGTATGAATAACAGTTTTAAATACGCATGTTTGTTCGGGGGTGGAGCAATCCGCGGAATGGCCTACATAGGTGCCGTAAAAGCAATGGAAGAACTCGGAATTAGTCCTCATACCCTTGCAGGATCATCGGTAGGCTCAATTATTGCAGCTTTGCTTGCTGTCGGCTACAGTGCAGAAGATTTGAAAGAAGTTTTTATAAAGGTTAATTTTGAGCTTTTTAAAGATATTTCTATAGGGATTGGTCCTATTTTTGCTCTAAGCAAGGGGGAAGTATTTTTAGAATGGGTCAGAGAGCTTATTGAAAAGAAGTTTTACGGAGAAAAGTACAAAAAAGGGGCAAATCGCGCCGTTACATTCAAAGATATCGATAAAAATCTAGTTGTTATTACAACAAATCTTTCAAATTTTGAATGCAAAGAATTTTCAAAATTTGAAACACCTGATTATGAGATAGCATCGGCAGTCAGAATTTCTTGCTGTATGCCAGGGCTTATGAAACCTATTGAATACAATAATACTCTTCTTGTAGACGGTGATTTACAAAAGAGCTGGCCGATGTGGAAGCTTTCAAAAAATTTGCTTTTAAAAGACGAAAGAATACTTGAATTCAGACTTGAAGGCTATTATGACACAAATGATAAAAATGATATATCAGGCATTGATTATGCTAATGCAGTCTACAGCTGTATGACTGCAATGTCCACATCATTTATAACAAATCTTTATGCGGATAAAGACAAATTTGATTACATTGTTCTAAACACAGGCGATATAGTTGTAGTCGATTTCAATATTAATGAAAACAAACGTCTGGAACTTATTGAATCAGGATACAGCCAGACAATTAATTATTTTAAAAATTATATGCCCGATAAAAAATCTAAAATAAAAAATAACTATGAATTAATACTTTCACATATGCTGAAAATACAGAAATATATTAATTCAAAAAAAATTGTAAAAGCCAAAATTGCATTGGGAGAGTTATTTATTGATTTGACAGATGTGGCAGCTATAATTGATAAAAACGATTATGAGGATATCAAAAATTTTAAAGACATGTTTTTGAAAAATGTTAATTATCCTCCACTTTTCGGGAAAGTAACATTGCAAAACGAAAATTTGATTAAAGCAGAAACAACAAGAATTGTTAATACCTTAAAATCCAAAACGGAAGAATTGTCTAAATATTTAGAATCATACCCGCTTAAATAAAATCTTGACATTAAAAATTATTTGTTCTAATATAAATATACGCAAATAGGCTTGGAGCAATATAAAGAGGCTTATTTATGCAATATAAAATTTGAAAATTAAATAAACCCTGGCGGCAAGGACTCCGCTTTTTCGATTGATTATCGAAAAAGAAGGAGGGGAGAGTAGACGCCGTCTACCGATTTCGCCGGGGTATAGATTGAAAACTAAATATGCCCTGGTGGCGGAATCGGTAGACGCGTCGGACTTAAAATCCGGTTGGAGTTAAATCCAGTGCCAGTTCAAGTCTGGCCCAGGGCAATTGTAAAAGGAACTCTTTAATAGAGTTCCTTTTTTTATTAAGAAATGTTAAATTAGTGCAAAATACTCTCGGTACAAGGGAATAGAGTAAGTAACCGAAAATCATGAGGCAATTTTATATTGTGTATATACTTTATATATATAAGATATAAAATCGGAGAGTATAATGACAAATTGGGCAAACATAGGTAACGCATTCCAAAAATTAGGTTCAGGCTTAATGCAAACTGCAGTCACAAGCTATGTTTTAAGAAACAGCACTAATTGCTGCGGAGGCAGTATCTTCGGGATGGGCGCAGGCTGTTTTGGAGGCGGAATGGGTTTTGGTATGCCTTCAATGTTTAATCCAATGTCAAATCCTTTGGGGCTTGGAGTTTTCAGCCCTACAAACATGTTCAATACAATGAATACTCAATACGGCAATGCACTTGCTGCACAATGGGGATATTTAGATGCTCAAAAGATTAAAGCTAACAGTCAAAATTCAATGTATCCGAATATTTATAATACTATAAACACAATGCAGAAGGCTTCTTACGATTTTGCAGGAGCTGTAGATAAAGATCAAGATACTACAAAAGGTAAGGCTCTGAATGAAGCAACAAATCAAATGCTCGATGATGAAGGAAAGGCTGTTGAAGATAAAGCTTTCACTATTTCTGAAAACAACGACACATATAAAGATGATGTCAAAGAATATGGGAAATCCTTCTTAGCAGAAATAGATAATTCTAACGGCAACAAAGACGGCGAAATAAGCATAGACGAATTCGTCAATTATGAATTGAATCATAGTTTAAAAAGCAATGCCGATTCAGATGAAAAAGCTGTTGCTATGCAAAAAGCTCAAGCAGCATTTGGAAAATTAGATCAAAATAAAGATAATAAAATTGACTGGAAAGAAATGTCAGCGGCAGTTGCAACATTTGATACCGACAAAGATAAAGAGGCAAAAGGCGGTGAAGGAGCACTTGACGGTAAAATAACATCAGAAGATTTTGCACACTGGTCTACAGAAATGACAAATTCTGCATCAAATACGTTTGATAAAACATTTATGAATAATTACAATTTCTTATTTGGGAAAGAGAAAAAAGAAGAAGAATAATTCATTTTTTTAAATAATTAATTCATCAAATTTAGACCAATCAAAAATTTTAGAATTTGCGAACCGCGACAAATCAGAAGGTTCAAGTTTTTGAAGTTTAGAGTAAATTTCTTCCAAATTTTCATGCGCATCCATAGAAATTATTGGGATATTTGCATCAGAAGCCAATTTTTCAACTTTTACATCATAATTTATCGCGCATGTTTTTACTCCGCATTTTAAAGCGACAAGAACTGCATGAAATCTCATAGCAAAAAGATATTCGAGTTTTGAAATATTTGTTATTATATCATTTTCTATAATTTTTATATCTAAATCAGGGTTAAATGACTTCAAAATTGACTCAAATTTTTTTGAAAGCTCATAATCCAGAGATTTCTGCAGAGAAAAAATTTCAATTGTTTTATCAGGGAATTTGTTAGCAATAAGCTGAGCAAGTTTATTTAAAAGATTCGTATTCATAGATTTAAAATCTCTGAGCTGAACACCCACAGAATTTCCAGGAGCCTGCTTGCTTATTTGAAGAGAATAAATAGGATCGCACACAAGTTCTGCATTTATTCCGAAATCTTTCATAATTTTCAAGCTGTTTCCGTCTCTGACCGTAACCGGAGAACAATATTTCAACAAATTTTTTACAATAAATTTTGCCGTAAGAGATTTCAGCGGTCCAATACCCTGCGCAAAAATAACAACTTTTTTGTGAAAAAACAAGCCGAGCGCAATTATTGACGCATAATAAATAAGACTTTTTAAACTTGTAACATCCTGCAGAAGACTGCCCCCTCCTGATATTAAAACATCAGAGTGGATTATCGCTTTTACTACTTTTTTAATATCAAACCTTTTTACTGCATTAACACTGTACTTTTCAGCTGTGTAGTCTATATCCGATGAAAAAACAGTAATATCATTACACTCAAGACTCTTCAGATGTTTTACCAGAACATCCAATATTGCTTCATCACCGAAATTTTTAAAGCCGTAATAGCCTGAAATTGCAACTTTAGCCATCATATCCCCTGTAAATTGCATAAACTTCATCTTTATACGGGATTGATTTTATTGCACCTATGTTTTGGGTTTGAATACCTGCAACAACAGACGCAAATTTAGATGCTTCAAACTCATTAAATCCGTGAGTTGCAGCATGCAAAAATCCGCCGTTAAAAGCATCTCCGGAACAGGTTGTATCAACACATTCGTTTGTATAAAATTCAGTAAAAGTTATTTTTCCGTTAGAACCTGTAAAATACCCGGATTTTTCTTCAGATTTTAAAACAACAGTTGATATCCCCATATCCCAGAGACGTTTTATAATATTTTCCTGAGAATCTATTTCAAGAATATTTGTGGAATCCGATTTAGTATTCATAAAAAGAATATCAATATTAGAGGCTAATCTGAAAAAAGCATCTTTTGCATCATCGACAGTTGTTAAAGCTGAGTGATAATTCGGATCGTAAGCTGTTTTAATACCGTTTTCTTTTGCTATTTTAAAAGCATATTCAACAGCTTCAGAGGCAGAAGGAGAAAGCGACTGCGTTACACCTGTTGCGTAGATGACAGATGAATTTTTAATATAATTTTCATCAATATCATCAACAGATAATTTCGAAGGAGCTATTTTTTTTCTGTAAACTGCCAGTTCTTTATCTGCTTTTGACGGCCTTGAAATAACATAAAGTCCGTTAGCTTCAGCAGAAAGTTTTACCTGCGAAATATCAAGCCCCTCCCTTTGCCATGAATCGAGCAGGTAATCTTTAAACGGATCATTACCGACACGAGTTATAAATCCGACTTTTGATCCCATTCTTAAAGCAGATATTGCAGCAGCAAGCGCATCACCGCCGTAATATTTATATAAGCATTCCGCATCTGCCATCTTTGCATTTGTTGACAGTTCTATCAGACACTCACCAATAGTTATTATGTCTAACTTTTCATCCATAATTAACCTTTCAACTCTTTAATAACACGTTTGGCGCGTGAAGTTATTTCACTAAGAGAAAATCCGTCGTAAAAATCTCTGCCAATACCTACAACAGAAGCTCCTGCTTCAAGATATGTATGAATTTCATCTAATTTTACATTACCTAAGGGAAGAACTTTAAGAAACGGCATGGGTCTTAAAAGATCTTCAATGTACATGGCGCCGCCCATTGCAGTAATCGGGTAAATTTTAATAAGCGGTATTCTTGCTTTCCAGGCATTATAGGCTTCATTTGCAGTAGAAGTGCCCGCAATAAAAGGGATTTCTTTATCTTTTGAAATTTTTACAAGATTCATTGAAAAAATCGGCGAAGATAAAATCTTTGCACCTGATAATATGGCAGCTTCGGCCTGCATTGACGTAATTATCCCGCCTGCACATACAGTTGCGTATTTGGAAATTTCTTCCACAGCTCTATAAATAGACGGATTTTCAATATTTATTTCGATAATTTTTATTCCTCCGTCAATTAAGGCTTTTGCAGAATTAATAACTGCATCTGCATCCTTATTTCTGAGTATTGGAAGAATTTTTTCCTCCGATAAAAGTTTGATTAAATTTTCTTTCATAAACTATCCTTTTTTCGAAATTTATTATATCATAAAATAAAGGGATAATTGGAAAATGAAAATATTTAAAAATAAAGGATTCTTTTTTAAATCAGTATTGCTGCACGTATTTTTAGTAATAATCATCGCTTTTGTGTCTGTTAACTTCTGGGAAAATCCTATATATGACACAATTATTAATTCGACTAATGCTACAATGCAGGGTTCTAAAGACATATCGCTTATTATCATAGATAACAAATCTCTTGAAAGCTACAGATGGCCTTGGGCGCGTTCATTATACGGTGAAATATTTGAGTATTTTAACAAATATACAAATGCAAAAGTTCTTGTTTTTGATTCTATACTCAACAGTCTCGATAAAGAAAGACCTGCATCATCCGATCAATTTTTCTTTGACACTGTCGCTAAATCAGATAATTTTATAGGCGGATATATGGCAATGGGACAAGCTTATAAAAATCCTGACGAGGGCAGTTTATATGATGAAAATTTTCACAAAAAATTTTCAATTGATATTACCGATGAAAGAACAAGGGATAATTCAAGATACAGTATCTATAAAAGTTTAACTATGTTTCCTAAAGCATACTTTGATGCTCAAAAATACACAGGTTCCGTAAATCTCAATCTGGATCCCGTAGACGGGGTTTTGCGAGAATCTACGGATTTGATAAGCTACAATGACAACTTTTATCCCTCAATTGCTCTGAGAGCATACATGCTTGCAAATAATACCAATAAAATTACAATTACAAACAAGTATATTGTTGTAGATAAAACGGGTCTTAAAATTCCGGTATTTAAAAAGAACGGAGATATAAAGCACAATATAAAATTCTGTAAACAATTTCCGAATTCTGACGTATCGCATAAAAGTTATTCGGCAATTGATATTATAAATTCAGACAGACTTCTTAAAAACGGTAAAAAACCGCTTATAAACCCTGCAGAATTTAATAATAAAATTATTCTTGTAGGAGCCAATGCCCTCGGCGTTGAGGATGTCCTTGTAACATCGGTATCTTTAAAACACCCGGGAGTTGATATTCAGGCAACAATTCTTGATAACTTTTTGAATAATGAATTTTTAGTTAAATTTACATTATGGCAAAATATTGCCGTAATCGCTTTTCTTTGCATTCTTACATTTGCGGTAATAAGATTTTTCGCATTTATACCATCGCTTATTATATTAATCGGCATTGCTGTTTTATACCTGATTTTGTGCATATTCTGCTTTAAAAATAACATAATACCTTATGTGATAACTCCTATAGCTGTTCAATTAAGCACAATGATTTTCGGGTACTCATACAGATTTATTCTGGAGGGCAGAAATAAAGAAAAAATAAAAAACGCTATGGGAAAATATCTTTCGCAGGATATTATGAAAAATGTAGTCCAGAATATAGATGATATTAAACTCGGCGGTAAAAAAGCAACAGTTACGGTTCTTTTTGCTGATATAAGAGGTTTTACAAGCATGAGCGAAAAAATGACTGCAGAAGAAGTTTCCGTTATTTTAAACGAATATTTCTCGGAAATTGAGCCTATAATAACCAAATATAACGGAGTAATAAATAAATTTATAGGTGATGCAGTAATGGCAATATTCGGCGAGCCGATTCAGGATATAAACCATCCGCAAAATGCAGTAAAATGCGCCTGTGCTATGCTCAAAAAAGTTGACCAGCTTCAGGACAAATGGCTTTTTGAGGGAAAGCCGAAAATTGAAATAGGGGTAGGAATTAACACGGGAGAGGCATTTGTAGGGAATATAGGTTCCGAAAAACGTCTTGAATACACAGTAATAGGAGACACGGTAAATCTTGCAAGCCGTATTGAAAGTTACAATAAAGTTTACAAAACCAACCTTCTTATAAGCAGTTCAACTTATACTTATGTCAGCGACATTGTTGATGTTATAAAAATAGCCGATGTTACTATACGCGGGAAAGCGAAGAAGATGGATATTTATGAGGTTTTACGCATAAGTGATTGATAACATCGAACAATTAAAAAAAGCCATCGATATTGAAATTCAATATAAATATATTGATATCCATGGTAAAACTCAGTCGTTTTCCAATTTTATAAAAAACGAGGCAAAAAGATATTACAAATTATCTAAAAAAAATCCTAAATGGGCTGTCCTTGCAGAAACTTTTGAACATTATCCGTTTGCAGGGATTAACGAACGCAGAAAAAGTATCGACAGACTGATTAAAATTTTAAAATCCGAAACACACCCTGAATCTGAAGAAAAAACATCTTTACAAAAGGTAAAACCTGCAAAAGAAACTGATGTTATGTATATAAAAGGTGTCGGGCCCAAAGTTGCATATAAGCTAAATAAATTAGGGATTTATACGGCACAGGATTTGATAATGTATTTTCCCAAAAAGCATATTGATTATTCTTCAAGAACTTTAATCCGGGATTTAAAAGAAGGTGAAAACACAACAGTTTTCGGTTATATAAAATCTGTTTCGGCATTCAATACAAAAAACAATCTTGCAGTTGTCAAAGTAGCAGTAACAGATGAAAGCGGAAGGCTTGATCTAAGTTTTTTTCATGCAAAATCAAACCGTTTTATGCTGGAACGCGTAAAAGCTCAGTTTCCTACTAATGCAGGTATAATGCTTTCAGGCAGCGTTAAAAGAAATAATTACGATGGAAAACTTACATTTGATAAACCTAATTACTCAATAATGACAGGAGAGTTTCTTGAAGACAAAAACTCTAACTTAAATCTTGCAAGAATTGTTCCTATTTATTCAGTCTGCGAAGCTCTTAGCATTAAAGTTCTGAGACGAGCAATATATAACGCAATTCAAACATACAAAAACGAAATTGAAAATGTTATTCCTGATTTTATCAGGGAAAAATACGGAATATTAGACAAGAAAACAGCGGTTGAACAGATACATTTTCCGGAAACAATGGAACTTTTGGAACAATCAAGATTTTCTCTTATTTTCGAAGAACTTTTCTTAATACAATTAAAACTTGTCCGTCTTAGAGAACAAAATGCTCATAACCATTCGGCTCTTGCATTAAGAATTAAAGAAAACGGGCTTGTAAGGCAATTTATTGACAATCTTCCGTTTGAGCTAACGGGAGGACAGAAGCGTGCAGTAAATGAAATATTACATGATTTGAATTCAGATATACCGATGGCAAGGCTTTTACAGGGTGATGTCGGAAGCGGGAAAACAGTTGTAGCCGCAATTATGCTTCTTGCAGGTGTTGAAAACGGTTATCAGGGAGCTTTAATGGCACCTACAGAAATTCTTGCACAGCAGCATTACAACAATCTTCTTCAATGGCTCACTCCAATGGGAATCAGTGTCGGATTATTTCTAGGCAGTCAGGGCAAAAAAGTGAGAGAGAAATTCCGAAACGATTTAAGAAACGGCCTGATGAATATTGCCATAGGAACTCACGCACTTATACAGGAAGGAGTAGACTTCTATAATCTCGGTGCAATCGTTGTTGATGAACAGCACAGGTTCGGTGTAAAGCAAAGAAATGTTCTTAAGAAGAAATCTCAAAATCCGCAGATTTTAACAATGACCGCAACACCTATACCGAGAACGCTTGCGCTTACCGTACATGGAGATCTTGATCTTACGATAATTGATGAACTTCCTAAAGGCAGAAAGCCTGTTAAAACTTCTCTTGTAACATCACACAGAGGAGTTTATGAACTCATAAAACAGGAAATTGAATCGGGCAGACAGGCTTATGTTGTTTACCCGCTCATAGAAGAAAGCGAAACTTTGTCGGCTAAAGCCGCAACGATTGAAGCTGAACGACTTCAAAATGAAATATTCCCGCAGTTTAAAATCGGATTATTGCACGGCAAACTGAAAAATGACGGCAAAGATAAAGTCATGAAAGATTTTAAAGATAAAAAATATGATATTCTTGTTTCAACAACAGTTGTAGAAGTCGGGGTTGATGTGCCTAACGCTACAGTAATGCTTATTGAAAATGCTGAGCGTTTCGGACTTTCACAGCTTCATCAATTAAGAGGCCGTGTCGGCAGAAGTGATTTGCAATCATACTGCATTCTTCACACCTCTACAAAATCTCAAGAAACAAAAGAACGCTTAAATATCATGACACAAACTAATGACGGTTTTGTAATTGCAGAAAAGGATTTGCAGTTGAGAGGTCCGGGCGAATTTTTAGGCACACGTCAAAGCGGTCTGCCTGATCTGATTATTTCAGATATCGTACGCGATGCAAAAATTCTTGAAATGGTTCGTAATGAAGCAATTGACTTTGTAAAAACTCATAACATTGAAGATTTTCCAAAATTAAAAGAAGTAACATCTTTAACTCTAACAAGCGGTTTGGATATATAAATTTTATTAAGAATTGTAACGGAAAAATTAAAAAAAATGGCAATTATTTAATAAATATATACTTTATATATTTAAGAGTATAAAAATCGGAGCAGTATTATGGAAACATTTTACAGATTCCTTGGCGGACCGCGGACATTCTGGGGCGGTTCAAACAAAGTAATAATAAATAATTTCGGATTCAGACCTATGGGCAGACCAATATTTGTTCACCATCATTGCGGCGGCGGATTTAACGGATTATTTGGCGTTATGGCAGGTATGAACCTTCTTTCAAATATATTCGGAAGCTTTAATCAGCCAAGCATGCCGTATATGTATAACAATTATAACGGTTTCGGTGCATACGGACAATATAATCCATACGGAATGTATGGCGGTTATAACAATAATGATTCACTAAGTTCCAGACTAAAAGTTGTAGAAAAAGAAGTTCAATCTCTTGAAAAACAAGTAGATGACATGAAAAAACAAGGATGCGACTGTGATAATAAAACAACAGGCTCTGCAAAACCTGAAAAAACAGAAACAGAAAACAAAGTAGAAAATGCAAAGGATACAACAGGAGCTGACAAAGCAGAAGAAGCTAAACCGGCAGATAAAACCGATAAAACAGAACCTGCCCAAGAACCTGCAGACAACAAGCCAAAAACTCTGGATGAACTTTTAAATAATATGGAAGAATTTAAAAAACTTGATTCTTCCGCTCAGGATTATGTAAAAAAACGCATTGAAAGTGCATACACGGATGAAAACGGCAACATAAAATATAACATTAAAGCCACTGTTCATGACGGCGATACAATGACTGCAATAATAAACAGATTTTACACCGAACAGGAACAGCAGGAACTCAATGTTGCACAAAATGAATATAACACACAGGTTTCCGGCAAAAAAGTTAAAAATCCAAATTCAGGCGATACAATTAATGCAAACGGAATATCGGGATACGGACTTAAATCTCTGATAGAGGATGCAAAACAGGGAATTACGCGGGACGGTGAAATTCAAAAAACAAATAAAAAAATGAATGAACTTAAAGAAGCTTTCATAAACGGAGAGAAAAAATTATCAAAAGAATACGTACTACAAAACCACTTTATGTCTGAAGCTGAGTATAATAAAATTATTCAAAATAAATACTCGGAATAAATAATAGTAACAGGCCGGACATCAGCCCGGCTTTTTGCTATACAGCCAAATGATTAGCAGCAGTAATAAGTGGGTATATATATAACAGATATACTAATTGTAAACTTTTGTAAATTATACATTACGAAAATAGCAATATATAACACTATATATACTTTATATATATAAGAGAGTATAAAAAAAGGAAAGCACCATGATTCCCAACAGCAGTTATGATATAACAGGATGGCGTAGCGGCGGCAGACAGTCGTTAACATATAATTTAAAAGCAGGCCAAATGCGAGGCATGGGCACCGGCCGTATTGTTTCCAACAACATATTCATTAACAACTATGCTCCAATGCCAATGCACACAGCTGTAGATATGCATTGCTGCGGTGGCGGCGGTATGTCAGGATTTGAGAAATGGATGCTTGGTATTGGAGGTGTCGGCTCAATACTTGGCGCAATTTTCGGTGCGTTAGGAATCGGAGGAGGCGGTGGAGCTCCTGCCGAAGGAGCAGGCGACAGCGGCGATAAAAAAGTAGATGTTTCTCCTAAACCCGCAAAGACTGAAGAAGCAGAAACAACTGAAAATACAGAGGATACTCCGGAAGTTAAAACAAGAACCAATGCACACAGCTCTGAAGTCGATAACATAAGTAGAATAAAAGAATATTCGGCATTCCAAAATGGTAAGAAGATGAGATGTCATGATGCAAGCGGCAATACAGCTGATATTTACGGAACACTATCAAACGTTGTTACAGATCAAAATGGAGTACCACAGAGTTTTACCTTAACAGACGATGAATCAGGAAATACTTATCAATACGAAGTAAAAGTTGGAAGTGACGGCAAATTGACGTACGAATGTATCAGCAAAGGCGGAGCAAAAACAATAGGTGCACCAACTTATACATATCAAAACGGACAACTGATTAATGAGTCGAATCAAAACGGATACGGCTTTGGAATACAAACAGAATAAAAAACTCCGCATAAGCGGAGTTTTTTATTGCGTTAATAATAATAATATGCTATGCTCTGCTTTAATGAAAGGGGAAATTTTATGATTATAAAAAAAATTGTAATAGGTTCTGATCATGGCGGATTTAACTATAAAGCAAAGATTATAGAATACTTAAAACATAATAATTATGATTATATTGATGTCGGGACGTACAGTGAAGCTTCCTGTGATTATCCTGTTATAGCCCGAAAAGCAGCGGCAAAAATAGTTAACGGAGAAGCTGAAAAAGGCATTTTAATCTGCGGAACAGGAATCGGCATGTCTATTGCGGCAAACAAAGTTAAAGGGATAAGAGCTGCACATTGTACGGATACTTTCAGCGCAAAAGCATCCAGAGCGCACAATAATTCAAATATTTTGTGTCTAGGCGAACGTATAACAGGAGAATGCATTGCCCTTGACATTGTTAATGTATGGTTAAAATCTGAATTTGAAGGCGGGAGACACCTGCGCAGAGTTGACCAAATAGAAGAATCGTAACCGCTATTTCTCCCTCCCAAAATGGGGAGGGGGTGGGGTACAGTCTGGAAGCTCAGAAGATTAGGGGCAAGAAGGCTTATTGCATAACGTGCTTTACATGCTATGCTGAAAAAAGAAAAAAACAATGAGGAAAATTTTATGACAGACGAACTTGATTCAAAAAAACTGGCATGTGTTATCGCACGTACTCTTGATGAAAAACTCGGCAAAGATATAACTATTCTGAATATCAGCAATGTTTCTTCCCTCGCTGATTATTTTGTAATTGTAACCGGCGATTCAACACCGCAGGTTAAAGCACTGATGAATAATACAAAAGACAGAATTAAAGAACTTTTTTCGCGCTCGCCTTCTAGAATGGAAAATGATGCAAAAAACCGCTGGAATTTACTTGATTACGGCGATGTTGTCGTTCATATTTTACATAAGGAAGAACGCGAAATGTATGCAATCGAAAAATTCTGGAGCAACGCATTCAGCATACCTGAAGACGAATGGAAAAAATTATCTGAAGAGTACAAACAATATTAGAATTATAGCGTTACAAATCTAAATACTATTGCAAAATATTAAAAATCGTGTAGAATAAAGGTATTATGAATAGAGAAGAGATAGATAAAAAAATTAATGAACTTGTCTTAGCTATGGCTAAAGACCCGCAAAACATTGACAACTATCACAGATTATCCGAACTTTATCTGCAGATAGAAGATTATGACAAAGTCATGTCAGTTTTAGACAGTCTCCTTGCAATAAAACCCGATGATGTTCAAGCACTTGTCGGAATGGGTACAATGTGGTTTTATGAAAAAGATTTCAGAAAATCTCTTTCATACTACAACCGTGCATTAACAGTTAATCCTAAAAACTTCCTGATTTATTATAATATGGGAAATGTTTTTGCGGAATGGAAAAATTTTCCGAAAGCTCTTTTCTATTACAACAGAGCAATTGACTTGAATTCTACAAACCCTGAAATTTATAATGCAATAGCGCTTTTATATCAGGATAATGAGGATTATATTGAATCAAAGGCGTATTATGAAAAAGCTCTTTCGCTTGATCCAGAAAATATCACGGCGCTTGTTGATATGGGTAATGTATGTTTTAAACTTTTTGACTACGAAACAGCACTTGAACTTTATAAAAAGGTCTTTGTTCTGAATCCTGATAACAAAATCGTATGTATCTGCATAGGCAACACACTTACTCTGATGAGAGAACGTGAAAAAGCATACAATTATTTTGAAAAAGCTTTAAAAATGGAAGGCGATAATTATAAGGCATACATTTGCTATGCTATTGCTCTTTCCGAATTCGGCGAATATGACATGGCCGTTGAGATGTACAAGAGAGCCGAACAAATTAAACCAAAAGAAATTGAGGCTCAAATTCTGCTGGCAAACCTTTATACAAACTTCAACCATCTTGATAAAGCTATGGATTTATATAAAGAAGCTCTGCGAATTAAGCCGAACAGTGCTCAAACTTACATGTTACTCGGCAATGCCCACTATTTAAACGGAGAAATAGAGCAGGCAATAGCTTCATACAGAGCATCAATTAATATTGCACCTGAAAATGATGAATACAGATTAGTCTATACACAGATTCTTGATGAATATATAGATAAAAAACGAAACGGAGAACCTGTATAAAATGCGCGAAGATACCCCGTTTATGATAGAAAGGATTGTAGCTGCATTAACATATCTGACTATGGGTATGGTTGGTTTTATATGGCTGATTATCGGTTTATTTACAAAAGCAAGATTGAAACCTTTTTTGCAGTACCATATATTCCAATCAATATTTATATCACTGGGTTTTGCATTACTTTCCATATTAATCGGCTGGCTTTCAAATATTTTGAGCTTTATTCCTATAATAAACCAGATTGTTGCGCAGATTACTTTCTGGCTCAATATGCCGCTAATTTTCGACTACTCATTAATACAAGCCGTGATTTATCTGTTTTTAATTTATCTTGCCGTAACTTCATTTATAGGAAAATACAGCTATATCCCGTGGGTTTCTGATATTATTGATCAGAACATAAGCAGATAAAAGAAAACCCGCTTGCGATGCGGGTTACGTGCAATACATGAAAAGATTATGAGAAGAAGTTTGGTCTATGAGTCTGTTTTCGATAAAACTATTGCGTTTGAAAGAGGGATACCACCTGTCATTTGAGGGTTGTTAACAACTTTTCCGTTGACATACATAACGGTAGAACCGCCTCCGTCAAGGTTAATTGCACCTATGCAGTCGATTGACCGCATAAAGTTTGCAAGTTCCATTAGCGTCATGCCGATAGAACTTCCTTCACGTCCGTCAACCGCAACCATTATAACTTTATTATCTGCAGTATAACCGATTGCGCTTCTCGGATTACGGCCGCCGATTGCCTGAAGCTTTTGTGCAGTCATATCAACAAAAACTTCACCATCCTTAACAAGATAAGGGCCTCCGCTTATAATATGTTTAACACCTTTCCATTCAGGTGTTGTTCTTATATCAAGCTTAGCATCTTTTTTATTAAGCAAAGTATACAAAACACTTTTTGGACCTGAAATTACGTAACCGTTTTCAGGTATTTGTACAGCATTGGCAGAAGCTTTTGTAATTTTCCCGTCAGCTACCTGAAGTCCGACACCGTATTTTGGTGCAGCAGGAGAATATTTTCCCCATTCAGGAGTATAAACAAGAACATGGGTAGAAAGCATCCTCGGCTGATTAATATTATCAACCTTAATTGTTTTTCCGCTTCCTTTTACCGATGCATCAAGACTTATTCTTGCAATATCAAAACCATCATCAAAAATTCCTAGAGCCACCCTGTCATATATAGGTCCTGTATACATTTTTTCGTTAATCATTAAAGTTCCGAGCGGAACACCTGTTTGAGGCTTGAAATAAGTACCGTTCAAAGCAATTATAGCGTTGTTGTTTTTTGCTATTGCAGAAATTGATCTTCTGCTTTTAAGTGTAAAATCTGAGGAGAGCGCGGGAGTTAACTCAAGATTATCTGCAAGTTTCAAATCTGCTTCTACTACATTTATTCTAACAGGTCTCCCGCTGTAATATTTTGTAAGTTTAATATGCTTTACCCCGCCAGTTACATCAGTTATAAGCGCTTTAGGGTATTTATCTTTAATCATTTTATCAAAATTTTTCTGCCTTGCTTCAGGAGAAATTTCATTAAGAATCTTTGCCTTTAACTGACCTGTATCAAAGTCAGGTGCAGTAACCTGCGCAACTTTCATATTGCTTGCGTGAATAGGCAACAGCACCTGACACAAACTTAAAACCCCGATTATTGAAACATTAACAGCAATTTCTGCTAATTTTTTCAGCTCATAATAATTTTCTGCATTATAAATCAACGTATCCATAAGATCACCTCTAAGGTTTGAGTAACCGGATACCTTTTTGATTTAAGAGTGGGGCGGGGAATAACACTCATCGGAAACCTGATTTAGCCCTGTTTGAAAATTTTACTGTCTTTTTTGATATTTTCTTTTAGAGTTTACCATTTTCAGGATCTTCCTACTACTATTGTAACATATTTTAACAAATAGTTCAATCCCTTATGCATCAAGGGATTTACAAAACTTAATATTGGTAAAGTTACACTTATTAATAAAAATTTTAGTCAATATTTACAGGTTCACGCTGAATTTTATCAATTGCCTCACGAGCAGTGAACACAAGTGTTTCAGGGATATTATCTATTGTTGTAAACTGTCTTAAAACATCTACAACACGCTTAAATGAGCGGACAATATCTCCTTCTCCCATATCTATCTGCTCGGTAATGGTTTCCCATTCTGCACCTTCAACCCAAAGCTCAATCAAAGGGCTGAAATAAGGATTAATATACATAGGTGCTTCGACAGAATAACGATTTTGAACTTTTTCAACTTTACGCCGTATATTTCTTATCAAATTCAAAGTTTTTCTGACAGTTTGAGATACTGGCAAATAAGGAATATCAATACGCAGATCTTCTGTAGTAATTGCACATATTACCGAAGCAAGCTGCGCCGGTGTCAAATCATCAAGCACATGAGAAAAAATTATTTCAGCAACAAATAATTCATTTTCAGAGCGTATCTGCGAAGTCGTTATGCCTTGTTGAGAAGGGTAATCATCTGTCAGATACCCGGTATCAATTAACACGCTTCTATGAGCCAAAAATTTATTCCAGAATATATCTCTCTGTTTTTCGATTTCTTTATCTATTTTATTCATACGTACAGAAAAACGAGCAAGAACTTCTATATTTTTAGAATGTTTTTTATAAAGTTTGCAGGTATCACATTTAAAACCATGCATTTTTTCAAGCATAGCCTTTGTTTCTTTACCGAATTTAACAGCTTCGGGCGATAACGGTCTGTTTTTTGAACGTTCCTGTTTGCATATTTTTTTATAAGTCTGTCTGTTCTGAACATATATATGTCTTATCCTGTCGTATTCGTGGAGTTTTTCATCACACAATTTATACGGACAAACAAATTCCCGTGATATTATTTCATTTTCAAGCTGTTCTTTTGATTTCAAAAGAGGCTGAAGCCTTGTACCGGAAGAGAAATAGCCAAAACTTTTCAGGATAAGTTCTTTAGCCTCATCAAGCGAAAATCTCTGTAAAAGATTTAAAACCATTGAATAACTCGGCGAAAAACGGCTTTCCAAGGGATTAGCATCACTCAATACAAGTTCCGCAACTTCTTCGGGAGATTGAAACTGTGTTCCGACAATCGTAACATATCCTACCTCATCCATTCCGCGTCTTCCGGCTCTGCCCGACATCTGCAAAAATTCACTTGCTGTAAGCATTCTGTGCCCGCTATCCGTACGTTTGCTTGTAGAACTTATAACTGTTGAACGTGCAGGCATATTTATTCCGGCAGCAAGCGTTTCTGTTGCAAACACAACTTTAATAAGACCTTTTTGAAAAAGTTTTTCAACTAAATTTTTCCATGCAGGCAAAAGTCCTGCATGATGCGATGCAACCCCACACAGAAGATATTCGATGTGTCGATTATTATAAAGATGCGGATTTTCCGCGATATACTCATCAATAAACTGTTGTATTTGAGCTTTTTCGCCCTTTGTAATCAAATCAAGCGAGGCACATTTTTCCATCTGCTCATCGCATTTTTTACGCGAAAACGTAAAATATATTGCAGGAAGCATATCATTTTCCTGCAAATTTCTTATGATTTCCTTAACATATGACTTTTTGTTTTGAAGCTTACGGCCGAAAACCCGTTTTTCAGGTTTTATTTTTTTATTAAGCTGACCGCTTGGTGTCAGAAGCGGCAATAATCTGGTCGGCTGAGAACTGTCAAAATAATAAAATTTTAAAGGAACAGGCCTGAAATCAGTATCTACAAGTTCTGTTTTCGAATGAACAGTATTAATCCAGTCGGTAAGTTCCTGCGCATTTGCAACTGTCGCCGAAAGAGCAATAATTTGTACATTTGTCGGACAGTAAATAATACTTTCTTCCCATACGGTTCCTCTCTGTTCATCGTTCATATAATGGACTTCATCAAGTACAACATATTTAACATCTTTCAAGTTATCGGCAACAGCTCCAAAATTTGTACCGTACAGCATGTTCCTGAAAACTTCCGTAGTCATAACAACAATTTGTGCACTGCGATTAATTGAAGTATCTCCTGTTAGAAGTCCGACCTTATCCTGCCAGTATGTTTCCGAAAAATCATAATATTTTTGATTTGAGAGAGCTTTTAAAGGTGTTGTATAAAAAATTCGAGTTCCTTCATTAATTGCTCTATTTATAGCGTGCTGGGCAATAACAGTTTTACCTGCACCTGTAGGTGCACATACAACAACACTTTTACCCCGATCAATATAATCACAGGCTTCTTTTTGAAAATCATCCAGCTCGAACGGAAATTCGCTCATTAATACTCCATATTACCCGTCATTTTGACTTTTATACAAGTTTATAATGACATTACAACTTCTTATATTATGCCCCAAAAAAGAGAAAATGTAAAATTTAGTTATTACACTTAGCAAAAATAATTTTTTACATGCTTTAATAATGTAAAAAGGAGGTAAAATGCAGGTAAATTTAAACGCAAAAGCACAAAACAACCAGAATTTCGGTATGGCAATACATTCTAATCCTAATGTTAACAGGGTTCTTAAATCAAGAATTAAAAAAGTGGAAGATTTAGAAAGATTAAACAGGATAATTGAAGAACAGGCAAAAAATGATAAAATAGATATAACACTTCTTGTTATGCCTGACGGTAAATCACTTAATGCGAACGTATACTCAGTAGAAAAATATAATGTTGATAAATATGAATTTTTTAAAAGGTATACTGAAAATATTTTTACGAAATTATTCAAAGGTCCAGTAGGATTTATAGAAAAATTAGCAAAAACAGCCGATAAACAAGCCGGAAGAATAAGCCAAATTGAAGCAGAGAGATATGAAGATATTTTCAGCAAAATGAAATAAAAAAACTCCCTAAAGGGAGTTTTTTTTATTTTTTATATTTTATCAAAGCCGGTGTATTTTCTTAAAACTTCCGGAATAATAATTGAGCCGTCTTTCTGTTGATAATTTTCGACTATAGCAGCGAATGTTCTGCCAACTGCCAGACCTGAACCGTTTATAGTATGAACAAATCTGGTTTTACCGGTAGCTTTTTCACGGTATCTGATATTTGCGCGTCTTGCCTGGTAATCTCCGAAGTTTGAACAGCTTGAAATTTCCTTATAAGAATTGTAAGAAGGCATCCAAACCTCTAAATCCCAGCATTTGTTGGCTGAAAAGCCTATATCCCCCGTTGATAAAGCTTCACGGCGATATGGAAGTTCCAATAACTGAAGCATTTTTTCAGCATCTTCCGTTAATTTTTCATGTTCATCTCTGCTGGTTTCAGGCGTACACAATTTTACAAGCTCAACTTTATTAAATTGATGTACTCTTATAAGCCCTCTTGTGTCCTTTCCTGCAGAACCCGATTCACGTCTGAAACACGGGGTATAAGCGGTCATATATTTCGGAAGATCGTCTTCCGATAAAATTTCGCCTGAATAGATATTGGTAACAGGCACTTCTGCAGTCGGGATTAAATATAAATCCTCATCAACACATTTATACATATCTTCTTTAAATTTCGGGAGCTGCCCTGTACCGGTCATAGTCGCGGCATTTGCCATGAACGGAGGCAAAACTTCTTCATACCCCTGTTCCTGAGTATGATAGTCAAGGAAAAAGTTTATTATTGCTCTTTCTAACTTTGCACCTTTTCCTCTATATAAAATAAATCTGCTCTGAGAAATTTTAACACCGCGTTCGAAATCAACAAGACCTTTTTCTTCACACAGATCCCAGTGAGCTTTAAATTCAAAATCAAATTTTCCGGGCTCACCCCATTTGTATACTTCCACATTATCATCTTCCGAGAGACCGATAGGAGTTGTTTCATCAGGAATATTCGGGGTATGCAGCAAAATATCACGCTGCTTGCTATCTAATTCGGAAAGTTTTTCTTCCAATTCCTTTATATCATCACCGAGTTTGCGAACTTCTTCCTGTACGGAATCGGTATTCTCACCGTTTTTCTTCATAAGACCTATTTTTTGAGAATCATTTTTTCTTTTAGCTCGCAATTCATCGGCCTGAGTTTGAATTTTTCTTCTTTCGGCATCAATTTCTAAAACTTCATCTATAGAAAGCTCCGGATTTCTCCTCTTTAAAAGCTCGTTGACCTTATCCGGACATTCTCTGATCATCTTGATATCAAGCATTCTCTACCACCTTTACAGTCATAACTAACGTATTTTTATGCAAATATTCTAATGTAAATATAAGTTATAATCAAGAAAAAAATTAATCCTTTAAATTTGTTAAGAATTGTAGATTTTCTTGACAAATAGTGTATAATAAAAGTTAAGGGGATTATGTGTAAATATGATGTTTAAAAAGTTAGCTCAAAAACTAAATTTGGAAAAGGCAAAACACAAAAACGGAGTAATTAATCCGCTTGATGTTGATTTTGAGGGGAGAAAAAGCGTATTTCTAAATAAATTAACCAGAACCGCCGTTAATATGTACGAACGTAAGTGCGACATAAAAAATTTCACCAAATTAGCTCTCTCCGATCCTGAAAATGATTCTCACACCAGAATTATGGATGAACTTTTTTCGAAAGGCGTAGTTGATGCCACAGATGATGAGAAGTTGCTTGAATTGTCCGATAATACAAGATTTTTAAGAGATCTCGGACTTATCGACTAAAATTATCTTTTACAGATTTTGAATTATTGCATCCGTAAATTCTTTGGTTGTTAAATTTCCGCCTAAATCAAAAGTAAATTTTCCCTGCAAAAATGTCTTAAATAAAGCTGCTTCAATTTTTTGAGCATAAACAGTTTCTCCGATATATTTTAGCATTTCAACTGCAGAAAGCAGAAGAGCAGCAGGATTAGCTTTATTTTGACCTTTTATATCGGGAGCAGAACCGTGGACAGGTTCAAATACGGCATAATCTTTGCCGATATTTGCACCCTGTGCAATACCGAGTCCGCCTATTAATCCCGCACATAAGTCAGAAACAATGTCGCCGTAAAGATTAGGAAGTACAAGCACATCAAACTGTGAAGGATTTTGCACCAATTGCATACATAAATTATCAACAAGAATTTCACGCTTATTAATTTGAGGATAATTTTCGGAAATTTTTCTGTAACAATCAAGGAATAAACCGTCAGAGAGCTTCATAATGTTGGCTTTTGTAACAACACAGACTTCTTTTCTGTTATTCTTAAGCGCATAATCAAAGGCAAATTTACAAATTCTTTCTGATGCTTTACGTGTTATAACTTTTATACTCTCTGCAGTATCTTCATTTACCTTACGTTCAATACCTGCATATAAATCCTCTGTATTTTCTCTCACGACAACAATATCAACATTACTGAATTTTGTTTTTACATTAGGCAAATTTTTGCATGGACGCAGATTAGCATATAAATCAAGAGCTTTTCGAAGCTGAACATTAACGGATTTAAAACCTTTTCCAATAGGAGTTGTAACAGGAGCTTTCAGTGCTATTTTGTTATGTTTAATTGACTCTAATACTCTATCAGGCAAAGGAGTAGCTTCATTTTCCATAACTTCAGCGCCTGCTGTTTGGATATCCCAGTCAATTTTAAGTCCTGAAGCATCAATTATTTTTATAACAGCATCAGAAATTTCAGGTCCTATGCCATCCCCGTTAATCAATGTTATTCGTGTCATTATTCCTCACAATATGTAATTTTCTCTCAAATTTTTCAAAGAAACCGCAATTTGTAACAGTTAAACTATCTTCAAGATAAACAACTCCAAGTCCGAGTGCAGTAAGCAGAGGGCATGAAACACCTTCCGCATAATTTCTGCAGTCCATGCACTGATCGTCATCATCTATAAAAATTTTACCGTTTTCGCAATACATAGCCCAATTATACAACTGTTTTTTATGTTTGTAAATATTAACAATTCTTAACAAAATTAAAATTAAAGGCAATTTAAAAAGATAAAAATTTTTTATGTAATTAAGGTAGGTTATAAAAATTAGGTAGGTAAAAATGGGAATAAGCTCCATTGCATCAAAAGGCTGGCAATATTTTAAACGCGCAGGCAAGCTGTATCCGGATTTTGTACTCGGCACCGGAAATGAAAAGTTTACGCAGGCAATGCGCGGTACAATCAGAAGCCGTAAAGCAAACGGTCAATCTTATATGGAATCTGTTTGGTCAGGTATAAAAAATGGTACACATGCATCAGAAAAGCATAATAAATATATGACGCAAAAGCATGGCGGTTTCTGGAAAGGTACATGGGCATCGTTAAAATCATTTCCAGCAAAAGTTGCACAAGGCTGGAGAGTAGGCGGACAACTCGCCGACAGAGCAGGTAAAAAAGGATTTGCAAAATTCCTGTCGCAGTTCAAAGGTTCAATGAGCGGTATTGGCAAAAGGATGCCTTTAATAGGTACATTAATGATTGCAGTTACCGAGCTCCCTAATATATTTTCCGCATTTAACGATAAAGGAATTGTCGGTGGAATTACAGAAACAGGTAAATCTGGATTAAGACTTGGTGCCGGCATGGCGGGAGCAGCTATCGGACAGGCAATAATTCCAATTCCTATCGTAGGCGGTATTATAGGCTATATGGCAGGCGACTGGTTAATGAGCAAATTTACAGGCAAAAGCCATTCCGAAAAAAAAGCGGAAGCGGAAGAAGCACTAAAACAACAGCAGGCGATGCTTCAACAACAATATGGAATGAATCCTTTTGGTGCAGGAATACCAAATACGCAGGGTACACAGCCGCAAATAAATATGCCGCAGGCAACAATGACACCACAACAGTTAATGGCATTACAGCAAATGTTATATTCAGGTGCTATGGCAAACCCGATGGATCAAGATTTTATGGCTATGACATCCGGGATAAACAGACTTAATTTTCAATGTTAAAAACCAGGGGGCGGTTTTATAAATTTAACCGCCTTTTTACATATCTTTACAAAAAAGGCAATTTTTAACATAAAAAATTTTTATATTAAATATACGGGGAAAATAAAAAAATTTTAAGGGAAAATTAAAATGGCAGATGTTAATTCAATACAAAGCCGGAATTTAGCGCTTGCTAACTGGCTCTATGGCGTACAAAACACAGAAACGCAACAGCATAGCGTAACAGACGAACTGGGAACAAATTTAGCATTTGGAGTTCCGTTGATAGCCGGCGGACCTGCATTTTTAAAATACAGCGCCAAACCTTATCAGGCATATAAAGAAATGAAAAATTCACAAGATGTAAACTACTTTCAAGCGTGGAAAAATCTTGCAGAAAAGAACAAAAATGCAATGGCACATTTGAAAGATGATAAAAGTTTATTCCAAACAATGAAAAACAAACATCAATATAATAATCTTATAAATATTGAGAAAGAACTTCCGAAATACGATCCCAATACGGATATTTCAAAATTAAGCGAAAAAAAGCTGAACAAATACAATAATGCAAAGTTGAAAAGCAGTTATTATGAAGAAGCTAAAAGGCTTATTCAAGAAGCAAAAGATAAAAAAATGACGGGAGAAGAGCTTAAAGCACAGCTGAAAAAAATCAGAGATGCTTTACAAAAGGGCGATATGAAAGTAAATCAGGCTATTCAGTCCGGCCAGATAAAACCAACATCAAAAACAGGAAAACTCTCGCACTGGTTAAAATCTAAAACAGGAGTTTATAAGGCGGAAAGCAAACTGCTTCAAACATCAAAAGGAGCATCGGCGCTAAGATTAGCATCTAAAGGTGCAAAAGGATGCTGGATAATGGCAGCTCTTGAGGGTGTTTTAGAAATTCCTTCAGTTGTTGAAGCATATAAAATTGATAAAGTTGAAAAACAACAAGGTATAAATAATAACAGAGGCAATAAACAGCTTGCCAAATCAGCGGTTAAAGTTGGAGCAAGTGTTCTCGGATACGCAGCAGGTGCAGCTGCTGCAGGTGCAATAGCAGGATCTGTTGTTCCCGGAATCGGAAACGTCGCAGGCGCGGTTGTCGGATTTGTCGGCGGCCTCATAGGGGGTGCTATAATGAGCTGGGGAGCCGGAAAAGTTATGGATGCAGCGCTCGGAGAAAAAGATTCACTAAACAAAACAGAAGCTCAGCTGTATGCTGAAGAACAAAATAAAGAAAGAAAAGAACAGGCTGAACAATTAGCACAACAAGCTGCCAATTCTCCCGAGCTTCAAGAACAATTGCTCCTGGCTACAGCACAAAAAGCTCAAGATGAAGGCGGATTTGACGATGAAGAAACCTTAAAGGCTTTTGAAGAACTCGTTGCACAGAGAGAATCAGAAATAGATACAGCAGGCAGCGAATATCTTGAAAACAGCGCTGAAACCAATCCGCTATTCAATCAGCTCCAATACATAGCAGACTTAAATAACAGTTTTGCATAAAAGAAAAAGACCGCTTAAAGGTCTTTTTTCTTTTTTTTGATAATCACTTTTCAACAAACAGAAGGCAAACATTATTCTTAAAGCGAAGATATGTTAAAATCTCTTTCAGATTTGCTTGCACTGCATTCTAATACAGTTTTGAAAAAACGTTCAATTGCCGATTCCATTGAAGAAATTTCATCTTTCAATGCCTTGTAGCTTTCTTCCCTGATGTCCTGCAGGGCATTTTCAAAAATCTCGTCATGATACATAATTATCTCCTTCAAAAAAAATATTCCCGTAGACTTTATTAAGCATTTTTATTATTGCCAAAGACTACTTCACTTATTCCCGTAACGGCATTTTTTTGAACAATCTTTAATAAAAATAAGAATATTGTTACAAAATTTATTATTCCTACAAAATAAAAAAAGTTTAATGTAAAATATTAGAATATTACAGGGGAAGTAGAATGGCAACCGATTTTTTAACAAGTTACGACTATTATTCCAGCAGACGTGATATGGAGATAATATCACAGATAGTTGAATCACTGAAAAATATTTTGGAAGAAGATAAATTGCAAACACAGCCGTTATTTTTAAAAACGTCTGAAAATCTTATATTGAATATCGCAAGAAAAGTCGTACAAGAAAAGAAAAAAACTTTTCTTATAGGAATTACGGGAGAAAGTGCTTCAGGCAAAACCGTTTTTGTTGATAACACCATAAAAGCATGTGTTAAAGAGAAAAAAGAGGGGATTTATACGGTTATCCGCTGCGATGATTACTACAAAGATACATCTAAAGAATTAATTGAAGCGGGAAGTTATGAAGCTCTGTTTAAAACAGGCTTCAGTTTCGACACACCGGATGCCATTGATCTTGAATTAATGAAAAAACATTTGATGAAACTAAAAACGGGGAAAGAAATCACATCACCCAAATACGATTTTGTAACCTGTGTTTCTGATCCGAACGGTGATATCAAAAAACCTGCAAAAGTTGTTCTAACTGAAGGGTTATACGTATTAAATGAAGGTCTTAGAGATATTATGGACGTAAAAGTTTACGTTTACACTCCTCTAGAAGTTATTAAAGACAGATGGTACAGAAGGGCTGCTTTAAGAGGTAAAACAGGCAAAGCTGCGGATTTACAGTTTCAAGACGTAAATAAAACTGCTCAGCAGTACATAAGACCTGCTTATCAAATCTCGGATGCCGTTATTAACGGGATGGTGTCGCAGGAATATATTCAAGAAATTACGGATAAAATATTTTATACACTGCAAAAAATTGTTGAATACTAAAAAAGAGCCTTATGGCTCTTTTTTTTTAATGTCCGCAAGATGTACATCTCGGCTGTATTGTTTCTATGTAAATTCTATCACAGGTATTGCAGTTTTCTTCGGCAAATGCCTTTCTGCATGTTGGACAGGGCTGTAATTTAATCCTTGTGCACTCATCACATTTCATTTTCTTAACTTTGCACTTGTTGCAATTTTTAAAACCCGTGAATGGATTAAGACTGAAATTGGTTTTATTCTCACCTATTCCAATATAAGGAAGCGGATTGAGGTAAGATAAATAAGGCATAGGATTTAAAGACTGTACGCCTTCCCACGCAAAAGCCCCTTGAGCAGATAGAGATACAGCACCAATTAAAGCAAGTGTAATGCATAAATTTTTCATAATAAACATACTCCCGTTTTTTAAATTTAAAATATTATAAACTTTGTTTACACATTTATAATAAACTTTTTCCTGATACTTTACCATATCTGATATGACAAGAGGACTGCCCGAAAGCAGTCCTCTTAAAGACTAATTTTATCCAATTAATAATCAGAGATTATATATCCTGATTTACTCTGTCTAAAGTTGCATCATCAAGAAGGATAACATAGATTGTTTCACCATCTTTAGCATGATACTGGAGACCTTTTGTTATCAAACCTGTAGCAAGCCCTACAGCAGCACCTACAGGAAGACCGATTGCAACACCGGTACCAATCAGATCGGGGCTGGGTATGAACGCAAAGCCGACACCTGCGCCTGTACCGATAGCACCGCCTGTCAGTGTGCAAAGAACTAATTTACCTGTAGTCATCCACGGACCTTCTTTTAATGAATAGTCCTTAGAAAAAGGTTTAGCATTAAATGCAGCTTCTTTACCGTTCGGTAAAATTATCTTCTGCAATTGAGGATAAACTCTAGCATTTTTGTTAAACCATTTCGGATCTTTTATTTCATTAATTTGAGCTACAAATTTAGTATTAGCAGGGATAATAAGAGTTCCTTCTTCAGTATAAATATCTTCATTTGCTACAAAATTAACAATATCACCTGCTTTGTGATCTTCCGATTTGAATTTTTCATCGAAAGCCACAACCAGAATGTTTCCTTCTCCGATAATGCTTTGAACATTGTTAACTTTTACTTCGTCATTTGGAGCATTTCTTTTAACATCAAGATGTTCAACTCTTGTTACGCCGAGATACTGCTGTTTAACCAAGTCTAATTTTTCTTTAAGTCTTGCTAAAAGAACAGCAGCTTCTGCTCTTGAAAGGTTATCATTGGGTCTTAATTCTCTGGAATCAGGGTAATTTACATAAATACCGTAATTAATAGTTTTTGCATAAACATTTTTTGCCCATGCCGGTACAGCTGAAGCATCTTTAAACTGATTTAAGATAGATTTGTCAGCTTCCATATCTTTTGTAATGTGGCTGATAACAGATTGAGCTTCAGATCTTAAAACTGATTTGTTAGGTTTGAATGTACCGTCAGGGTAACCATAAACCAGACCTAACTGCTGTGAACGCAAAATATTGTCATAATTCGGATTTGATTTTGAAACATCCGAGAATTTATTTGAAATATTTACATTCAAATTTTCATCAGACAAAACTTTTAACAATGCGTTAACAAATTCAACCCTTGTCATATCTCCTTCCGGATTAAAACGATTACCTGAAAGAGACATAATATTGCCGTCTACAACAATATTAATTTCTTTGCTGGCCCAATAATTCTGGCCAACATCAGCAATTGATGCAGCTAATGCAGGAATTGCATTAAATGACAATAAACATAATGTCATCAATCCTGAAATAAATTTCTTCATCTTTAATTCCTCATATTTACTAGTAAACCTTTTTCGTGTATGATTATAACGTAATTACTAAAATTTGTAAACATGTATTTATAATTTTATTAAATTTACCCAATACAGAAAGGAAGAATATGGATAATTACACTATGACCAAAATCGTTGCAACACTTGGACCTGCAACGTCAACTAAAGAAAAAATCCGAGAGCTTTTTAAAGCCGGCGTTACCATGTTCAGATTAAATTCTTCACATGGCGATGTTGAGATGCACAAAACAAATTTGTCTTACATCAGAGAAATTGAAAAAGAAGAAAAAACGCTTATTCCTGTACTTTTGGACCTGCAGGGGCCGAAAATAAGAATAGGCAACCTGCCTGAATCTATAGAAATTCACAAAGGCGAGATCTTGAAATTCCGCCACCAGCCTGAAGTTACAGGTGATATTTTACCTGTTGACTATAAAGGCATGGCTGATGACGTTACGCCGGGTGAAAAAATTATGATTGATGACGGCAAAATCCAGCTTGAAGTAAAAAAAGTTGAAGACAGAGTTATCTTTGCAGAAGTATTAACAGATGGGCTTTTGAAACAGAGAAAGGGTATTAATATCCCGGGTTCTCAAGGCAGCCTTGATGTACTGACAGAAAGAGACATTAAATTCGTTGAATTTGCAGCAAAAAATGATATTGACTATCTTGGTTTGTCATTTGTAAGACAGGCTTCAGATGTAGTTAAATTAAGAGAATTGCTTCACGATAACGGTAATACGACAGCAAGAATAATTTCAAAAATAGAAAAACCGCAGGCTGTTGAAAATATTGATTCAATCATTGAAGTTTCAGACGGTATAATGGTTGCCAGAGGCGATCTGGGTATTGAAATTTCAAACGAAAAAGTACCTATTGTACAAAAAACTATTATCAGAAAAGCTAATGCAAAAAGAAAAGTTGTAATCGTGGCAACACAAATGCTTGACAGCATGATTGAAAATCCCATTCCAACCCGTGCCGAAACATCAGACGTTGCAAATGCAATTTTAGACGGAACAGATGCAATCATGTTATCAGGAGAAACAGCAGCAGGCGCTTATCCTGTTGAAGCTGTTGCAATGATGAAAAAAATTGCAGATAATGTTGAAGCTTCTCCTTTCATGAGAAAAAATAAATTCCCGAGAAAAATGATTGAAGAAGAAAAAGATTCACAGGCAATGGCAATAGGTATGTCAATCGCTGATATGACAAGGAAAATGGATGTCAAAGCCGCAATTGCATTAACAGGCAGCGGATTCACGGCATCAATGCTTGCCGAGGCAAAATTAAGCGTTCCTATTTTTGCCTGCTGCCCTCACAAACATATATGCCGCGACATCAAGTTATACAGAGGGGTTTATCCTATTCCTCTTGATTTTCAAGCTTCTATTGATAAAAAATCATTGTTAGAACTTGATAAATTCCTGATTAACGGACTGGGACTTGAAAAGGGTGATTACGTTGTAATCACAGGCTCGGTTCCAGAACTGCTTGTCGGCGGTACAAACTTCATAAAAATCCATAAAATAGGATTGCTTGGAGAATAATAAGATGCAAAAAAAATAATATCGGAAAGCCGTCTATTTAAAGACGGCTTTTTCACGCAAAAAAATACCCCTTATCGGGGTAAAAATTTTGTTTTTAGGAAGGTAGGAATAGGAATTTAATACTCTCTCTTTTAATATCTCTCGTCTTATTTAAACTGCTTATATATATAAAGTATATATTATTTATCTAATTTCAGTGATTAACCTATTTGTTACAAAAATTAATACTTGATTTTATTTTTATACTGTTTTATACTTAATAAGGTAGGAGATGTACAGGAGTTAGGAATGTTAGTTTCGTCCATCGCTCGTTTTAACGCAGTAAATATAATGAATAACACAGCATTTGCATCGATGCAGGCACAGAATTCAATGTTGAATGCTGTTAATAATAAGCATACTTTTGGCGGCGAGCACGATTTGAGCATGCTTAACAAAATGGATAAACAGCTCAGTCTTGATCTTCTCACTAATAAATTACTTTATAATGTCGCTTATCTGCAGGAAAAAATGGCTTCTAAACATCAAAATAATAAAATAAACAAATCTTTGAATCTTTTAGCTTAATCGTTTTCTTTTTTAAATAGCTCTTTTACAAGAACGGAACATACGGCAGGAATTACAGAAACAAACAGAAGAACATTTGTAATCCCGAATTTTTCGGCAACAAAGCCCAGCATAGACATAACAATTGCAACTATCCCCCATGAAAAACCGTTTATAAAACCGGAAATTATACTTTTATATTCAGGCAGAACATTCTGGGCCATAATCATTGTAACTGGAGTTGCCATCATTGTAACAAAACCGGTTATTATAAAAATAACAAGCGATATCAAAGAATGAGAAGAACAAAGCATTATAAACAATATCATTAATGGCAGAGTCGATATCATAGAAATATAAAATACATTTGCAGCACCTATTTTTTTCTCAATATGACTGCTGATTAAGGATCCTATACCGCCTGCAAAAATAAATAAAAATAATGCTGTTCCTATATAAAAAGGCTTATATCCCATGCTTTTCCACAAAAAAGGCAAAAGAATAAAACATGCAGACATAATCATTGTTTTCAGCATAGCTATAACATTTAAAATATTTAATTTTCTGTTAGTTAAAATTCTTTTGAAAGCTGTCTTAAAATTAATTTTTGTTTTTATCGGCTCGGTTAAGGATAATTTCGGGACAAATATAAACATTAAAAACGCCCAGCAAACACCTAATACAGTCATCAAAGGCATTTTAGGCATACCGAGAAACTGTGTTATGGCAGATGAGACAACAGGTCCGCATGAATACCCCAAAGTTCCCATAGCGACAAAAACAGCCATAGCTTTTCCGGCAGTTTCTTTATCGGCAAATCGCGATGCAAATCCCAGAGCCTGCGGGTGAAAAAGACTTGAACCTATACTTCCGATAATTATAAATAAAATAAGGATAAACGGGTTATGTGCCAGAGCAGAGAGCGGTATAAAAATTGATGAAAGTATCAACCCCCAGAAAATAAAAGAGCGTTTTACTATATTATCAGCGAAATATCCGAATAACGGCTGTAAGAGCGATGAAAAGATATGAGAAATCGTCAGTATTATTGTTGCAAAAGCCATCGAAATTCCGATTTTCGCTGCAATGAACGGCATAATAGGATTCAGCACACCTGTATAGATATCATTTATAAAATGCCCTCCGCTTAACCACAAAAGGGCTTTTTTATTTCGGGGTAATTTATTTATCATAATTTAATTAAAAAATAAACTTCATCAAAAATCAATATCAGTCTGCCTTATCTTTATAAAGAATAAAAATCATAAATATTGACGCTGCCAAAATTAATATCAGAGACATTATCTGCGCAACGGGAATACCTGAAATATTAAGCACACTGTCAATTCGCAAATATTCTACCGAAATTCTCACAAGAGAATACAATATTAAATAAATACAAGCAAGCACCCCCGGATGCTTAGAAACTTTCTTAAATAAAAGCAAGAGAATAATAAAAATAACCAGATCTAAAATACTCTCATACAAAAAAGCAGGATGAAAATATTCATATCCTATATATTGAATAGGTCTGTCAGATACAGGGATATACAATTTCCACGGGAGATTTGTAGGAGTACCGAAAGCTTCCGAATTAAAAAAATTCCCCCATCTTCCGATACTCTGCCCTAAAGCAGTTCCGCACAAAAAAACATCAATAAGTTTTAAGAAAGACATTTTATAAATTTTTGAAAATACAAATAAAGAAAAAATTCCGACAATTATCATTCCATGAACAGACAAACCGCCCTGCCTTATATAAAAAATCTCAAGGGGATGATTTATATAATAGGAATAATTTACACAGCAATAATACAATCTTGCGCCTATAATACCCGTAATTATTATAAAAGGAGAAAAATCAATTATCTTTTTTGCGTTTATTTCATCATAAAATTTTTTATAAAGCAGATATGCAGTATATACACCCGTGAGAATGGAAAAAGCAAGTATAATTCCATAATAATAAACAGGAAAACCTAAAATTCTAAATGCAACATCCCCGGGAGACTGAAACATAATTACTTCACCGTATATTTTGCAAGCAAATATTCAAGTTCTTTAACCTTATCCTCAACATAGGCCCTGTCATCTGATGTTCCGCTCTTATCAAGATATATTCTATAATCAGATATTGAATTACCCAGAAGAGAAGTGAGCATTTTTTTGCTGTTTTCTGAAAGCGTTCTTTCTGCAGTTTCCTGTTCTGATACGGAAGCCGTTTCTGAGGATTGATCAGCCCTTTGAATAGAATCATCGTCATTTACGATAACATCACCCGATATAATATCTTTTGCCAGATTTTCTTCGCATACAGCCAGAGAATAATATGCGTCAGGAAAATCAGGATTTAATTTTATCGCATTATTGTAAGCCTGAATAGCATTTGCATAATCTTCAGCTTTTGTATAAGCAACTGCAAGATTATACTGCGTTTCAAAAATACTTCCGTCTAAATCCGCACTGGATTTCAAGCGCTCAATTGCTGATGCGTAATCTCCTTTATCCATGAAATCTTTTGCTCTGTTGTTTAATTCCTGTATCGCAAAATTATTTATACATGCCGTTGAAATTACAGAAATAAACAAGATACTTGCTAGTAAAAAAGCTTTTTTCATGTTATAATCAACCTCATAAAATTATTTGTGATTTTTATTATAAAATAACCGCAGATTTTTGGCAAATTTGTATAAATAAAAGTTACAAATATGAACATGTGAGGTTAAAATATGTCAGAAGACAAAGTGATTAAATTAGGGGCAAAACGGGAAAAATCATCAGAGCAACACAACGAACGTAAAGATGACGATCTTGTATACTGCAGTTTTTGCGGAAGGCCGAATACTCAGGTTTTAAAAATGGTACAGGGTCCCGGTGTTAATATATGTTCCGAATGCGCAATGATTGCTGTACAGTATTTAATTTTGAACGACAGAATGCCGTCTGCCGAAGCACAGGCAATACTGGATGCTTTCTGGGGAAAGGCTCGTAAATGACAGACAATCACGGTCTTAATCCGTTTGAAATTAAGGCAGAAATAGCGAAAATATTTGAAACTTTAAAAGGGGTTAATGATTTTGAAAATTATGCAGTAAATTTACGCACTCTTGATTCTCAAAATGACAAAAAAATTATTGTAAAACTTCTATTTAAAGAAATTAATAATACGAATCATAATGCGGCGCTTTTAAAATTTTTGCTTTTAAGATACTGCACAAAAGACGAATTAACCGAACATTTATGGAATATTATAAAAAGCAGTATAACTTCAAATCAGGCAAAAATTTTTGCACTTGATTTATTGAGAGACATCGACACAGACTGGTCTTACGAAGAATGCGGCAAATATCTTGATAACCCTGATGAACTTATAGATTCAGATACAAAAAGAATTCTGGATAATGCAATTGTAAATCCGGAAGTTCAAATTGATTTCCTGGATTTTCTAAACTCACTGGGAGAAGATGACAGAATAGTTCTGCTAAAATCTCTCGGAGCCGATTACGATAAAGATGAGCTTGCAAATCTTCTTGTTCCCGTATTTTTGTCAATGCCATATACACAAACAGGCAAAACAGCGCTTGAAATTTTAGGAAACTCCAAATCACAGCTGGCATACCATGCCCTAAACAGCGCGCTTGAATTTGCACAGGATAATCTTGTTTCATGTATTAAGAAAAATCTGTCTGTTTTAAAACTTGGCGGAATAAGAGAAGATAATTCACATGAATTTTATAAAAACCTGTTAAAAAATTCTAAGCCTTATAAATTCTGCATAACTTATCCTGACGGTCATGGAAACCAGGCCGTAATAATATCAAGAATGAATAAATCGGGCAAAGTTCAGTTTGTAGCTGTTGTAATTGATGACTATAAAGGAATTCGAGACTGTTTTGGCTTTAACGAAATAACACAATTTGAATGCAACGCAATAATTGAAAGATTTTACAGGGGACAGAGAGCACTTGATCTTGAACCAGGAATTTTAAAATCCGTACTCGAAAAAGCTGAAAAATTGTCAAAACACAATATGCCTTATGAATACATCTGCTGGCGTACACTTCTCGCTGATATAGACTCTGCACCGCTGAAACTTGAATATAAAGTGAAAGAACTTTCAAAAAAAGAGTTTGAAGATATTTTAAAATACGATTTTACTGATTACTGGTTTTTAAACGGCACATACAGCGATGAATTTGAAGATTTTTTAAACAATATTAATGACTTACCGTCAGATAAATTTGATAAATTCATTGATGAAAATGTTGAAAAAGTATTTTTCCCGCAAGAATACACTGTATGGAAAGAAAGAATATTGACCTGCGCACTTTTAAAACATCTGGCAAAAGATGAAAAATCTGCACAAAATTTATATTCCTTATATAATGATAAAAAGCTGATAAGAGAATTGTTCAAAAATATTTTGAGAAAAAGTATATATGAATACTACTTTTCACTGCAAAATAAGGAACGTATAAAAGATATAGAAGATATGTGGGTAAAATAAAATGTACAAAGTAATGGCGCTTGATATCGGGACAAAAAGAATTGGAGTTGCTTTGAGCGACTATCTTTTAATACTTGCAAACGGTCATTCCTGCATTCAAAGGCAGCCTGAAGACAAAGCTATTGAAGAAATTCAAAAAATCATAAAAGAAAATAACGTAAAAAAACTGGTAGCAGGTATTCCGTACAATATGGACGGAAGTCAGGGGGCACAGGCAAAAGATTGTAAAGATTTTGCATCAAAAATTCACGGCGTAGAAATAATTTTTGAAGATGAAAGACTAACCTCAGACACGGCAGAAGAGAATTTACGGGCAAAAAAAATAGACTTTACAAAAAACAAAGGACTGGTTGATATTGAAAGCGCTTGTATTATACTTGAACAGTACCTTGCAAGATGCTAGAATAAAATTTGTAAAAAGAAAGGAAAAATAAAAAATGGCAGATGAAGATCAAATAATTGAAACTATTGACGAAAACGGCAACGTAATTAAATTTGAATTGTTCGATATTGTTGAAGTTGACGAACAGGAATATGCTCTTTTACTCCCTGTTGAGGAAGAAGAAGGAGATGAAGTTGTTCTGATGAGATTATCAAAAGATGGTGATGAATATCTATTTGAAACAATTGACGATGATGAAGAATTTGAAAAAGTCGCAGCATACGTTGAAAACATGGAAGACGAAGACGAGGAATAAATTTTGTTTGAAAGATTTACGGAAAAAGCGGTAAATGTCGTAAGCACATCTCAAAAACTTGCAAAGGAAGCAGGAGCTTCAAAAGTTGCTCCTGAATATCTGCTGCTGGCTCTTTTTGATGAAGCAAAAGGAATTTCCTTAAAAATTTTTAAATCTTACGATATAACACATGAAAAACTTGAAAAAGAAGTTCAAAAGTATGTATCTTCGAATATGAGAAATACCGTTCAAACGGTTACTCTGCCGTTTGATATTGAATATAAGGAAATATTAAAAAAGACACTTGATCTGGCTAACAAATCAGGTCATCAGACAATTCTTTACGAACATTTATTCCTTTCCGTAATTTCAGACAGAAAATCAAACAATGTCAAAATTCTTGAAAATCTGGGATTTGATATCTATAAATCAAAAAACCTGCTTGAAAAACTTGTCCAGAAAAAAATTAAACGGCTTTATCACCCTGAAATAGATGAAAACAATGCAACACCGGAAAATAAAGCTCAGGAAACAGACAACATATTCAACAGTAAAGAATCAGAAAAAGTTTTTGAACGCGCTGTTGCAAAACTTTCAACCTCAAATTATGAAATTTTGGGTACAGAGCAGATTTTATCTTCTATACTGGAAGATAAAGACTCCGAATTAACAAAAATATTTGAGAAATTCGGAGTTACAGGTGAAAACTTTGAAGAAAAACTGGCAAAAATTCAATCCAGACAGGCAGAATACGAAGGACGCCAGATTATATTTACGCCTAACGCTTTTACCACAATGAATATGGCGCTCCAGACGGCAAAAGAGCTTGGATCATCAGTTGTATTGCCTGAACATATAGTACTCGGGCTTCTGAAAACAAAACGCGGTATTGCCTATGAAATCCTTAAAGAATTGAAAGTACAGGATGATGATCTTGCACACAGCATAATAAAGCCGATAGAAAAGCAGATGCCGGAAACTCTGACAATTTTAAGACTTGCAAAAGAGGAAGCACGAAGACTCGGGCGCAATATTGTAGGAACGGAAATGTTTTTGCTCGGAATTATCGGAGAAGGTACGGGAATCGGCGGGCAGGTGCTTTCAGAGCTTGAAATTACAATGAAAGATGCAAGAGCAATAGTCGAGAATATGATAGGTTTCGGCAACGAATATTATGACAGGGAAATAATTTTTACGGAAAGAGCAAAGCGTGTTCTTGAAAAGGCATGGGAACTTGCCCAAAAAGATAAAAAAGAAAAGATAGAATCAGCGCACATGCTTCTTGCACTGACAACAGAACCTGATTCTCTTGCGATGAAAGCACTTGAACAGCTCGGAGTTGATGCCGTAGAAATTAAAGAAGGAGTGAAAAAATTCCAACAGGCTTGATTATTGACAGAGTTAAAAATTTTATAGAAAAATATAATTTATCAGGCACATTTATCGTAGCATTTTCAGGCGGATATGATTCAATGTGCCTTTTAGATATTTTATATAAACTCAATACAGATATAGTAGCGATTCACCTCAACCACAACTGGCGGGGAGAAGAAAGTTTAAAAGAAGCAAAAAACTGTGAAAATTTTGCAAAATCCCGAAATATAAAATATTATTCTGAAATTCTGCCTGACAGCATTGAAAAAACTGAAACTTCGGCGCGTGAGGCAAGATATGATTTTTTCAAAAGATGCGCTGAAATGTTTAATTCTAATGCAGTTTTTACCGCTCACAATTTTGACGACAATGCTGAAACAGTACTTTACAGAATTATTAAAGGCACAGGAACTATAGGGCTGCAGGGTATAAGCGAACATCGCGGAATCTTTTACAGACCGCTTTTAAAAACTACAAGAAGTGAAATTGAAGAATATATCAAAGATAATAATTTAACCCCTAATATTGACAGTTCAAACTTTAATACGAAATACAAAAGAAACCTTATAAGAAATAAAATAATACCTCTCTTAAAAGAAATAAATCCAAACGTAAAAGGAGCGATTAATTCGCTTTCGGAGCTGGCTGTTGACGACAACTGTCTGATTAATTCATATCTTCCTGAAAATCTTCTAAACGCTGCGCCTCATGAGCAAAAAAGACTTATTTATAAAATGCTCTGCGATTATAATATTGAATACGACCGCAAAAAAATTGAAAATATTCAAAAATTTATAGAAGAAAATAAAACTTCAAAATCAGGGAAAAAATTTTCCTTAAATGAAAGCTTATGGCTTTTTGTAAATAATTCAACTGTCGAAATTATTTCACCGGAAGAAAAAAACACATCACAGATAAATATTAAACACTGCGGAGAATATAAATTTGGAGATTTTAGCTTTACTATAGAGCCTTTTTCGGAAGAAATAAACTCATTCCCGCAGGACAGCGAATTGAAAGCTTTTGTAAATTTATCTGATATTGATTTTACACTCAGACATAGAAAAGACGGCGACAAAATTCAGCCGCTCGGGATATCAGGTACCCAAAAATTGAAAAAATATCTGAATGAAAAAAAAATTCCGCCGCATAAAAAAGATAAGCTCATACTTCTGTGCAAAGATAATGAAGTTTTGTGGGTTGCAGGTGTCGGGTTGAATGACAAAATCAAGGTTGTAAATACTCCAACGCATGTGTTAACATTAAAGAGAGGTTAGGTTATGGACATTAATAAATTAAAAATTCTTTTTGACGAAAAACAAATTCAATCAAGAATTAAAGAGATAGCTGATGAGTTAAATAAATTTTACGGGCGGGAAGAAGTTATTGCTATTTGTGTTCTAAAAGGCGCTGTAATGTTCACGGTGGATCTTGTCAAACATCTTAATATGCCGTTAAAGATGGAATTTATACGGCTTTCAAGCTACAACGGAGGCACTTCAACTTCAGGAAAAGTGAACGCCGTAAACATAGATCTTCCTGATATTAACGGTAAAAATGTTTTAATTATAGAAGATATCGTTGATACAGGATTAACTGCTAAATTTCTTCTTGATTTTATCAGCTGCAATTTTCATACAAAATCAACAAAATTTTGTTCGCTTCTTGATAAAAAAGCAACAAGGCTGACCGAAGTTGATCCGGATTACTACGGATTTGAAGTTGATGATAAATTTCTTATCGGGTACGGTCTTGATTATGACGGGCTTTACAGAAATTTAAAATATATAGGTTATATGGATAAATCTGATCTGGAGTAAAAATTGAACTGTTTTGAAAATGCCGTTGAAAAAATACCTGAATTTTATAAAATTAAGACGGATGAGAATTTTGAAAAAAATATTTTCGAAATTCTAAATCAAATTATAGACTTTGATGCAGGGTATATAAATCTGACGAACTCGGAAAAACCTGAGTATCTTTTTAATACAGACTCTATGGATATAAAATCTTCCGGTTCATATTTATGCGAAAACTTATTTTTCAAAAATACATGCTATGGTCAAATTGTTATAGCAGGCAATGTTTTCAGCAACAATGACAAAAAATTATTCAAAACCTGCGCATCTGTAATTTCAGATATTATAAAAGACTGCGAAATCTCCAAGATTTCGAAAATACAGATAGAGGCAATCCGGCAGGGATTTTCAAAAATTCACAAAGATACAAAAAAAATTAAAGCTTCACAAGAAGCTAAAACAAAATTTATCTCTCATATATCACATGAACTCAGAACGCCTATAAATTCAATACTCGGATTTTCGGAAATTTTAGAAAACGAATTTACCGGAAAGCTGAATAATAAACAAAAAGAGTACGTAAATGACATAAAAATTTCTTCATTAAGGCTTCTTGAAATGGTAAATGAAATATTGGACATCTCCAAAATTGAAGCAAAAGCCATGAAACTAAACCTGCAAAAATTTTACGTTTCGGAATGCATTCGGGAAGTTATTAATCTCATAAACCCTTTAATAATAAAGAAAAATTTAGATTTAAAAAAGAATATCTGCAATTTTGAAATAACTGCGGATTACCAGAAGTTTCAACAGATACTCTTAAACCTTTTGAGCAATGCAGTTAAATATACGCCTGCAAATGGGCGAATTATATTGGAATGCAGTCAAAATAACGGCAACACTATTATTACAGTTGAAGATAACGGAATCGGAATTGCCCAAAAAGATTTAAAAAAGATATTTAAAAAATTTGAACAGGCTGAAGCAAAAGCTAATTCTACAGGACTCGGACTTGCTATTGCACGGGAATTTGTTAAAATGCATAAAGGAACAATAACTGCAGAAAGCGTTTACAAAGAAGGCAGCAAATTCACGGTAGTACTGCCGTAAAATATTCTTGTTTTTTCATTTATACCGTGTTATATTAAAGTTAAAGAATAGAGAGGGAATAAAAGTATGGCATCTATTAAAGACGCTTTTGAAGAAGCTGTTCAGGATGACAATGCCTTAACAAAATACATTTTATTTGCTATACCTGTATATTTTTGTACCGTATTATATACAAATACGGACAAGAACGGGCTTTCAGCATTTTGGGCAGCGGGTGCGGCAACATTTCTTCTTCTTTTCGGATTTTTAATAGAGTGCACAAAAAATGTAAGAAACGGTAAAGATCATATTTTGCCGTCATTTAATATTTTTAGGATTTTCTGGGCAGGCATAAAAGGAACAGTTGCTCTCGGCCCTTTAATTGCGGTAAATTGCTGGCTTGCAGTCTTTGTTAACAATATACTCGTAAATTATATGACGGAACCCAATACACTGCTTGTTTTTAAGTGTATTGCCTGGGGAGTTTTCGGTTCAATAATGCTTACAGGTTACCTTTGTTATGCTAAAACATTTAAAATTGCGGATGCATATAATCTGAAAACTATTTCCGAATCAAGCATGGACATAATGATTGCGGTAATATTTATGATTCCGCAGGTTGCGATCGCAGATGCGATACTCATAGCACCCGTAACTTATATTGTATGGGTATTTTTCGGAATTCCGCATCCTATTGCAACATTTTACTGGAGTATGGTTTTAATATTTAATCTTGCAATGTGCGGTCATTATCTTGCACAGGTTGGCTACGAAGCAATTGCGGTAAAAGAAAACGAAGATAAAATTATTTAATTATTAAGCATTTCCCGCATTTTCTTCAATTTGTCTCTTATTTCTGCAGCACGCTCAAAGTCAAGAATTTTTGCCGCTTTATGCATATCTTTTTCAAGTTTGTCGATAAGTTTCGGCAAATCTTTTTTATCAATCCCCATATCAACCATCTCTTCTGCGACAATATCTTCAAGATCTCTGTAGCTTGCGACAAGAGAAAGAAGATTATTTTCAATCGGCTTTTTAATGGTCTGAGGGATAATACCGTATTTTTTATTGTAATCAAGCTGAATTTTGCGTCTGCGCTCGGTTTCGGAAATTGCTTTTTCCATTGACTCCGTTATTCTATCAGCATACATAATAACTTCACCGCATGCATTTCTTGCTGCACGGCCTATTGTCTGAATTAAACTTGTTTCGGAGCGTAAAAAACCTTCCTTGTCAGCATCCATGATTGCGACAAGGGATACTTCAGGAATATCAAGTCCTTCTCTTAAAAGGTTTACACCTATTAAAACATCAAATTCACCGAGTCTCAAATCTCTCAATATTTCAACGCGCTCAAGAGATTGTATTTCGCTGTGCAGATATCTTACCTTAATTCCTTCCTGAACAAAGAAATCAGTCAAATCTTCAGCCATACGCTTTGTCAAAGTAGTAATCAGTACGCGCTCGTCTTTTTCGGCACGCTTTTTAATTTCTTCTTTAAGATCATTGATCTGGGATTCGATGGGACGTACAGAAATTTTCGGATCAACAAGCCCTGTCGGTCTGATAATCTGTTCAACTAACTGAGCAGATGTTTTCCGTTCAAAATCTCCCGGCGTTGCTGAAATATAGATTTTCTGATGAACCTTTTTAAAAAATTCTTCATTTTTCAAAGGTCTGTTATCTCGTGCACATGGCAGCCTGAATCCATACTCTATTAACGTATTTTTTCTTGAAGAATCGCCATGATACATCCCTTTCAGCTGGGGCAAGGTAACATGAGATTCGTCAATTACGGTTAAAAAGTCACCCCTGAAATAATCAAGAAGAGTTGCCGGAGCAGAACCCTGCGGACGCCGCTCAATTATTCGCGAATAATTTTCTATACCGGAACAGTAGCCCATTTCTTTTATCATTTCAATATCGTATTTAACGCGCTGTTCCAGCCTCTGAGCTTCAACCAGTTTATTTTCATTATGAAGTTCAACCAGCCTGCTTTCAAGTTCAGCTTTTATCAATTTAATCGTTTCATCAACATTTTCATCATAAGAAAGATAATGAACGGCAGGATAAATAACAACTTTCTCCGGCGTTTCAAGAATTTCTCCGGTTACATTATCAATTCTTACTATTTTTTCAATTTCATCTCCGAAAAAATAAATTCTCGTAATAATTTTTTCATACGCTGGCATAATTTCTACAATATCACCTCTCGCACGGAATGTAGAGCGCTCAAGAACAAGGTCATTACGGGAATACTGTATGCTTACAAGATGTTTTAACAAGTCATCGCGTGCGACTTCATCGCCGACATTCAGTTCAACCGAACCTTTAAAGTAATTTTCAGGAAGACCGAGACCATAAATACAACTTACAGAAGCAACAATAATAACGTCATTCCGTTCATAAAGACACCTTGTTGCATTATGCCGCAGCCTGTCTATTTCTTCGTTGATGGATGCCGATTTTTCAATAAAAGTATCAGTACGAGGAATATATGCCTCAGGCTGATAGTAATCATAGTAGCTTATAAAATATTCAACGGCATTTTCGGGAAAAAGCTCTTTAAATTCATTATACAACTGCGCTGCAAGAGTTTTATTATGCGCAATAATTAACGTAGGCTTCTGAACTCTTTCTATAACATTTGCAATAGTAAAAGTTTTGCCTGAGCCCGTAATTCCGAGAAGAGTCTGAGCATCATCCCCTTGTTCAATACCTTTTACAAGCTCATCTATCGCTTTTGGCTGATCTCCTGCAGGCTTGTATTTTGAACATATTTTAAATCTGTTTTCCATAACAAAATTATACCTGAAGAATAAATAGTAGCAAAAAATTTTTTTTAGAGGATTATATATATAAAAGTACAAAAACGGAAATAAGATATTGATAAGCCCTGCAGATACTAAGACACAAAACACGAAATATCATGACCCTCTTAACAGGACAATACCTGTTTTAATGTCATATTCTAACGAAGTCGGTACGGCAATTTCCGAAATTGCACCCAAATTAGGTGCTGCACTGTGGGCTCCGACATTTATGTACCTCGGCGCGGATATTTATGACAAATACAAAAACGATAAAGATAATTACAATCCAAGTGCAAAAAGAGCTTTAAAACGCACAATATTTCAAGGTCTTACGTCTTTAATAGCGCTGCCTGTCCTTATCTTTGCAGGGCAGTGCATTGTCTCGCCGCTCGGAAAAATTGACAAATCAGGAATAAGCGGAAACGCGAAAGATGCGATATATAAACATACAAAAAGCGTTATCGAACAGGCACACGGCACATCTCTTGACAGCTACGGGCATTTTCAAGATACAATTCTAAAAACTCTTGACAATAAAATAAATGCACGCAACAACGAAAAACGCACTATAAATATATTTAAACGCTTATATAATAAATTTTTTACAACAAGGTACGCTCTGCTGGTTAATGACAAAAATAAAATTTACGTTTTTGCACAAAAAAATGCAAAAAAAACTTTTGAAATAATGACAGCTCTTAAAAATAACGATAAAAAACATGTTCCCGCCAAAATATACAAAAAATACAATGCAATTTTACCAAAAATGAAAGAAATGTATAAGGAAAGCGACTATTCATATCAGGCTACACGCAATGCTCTTAAGGAATATCAAAATTCGCTTATTTTCAAAAATAAACTCCTCAAAACGCTGGGCGGTTTTACGGCCTTGTTTTTATTTGCAAATCCGGTTAACAATTTTGTTGATAAACAAATTATGAAAAAATACATAAACCCCGGTATTGATCAAATAAGTTCAGGTTTTGTAAACCAGTCAAGAATTAAAAATATTTTTAATACAATGAACGTTCCTAAACCTGTTTTTGTTCAACAAAACGCGCAGACATCGAACCTGCTTGAGAGATTAAAGATTCAGCACGAATTGAAGTCAAAGGCTGCGGAATCTCGCTGATATAACTGCCATCAACAAATTTTGCAATAACTTTAACAGACAAAGCAGATGTTCTTGCAGGCTTAAGCTCTACAATTGAAGTTATACGCTTAACACCGTCATTACAGCGGTTAATTTGCACTATATAGTCATAATCAGTATACACTTTAAGTTTTGCATATTTTTCGGAAGAATTATCATAGCCTGAAAAACCGGAAACAAGTTTTGCAAGCGCGGATTCAACAGAAGATGCTCTTAATGTTAAAATCACACCGTTAGCTTCCGATATATCGGGAACAGGCGAATTAAAATCTGCAATTATATACTCGGGCATCATTTTTAGAATATTTGAAACAAGTACATTAAAATCATCATTTTTTCTGTCTGCTGAAAATTTCATAAATGTATCCGAACATGCAGAAAGTTCCGGCTGATTTTCAAAAATTGCAGCACGTTTGTTTAAAAGCGCAGTATTTATTAATGTGTCTAAAAGAGTTGTTTTACCTGAATTTATGTCGCCAGATATAACAATATTTTTTTTAGAATCAACAACAGATACAAGAAAGTCAAATATTTCTTTTGACATCATATTTTTTTCAATAAGACTTTCAAGCGAACAAGACAGCATTTTTCTTATAGAGATATTAAAGCCGCACTGAGAAAGCGCAGGAGTAATAACCGTAATATACAAATTATTAACTTTAACATTCCATATATTTTTTGATGCATCTATAGACACACCTGACATATTTGAAATATTGTTTATTATAAAATTCATCTGCATATCATTAAGAGACATTTCTGTATTTAAAACTTTGCCTGCAATTTCAATATAAACGCTTTTTGTTCCGTTAACAAAAACAGCATCAACATTATTCTGCGCAATCAAATAATCAAGAGGCCCAAACCCATTAATTGAGGTAAAAAGTTTATCAATCAGCGCCTCTTTTTGCTCTTGTTCCCAAAAAACATTTTCAACTGACAATTTTTTTTCAACAAAACTTTTAATCAAATCTTTTTGCTTTTGGGGAGTATACTCAAACCATACAGGAATTGAATCAATTTTTTCAAGCAAAGATTTTTTTAATCCGTCTTCGTCTGATAAACCTGAATTTTCAACCTGAACCTGATTATTTTTCTCATCCGAACAAGCTTCTATTTCAGTATTATTTTGCGCAGGATTTTTACCTGATATTTTAGCAAACACGAATTTTTTAGGTTCATCCTTTGAAGAGGACTCATCAATACTGTTTTTTTTAAATCTTGTGCTTAGCTTACTGTTTTGCAACACTTTTTTATACCTTTCCCGAACTTTTGCTGAATTTTTGGCGGTAAACCGTATCGGACACCATCAAAGCCAAATTTTTATAACTCTGCGCAACATTAGAATCCTGATTTATATCACAGACAGGAACACCTTTATTTATTGATGCCATCATGGTAAAATAATTATTTGGTATCTTCCAGTATATGTTTTTACCGATAACTTCTTCTACATCCTCTGCTTTTATCTCATCGTTTTCCATGTACCGATTAATTAAAATTTGCACTTTTTCATCGCTAAAACCGAGTTTTTCAAATAACTCCAGACAGCGCTGACAATTTCTTACAGCCGGCAGATTAACAATAGTTACAAGGAATACCAGATCCGAATTTTCGAGTGCTGTCAATGCCTTGCTGTCAAATCCGCCTGAAGTATCAACAACCACATAAGAAAATGTATCTCTCAAAATATTAAAAAGTTTTGTTATATCTGTATCAGAAAAACAATCCGCCTGCTTGAAATAAGGAGGATCCGCAAGTACATATAAGCTTGTATCTTTATATTTTTCAAGAGTTGAAAGCAGAAAATCTTCATTTATCTTATCCAGATTTTGAAGCATATAAGAAATGTTGAAAGACGGCTTTAAATCCAGAAAAGTTGTTACATCCCCGAGCTGAAAATTCAAATCAATAAGCGCAACATTTTCCTTTGTAATTTTTGCCAATTCAACAGCTAAATTAGAGGCAATCGAAGTTTTGCCGACACCACCCTTATTTGAATAAACCGTAATCACACGGCATTTTGATCTTTTAGGCACATTACCGGTTAAATCATTATAAGTTTTGTTTAGAACTTCTTCAAATTCATTTTGAATAACAGGCTGAGAAAGAAAATCAAAAGCTCCGACTCGCATTGCCCTTATAACAATATCAACATCAGGTTTGTCCGAAATGGTTATAACCCTGCAATCTTTAAATTCCGAGACCAATTTTGAAACAAAATTCAACGCCTGCTCCTGATAATCGGAAATATCCGCAATCACAAGAACTTTTTGAAGTTCCTTAACAGCATTATAAGCTTTTGAAAAATCCGCAGTATCAGCAAAAAATGAAAACTTATCGCTGTTATTTTGAATAAACCGTTTCAAAAGTTCTACAGTATAAGTCTGCCCTGATATAAGAATAATAGGAATACTATGTCTCATAACCTGATTGTAACATATTTGGCATAAAGTGGCAATAAAATAATATTAAAAACTGAAAGGATAATCTTTAGGTATTTTCCAGCCGTTATATTGAATCAAAGCTGTACAATAATGCCGTCCGTGATTTACATTGTCTTTACGACATCCGTATGTACCGCTTGTCAAGCCGTTTTCTGTTCCATCCCAGCCAAATTTGTATGGTTCCACAATACTCCGATTTTTATTAGTAGCGGCACTCATATAAAAAGTAAAATAATCTTTTCCGTTAATATCTGTCTGATAATTAGACTTATTATTTGTTCTTGGATAAAAATAAATATGAGTAGATGTGCTTGTAGTTTGAGCAGGATTAGATGAATCAAAATAGTTAAACATATTCATTTTCGTACCATCAGCAAGATAAACCCAAATATGGTTGTAATTGGATTTTTCCTTTTCTACCTTCAAAGTTTTTACATAGGGAGCAAAATATGTATTCCAAAAATTTATCATTCCATCAGTATCATCTCGCAATGTTTCTCTATCCCAGTATTGAAATTCTCCATAATCAACTTCTGCCTGTCTTGCAGCCTGATTCATTAATGAATAAAATTTTTCTAAACGTGTCTCAACTACATGACGATTATAATTTGATATTAACGTCGGCATTGTCATTGCTGCAACTACGCCGATAATACCTAAAGTTATCAAGACCTCGGCCAGTGTAAACGCGGCTCGTTTTTTAACTGAATTAGTAAATAAGTGAATAGGTGAATAAGTTCGTTTCAGGGAATTAGCGTCATGCTGAACTTGTTTCAGCATCTTTTGAACATCTGATTGACCTCTGTATTTCAGGAGCTGATGAGATCCCGAAACAAGTTCGGGATGACAAACTATCTCATGCGTAACGTTAGATTGACATCCAACAAACCACTCTCCTGTCCTTCTGACACCCTCTCCAAAAAGAACGAAGGATTGAATATTAAGATCTGTCATCGCGCACATGGTGCGCGATCTTTTTATGATAAATTTTAGATTGCTCAATAAATGCGCAAGGACATTACCGTATAAAACTTGACTTACTGCCCTTCTCTCAGCTAAAAATGCCCCCCCCCCGAAGCTCTTAAGCAATTACTCTTTTCCATAAACAACTCCTCTCTTACTCTTAATAAACAGCCCCGCACAGATGTGATTTTGTTGCCTGCGTGGTCTCGCAGGTGGGTGAACGCCCCGGATTATCCGTTTCCCGCTGGCGATATAAATATCGGCGGGTATACTTCACATCCTGACAGAGTCAATTCTCCCTTTTAAAATAAATGTAGGAACAAAATGAGCACCTGTACAGAGCTAATTTCATTATAACATATTTTACGTCAAATTCAAGTCTGCCTTAATGACCTATTTGCCAAAAATTTGCGCGCCAATATAAATACCTACATACACAGATAATAAAACAATCATTATAGTATTGATTAAAACCATATCAGGTGCATCTGTATATATAATATTCAGTATTACCGTTAAAATTCCTAAGATTAATGCGGTTATGGTATAAGGCATTGTCGACTTTTTATTTTTGGAAATTTTTACATTATGAACAAGCTTATTTGCAAAATCATCGGCATTGGAAAGATTAAGGGCTTTATCACATGCATCTTTCGATATTTGCCCGTTGTCCAATAATTTTTGACAAGCTTTCGCATAAGCTCTCTTAATCTGTCGTTCAACAAGCATAAGCATCTGCTCCTGAGACAATTTGCTGAATTCAGATTCTTTTCCCATTTCAAATGCTACATAAGCAACTTTTTGCAAAATGCTTTCATGGTACATCTCCGGTATATCGGAACGCAATAAATCAACATATTTATGAAAAGTCCATTCAGAAATCACCTGTGTTAAAACTTTTGCTGTATCTGAATTCTCAATAGCATCGTCATTAGAAAAAGCTTCTCCGGCAATGTATGTAAAATCATAAATTCTATCGAGAAATTCTTTTTTATGTTTCAGTGCAATATCTTCAGGCATAACATTTTCAGCCTGTTTTGTTAAATCTTTTGCGAAACCCTTATAATCAAATGTTGCCGGCATAAAACCCTCCGAGACATATTATAGCATGCTTTAATGATTAGGGCAACAAAAACAAACAAAAATATCACTTATATCAACTTAATTCATTTTAAGTGTCTGCATTGCAAGTTGTTCGGCAGAATCCGCACGCCTCATAGCGGCATCGGCAGCCGTCAGATCTTCATTTCCCTGTTGAAGCTGAACACCTGCAGGAGACGGGATATAAGTTCTTACGGGTTCGGACGAATTTTGAGAATTAGCATCAGATTGAGAAGTTTGAGACTGTGTATTGCCATTTCTATATTTATTAAGCAAATTTGACTGTGAATTGTTCCGAATAGTTTGGTAAGGCTGATTTTGAGGATTAGCCTGCTGTTGCTGTACTGCCTGCTGAAGCTGCGGCGGAAGCTGAGTTTGATCATTCAGCTGTGCAGTTTTTTCAGGTTCTTTTCCTTCATCAAGAACAGAATTTTTAGGTTTGCCGAATATTAAGTGAGAACCTTTAACCGCAATTTTACTTAAGAACGGCAGAATTATCATCATACCTAAAACAATCCTCATCGGATAACCTGTCATCTGTTTGAGACCAAATTTCGGATGCCTGAACAAATCTTTAATCTTGCTCATTACACCTTTTCTATATGTCTTTGTTCCGTTTTTTGCAATATCCGCAATATCTTTCTTATCATAAGGTCTTATCTGCTCAAGCCCGACCGTAACAATTCTGCCGATACGCTTAAACAATTTTGTAATCGGATTTTTAACTCCTGCGTTTCGCATTTGTTTCAAGTTATCCTTAGAAGCTTTCCATGCAGCTTTATCCTTAAACAAACCCGCCATAGCAGTATCATTGTGAACTTTCAAAGCTTTTCTGTATGCTTCAACCTGTTCTTTTGTCATACCGGCATACTGCAGTCCGCCGATTCTGTGCATCAACTGAATTGCTAGAGGCATTGCTACGAAGAAAGCAATCATCTCTGTGAAACGCTCTGCAAATGTCTTAACTTTTTCACTCGCACCTTCTGTTTTAGCGGTTTTATACAAAACATCAGCTAAATATGCAGCCTGCATCAAGGCAACAAACTTACCGCCCGCTACCCTGTTTGTTGCACCTTCAAGAATAAGGTTGTTATATTTTGCCAAAAATTTACCTAACGCAGATTTCGGGATTTTTTTATCCAAACCGGTCTTTTTAAGTACATCTGCAAGTTCTCTGTTATCTTTTGCTTTTAAATCCACATTGCCTAATGAACCTGCAAGCTTGTTAGCTGTTTCAGATGCGTAAACATTACGTCCGAAAAGCCAGGTTTTAATTCTTCCCCATTTGCTGTGATTTGTCCCCCATATTCTTGCAAACATTTTTTTATTTGCGTCATGGCTGGCTTCCAGCACCCTCGGCATTTTTTCCTGAATATTTTTTTGAACAGTTTCCATTTCCGCAAAATCGTTATAACCCCATTCAAATGCCTTTAAATCTCTCAGTTTTAACATTTTATCGCCTGCATTAAGGGCTTTAAAATCGCTTATTTCTTTTGCAATTTGAGCAGGAGTTCTTTTTAATCTTGAATTTTGCAATATGGTTTCAAGTTCTGCACGCTGCAATATTTCATTTTTGGCATTAACATCAGGAGCTTTATCCATCAACGCTTTCCACTTTTTAATATCAGCTTTTGAAGCTCCGTAACAATCCAAATCTTCAATATACTTAAGAGGTTTAACAAACTGTTCGCCATGCTGAGGGTAATCAAATAACAGCATACCGCACATACCGTTTGCCTGACCTTTTACCATATCAAGCTCAGGCCTTGAGGGAGTATAAGCAAATGCACGTGTTACCTTGAATCTGTCAACAAAGTTTCGCTTTAAAAATCCTTTAAAATTATTAAATCCGTTATTTAATGAGTGAGCAAAGCTTGATTTGCCGAATCTGCCGTTTTTAAACCGGCTTGTAATATCATCGCCGAACTGCCCGACTTTATGATGAACTGTCTTTTCAAAATCTCCCCTTGATTTATCCGCATAATAATCCATACCTTTTGCAATAGCAAACCATGTGGGTATCGCCAGAGCACCTGTATAAAGCGTAGCTTTGGGATCATCGGCATTTTCACCGAGACGATTTGCAACATAACTGTCCTGAACATTCTGCTTCAAAAGTTCCGGATTCACTGCCTGCATTGCCACCTGAGGCTGCCCTGCCTGCAAGGAAGACTGCGGTGTTAACGCTTGAAACTGCGGGCCCTGCTGATTATTAATATAATTTTTGTCGAGCATAGTTTTCCTATTTTCCCCTATATAAATATAAAAACAAAGCTTATTCAATTATTGCTTTTTTAAATCTTATGTAAAGAAATGTAACAAGTTAAGCCTTTTATGAAATTTTCAAATTTGTATATACTTTATATATACACAAGCAATAAATAAGAAGATTGAGAGGCATAAAATGGCAGTTGCAAATTTGAAAAAAATTGATGACAAATTAAAAAACATCTACGAAAATCAAGTTACAGTCAACAACAATCAGCCGTTTGAAGACAGATCAGATTTACTTTTTGCCCAGATGAATTTCATCGCAATGGCAAACAGACAAGCTTTACACTTAATCTAACATTTTAACTCCAATTAATTTTTCCCCTACAAATTTTTTCCCAGCAGAACTCCGGTTCTGCTTTTTATTATGCTAAAATCAGTATATGAAACTTTGTATTTTTTCAGGAACTTTTAATCCGATTCATAATGCTCATTTGAAGATGGCTGAATATGTTTTATCACATTACGGCTTTGATAAAATAATTTTTATACCTGCATACAAACCGCCTCATAAAGAGTATGACACATCAATGTGCATTCACCGATTTAATATGGTAAAACTTGCAATACAAAACAACCCGCACTTTGAAATCTCAGATACAGAATATAAAAATGAAGGTAAATCGTACTCATATCTGACTGCTCTTGAACTACACAAACAATATAATATTGATGGGAAAATTCACTTTATTATAGGGACAGACGCCTTTAAGCAAATTGAAAGCTGGTATGAAACTGAAAAATTTAAAAATCTTGTTGATTTTATTGTTTTTGTAAGAGAAAATGAGACTGTTAATCTGGATTGGCTAAAAGCAAAAGGGTATTCTTTTGAAATTGCCGGTATGCCTTTTACGGATATATCATCAACACATATTAGAGAGAGAATAGCACAAGGCATTTCAATTAATGCTCTTGTTACAAAAAATGTAGAGGATTACATATATAAAAATGGATTATACAAAAATACTTGATTGGTTGAAAAACAACCTTAATGAAGAAAGATACCTTCACACACTTGGTACGGCAGAGTGTGCAAAAGAATTGGCCGGGAAATACGGTTTAGATAGAGAAAAAGCATACCTTGCAGGACTGCTGCATGATTGTGCGAAATGTTTTTCTAACGGGAAACTTCTTGATATTATTCATAAAAACTTACACGTTGAAGAATGCGAAATGCTTAATTATAAAACTCTTCATGCACCTGTCAGCGCATTCATAGCAGAAAAAGAATTCAACGTAACAGATAAAGAAATTCTTTCCGCAATCAGATGGCATACTCTTGGAAAGCTTGATATGAGCGATTTTGAAAAAATAGTTTTTCTTGCTGATAAAATTGAACCGAATACACGGGATAAAGAATATTCAGAACAAATACGTATTCTTTTAAATGAAACAAACGGCTTAAATAAAGCATTATTACGCTGTTACAAAGAAACTATCAAAAGTCTTGTAAAAAGAGATTTAAAAATCTGTATATTAACAATCGAAATTTACAATAAACTCCAAGATATATTACAAAATTAGCATGTTCATGGTAGAATAATTTTCAAGGTGAGGAAGTGCAAATGAATGTATTGGAAATTAAGAACAATTTAGTAAAAATAGCGTATGATGTCAACGATAATCTGGCACTTGGCGGTTTTGTCGTAATAGAAGACACAAATACTCCCTATGTAGCTCAGGTTGTTAACATAAAAGCAGACAGTACATCTAACTTTGCAATTGTAAAATTACTGTTTACCTTCAATGAAGAAGGAATCCTGAAGAATTATAACGGGACAATACCTTCTGCTAAAGCTATTGTCTCTGTTCTGCCATCAAAAGAACTTCTGGATATTATTCCTGTTGAATCACCGCTTATACTGGGACAACTGGCACAGCAGGATGTCCAAATTAAAGTTGATTCAACAATATTGGACAATAATCTCCTTGTATGTTCAAATAACCTTGAAAACACCAATATTCTTTTAAACAACATAATCAAACAAATTGATAAAAAGGCCGTAATTTTTGATACTGACGGGCTATTTGACTTTGAAGATAAAGTAGTATTCGGCAAAGATTTTAAACTTCCGCTAAACTATGACACCATAAACTTTATATATGATAATGACCTTGAAGATGTTGATGCAACAAGCAAAGCAATAATTCAGGATATCTTTATAGAAGTTCAGGAATACACAAAAACACTGCCTGAAGGTTATCTGCCGTTTGAAACATTCTTGAATGTAGTTGACCAGCAGTACAGAGAAACTCAAATTACTCAGCTTATTCTGCTTAAAAACAAACTGTTAAAATACAAAGAACAAAATGTCTTTGCAGAAACATTAAAAGATATTCTAAACTTAAGTATTGCAATAGAAAAAAAAGATGTAACGGTTATTGATATTTCCAATATGGCACCGGTCTTGCAAAAAGAAATAATTTCTTATGTCTACGCTACTATGCAGACTATTAATGAAACTATTTATTCTTTTGTAAAAATTCAAAATGAAAATACTGACAAAAAATTACTAAAAAAACTTATTGACAGAAACAATGTATTCTCAACAATTATCTGTTCTCACGCCTTTAAATATGTGATGGAGCTGAAAGAAATCGCGCAAAATTTAATTTTGTTTGCTCCTCTTACCTTACAACACGATTTTGCGTCATACAACACATTTATGAATAAATTAAACAATGATGAATTTATCATATACGGAGCACACACTCAAAATATTCCGTTTATTGTGGAACTTGATGAATTAAATTTTGATGAAATAAACAACAGCGCAACATCCAAAGAAAACAGTCAAAATGAAGTTCAGGGACAAGACAATATACCTGCGCCAGTAGCCGTAAATACAGAGCAGGAACCGAATGTTGAAACAACAGAACAGGAGAATACGAAGAACGAATTTACTGAAGATCAAAGCCAAACAGGTGAGACACCTGAAGTTGTATATCCTGATATTACAATTGATGAAACCTCTGCAGAACAGGGGCAAGATAAAGAAAATGATACGGAACTTATATCTGTTGATGAAAATGTTCAAATAGTTGATGAACCTGAAATTTCGGAAGAAAATCCAAATCAGGAACAAATTGCCGAACCTGAGATAAACGAAAATAATATAGAAATTGAAACAAAAATTGATAATATAACTATTGAAGAATCTCAGGACAACGAAATTTATAATATTCTTGAGTCAGAAGATCAGGAAAACAATAATGATCAAAATAATGAGCCGATTACTTTAGAAGAACCTGAAATTGATTACTCAATTGACGAAGTTGATATAGATTCTGATTTTCAGGAACCGCAAATTGTTGAGAATAGTGATTCTTTAGAAGAACAGGCTGTCAGGGAAGTTGATAAATTTATATATGAAAAACTTCCTGATGAAAATAATTTATCATTGAAAGAACCCGAAAATATTACAACTGATGAATTAACAGAGGATGATCTGAATTTAATCGGTGATTTGAACGCGGAAAACACGATTAATCCTGATTTTCAAAATAACGAAGAAACAGATGATCAGCCCACTGTTGTTCCAATCTACAGCGCTGATGATATCCATGCGGATAATTTACGGAATTTTGAGCCCGGAGACAGGGTATCGACAGCAAAATACGGCGAAGGGGTTGTTTCCAAAATGACAAAATACGGGAATAAAATGCTCTGTCTTATCGAATTTCCAAAAATCGGCAGACGTCTGCTTGATCCGGCGGTAACAGAAATTACGAAATTATCTTAAATGAGCAGCACGTTTTAGATATACAAATTTTGGAGCAAAGTCATCAGCGCAATTCAAAACAATTAAGACACGCAGACATTTTTCAAGAGCGCCGGGGACATTAAGTTCATGAAAACACATCATTGCGGTATCTTTCCATCCCAAATCAATTCGCGCAAATTTCGCAGGGAAAGCAGCATTCAAATCATCAGTCAATGTAAAAATAACATGCGAAATCATTTTAATATCAATATTATTTTGCTTAACTAATTCATTTAATAGGAGAATTACGGCATCTTTTATGGATGCTTCAGAATTTTCATCAACCGTAATTGCCCCTCTTATCCCTTTTGTAATCATTATTTTTAGCTCCTGCTGTTTTTATTTCCGTAAAATGTGCTGTCCGTTAGCCCAATCTCTTGCAAACATTTCTCCTTTGCCTTCAGGTTTAACTTTAACGAGAAGTAGAGCATCCTTTCCGCACCCGACAACAATTCCTTCTTTAGTCAATTCAAGAAACTCACCGCAGACTCCCTGCTCTTTTACCACACGAGTTTCAAGAACCTTGATAATTTTACCGTTATAAACAAAATAGGCAGAAGGAAATTTATAAATACCCCGCACAAGATTATGAATCTCTTCAGCAGACTTTGACCAGTCAATAAGAGTTTCTTCTTTTGTAAGCTTATTTGCCATGCAAACCCCGTATTCACTCTGTTTTTGAGGCACAATTGTCTTATCGGCAAGTCCTATTAAAGTCTTTTCTATCAATTTCGGAGATTTTGCGCTTATTTCTTCAAATAAATCAACACAAGTCATATTATCAGGTATATCAATAACCTCTTTCAAACACACATCACCGCAATCCAGACCTAATTCCGTAATCATTGTACAAATTCCGGTTTGTTTATCTCCGTTTATTATGGCACGCTGGATTGGGTTAGCCCCGCGATATTTAGGCAAAAGCGATGCATGGAGATTTATTGTTGCGAATTTCGGAATATCGAGAACTTCCTGGGATAAAATCTGCCCGAAAGCAAATGTTACGAAAAAATCAGGAGCAAGTTTTTTTAACTCTTCAATAACTTCAGATTCTTTTCTTATAGATTTAGGCTGAAATATATTTATCCCCTTTTCAAGTGCAAATTGTTTTACGGGAGACATCGAAAGTTTATGTCCGCGCCCTGCAGGCTTGTCAGGCTGAGTAACAACAGCCGCCACATTAAATTTATCGGAATTGTACAGATACTCCAGCGAATTCAATGCAATTAAAGGTGTACCGAAAAAAACAATATTAATCATTTTTATTTTCTAATTCCTCGCTCAATTCAGGTTCATCTATAAGTTTGTCGGGTTCGACAGGCGGAAGGTGATGTTTGGCAAGAATTTCATCAGTTTCAAAACGATTTACGCAGTGATCAATAAACAAAATCCCATCAAGATGATCATTTTCATGCTGAATGGCACGAGCCAGAAGACAGCCGTCTTTAGCCTCCATAACAAACGGTCTGCCATGACGATCAAGCGCTTTTACCATAATATTTTTATATCGTTTAACATCCGTATAAGCTTCGGGGAAACTTATACACCCTTCCTGAGCTACTATTGCACCAGATTTTTTAATAATCTTTGGATTTATAAATACTATAGGATTTAAAGGTTCATCATTTTTTGAAACGTCTACGACAAAAACTCTGTAATTAATACCAATTTGGGGAGCAGCCAAACCTACACCGTTTTTAGCATACATAGTATCCAGCAGATCCTGCACAAGCTCCTGAATTTTTCTTGAAACCTTATGAACTTCCTTTGAAGGCTCTCTTAAACTCTTTTCTCCATATTGTAAAACTCTTTTTACGGACATATACTTACCTCACTTTATATAAAGTATAATTCAAAATATTAAGTTTTGCAAACATGAAAACTTATATAAAAGCAAATATTTAATATTTATATCCTTAATATATATATATATGAGTTCTATTAACAGTATAAATATAAATAATGTAAATATATTTAATACAGGAACAACGCAAAGTGCAAACTCAACAATGGCTTCTGCTAATGAGTCAATTTGGACAGCACAGGACAAAGCTCAAAAAGGAAATGGGGGAAAACAAAAAATTTTAGAAAAAATAAATAGCGAGCAAATGCGTATTGCAACAAAATATACAATTGAACAAGAGCAAAAACAAGCTCAAAAAGCACAAAAAATTTTATCAGATTCAAGTATTCCGGAATTATGCAATGCAGGCACACAATTGTATACCAAAATAGATACTCTCGGCTGTGAACTTAAACAATTAATTGCATCTGTTAATGACAAATGTGCAAATTGCACAACATCCTCACAAGTAGAAGAAAAAGTAAAAGAATTTGAACAGGAAATAGCTCAAAAACGACAAGAAGTTGTTACATATACACAAAGAATACAAAAGGCTGTTCAGCTTGATGCAAAATTTTCAAAACTCGCATCAGATCCCGAAAAAGCAAAATTATTAGAAAAAATAGATATGAATAAGATTACAAGTAAATTATTAGAGCCGACAAGTACAAATAATACCGATACAGAGGAAATTAATGAAAACAATACGGGGAATACATTAGAAGATAATACAGACAATGATGATATCACAAATATTATAACAGGTATTATAAAATATATTGAAACAGGAGAAAAAGACAAGCAAATTGAAGATTACATAAAGGAAAGCAACAACAAACAGGAGGATAACGCAAGTAACAACACCTTCTCAATTGGTAATAACAATTTATTCTCATTAAATAATAAAGATGAAAATAAAAATCCTTTCTTACCTGACATCAAGGAATTTATGAACCTGAGGGATTAATCTCACATTTTCATATTCTTCAAGGAATTTGTCAAGGATGCGTGAAATAAATTCAGAAGTTACAGACATTCTGTCTCCAATCATTTCAGGCTGTAAAATTAATTCAATATTATATTTTTTGCCGAGTCTGCAACAGCTGTTTATCTCATCCTCCGTGATTTTCGAATTGAAAACTATTTTAGCAAATGTTTCAACACCTCTGCAATTTTCAAAAAATTTGTCATGAAACTTATAAGAATCTTTGATACCTGTAGCACTTTCAAGCTTTATATCAGCCGAAACAATATTTATAAAAGGTTTTACTTCTAAAAATTTATCTGCAAGTGTTGCATTTGTTTCTAAATAAATTTTCTTATTAATCCTTGGCAGGCAATCTTTCAAAAATTCTGACGCAAGCAGAGGTTCCCCTCCGGTTAAAGAAACAGAATGGACATAATTATAAGAATTAATTTTATCGGCAAGCCCGCAGGGGGCATATTCCGTAAAATCCTTATCTGAAGAAAATTCGGTATCACAGTATCTGCATTTTAAATTACAGTTGCAAAAACGAACGAATAACTGCTTATAGCCGACATAAGGGCCTTCCCCTTGAATTGATTCAAAAATTTCTTTAATTCTAACCTTATTCATTTAATAAATTCTCTCTGATATTTTGTGATGATATTTTTTTCAGCTTTTCATAAAGCTTTATTTCATCATCCGACAAAGAACAGGGAATTTCAATATGCACCACGACTATCATATCTCCTGATTTTCCATTTTGTTTCAAGCCCTGTCCTGCAAGGCGGAATTTTTGTCCGGAATGCGTTTGCGGCGGTATTTTAAGAGATAAACCGCAGTCAAAAGAAGGTATTTCTATACGTGCACCTAAAACTGCCTCAAAGGGCGTAACAGGAATATTGTAAATAATATTATTGCCGTCAAAAGAGATTCTGGCGGAGGGTTCTATTTTAATTTTAACATATAAATCTCCGTTTTTACCTCCGTTTTTCCCCGCAGAGCCTTCATTTTTAATTCTTAATTTTGTCCCGTTTTTAACATTTTTCGGTATTTTGACAGTAATTTTTTTATGCTCGTTTTTCTCACCCGAACCATTGCAGACATGGCATAAAGAACCGTTTATAAACCTTCGGCCTTTACAATTCGGGCATTCAGCAGTATGCATAACATTTATTACTCTCTCAGTCCCGCTGACAGCTTCTTTTACGGTAATTGAAATATCCTCATAAATATCTTCTCCGCGTTCAGGCGGTAACTTTTTCTTATTTGACTTCGCAGACGAGAATTCTTCAAAAATCTCATTTATTTTTTTTGAGAATTCTTTTTTTGACATTTTGGAATCAGTATAATTTTGAAAAGATGTTTGCCTTTTATATTCGCTCTGAGCCTGCTTAGGAGAAGTGTGCGTTTTTTCTTCTTTCTTCTTTGAAGATTTAAAAAATCCGTTTAGAGTATCATATTGCATACGCTTTTTAGCATCAGAGAGAACCTCATAGGCTTCCGTAATATCTTTAAATTGTTCGGTACCATAAGGATTAAGATCCGGATGAAATTTTCGCGCGAGTTTTCGATATGCGCTTTTTATTTCCGCATCTGTGCTGTCAGGTGTAACTCCAAGAATAGAATAATAGTTCTTCATATATTTATATATAATGAAGATTTAAAAATTTTCAACCTGCCCGCAAATATCACCACGGTATTTTTTACCGTCAAATTCAATAATATCAATATCTTCATAAAGCTGTCTGCGTGCCCTTGAAAGCGTTTTGGCCGTATTTGTCAAAACAAAATTCTTACCTTTAACAGTTTCATACTCCATATATTTATTTTTCTTTATTCCAAAGCTTGATATATCAGATTCAACAAGCTCTAACCCGTTAATAATCTTTCCTTCAACTCTTGATGAAAGTACACAAGAGACAGAAGCATAATCAGACATAGCCACAGTGTCGTAATCATCAGCGAAGGAGCCGACTGCACACGCCTCAAAAAGTGTCAACAAATTTTCATCAATTAAATTTAGCACTGCGTCTGCATCATGATCAGACAAAAACGGCTTAAATCCAAGTACAACAAATTCTCCGTCAGGCAGTAAAACTCCATCGGCGCCCAAAATTCCTAAATAAGGTGTTTCCTTCTTTTCCAGAGATTGAAGAGTCTTTTGGATTACAGCATTCATTATTGCTGATTCGAGATCTTTTGATATTTTGTAATCGGGAGTATAACAACCGATGCCTGAAGTCAAAATGCCGCCGTTTCCGTCTTCCATAAATTTATAATTTGCAACAGCTGCCAGAGGCAGCACACTGTAGCCGTCAGTAACAGCATAAAAAGTAAACTCGTGTCCGTAAACATAATCTTCAAGCACTACTTTCTTTTCGTCTCTTGCAAACAAATCCTCTACAAAAGTTTTTGCAGAAATAAATGTATTACACACAAGGCGATCAGCTGAATTTGAATTTTCATCAGCTCTTATCACCTGAGGCATTACAGCTGTTTTTAAATAATCAACTGCAAGCTGCGATTTATCAAAAATTGCAAATCTCGGTGTCGGAATTCTTAACTTATACAAAAATCTTTTGCCTGCAGATCTGCTTAATGCAAAAGAAGCACTCTGAGCAGACGGAGCGAATATTAACTGTCCGTTTGCTTGAAAAACACCTGCTATATCATTTTTTACTGCGGTTTCAGAAGATGCAATCGTTAAATCAACAGCATTTTCCAGAACAAATTCCAAAAGCTCCTGAACATTATCTTCGCGTATATCAGCACAGTCCGCAAGCTCCTTTAAGGCTAAATTTCCCGGAGCAACATATATATCACAGTTATAATTTTTAAACTTTTTTACAAGAGCATATTCTTTTGCAGAATTGCCGACAATTAGAACTTTTTTCCTTTTATTCATAATAGGTATTATATAACAAAAAATTCTAATTCAAATACAGGATTTTATTAAGTTTTTTTAAGAATTAAAGAAAATTTATGCTATAATAATGACAAAGTTAAAAATGTTATTAAATTTCTAATTGTATAGTGAGGTAGCATAAATGGCAGGTATCGTAAACTTATTATCACAAATGTTTATTCCGCAAACGACACAGGTAACCGTACCTGTAAGAAATTCCGATCCGTACAGTAATAATCCGTTTGTTAATTATAAAGGCAACAGCCTTAACAATTACGCAAAAAATAATCCCGTAAGAGGCGGCTACTTTGCAGGATATTACAACGGCAAACAAAATATCGTTGGACAACGCCTTTTTATAGAAGTTTAACAGCTCTGCAATTGACATTCTTACAAAAACACGTTATAATAAAAAAAGAAATAAGAAAGCAGACGAGATTATATGAATAAAAAATTTTTTTGGGGATTTTCACTTGCTGAAATATTAATTGCAGTTGCAATTGTAGGTATTATTGCAGCTATAACGGTTCCCGGAGTTATTACAAATTACAATAAAAAAGTATTGATAACGCAGCTTCAGAAAAATTATATTGAAATGCAGGAAATGCTGCTTACGTTAAAAACCGAAAATTACCAAAAAGGTTTATACGGCTCAAGACTAAATAAAAAAGGCAGTCAAAATGCAAGCGCTAACGCAGGTTCATTTTTAAGGAATTATTATAAATTAACGGATGACTGCACAAGTGAAACTCAGCCGTGTTTTGCTGATAAATATGCCAATATAAGTAATATGGAAGAATCTGATTTCAGCTGTTCAACAGGTTATTCTGTTACGGTGGCAAGCGGAGCAGCAATATGCATTATTCCGGCAGAAATAACAGAGGAAGAAGTAACAGATGAGACTACGGGAGAAACAACTACCAATGAAATAAAAAATCCTGCAATAGTTTATATAGATGTAAACGGCAAGGATGACCCTAATATCGGCGGCAGAGATATGTTTACATTTAATATTTATGAAGATTTTACAATTGACGAAATAGATCCTGCAGGCGCAGATTTAACAACACTTGAAACAGAAAGAGAAGAGTTATATAATGATAATTGTCTAACGTCTTCTGTCGGCAAAGGATGTTTCTCAAAAATACTTAATGATAATTGGGAATTAAATTATTAAAAAAGCGAAAGGGATTTTATAATGAAAAAATTATCGGCATTTACATTAAGTGAAGTATTGATAACTCTGAGTATTATAGGGGTTATTTCTGCATTAACGGTCCCTACATTAATAAACAGCTACCAGAAAAAAACGCAGGTTGTTCAGCTCAGGAAAGTGATGAATGACGTTGCAAACGCAATTGATATGTATATCACGGAAGAAGGAAAATCAAAATTTTCCGCAACATCATACTATAAAAATAGCATAAACAGCCTTGTAACCCAAAAATTAAAATATGTAAAATCGTGTTCGGCAAATACAACCGGATGTTTTGCTTCCGAAAATTATTTACCGATAGGGAGCGGAGATGCTGCAGAATTTAAATGCGCCGGAACTTCTTATTTACTGGCCAATTCAGCCGCTATATGCCTTACGAAAAATGCTAACGGTATAATCACGGTGAATGTGGATACAAATGGACCGGACGGCCCTAATATCGGCGGCAGAGATATGTTTGAATTCTATGTAAATTCTTTAGGAGAAATACGTTATTGTTCAGGCGGCGGCATTACTTGTGATACTGAAAAGACCGGCTGTACAGGTTCGGCTACCGGCAAAGGCTGTGCTCAAACATTAGCTGAAAATGCGTGGGTAATGAATTACTAATATAATAAACAAAATTTTTCAATAATTCTTAAATAAGAGAAAAAACGGATTAATAAAAAATCAATCCGTTTTTTCTATGAAAAATACTGCCCCTATCAGACTGCTTATAAGTATTACAAGATTCCAGCACAGAACAAAAACGAGAGCCTGAGATGGCAATATTGCGACTTGCGCAAGAAGATACATATAAGAAGCCTCTTTTATACCAATACCATTGAAAGAGAGCGGTAAAGAAGCAGCTATTGCACTCACAGGATAGAGTATTAAATAATAAAGCGGGTTAATATAAAAATGCAAGGCCATTCCCGTTAAAACATGAATAATTATTACAAAGATATGAAAGACTAATGATAATGACAAAATTTTAAAAATATTCTTATCAAAAAATAAATTGTTATAACCGATAATCTTGTTTATAATGTCATGTTTAAACTGTTTTCTGCGAAATATAAATATCAAAAAGACAGATAGCATAAAAAGCAAAAAAGCCAAACATACAAAAAATTTTATCGAATTATTGAGATTATGCACAGCTAAAACGCCTGTAAAAGCAAGAACTACAAGGACAAAAACTCCGCTTATTCTATCAGCTAAAACAGACACAAGAGCTTTTTCAATGCAATCATCCCCGCTGCAGTTCTTCTTTAAGTAAGCAATCTTCATAATATCTCCGCCTACGTTTGTCGGGAGAAAAGAATTATAAAACATACCTTTAAAATAATATTTTATAAAATTAAATAAAGAATTCCGAAAACCGAGTCTTTCTGCAATAATTTTCCATTTAAGCGCACTTATAACCTGCCCCGCCAGATAAATAAGCACCAGAAGGGTAAATAAAGAAATATTGATATGAGCAAGTGTTTTTAAACAGGTATTAATATCAACCGAAAAAAATAAAAGACACAAAATTACTAAACTTACAAACAGTTTTAAGCATATTTTTGTTCTTTTATCCATACAAAGCCCCTAGGAAATCTCTTTGATATTATAAACTTTCTTACCTGTTGATTCAAAATAGGTTCTCATCAGCAAATCTGCAATTAAACCGATCAATAGTGTCAGAAAAGCTAAACCAAAGAAAAACCAACCTGTTATAAACAAAACTGCAAATGAAAACATATATTCAGTGAAAAAGCTTATTATAAAAGCAAATACTGAAATTAAAAATAAAATTAAAGAACATCCTCCGAAGAAATACACAGGTCTGTCAAGAAATCGTTGAAAAAATACGAGCGTAAATAAATCCAGAATTACCCTAAAAGTCCTTGTAAGATTATACTTGCTTTTTCCATGAATTCTTTTATGATGATTAACTTCAATTTCAGTAAAGTTTGCCCCGCCACCGAAAATAGAAACTGCAGCCGGTATAAATCTGTGCAATTCACCATAAAGACGAATTTTTTTCAGCAATTCGGCATTATAAATTTTTAGAGTACAACCGAAATCATGAAGCTTGATGCCTGTAAGAGCGCAAATAACGAAATTTGCAATTTTTGAAGGAATAACACGGATTATATTATCATGCCTGTTTTTTCGCCATCCGCTTACTATATCAAAGCCTTTATCGTACAATTCCAGCATTTTCAAAATATCAAGCGGATCATTTTGCAAATCCGCATCCATAGGAATAATAACATCTCCGCAGGCTATATCAATACCTGCCTGAAGTGCCTGTGTCTGCCCGAAATTACGGGAGAAATTAAGAATTTTTACATGTTCATTTACGGCTATATTTTTCAAGACATCAATACTGCTATCTGTTGAACCGTCATTAACATAAATAATTTCATACTTTAACCCCGCGCCATCAAGTACCTTTGAAATTTGCGAATTCAAATTTTCAAGATTTTCTTCTTCATTATAAACGGGAATAATAATTGATAAAAAATGTTCCATCCGGCCTGCTCTCTTATTTTGTGCTATAATAATATTAACTTAAAAACGCTTAAATTACAAATAACGGGGACAGATTTATGCAGACATTCCTTATTACCGGCGGAGCAGGTTTTATAGGAACAAATTTAATCAACACACTTATTAATGACGTACGTATTATCTGCGTTGATAATTTTAACAACTATTATGCTCCCGAAATTAAAGAAAACAATATAAAAAAATTTATTAATAACAAAAATTTTGAACTTTACAGAGAAGATATATGTAACGCAGAAGCAATCGAAAAAATTGTTAAAACAACAAAACCTGACTGTATAATTAATTTAGCGGCAAGAGCAGGAGTAAGAGATATTTCATCACCTTACCTTTATATTGAAACCAACATAACAGGAACCGTTAATTTGCTGGAAACAGCAAAGAAGTACAATATAAAAAAATTTATAACTGCATCTTCAAGCTCTGTATACGGAAACTTAAACGGCGAAAAATTTAATGAAGAAATGAAAACAAACAGACCAGTTTCAATATATGCAGCAACTAAAACAGCCCAAGAAAATCTGTGTTACGTATATTCGTACCTATTCGGGCTCAATATAATTTGTCTGCGTTTCTTTACAGTATACGGCCCCTGCCAGAGACCTGACATGGCAATTCATAAATTCACAAAATGTATATCTGAAGGCAACCCCGTAGAACTTTACGGCAACGGAGAAACAGCAAGAGACTATACATACGTTGACGATATTGTTCAGGGAATAATTAAATGTATTGATTATGAAACAAACTTTGAAGTATTTAATCTCGGTTCAGACAAAGTTGTAAAACTAAAAGATTTAGTCGCTGTTATTTCTAAAAAAATGAATAAAAAAGCAGAAATTAATTACCTTCCGCTACCTAAAACAGATGTATTTTATACCGCATCAGATATATCAAAAGCAAAGAAGCTTCTTGGTTATAAACCTGAGACAGAGATAGAACAGGGAATTGAATACTTTGTAAAATGGTTTGAAAATGAAAGAAATTATTAATTTTATAAAAAAATATTCCATATTTATATGGCTTATGCTCATAACACTTCTCGGACTTTTTTTGAGGTTGAAAACAGGATTGATTAATCTTGCCAATGATGAAGTCGCAACGGTTGCTACAGCAACACAATCATTTCCTGCAGGAATTTTAAATGCTCTTGAAACAAAAAATCTCCACGCTCCGCTGTTCTATTTTATACTGCATTTCTGGATACGATTGTTCGGTGAAGATATTTTTATTTTACGGCTTTTACCTGTTATTTTAGGTACTGCATGCATCCCCTTAGCTTACCTGTGCGCAAAAGAACTTTTTTCAAAATATGCAGGGATTTTGACCGCAATACTTGTTTCGGTAAACTTTTTTATGATTTCATATTCCCATTTTTGCAAATTTTACGCTCTTTTGCAGGTACTGGGCTTTCTTTCGATTTATTTTCTAATTAAATTTGATAAAGAAAAATCAGAGAAAAAATATCTCTATTTGCTTGCGATTACAAATGCTCTGATAATTTACACATACGTACTCGGTTTCTTATTTGTCTTTACACAAATAGCAGTCTATCTTTTGTACAGAATAAAAGTAAAACGGGATAAAAATATTAAATTTACAATTCCTTATTTTGTTGCTCTCGGGATATTAACCCTGCCTGTTGCGCCTTTTATGGTAAAAGTTATACAAAACACACAGAGTTCTGTTTTTCCCGCCTTTGTATGGTACGAATTCAAACCCGACCATATTCAATCAGCACTCCTGTCATGGTTTTGTCCTGCGGTAACTTTTATATTTCAAGATGGAGCAAGAACTGATGCAACACAAACATATTTTTCAATCAATCCTTTATACTTCATTTTATTTACGATTACTCCTCTTGCAATAGCACTGTTCGGATTAATTAAAACCGTATTAAAAAAAGATCTGTGTACATATATTTTATACAGCGCTCTGCTTTTCGTTCTGGCAGAACTCATAGGTGCAATATTGGGGAAATTCTCTTTTTGTTCCAGAGGTGCCATGGTATGTTTTCCAAGCATTATACTTGCAGCAGGATACGGACTCGCACGGATTAAAACAAAAAATCTGGCGCTTCTGCTTGTGCTTACTTATGCGTATACCGGTATATCTTTTATATCCGCGCCCGTACTCTCCATTTATAACACCAGACCTTCTGAAATATTTAAAATGAGCGAAATTATGAACAAATTTAACCTGCAGGAAGGCGACTGTGTTATTATACCTGTTAGAGGATACTATTTCCAAAAATACTATGACACCTCTAAAATAAACTTTATTTCGTACGATATAAATTACTCATTTAAGATTAACGATAAAGCCGTAATTAATAACATTTTTGACAGCGATGATATAATCCGCGGGGAAAATATAGCTCCGTACGAAAAATTCGAACAATATCTTGATGATTATAAACCGTCACAAACTTTAACACAGCATATCAGCAATGACTGTATTAAACCAATGCAGGACGGAAGTAGGATTTTTCTCATTACTTATAATTCCTACGATGCAGAAAAATTGAACTGGTATATTGAAGCATACAAAGATAATATTTACAAACTGCTTGCGACAAAACTGAATTATGACCTTCAAGAAATTTTGGACAAAAACTTAACTCAAATTCAAACAGTAAAAGCTGAAAATTTTAAAATTACGGTATATGAAAAATAGTTTATTTATATTTATTTCGTAAACTTCATATACCATCCGTACTTATTTTTGCTTTTAATCCATGGAGAAATAAAAAATTTATATTCAATTATCTTTGTGTCTGCCAGCAGCTTTTTTTTCAGCAAAAGATTGTAAGACTTACTTAAATCGGAGACAATATAATATGTACCATGCGGAATCGTATCATAAAGCTCACTCCAGTTTATGCCATCACTAAAAACATATCCTGATTTGTTGACCGCAAAAAATTTGTTATAATAATTCTGTGAATTCTTTGAGCCTGCGAAAATTACAGGCGTACTATTATCATAGGCAGCCGAAAAATACTCCCAGACTTCACGTGCCATATCAGGTTTTAAAATAAATGAATCAGGTGTCGGAGATTTATTGATAAATAGCACAAGATATGTACTTATAAAAAGATAAATAATCAAATTTATAAAATCATTTTTTAAAAATTTTATTAAAGAAAATAAATATAATAAAATTATTATTAAACTTGGGAAAATAAACAAAATAAGCCTGTTTTCAGCAGGGTACAAAGACATTTTACAGAAAAAATAAGTCAATATAAAAGGGAAGACTGAAATAAAGAATAGTTTTAAATTATTTCTCAGCATAATCCCTATAGAAACAACCGCCGTAACAGAAAGAAATAAAAAATTAAGTTTAAACTTATGAAAAACTTTATAAAAAAAAGCTCCGATAAATTGAGTAAAATTAAGTCCTAATTCTTCTGCCCAATAGTTATACATGGCAGTATGACTGGAAAGATAAGACGGATAGTATATAAGCAAAGCAAGCATCAATGCAGGAAGAGAAACCAAAAGTATATATTCAACATAAAATTTTTCTCTTGTTTTCAGGTACAAATAGGCAAGGTAAAAAACAATGCCTGCAAGAATAAAGTAAGAGGAAATTGAAAATAACGGTGCAAATCCTATGAGAAAAAAACTTATAGTATTAGTTTTAGAATACTGTTTTTCAATAGCCATTTTATAAATAATCAGCATTAAGACAACAGCAACAAGCATTTCCGTAGAATATTGCTTAAAAACACAGGAATAATAAACTGCATATTTATTTAAAGCTAAAAACACAGTTCCTAAAATATTCAAAGATTTATTATGAAAAATCGAGTCCAAAAACAATGTAAATAACGGTAAAACAGCCAGACCTGAAATTAAAGGAAGAATTTTTAGCAGCATATCAGAAAATCCTGCACAGTAATTAAATTTTACTAAATTATATATAAATTTAGAAAAAATAAGAAAAAAAGGAGGACAGACCTGATTTCTATCCAACGGTCCGAATAAATCAAAATAAGAATGCTCCATCATATTTAGTGCAAGATTAGCTTCGTCATGATGAAGCCCTGGGTTTAACAAAAATAATTTTATCCTTAAATAAAAACCTAGCATGATAACAAATAATAAAATAACAATATATAAAATATCAGAAGCTTTATTTATCAGTGTCCGGTTCATAAAAACTCTCTTAATTTTGCTTTACGCTTCAAGTATATCATCAACAATCAATTTACAAAAATCAAAAAATAAATTAAAATAAAAAATATGAAACATATTATTATATTATGCACAACAAATTCTTTTGACAGTGCCGAAACACTTGCACACTACCTTGTAAAAGAAAAACTTGCCGCCTGTGTAAACATAATTCCGAAAATATACTCAATCTACAGCTGGCAAAATAAAATTGAAAAAGATGAAGAATTTTTAATGGTTATAAAGACAAAACAAGAGTTGTTCAATCAAATAAAAGATAAAATCATTCTCCTTCATCCCTATGATGTTCCTGAAATTATTGCTGTAGATATCACGAAAGGAGCTGAAGATTATCTAAACTGGATTAGTAAAAACACAAAAACTTTACATTAGTTTACAATAAGCCTGCAAACAGCAAATTTTTTAATTCACGTGTTTCTCTATCTTATAAAAAACAGGAGAAATTATATGCAAGTTGCGAGTATAACTAATGTAAATTTGAAAAGCGGAAGCTATAAACCAAATTTTGAAAAACGTTATCCCACAAGAGATGAACTGATAACGGTTATGCCGTTAAAAGCACATAAACTTGTTAAAAGAATGGATCAATTTATGGAAGACCAATGGGCAGAGATAAGAAATGCACACAGCGGATTTTACGATTTGCCTTATTTTACTCTCTCAGGAAAAAATAAAGAATTTGCGACAATCAAACCGGTATATCAAGGACATAATAAATATATTCTTCTTGAAGTTACAAATGACAAAAATACCGAACGTATCTTAATAAACCGTAAAAATCCTGACTTATTCAGATTTGAACGCACAGTTGATACGGATTACGGCAGCGCAACCACAAAAAGTTTTAACAGCGAATACCAGCGAAACGAAGAATTGCAAGAACGCATAGGAAAATATATAGAAGAATATTTCCCGCAAATTTTACCTCGTCCTAAAGCTGTGAGCGAGTAAGGACTTATTTTGTAATAAATTTTATTTTATTTCCCATATAACCTGCAATTTCTTTGTTATAACCTGCAAGAAGATTAGCGAAATTTGCACCGCTCTTTTTGGCTTCAGCCCGTAATAGCGCAACTCCTTGATTATAAAGCTGCTGTGCGGTATTTATATTTGATTGCGGAATTTTTCCTTTATAAATTTTGCAGGCAAGCGAAATATCCATAATCCTTCGCTTACATAAACCGCTCATGGCTTTTCCTGTTTTGGTTGATTTATTATAAGTCATTTTATTTATTGCTGCTTCATATTTTCCTGCTTTTAATGTATACAAAAGTCCCGGGGTATTTGTAATCGCTCCTGTCCCTTTGTTAAAAGCCATATCAAGAAGCGCTTCTTTTATCGGCTGCGGAAGCTTATCATACTTATTTTTACCGCCCATTAGAGAATATAGATTTTCTTCAACTTTCAAAAGATCATTTGCAAGTAACTCGCATACCTGAGCATTAGATAATTTTTGCGGTTCACCTTTTTTTAAAACATGACCTATACCTATAGTTTTTACACCCGCTTTATCAGCATAAGGCGTGTTATGAAATCTGTAATCTCCTAATTTCCCGTCATCTTCCGCACGTTTCAATTTTTTAATAAAATCAGTGCTTACTCCTAGGGACTTGGCTGTATCACTTAAATTTCGCACATTCTTAGCTCTTCTTTTCGGGGGTATTTTAAGAACCTGCCCTGCACGAATTTTTTTTGCGGATTCTTTTGTCATATAATTTGCATCTAAAATACTGCTGTCTTCAACCCCGTATTTTTTTGCAATCATTCCGATATTTTCGCCTGATTTTATTTTGTGATCAGGATTTTTTATCGTTGCAACATAACGGGAACGAACAGCTTCAGTTTGTAATTGTTCATCAGTTTTTGAACCCGTAACACTAATTTCATTTTTATAAGTCTTTTTTTTCTGAATACCGAAAACGGAATTTTTAGAAGAATTTTGTGCAGGCTTTGCACTATCCGAGTTAAGCCCAAATACTGTTTTTACACCGTTTTTTACGGAATTCCATAAGTACGTTAAAAAATCCATTATTTAAACCTCTGTTAAAAACCAAAATACTCATCCAGACCATCAATTAATTTGTTTTCAAATCTGTCCTGAAAAGCTTTTGAATCTAAATTCCTGCATTTAGAACCGTTTACATATTCAACTTCTACAAGAACAGACGGTATATTTTCGCTCTGCATAAGAACCTGCAAACCGTTTGTTCCCGGCACTCTCGTTGATGTTCCTGCTTTTATCCAATCATCTTTATTTAAGTTTGATTTAAGTGTATCCGCTAATTTAGAATCATCCTTGAACCTCGGATCATAACATACTCCGGTACCTGACATACCGGGTTGCGAATCTGCATGCAAAGATACAAATATGATATCGTCTTTATTATATTTTTGCCCGCCTTTAGAACCGTTTTGAAGTCTTGTTATTAAACCGGAAACCGATTTTTGATCAGATATAGTTTCAACATGACCTCCCATCAGAACTACTGCATACCCCTTTGATCGAAGTTTGTCCACAGTATCTTCAGCATAAATATTCATCTTTTCATATTCAAGCAGCGGAGCATATTTACCGTTTGCTTTTTTTATAAAACTGTATGAACCTGAATCAAAATAGCCAGTTCTGGAACTATAACCGCCGTGTCCCGGATTTAAAATAACGACTTTACCATTCGGAGTAGAAGTCGGTCTTAAAAGTTCAGTTTCAGAAGCGGTAATTTTTCCATTTTTTACGACAGGAGCAGGAATCCTGTTCATAGGAGTTAAATCTAAATTATCCTCGTTGTAGTTTACATTATTGTTCTGACAGTACTGCTTAAACAACTCAGATGCCTCATTTTTTGCAGAGTTTACCGCATCTTTTTTCAATTGAGCAGCAGTAAAGGTTTTTGCAGGCTTATCACCGTCTTTTACTTGTACTTTTGTATCCGCAGCCGCATATTTTACCGCATAATTATGCGTAATAATCTGTCCTTCTGGAACTTTAACTTTCAACATCCTATCAATAATTGAATCCATCTTTTCAGTATTAACAAACCCGAAGGAATCAAATTGCTCATTCAGTTCATGTTCGAAAATTTTTCTTTCATTTGCAGGAATATTTTTTTGTTTTGCCAGAGCATCATAGATATACATAACAGCTTCTTTTCTTGCACTCTGCCTGCTTGCAAACTCACTTGTAATCCTGTCAATTAAAGATCTTCCGTAATTAGCCTTAGCATACTCCGTTAAAACTTCAGACACATTTTTAGGATTAATTTCTTTCAACATATCGTCAAATTGCTTTTTCCCTACGGCACCAATTTTATCATAGCAAATCTCTTCAAGCCTCAAAGCAATTTCCTTAGGAGTAAACGATGAATCCCAGATACTCTGGTTAATTGCATAAGCGCCAAGAACAACTCCGCCTGCCGCACCTTCCAAATCATCTCTTGAATCCATAATTTCAGACAACTCGTCAAGCGATAATTCAGAAGGTCTGCTGTTATCTTTTTTATTGACAGCAGCCTTTTGTGCATCAGGTAATTTATAAGGTTTGACGTAAAATTCCTCATTCTTCTTTGCTTTATATTTATTATAAGGTTTTGGTATTCTGTTAAGCTTGCAAAATTCTTCTACAGACATATTATATTTTCTCGCAAGAGCAAAAATCCCTTTGCCTTCGGGTACTTTGTCCATTGGAAGCTCGATTTTCGAACCTTTTTTTATAACAGTACTTTTCAAGCCAGTCCATTTCATAAACTCCTCATTAGACATTCCCGACATTTTTGCATAATAAGACACGGAAGTATCTTTTGTCGGAATTATAAACTTTGGACGCTTATTGCGGGATACCGAATCATACGATTGACTTCTTATTGTATTATCACTGTAAACATAGTTCTGGCTCATTTTATCTTCCTCATAACCTGCACACAAAACTGTTATCGGAAGTTTACAGAAAAAACTTTAATAAAAAATATCAGATAATTAAAAAAAATTTACATTTTATTTAATTAAAGAGTTAATACATATTATTTATGCTATTTGTTTTTATACTATAATATTAACAAGAAAAGTGAATTTATTTATGATAAATAACAAATTAAATATTCCGGAAAATGAAATAAAAATTAATAATATTTATTGTTGTGATTGTATTAATTTTATGCAGAGAATAGAAGATAACTTTATTGATTTAGTCGTTACTTCTCCGCCATATGATGATTTACGGGACTATAAAGGCTACTTATTCAATTACCTGCAAATAGCAAAACAATTATACAGAATAATAAAACCGGGTGGAGTAGTTGTATGGGTGGTTGGAGATAAAATAAAGAAGGGAAATAAATCATTAACAAGTTTTAAACACGCTCTTGCTTTTCAAGAAGTCGGGTTTAATGTTCACGATACTATGATATATAAAAAGAAAAACACTCCTTTTATGCGTTCTAATGCCTACACTAATTGTTTTGAATTTATGTTTATATTTTCAAAAGGCTCACCTAAAACTTTTAATCCGTTAAAAGAAAAGACTGCACGTTCCGGAATGGAAATGTTGGTGCATAATAAAAAATCTGATGGTATAAATAAAAAAATATTAGGGAAACTGAACGAAGAAAAGACAAAAACCAATATATGGGAATATGCCGTGGGTTTAGGAGGAACAACCAATGATAAAATAGCTTTTAATCATCCGGCTGTTTTCCCTGAAAAACTTGCTCAGGATCATATATTAAGCTGGAGCAACGAGGGAGATTTAGTTTTTGACCCTATGTGCGGCAGCGGAACTACTTGCAAAATGGCATTAATTAATAACAGAAACTACCTTGGATGTGATATTGCTCAAGAATATGTTGATATAGCCAGAGAAAGGATAAATTATTTTATAAATAAGGATATGCAATTATCCATATTTTAAGATGTTTTTATACTACTGTTATTTAGATACTCTATGGCATTTTCAAGCAATTTTTGATCATCTTTAAATCTGCCTAAACCTGTATTGCAACTATCACATATCCATGCTCTCGGACGACCCGTCCTATGATCATGATCACATACCACTTTGCTTGTTAAACCAGGAATTGTAGTTTTTTTACAAATAGGACAAGTCCATATCTTCATATCAGGCTTAATTTGTTCCATGATTTTTTTGTCAGCTGCAGACATGTCTTTTCCATCAATTATATTTCTGCAATCATTACAAGATGGACGTCTTACTGTTCTGTTATTTTTACCGTTTTGATTTTTCTGAAACATATTAACATCAAGTAATCTATGACACACGTTACAAACTTTTTTAGGAAATTGATCACCTGTTTCGGATGGTTTAAATAAAGTAATGTCCTCACGAGGAAGTTGTACAGTACGATTGCTGTAAGCAAAAGAGACAACAGCAGAATCTTTTGTAATCTTTTCAATTATTCCTACTTCATTTTTGGGAATAGAAAAATCTTTAAATAAAATTTCTTTATTTACAAATACAAATTGCCGCATTATTCCTCAGTTAAAAATAACTTATAAAAATCTACCTCTAATGCTTCAGATATTTTTTGAATATTATTTAACGAAATACTTCTTCGGCAGCATTCTATCGCACTAATATACGTACGGTGTAAATTGCATATATCTGCAAGCTTTTCTTGAGACAAACCTCTCAATTTTCTATATTTTTTTACATTATTTGCAAATATTCTTACTATATCCATGAAACACCTTATGTAAATAGTATAAAAATATATACAATAATTCTACATACAATAAGTATCATAAAACATTTTTTTAATTAAATTTGGCTGTAAAAGAACAACCAGTTCAGGAATATTTGACAGACAGTTCAGGAATTTTGGGACAGATAAATTTAGAAACTTTAAATAATGTTCATGCAATAGCACCTAATATTTTAAAAGCAAAGAAAACATAAATACAGTTTCTTTGCTTTTCTAAAACTATGTTTAATTATAGCTTAGTTAAATAGTAATTTATTAGTATTAGCTTATTTTTGAAGCAAATTCTCTGCGATTTTATTAATATCTTTTAATGATTCTATTTCTATAGTATTAACTGGTGTTGTATTAATTATTTCACCCAAGCCTTTTTCTATTTCAATACTTGCTTTTGATGTACTATATACTTTGCGTAATGGTAAGTATTCATTCATAATTTCTTTAAAAGTTTTACCTTCAATATTTTCAGGTAATGGGAATATTTTCCCTGCTTCTTTTGTATATTTTCTTATATTTGTCAGAACTTTTTTTGTTAATTTTATCCCTTTATCTTTGTGTTCCCCTGTTAAAATATAAAAAGAATGATAATCACTGTTTTGGGGAGAAGTAATAGGTAGTTTTGCTCTTTGCGAAAACCATTCTACAGAATATGGTATATTGTTTTTCTTTAATGAGTTTTTTGTCATAAAATAAGCATTATTATCAGGGAAAATATAAGTTTTGTGAGTTTGAGGTTTAAACATGGCTATAATAACTGATATTATCCCACTTTTATCTCCGCTTACACTATTAATATTTTTAGAAAATAGTTGAGAACATTCTCTTAAATTTTCAGGATTTGGGAATGCTGATTTTTTTATTTTGATTAAGTTAGCACCTTTAAACGCTGTAGAATTATAATTTGGAGAAATTTTAGTTTGCATATTCATTCCTTTCATTATTTAATTGTCTATTTTATAAAGGTTTGGAAAAAATTTTTTTTGCTAATTTTTGAAATTTATTTAATTTTTTTACATTTTCGAGAAAATTGAAATAGATTTCCTCCTAAATTTAAATTTTTGAAAAATTTTTCAACACTGTCCTGTCCAAAAAATCATGAACTGTGTCTAAATCCCCGCCATTTAAGGTTTTGAAACACAGTCTTGTTTTAGACATTGACGGACAGTAATCGGACTTTTTTGCCAGTTCAGGAATTTCATTTTTAGCGATTTCCGACTAAAAAAATCAAGATATATTTGAAACACACCCCTATTAGTTCAAAAAAATCAAATTCCTGCAATGTCTGTTCAATGATATTGGCTATAGCTGAGACAAAATCATAAGAAGTATATATAAAAAGATATGCCGCAACTCGGAATTGAACCAAGGACACAGGGATTTTCAGTCCCTTGCTCTACCAACTGAGCTATTGCGGCATATCTTTATAATTATTCAATTGTAAACCTTTAAAACAAGAGGCAATGTAAATATTCTTTTGGAGTAAATGGATATAAATATTTAATTGCCACATTTTTTATTATACAGGCTGAAAATTTTCAGTCAAGAAGTTTTTTAAGAAGCACTGGGCGCTACATATAAAGTAACGTTACGCCCTTCAAGCTGAGGTTTCTTTTCTATTACGACAGGCATGTCTTTCATGTCTTCAACAAACTTATTGGCAAGGTCAAATGCGAGATTAGAGTGCTGCATTTCACGTCCTCTAAGCATTACAACAATTTTAACTTTGTTACCCTGTGCAATAAATTTTTCTATACTTTTAATTCTAACCTGATAATCATGAGTATCTATTTTATAACGAATTTTAATTTCTTTTACATCAACTGTGTGCTGTTTTTTCTTTGCTTCTTTAGCTTTTTTATCAAGTTCATATTTATATTTACCGTAATTTAAGATTTTAGCAACAGGCGGCTCCTGATTAGGATTAATTAAAACTAAATCTAAGTCCGCATCATAGGCCATTTGCAAAGCCTTTGAAGTAGCTAAAACACCTTTATTCTCACCATTCTGGTCTATTAATCTTACTTCTTTCGAGCGAATTCTTTCATTCATTATCGGCTGGTTTTTGTGATTTTTAGTGTCGTTGGGTGCTATTGTTTTATCTCCTATGTTTATAATTTGTAACTACAAGCGTCATGGTAGCACAAAATTAAGTTTTTGGCACTTAGAGGATAAAATTTTTTTGTAACAAAATGTAAATACCAATTTTTCCTCCCCAATTGCCTGTAATATAAGCTTTTTTTTAATATACACAAAAAAGGTTATTAAAGTTTTACAAGGAATATTCCGATATTATATCCGTAAGAAAAAGCAACCGCGAATAGACATAAATAAAAGGAGTTATGTATGATTAATGAGAACACAGCTGAAGAACAGACACAGGAAGTATTTCTTGACTTGAACAACGGAGAATATTTACAATTTGATATGACTCTGCCAATACAAATACTTTTTGATGATGTAATGAATTTTGTATCCAAAACAGATTTTGAAGACTGACACAGTGAAAACATTTAAAGAGCCGGCTAATATTTCAGCCGGCTCTTTTTTGTTACAAAATATAGTAAAATGTCGATGTTCGTGCAATAATAATTATATTAAAATTTTCGTGAAGAGGGATTATTTATGAAAAATTTTGTAAAATTAATGTGTGCTCTAACTATAAGTTTTATAACCGTTACACCGTGTTTTGCGGGATTTAAAGAACATTTTGATTTAGGCCAGCAGTATCTGTCTAATTATCAGTATTCTGGCGCTATAACGGAATTTAAAAGTGCACTGCGTATAAATTATCTTGACAATTCCGCAAGAATTGGCCTGATTAATTCATATATTGCGCGCGGCACTTACTATGCAAATACTGATAAAGATTACGCAAAAGCAGCAGATGATTACCGTGCAGCGCTTTTCTATCTTGTATATTACCCGAATGCCAATCAGGTAAAAAACTCATCTCAAGCTATAGTGCAGGTAACATCTAATCTAAATCAGTGTCTTAATGAAATAAAATTTGATACCTCTGCACAAAACAGATTTAATACGGCAAAACAATTAAGAGCTGAAGGGAATTTTGCCGCAGCAGGCTATGAATTCAATCAGGCTCTTGGAGATACAAGCTTTATAAAAGACAGCTTTGAACAAACCGGCGATATTATGAAACTTCTGGGGAACGATACAAAGTCCGCAGAATACTATAAAAAAGCAGTTTCTGCAGCGCCAAATGATATTGCACTCAGGCTCTCTTATGCAAAAATGCTTGATAAATTGCAGCAGGAAGATGAAGCCGTTGAACAATACAACTTTATCCTTTCAAAAAATACAGATAATAAGGACGTTTTGTACTCTTTAGAGCGAATCTACAAAAGGAAGCTTGAAGAATCGCCGAACGATCCTGCAGTAACCGCAAATTTAGGCGCAATTATGCAAAAAGAGGGCAACTTTGATGAAGCTCTAAGGTATTATTCTAAAGCCGAATATCTGGATCCTTCAAATGTAAATACAAGACTGAATGTAGGAACCTTATACCAGCAGAAAGGCGATTATAAAACAGCAATAACCGCTTATGATTCAGTATTAATCATTTATCCTGACAATATACAGGCAAATCTTTATAAAGCACAATCACTTGCGGCAATGGGAGATAGCAAAGGAGCACTTGAGCAATACAAAAAAGTTCTTGCAAAAGATCCAAATAATGAAATTGCACAAACTGAAATGCTGAATATGGTAAAAGACACAATGACTACAGCACAATTTGTTGATTATATAAAGAAAAACAATCCTGATAATGCAGGTAATATGCTTTATAACTATGCGCTTGATCTGCATAAGCAAAACAAATTAGCAGATGCCATAACAATTTATAACGAAGTTATAAAGCTTACGCCGTCTAATTCTGAAGCCTATGTAAATCTTGCAATAGCACAGGGACAGGAGAAAAATTATGACGCAGCGCTTGCAACACTGAATACGGCTAATACCAAATTTCCTAACAACGCGCAGGTATCTGATGCAATAAAATCAATAAACGCTCAGTCAACTGATGAAAAACTGGAAACAGCTGCGAATTACTATAATAATAAAGATTATCAGAATGCAATAAATGAATACCTTAAAATCAAACCGGCAACATCTGATACAATGCTCGGTATTGCTTCTTCATATCAAAATATGGGCGACAATGATAATGCAATTGAATACTATAAACAGGCCTTTAATCTTGCACCTAAAAATTCTGATATAGCCTATTATATTGCAGCTTTATATTCTGAAAAAGGCGACAGTGCAAATGCTAAAATATATGCGCAAAAAGCAGTTACACTAAATGCCGGCAATAAAGAAGCAAAAGAATTACTGGAAAGCCTTGACGCACAAATCGCATCAGAAGAGCTGGAAAAAGCTATTTCAATGTTTGATGCTGGTCAATACATGGAAAGCCTTGCAATACTTAATAAAATTATTGCCTCAGAACCAAATGATGCTTATGCACTATATTACAGAGGAATGATTTACGATACGCAAAAAAAATATAATGAAGCAATCGCGGATTACAAAAAAGCAATAGCTTCAAATCCGGATTTAACAATTATAAATTACCTTATAGGCGTTGACTACGATATGCTTGAACAATACAAAAATGCAATATCATATTATAAATCATTCACAATGGCTTACGGTGAAGACGATGACTACCTCAAATATGCAAAAAACAGGATAACCGAACTGGAGCCGTATGCAAAATAACAGAGTTTACCCGTTAATTACAAGCCGTGTATCACTTGCTCCTATGGCAGGCATAACAGATTATGTTTTGAGGAGTCTTGTCAGAAAATATTCAAAAAACGCACTTTTGACAACTGAAATGATAAGTTCCGAATATCTTGCCCAAACTCTTAACGGCCGTGGAGGAACTGAAATACTCAAAAGGGATAATAACCATTCACCGATTTCATATCAGATAAGCGGGCATAAACCTGAACTTATGCGCAAGGCATCCGAATTTTTAACGCAATTTGCGGATATGATTGATATAAATATGGGCTGCCCTGTAAAAAAGGTTGTAGGCGGGCAGGATGGCGCTGCCCTAATGCGAAATCCCAAACTTGCATCAGATCTTGTTAAAGCGGTAAAAGACGGTACCGATAAGCCTGTAAGTGTAAAATTTCGTCTTGGCTATACTGCAGATGATATGAATTACGTTGAATTCGGGCAAAAAATGCAGGAAGCAGGCGCACAATTTATAACAATACACGCCCGCACGCGTTCTCAAATGTATTCAGGACACGCCGACTGGCCGAAAATAAAAATATTAAAAGAAAATGTGGATGTTCCCGTATTTGCAAACGGAGATATCACCTCAATTGAGGATGCGGTTGAATGTCTTGAGGTTTCAAAAGCAGATGGAATAGCAATAGGAAGAGCTTCAATGGGAGATCCGACACTTATAGGGCGTATAGAACACTACTTAGAAACAGGAGAAAAACTAACAGTTCCGCCTCTTGAAGAACGAATTGAAATTCTTAAACAACATTTGAATGAAGAGATTAAACTCCGTGGAGAAAATGTTGCAATTAAATTTATGCGCAAATTTTACCCTCATTATCTTGCAGGATTTAAAAATGCAAAAATACTTAGAACACAGCTTGTTACAGAAGATAATTACAAAAATATAATAAGCCTGCTTGATTCATTAAGATTTGTAAACACATAAATTACAATTATGGCAAATATTTTTATTCATAAGATTTAGACAAATTACAGGAGAAAATCATGCCAATAGGAATTAATAAAGCTGAAAAATTAATTAAAAACATATCCGAATTTACCTCAACACGCACAAAAGGTATGAGAATGATAAATGAAAGATACTTTGCTAAGAGCAAAGGCATATCTTATAATCCTGATATTGAAACGCAAAAAATAATGCTTGACAATAAAACAATATCCGAATTTTCATCAAAAATATTTCCAAACGGAGACAGGTTTGAAGTATACAGATTGCCTGAAGGCACTGTAAAAATATTAAAAAACCGTTTCGGAGAAATCAAAAACTTTTCAAACAGTAATAAAAAAAGTCTTTTAAAACCTGATACAGCTTTAGAATATATCAGGAGTTTATTCTACGATAAAATTCAGGAATTTTTAGTCTGATTACATTCTTTCCGGAGCCGAAACAGCAAGAATGTCTTCCAAAGCATTGCGAAGAACTGTTTTTACACACCAGACAAGAGAAATTCTTGCCTTCATCATCTCTTTATCATCGGATATTACACGGTTTGCGTTGTAGAAAGAATGAAATTCCGATGCCAGTTCCTGAACATATCGGCAAATAGTATAAACCTGACGGGATTCTGCAGAATTTTTAATAACTGATTTATATTCTTCAAGTTTTAATACAAGCTGTCTTGCGGTATCTATTGCTGGCAGAACCGTTTCAGATTTAAAACCGCTGATAAGTTCTTTTAATTCATTTTCACTCATCGGTGCAGGAGATTTCCACCCTGTTTCCGTATTAATTTTTTCTGCAATAACGTTTCTCAAAATAGAGCAGGCTCTTGCATGAGCATACTGTACATAAAATACTGGATTTTCATCAGAATTTTTCTTGGCAAGTTCAATATCAAAATCAAGAGTTGTATCAATATTTCTCATTGACATCCAGAAACGTGTAGCATCAACACCGACTTCATCAATCAAATCTTCAAGTGTAACCATATTTTTACGCTTGCCCATCCTGACTTCATTACCGTCTATTACAAGATTAACAAGCTGGCCTAAAAGGACTTCAAGTTTATCAGGATCATACCCTAAAGCTTCAATTGATGCCTTTACGCGTGCTACATAACCGTGATGGTCAGCTCCCCATATATTAATCATCCTGTCAAATCCGCGCTCAAGTTTATCAATATGGTATGCAATATCTGCTGTTAAATAAGTATTTGAGCCGTCAGCTTTTTTAATTACTCTGTCCTGATCATCACCGTAATCTGAAGATTTGAACCAGTCAGCACCGTCTTTTTCATAAATTTTTCCGCTTGCCTTTAATTTATTAACACATTCATCGACTTTTCCTGATTTATGCAAAGTCAATTCGGAATAAAAATTATCAAAATGAACTTTAAACCTGTCTAACAGTTCACGCTGCACCTTTTCTTCATAATCTTTTGCGAAGCCGCAAAGAGTATCAAGGGGTATAAGACTGACGTCATTACGAACTTGTTTCAGAATCTCTTTGTTACATGCAATAAAGTCTTTTGCAACAGGTATTAAATAATCTCCGGGATAATAATTTTTTCTTTCAATTTCATCGGAAGGGAAATCTATATCTTCGCCGAGTTCCTGACGAATTCTGATTGCAAGAGAATTGCCCAGTTTTTGAATTTGTGAACCTGCGTCATTTATATAAAATTCCTGATAAACATCATGACCGTAGAATTTCAAAAGATTAGCAAGAACTGAGCCCATGGCAGCCCAGCGCCCGTGCCCTATATGAAAAGGACCTGTCGGGTTTGCAGATACATATTCCAGAATAATTTTTTCGGTTTTTACATTTACAGGCTTTCCGAATTCTTTTTTTTGTTTGAAAATTTCTTCAACAAGATTTGATAATATTTTTTTACCTGCTTTAAAATTTATAAACCCGCCGATTACGGTATATTCATTATCATCCGTATTAATATATTTCAAAACGTTATTTGCAATCTGAGGCGGAGCAATTTTTGCAAACCTTGCAAGAGAAGAAACATTAACCGCATAATCCCCAAAATCAACATTTTTCGGACGTTCAGGAACCAGAGTTCCCCTCTTGTATTCCGTCATTGAACCGAGTTCAGCGGCATTAACAGCCTTTTCCACAGCATTTTCAATCTCATTTATAAAATAATCTTTTATCATAATTCTCTCCTGCAGACTACATAATATCACAAACAATTTTTTATTCAAAGATATTGTAAAGTGGACTTATATCTTAGTTTAACTAAATAACATCTGAGGTGTATTAGATCATTCTGAAGCTCTGCAAACTGAAAAATTTCGGCCGATAAAAAAATACTTGCGGGAACGCTTAACTTAACCCGCCCTACATGTTGAGGAGTGTTTGTCATCCCGAACTTGTTTCGGGATCTGTTCTGTATAGAGATGCTGCAATTCATAAAGACAGGCTCTCTCAAAATTTTTAAAATCTTAAAATAAATTCAGGATGACGATTTTTAGTTATTTTTAGAGTAAAGAAAAGACTAGAAGTTATAATCGCGGCCGCCGGCTTCAATTTTTTGCAAATCTTCCGCCACTTTCGATTTTACACACTGCGGGCATTCAAGAATTTTTACTTCTTTTTCTATTAAAGCTTCTCCTACACGCTTGGTATCTTCTGATGCATAATCTTCTAAATATTCTTTCAAAGTTAAAATAGCATTCGGGTGGCAGAAGTTATGAATTTGTTTTTCTTTGCATATTTCCATAAATCTGTCGCCTGTTCTGCCGTTTCTGTAGCAGGCAGTACAGAAGCTCGGGAGATACCCCAGTTCCATAAGCCAATTGATAACTTCATCTAGCGGGCGTCTGTCGGAAACATCAAACTGTGCGGAATCATCTTTTTCGGGCATAGGGTTGAAATATCCGCCGACACTTGTTTTTGAACCGCCTGAAATTTGAGAAATTCCAAGTTCCAATACACGTTTTCTGCATTCGGCAGTTTCTCTGGTAGAAACAATCATGCCTGTATACGGCACTGCAATTCTTATGCAGGCGACAATTTTTGCAAACGTATCATCATCAATCCCGTTATCAAAAGTTTCAGGGTCGATATCATCAGCTCTTCTGATTCTCGGGACACTGATAGTATGCGGTCCTACTCCAAACACAGCCTCTAAATGCTCTGCATGCATTAAAAGCCCCGCAAACTCATACCTGTAAGATTCCAGTCCGAAAAGAACTCCGAGACCTACATCGTCAATACCGCCCTGCATTGCTCTGTCCATAGCTTCCGTGTGGTATTTATAATTGTGTTTCGGCCCTGTCGGGTGGAGCTTTTCATAGCTTTCTTTGTTATAAGTCTCCTGAAACAGGATATAAGTGCCAATGCCTGCTTCGTGGAGTTTTCTGTAATTTTCAACGGTAGTAGCCGCAATATTAACATTTACACGCCTTATTGAGCCGTTTTTGTGTTTAATCCCGTAAATTGTCTTTATGGATTCCAGAATATATTCAAGAGGGTTATTAACAGGATCTTCTCCCGCTTCTATAGCAAGTCGTTTATGTCCCATATCCTGAAGCGCAATTACTTCATTTTTAATCTCTTCCTGCGTTAGCTTTCTGCGCGGAATATGTTTATTTTTTGCGTGATAAGGGCAGTATACACATCCGTTCACGCAATAATTTGATAAATAAAGAGGAGCAAAAAGCACAATTCGGTTTCCGTAATAATCCTGCTTAATCTTTTTTGCAAGCGAAAAGATTTCTTCATTCTTTTCTTTAATATCACAGGCCAGAAGAACTGATGCTTCCCTGTGAGTTAAGCCTTTCCCAAGCTTTGCTTTTTCTAAAATTTTATCAATTAATTCAATATTATTTTTATTCTCATCTGCGTATTTTAATGTATCAAGAATTTCTTGATGAGAAATAAATTCATCAGCATTATTTGACTTTGGCTCGTACATATATCCCCTCCCTATGCAAAACCATGATACAGCCGTAAAAAATAAAAGTAAAGAAAAGATTTATCTAATAATAATATAGCTATAAATTTTCTAATTTAGATTTAAATTTATCTACGGAAATCTTATACTCGCATTCAGAGCAAAACTGCCTTACTTTTTCAGCATTAAATCTTTTTAGTAAACGGTTTATTGGTTTATTGTTTAAATTTGTTGTCCAGGTAAACTCTTTTATATTATTAAGTTCAAGATTTTGACAAATTCGCTGCCCAATCATTTTTAAGGTATTAACACCAGTGCGTGTTCTCATAAATTCCGGTGCGAGAGTTATAAATCCTATATGTGCAGTGGAATCAGCATTATTTAACGTCATAGAATAACCGCCTGTAAGTTTATTTCCGAGTTTAACCATTTCAGTAATATTACAAGGCTTTTGTGCTGAAGCCATAAAAGGCAAAGTACATATATATCTTTCAATTTTTTCTAAAAATTTAAAAGATTTGGACTTGGGAGCCATATTACTTTTAAATGTATCATAAAACAGGTTAACCAATTCTTTTATTTCAGTCTTGTCTTTTACAGGTCTGACCATAATACCTGTAAATGATACTACATCATGAGATTTATGAAAATTTGACGAATGTGTATGTTTTAAGTTTATTTTGCCGATTTTGTTTATAGAATTTGTGCTTGCTATTTTCATAATATTTAACCCTTATTCGGGAATATTAAAAAATGAAAATTTGTAAAATTGCTATTCCTTTATGCTTTGTTAAGAAATATTATCTTACAACAACCCCTCCGCCAATCAGATGTTTGTCTTCAAGGTCGTATAAAACGCCTGACTGACCGTTGGTTATAGAATTTACCGGTTCGTAAAATTCGATATCGGCAAAATCATTTAAAAGCCGCACATGAGCTTTTTTGTGGTGCATGTTATAACGAATTTTCACCCACGCATCAAATTCATATTTTTCTAACGGGTAAGTTAAGTTCAAATCAATAATTCTGCAGTTTGTTTTGTAATTATCTTCTTCGCGCCCGACATAGACAATATTCTTTTTAACATCAATATCTATTACATAAAGCGGATACGGAGCAGCAATACCTATACCTTTACGCTGCCCTATCGTGTATTGATAACAGCCTTGATGCTCTCCCCATTTTTTCCCTGTCAGAATATCTATAAAATCCCCTTTTTGCGCGCCGAATTTTTCAGACAGAAATTTCTTTGTCGTCATAGGCTTTTGAATAAAGCAGATATCCTGACTGTCTTTAGAGTCTTTCGGCGGAAGATTAAAATCGACAGCCATCTGCCTTACCTGCTCTTTGTCGTATTTATGAAGAGGGAAAACAGTTTTTGATAAATGCTTTTGACCTAAACGATAAAGAAAATAAAGCTGATCTTTATGTTCATCTTTAGCCGGATAAAGCTTATAAACCCCGTCAATATATCTTATATCCGCATAATGTCCCGTTGCAAAAACCTCTGCCCCTAATTCATTAACTGCATAATCAAAGAGAACACCCCATTTAATAAATTGGTTGCACATAATACATGGATTCGGGGTTTTACCGTTCCGGTAAGAATTAATAAAATAATCTATGACCTTATCTTTAAATTTTTCAGCAGCGTCAAAAACGTAATGCTTAATTTGTAATTTATCAGCCACGCGTTTGGCATTGAAAACAACAGAATCAGATGCATTCATCATCCTGCCTGTCAATCCGGTTACTTCATACCCCTGCTGCTGCAAAAGGAGTGCCGTTACCGAACTGTCAACGCCTCCGCTCAATGCAACAACCGCTTTCTTACGTGTATCCATAATTTTATTATAGTACAAATAATTTTTAAAATCCGTCATTCTGGATCGGGACTTATATGGCAGTTTACACCAATTATGGATAACACGTCATGCTGAACTTGTTTCAGCATCTCAGCGCAATTAGCCCCTGGCCACTGGGACATTTTTCGTTGAGCTCCCGAAACAAGTTCGGGATGACACTTTGATGTCATGCTATAAAGATGTATACAAATTTCTTATTTCGCGGGTTGAGCGGTACGCTCATTTTTATAGTAAAATAAAAACAAAGGAGAGAAGTATGAATAACGAAATTAAATCAGTAATTCTTGCAGCAGGCAAAGGCACAAGAATGAAATCAAATACATCAAAAGTTTTGCACAAAATCTTTGAAAAGCCGATTCTGGGATATGTTCTTGACAATTCAAAAAATATTGTAAGCGAATCTTTTGTAATTGTCGGACATCACGCCGAAGAGGTTACGGAATTTGTAGAAAAAAATTACACCAATGCAAAAACCATTCTGCAATCACCGCAATTAGGCACAGGTCATGCTGTTTCAATGGCTTGTCCGTATCTTGAAAACTTTGACGGACAGGTAATTATACTCAACGGAGATTTGCCATTAATGACGGAAGAAAGTATCAGAAAATTTATTGAATATCACAATTCTAAAAATTCCGACCTTACAATAATGAGTACAATACTTGATGATCCTGCAAATTACGGCAGAATTATCAGGGAAAAAGATGATTCTCTAAAATGTATTGTGGAAGCAAAAGATGCGACACCTGAAGAAATCTCCGTTAAAGAAATTAATGTCGGGGTTTACCTGCTTAACTGGAACAAAATTAAACCCGCATTTTCGCAATTAACAACAAACAATGCGCAGGGAGAATATTACCTGACGGATATTATCGGCTGGGGCAAGAAAAATAACCTCAATGTCCACGCCTATATACTTGAAAACAGCGATGAAAGCTACGGAATAAATTCACGGAAAGACCTTGCTTATGCAACAAAAGTTATGAATGAAAGAAAGTTGAATTCACTGATGGATAACGGGGTTACAATTGTTGATCCGGCTTCTACCTGGATTTCCGAAGATACAGAAATCGGCGCCGATACAATAATTTATCCGTCAACTTATATTGAAGGCAAAAACAAAATCGGCAAAAATTGTAAAATAGGACCCTGCGCACATTTACGCGGTGATGTCGAAATTGATGACAACTGTAAAATAGGTAACTTTGTGGAAGTTAAAAAAGCAAAAATCGGCCACAACACAAATGCAGGCCACTTAAGCTATATCGGCGACAGCGAGCTTGGTTCTCACATAAATATCGGTGCAGGAACAATTACCGCTAACTACGATCCGATTTCAAAAACTAAAAGCAAAACCGTTCTTAAAGATAACGTAAAGATAGGCTCAAACACCGTTCTTGTAGCACCTGTAGAAATCGGTGAAGGAACAAATATCGGAGCAGGAAGCGTAATCACAAAAAACATAGGTGAATGGACACTCGGCTTAACCCGCGCACCTTTAAGAATTATCGAAAACTGGGTGAAACACTAGAATGATAACCAAGGGCGGGTATTCGGACCGACAAGAATATAATTTGGATAAATACTGATTATGACAACAAAAGAAATTAAGTGGACAATGTTTGTAATCACAGCAGTCGGTAACTTTATTGCCATGCTTGATTCTACAACGGTAAATCTTGCATTATACCCCATGTCCGTTGATTTGCACGTAACAATGGGGCAAATACAATGGGTTATGATAGCATATATGCTTGTATTAACCGTTTTTTTGCCTTTTTTCGGCAAGCTGGGCGATATTTTTCCGAAAAACAAACTTTATGCAGCAGGTTTTTCATTGTTCGCACTCGGAGCTTTTTTAAACACAACAGCAAATTCATTCGCTCTTTTAATAGCTTACAGATGCCTTGAAGCTCTTGGAGCTTCCATAATGCTTTCAAATGCACAGGCAATTATCGCAACAATTTTCAAAAATGAACGCAGAGGGAAAGCTCTCGGGCTTAACGGCTGTCTGGTTGCAATCGGCGGAATGAGCGGGCCGGCACTCGGCGGCATTTTATTAAACTTTTTCGGCTGGCATTCGGTATTTATTCCATGCATTCCTGTTGCGCTTGCAGGAGCTTACTATGCTTATAAAGTTCTTCCGCATCACAGCATTACCGACAGAAAAAATTTCAAATTTGATTACAGGGGATTTTTCTATTTTACGGTAAGTTTATTTGCACTTCTTCTTGCAATATCGGAAGGACACAGCTGGGGGTGGAATTCGCTCAAAATTATAGTTCTTGGCATTGTTACACTGATTTTCGGAGTTCTTTTCTATATAAGAGATCACCATATCAATTATCCGCTTATTGATTTTTCACTGTTCAAAATAAGAACTTTTACGTTCGGGAATCTCGGCGTAATGACTTCATATATGGCAATGTACACAAACAGCATACTTTTGCCGTTCTTTTTGCAGGAAATTTTAAAATACAATCCGCTCGTAACAGGGCTTTTAATTCTTCCGTATTCTCTGACGCTTTCATTTATTGCACCTGTTGCTGGAAGATTATCGGGCAAATACGGAAGCAGATATTTAACCCTTGCAGGGCCTGTTGTATATTGTATAGCACTTTTGATGTTCACATTGTATGATAAAAATGCAGCTATGTGGCAGATTGTACTTGCATCAGGAATAATGGGAATCGGAAACGGCTTATTTCAATCGCCTTCCAATAACGCAATTATGACAAGCGTTGAACACGGACATGTAGGTCTTGCATCAGGAATTCTTGCTCTTTCCAGAAATATGGGGAATATCTTAGGCGTAGCTGTAACAATTACGTTATTTGAAACATTCAGAAACATTTTTCTTGAAGCGGGAAAAGTTTATGATATAGCATTTTTAACTGCATATAGAACAACAATGTGTTTCGGGATATTTTTCGGCCTGTGCTGTCTGACATTTGCATTTATTGCCTATAAAAAGGATAAAGTCCGCTCTTAAAAAGTGTGTTATTGATATATGCAAAGGATAACTAAGTCAAATCCGTGCACTTTAGCATGCCTCAATAAATTATTCGCTTATTAAATTACAATGTAAACATTGTAAATAAAATAATAGCCAAAATTTTAATTTTGAAGTATTATAAAAGTAACAAAGGGGATTTATTATCGTGGAAAAAACTTTAAATAACGAAATGACAATAGGCATACCGCGCGCAATGTCCTTTTATCATAACTACCCGTTTTACTACGGATTTTTTACGGATTTAGGAATAAAGATTGTACTTTCCGATCCTACAACAAAACAAACCATGACAAGCGGTTCCGCTCTTGTTGTAACCGAAACCTGTCTGCCTATAAAAGTTTACATAGGGCATGTTCTGAATTTAATCGATAAAGGTATTGATAAAATATTTGTACCGTCAATTCAATCAATAGCGCCGAAAATTTACAACTGTTCTAAAATCAGGGGGTTGCCTGATTTAGTCAGAAATGTTGTAAAAAAAGACTTTACTATGATTGAAGCAACACTTGATAAATCTGAAAAAAATCAGGGGATCTATGAATTCTTGAGTGAAATGGCGGCGCCGTTCGGAATTACTGATACGGAACGTATTAAAAAAGCCTCAAAAGCAGGATGGAGAACTTATAACAACTTTCATATAATGTCAAAATCGGGTATGAGCTATAAAAAAGCGATGAACTATGCTCTGCAGGGGAAAGTTTTTATTGAAAACCAGACAAAAGAATATCCGATTTCAATAGCACTGATTTCTCATGGCTACAATATTTTTGATGAAAGAACTTCAATGAAGATTTTTGATAAATTGGAAGATATGGATGTAAAAGTTTATTCATCATTACAGCTTTCAAACGAACAGATGGATGACGGTATTAAAGCTCTGGGACAGGAAATGTACTGGGCAAATGAACGGGAAATGACAGGTGCTGCAGGACATTATCTTAAAGACATAAAAATTGACGGACTTATTACCTTGACAGCATTTGGATGCGGACCTGATTCATTGATGATTGAAAGAATTACCAGACAGGCAAAACGTTTCAATAAACCGCTTTTGAATTTAACCGTTGACGAACAAACAGGAGAAGCAGGATTTATTACGAGACTGGAGGCATTTGTAGATATGCTTTTCCGTAAAAAACGTGCAAAAATTATTAACAAAATAGAAATTAACGGAGAAAATTCATATATTCCAAATACAAATTACATAGAAACTAAACAATAAAAAGAGGTCATAACTGACCTCTTTTTATTATATAAAATCTGATTAAACTTTTCTTTTTCTGGCTGCTTCAGATTTGCGTTTTCTTTTTACACTGGGTTTTTCGTATCTTTCACGTTTTTTAACTTCTGAAAGGATACCGGCTTTTTGAATTTTTTTCTTGAAACGTCTGAGAGCGCTTTCAATTGATTCGTTTTCGCCAACTTTTACTTCTGCCATTTATATTTTCACCACCTTTATGGTCATTTTGTACAATATATGTATATTATAAACTAAATAAAAATAATTTCAAGTCTATCACAAAACATAGTTAAACTACCTTGACAAACTCCAAAAAATCGTAAATAATAAAGAAAAAAGTCAGGAGGATGAAAAATGAGTAACAGAGAAGCTTTGAAGCCCCCCCCCCGCAAGCGTAGCCGCTTAACCCGCCACATTAGCGCTTTTTCAGGTTTTAAATTTTATTTAGGTTATCTTGATATAAGTGTCATTCTGAACTTGTTTCAGAATCCCGTTACCAAAAAATTAAAAGGTAAGCGAATCCGGTCTGTTCGGAATAACCGAAATGTTGGGAACGCTTCGCTTATCCCTCCATACGTACTGACTGGTGGTGAAAAGCCGGAAAATCAAGTCGTATACAGTAATGTCATTGCGCATTTATTGCGCAATCTGGAATATGTTCTAAAAAAATCGCGCAACATGTGCGCGATGACAGGTCTTAATATTCTTTCCCTCGCCCTTTGGGGAGAGGGGGTTGTTGGATGTCAATCTAACGTTCCGCACGAGATAGATTGTCATCCCGAACTTGTTTCGGGATCTCATAAGATACTGAAACACAGAAATCAATCTTACGTTCAAAAGATGCTGAAACGAGTTCAACATGACCAGAATAACTTCCAGAAACGAACTTATTCACTTATTCACTTATTCACTTATTCACTTATTCACTTATTCACTTCACAAAAAAGCAGCGTTTACGCTGGCGGAAGTTTTAATAACATTAGGCATCATTGGTGTTGTTGCTGCATTGACTATGCCTGCACTAATTGGAAATTATAGAAAACAAGAAGCAAGTGTGAGAATGAAAAAATTTTACAGCACAATGGAACAAGTCATAAGGAGGGCAGAAATTGATTTTGGACCTTCACAATACTGGACACGCTCAGCAAAAGGTATAGATACATTCAGAGAATATCTTGCACCTTATATGAGTATTGTAAAAATTGAAAATGAAAACTCTTCAACACCCGTAATATACTTTGAAGACGGTTCATTTTTTGAATTATGGGACGGCGATTGTTTAGACTTTGTGTTTGATATAAACGGAGCGAAACATCCAAATGTCAATGGACGAGACAGATTTTATTTTCCAATGTGTTTTACCGAAACAAGCAGAGAAACCTGGCATGGAAGCAAATATAAAATCTTTGGCACTTACGAAGGACTGGCGTCAAACAGAAATGAAGCATACAGCTTATGTCTGAGCAAGCCTGTATATTGTTCCAGACTCTTACAAATAGATAATTGGGAAATAAAAAATGATTTTCCTCAAAAATTTTAACAATTAGGCCGACAGGGTAAATATTTGATAAATTTCCTCGTCTGAAAGTTCCGTGATAATCTTTTCTCCTTCATAAACTGCCAGATCAGCCAGTTCTTTTTTGGATTTTAGCATCTCATCTATTTTCTCTTCAAAAGTCCCGAGTGTAATCATTCTGTGAACCATTACGTTCTTGTCCTGACCGATACGGTAAGTTCTGTCTGTAGCCTGATCTTCAACTGCAGGGTTCCACCACAAATCATAATGTATTACATTTGTTGCACTTGTAAGGTTCAGACCGGTACCGCCAGCCTTCAATGAAAGAACCATAATCTTTGCATCATCATCATTCTGGAAACGATTAATCAAATCCTCTCTCTGAGGAACAGTCAATGAACCGTGGAAGAACAGAGGATCGGTCGAGCATTCTTCATTAATAACTTTGCATAAAATATCGCCCATTTCCTTATACTGGGTAAATATAAGAGTTTTTTCATTATTATCGAGAATGCTTTGAACAGTGGAAATACATTTGTCCATTTTTCCTGACAGTTCTTTGCTCATTTCTCCGCCCTTTAAGAACTGATACGGATGGTTGCATATCTGTTTAAGAGCCGTAATAAGCTTGAAAATATTTCCACGTCTGTTTATTCCGGTAAAGCCCGAAATCTTATCCATCATTTCATTAAGAGTTTTTTCATACAGAACAGCCTGCGGTTTTGAAAGATAACAGTAATCATTAATAACCATTTTTTCAGGCAGATCCGTAATAACGTGTTTGTCTGTCTTCAAACGTCTCAAAACAAACGGTGATACAGACATTTTTAATTTAGCCGCACGTGAATTTTCTTTAAATCTCTCAATAGGAATTGCATAACTTTTTTGAAATTCTCTTAAAGTTCCGAGATAACCGTGATTTATAAAATCAAATATAGACCATAATTCGGTTAATCTGTTTTCAACAGGAGTACCTGTCATAGCAATTTTTACATTTGATTTTAGCATTTTTACGGCAAGAGTCTGTGCAGTATCAGGGTTTTTGATGTTTTGAGCTTCATCAACAATTATCATACCCCACTCATTTTTCTTCAACTCTTCAACATCAATTCTCATAATTGCATAAGTCGTCAAAATTACATCATGTTTCAAATCAAGCTGTCTTTCAGCACCGTGGTAAATCACAGCATCAAGGGAAGGGGCAAACATCTGTAATTCCTTCATCCAGTTACCCATTAAAGTTGTCGGACAGATTACAAGTACGGGTTTATCAAGCTTATTTTCCTCTTTCATTTTAAGAATTAAACTGATAACCTGAATTGTTTTACCTAATCCCATATCATCAGCCATACAGGCGCCAAATCCTTTTGAAATATTTGTCCAGAGCCATTTTAGCCCTGTCTGCTGGTAAGGTCTGAGTTCCCCGTTTAAAGAAGCAGGAGGGGTTACATCAACAGGCTTGTTGAAATCCTGAATAACTTTTGCAAATGCTTCATCATAATCAAAATCATACTGATCAAACTGACCTGACATTGAAGCATGGATAAGCTCCATTCTTGACATTGATTTAAGATTAGCTTTTGCAATCTGTTCGAAAATCTTTTTGGTGTCTTCTTTATCAACAAGAACGTACTTATTTTTATATTTGATAAGCCCGTTCTGCCCTTCAACAAGTTTATTGAATTCTTCTACAGAAAGTTTTTCATTTCCTATTGCAATTTCGTAAGAAAAATCCAGAATGTCGTCTAATGAAATTTTTGAAGAAGATGTGTTGTTAAAAATATCCGCAAGCTCTTTTGAGCGTGAAGTTTTAACTTTTGCATTTATTGAGGCACGCGGAACAACAATATTTGTCAATTCTTTTGGCAGAACAACTTCAATCTGCGCCTTTTGGAGATAATATGCAGTCTGGGTTATTATTTTATAAACCTGATTTAAGTCCAAATCAAGCGCTAATTTTTCTTCATCTTCAAACAATTCTTCAAGTTCAGGCATATACCTTGTTGCATAATTTAATTGTTTTTCAACAATTCTTGCAATATCAGAGGAATTTGCACCGAAAACCTCTTCATCAGTATAAAGTCTGTCAATCAAAACATCTTCGTCAGTTTTTCTGTTTTTAATATGGACTTTCAGTCTGAAAATTTCTTCATTTTCAAGTTTATCTATTTTGAAAAACGGTATAACATCATATTTGCCTAGATACAGCTCATCAAACCACTGTGAAAGACTTTCCGCAATATCATGCCCTTTCATAACAGCACGCTGTTCAAGGTCTTTTATCATATAAGTTCCCGATTTTACATCTTTAAACTTATAGGCTTTTATATTTAAAAATTTATAAAGCACGTAATTCAAATAGTTATAGATAAAGTCATTTATAAAATTCTTCGGCTTATCTCCTTTAATAAATAAATCATCGGGAATATTTTCTTCAAACCGGTTTATAATTCTTGCTAACTGCTGCGAATTGATTATCGGCTCATAAACAATTCTAAACATTGTACCGTGTTTTTTAACAGTCGGAATAAAATAAAGTTTTTCAATAAGCTTCATAACAAAATATGTAAGCTTATTAAGGTAAATAAAAGTTGGCGTAAGAGATTCAAGATCAACAACATTACCAAAACCGCCAAAATAATCCATAACAAGATCAAGACTCATCGCATAACCGACTTTGTCATCCATTACTTCCGATTTAAAGCGGAACAATGAACCTTTAGATTTAAGATAATACTGAAAATTGTTAGTTGGAGTAACGAAGAATGATAATTTGTCATTATTGTTTACAAGATAAAAATTAGTGTTTCTGGTCGGAGCATTCGGACTCAAAAATACACCTGCAAACTCATCTTCTACGGTCTGATAAATCAAGCTCAAAGTATAACGGAAATCCTTATTCTTAAATCCGTCAGGATTTTCCGATAAATTAAAAAACAATTCATCTACGTTATTCTTTTTAAACGAAAAATCAATATCCAAAACTTTATTATCAGCCATAATCATCCTAATTATACTTGTAAAAAAGATGCCGTTAGAATACGGCATCTTTTAAATAAATTTACTTAATCAATGAATCACAGTCCATTTCAACAGGCTTTTGAATACCCATTAATTCAAGAACTGTAGGAGCAACATTGCATAAAGCACCGTCATCTTTCAATTCCATATCTTTTGGAGCGTTAATAAGCACAAACGGAACTTTATTTGTTGTATGCGCAGTCTGAGGTTTGCCTGTATCAGGGTTAACCATAACTTCCGAATTGCCGTGATCCGCAGTTAATAACATAATTATATTATTTTTAATGCAGGCATCAGCAATTTTACCGACACACTCATCAACTGTGCGGCAGGCTTTTTCTGCAGCCTCTAAAACTCCTGTATGACCTACCATATCAGGATTTGCAAAATTTACTAATATAAATCCGTATTCCGGATTTTCAATTGCTTTTAAAACATTTTCGCAAACTTCAGGTGCACTCATCTCAGGCTGCAAATCATATGTTGCAACTTTTGGAGAAGGAACAAGAACTCTTGTTTCATGGGGCTGAGGTTCATCAATTCCGCCGTTAAAGAAAAATGTAACATGAGCATATTTTTCAGTTTCTGCAGTTCTGAACTGTTTTACACCGTTTGCTTCCAGGACATCACCCAGTATATTTACGAGATGTTCTTTCGGGAAAGCAACAGGGAATGTAAAATCTTCATTGTAGCTTGTCATAGTAATGTAACAAAGATTCTTAAGAACTTTCTTTCTTTCAAAACCGTCAAAATCTTTAAAATTAAGTGCTTTTGAAATTTCTCTGGCTCTGTCAGGTCTAAAGTTGATAAAAATAATAGAATCATTGTCATGAATTCTTGATTCTTCACCGCCTATAACGGTCGGAAGTACAAATTCATCATTATCGCCTCTTGCATAAGATGCTTTTACGCCTTCGCATGCTGTAGAAGCTTTTTCCCCTTCACCGAATAACAATGCGTTATAACCTTTTTCAACTCTATCCCAGCGATTGTCTCTATCCATAATATAGTAACGGCCTATAACAGTTGCAACAGGAGGAAGTCCGTATTTTTTCAATTCATCTTCCACTGGCTGAATAAATGTGCAGGCGCTTTGCGGAGGAGTGTCTCTTCCGTCTAAAAATGCGTGAACATAGACACGCTTCAGACCGTTATCTGCAGCCATTTTAATTAAGGCCAAAAGATGATCCAACGATGAATGCACACCGCCGGTTGAAACAAGCCCGAAAATATGCAGTGCAGAATTATTTTCTTTAGCATGGTTCATTGCCATTAAGAAACGTTCATTTTTGAAAAATGATCCGTCTTTTATTGCTCTGTTAATTCTTGACAAATCCTGATGAACAACACGGCCTGCACCTAAATTTAAGTGTCCTACTTCACTGTTGCCCATTTGCCCTTCAGGCAAGCCTACATATTGTCCGTCAGCATGAATTGAAATTGTCGGATATTCATTTTCCAATTTGTCTACATGAACGGGGTGAGCAAGTTTAGTTGCATCATATTCGGGATGATTTTTGCTTATTCCCCATCCGTCCATAATACATAATAATACTCTCTGTGTCATAAATTTAAGTCCTCTATTTATATTTCTCCACTTGAAGAAATTTTATCAGGAACATAAACCAATTACAAGAGCGAATTAATGGAACTTATATATCAAATTCCACTAAAAATGGCTAGAAATGTCACCCTGAACTCGTTTCAGGGTCTCGTTATTTTGAGATGCTGAAACAAGTTCAGCATGACAGTATTACGCATATTTAGTGGAAACTTGTATATTATTCCCGAATTAATTCGTAACATTAAGATATACCGATTTATTTTTTTATAAACATGTTTTTTAATCCTTCAACAGCATCTTTCATCTGTTGTTGAGAAGCTTTTGCCTGTTCTTTCTGCTCTTCTTTTTTTGCATTATAAGCATCAACCTTTTGCTGAACAGCTTCCTGCACGGCCTGCTTTGTTTCCTGAACCTGTTCCTGAACAGTTTTCTTTTCTATCGCAGAAGTATCACAGGTCGACAGCCATTTAAAGGACTTAACAGAATTTTTACTTTCCACTCCGCCGTTAAAGACAACTTTAAAATCCTTATAATTTGTATTACCCGAGGAAAGCGCAGGAATTAAAGCAATCTTCTCTTTTTTAGGATCAGAAGTTAATGCATTTATAAGATTTCCCGTTAATGTTCCGAACTTCGGTATATAAGAGGTTAATTTCGAAACGGATAAATCACCGAGAGGTCCGAGAAGCGAAACGACTTCCGCTGAAATTCTGCCGAGTACAGTAACATTTGCGGTTGCATTAAGGAGATTATAGCGCCCTGTTATGTAATAAGCCATAGAAGGGCCTGTAGTTGTTACAGGATTAAGATTTGCCCAGCCGTTTGCAAAACTCAAATTTCCTTTTATCATCTTAAATTGAGCAGTGTTTTTTATTACAGGTAAAGCTGAAACCGAATTTACTGCTGCTTTTATTATGCTGTTTGACTGCAGGTTTTGAGCCAGAAGCATATTTTCAAACCTTCCGATATTGCCTAAGGCGCCGTCAGAAATATCAAACGATGCAGTTCCCTTTAAATTTTTCATCATCTCTTTATCTGTAGCACCATATAACGTTACGTTTGCGTCAAAATTAAGTTTGCCAGACAGAGCATTTTTAAGCCCTGCCGCACCTGCAACGGCCTTTTCCGCGTTCATACCCGTGCCTTTAAAATCAACACCTGTATGACCGTTTGAAATATTATACGAAATATTTCCGTCTATTTTGCCTTCAAATGCATCACCTTTAAGATTTTTCAGATAGAATACATTATTTGCAAGATAAAAATCTGATGTTAAATTTTCCGCAATTATACCTCCTGAGACAAATCTTTTTAAAGTACCGTTTCCTTTGGCAATCGGCCCGTTAAGAATTACCGTCATATTATCCGTAGTCAAAAGCATATCAGGGATTTTTACGGAAGGAATTGCTATACTTCCATTCAAATCAGGATTTAAAGCAGATCCTGTAATATCAAGTTCTCCATTCATTATCATTGTTGAACTTTTTAATCCCGGAATTTCAAAAGAGATATTATTTGGAATATTCAGGTTTAAATTTAATTTCTGCGCCCCGTATAAATCATTTACAGAACCTTTAAGATATGCAGCACCGCCGTTTTTTGTATCTTTTGCAGTTATATCGAGATTTAGATTTCGGGTAAGATAATCAGAAATTTTACCGGAAACATCAATCCGCGCATTATTATACAAAAGATAAGCACTATCGATATTTATATCTTTATCGCCCAGAGAAAGTTTTACTGACGGAACCGAAACAGATGCTAACGGATTAATAATTTTCGCATCCGACACTGAAACTTTATTTGAAGCGTTTTTACCATCCGTCAAAAGTTCTAAAACAGACTTTGGAGCTTTTAAAGATGTATTTGACGGAATATTTTTTAAATCCACATTATCAACACTTACATTAACTTCGGGCACAATTTTATCAAGCCTGCCTTTAAGGAGCACATTTGCGGTAATTGTGCCGCTGTTAATTCTGTTATCATTTAATAAAGCAACCTGCCCAAAAGCTAAAAGCAGCCCTTTTAATTGAAGTTTATCAGCATTAAGACACAAATCTGCCACAGCATCATGACCGACATTCCCTTTCAAAGTTAAAGGCTGATTTAATACGGTAAAACCTGCATTTTTTATATCAATCATACTGTTTGAAAAATCAATATCCGCCTTAATATTATTTACCGCAATATTATAAAGCTCATAGGCAAGCGACGCTGACGGAATTTTTAAATATCCTGATGATTCAATTTTTTTAAGATCAGATTTTACACTAAAATCAGCATCAACTCCGCCTGTTGCGGTCAAAGAATCCAGTTCGTTACAGCCAAAAGATTTTGCAATACTGTCTATAATATCTATAATACTTTTAAACTTTGCATTAGATTTGCAATTAAGTTCAATTTTCGGATGCTTTCCCGTTTTAAAATCACCGATAAGCTCAGAAAGCTCATTATCAGCCGTATATAATTTCGCATACATATTAATATTATTGCCATTAAATTTCAAATCAGCGCTGCTTGAAGGAAGTTTCTTACCGTCAACAGCAACACCCGCATTTGAAATATTAGCAGTTCCGTCAAAATGAAGATCCTCAAAAGTACCTTTTGTTTTTATGTCTGCAGTCAAATCAGCACTCAGCTGATTATTACGGATAGCCTTAAAAACATCAATGATGCTTATGCTCTGCGAAGGAGCTTTTTCTTCAGATTCGGTTTGAGGCGCAAAAACAAGATCATTAAGATCAATATCAGGCATAACTCTATTCAAAATCTTAAAGTCATAATTAAACTGCACCTTATCTTGAAGCATTACTTTTCCGTCCGCTGCAATTTTAATTTTTTTATTAAGAATAAAATCGCTTACCGAAATATTATTCCCGTATATCGAATATGCCTTATCCGTTGGAATATCAATAAAAGAAATATTGTAGTTATTTACAATTATATTCGGAAGGTGATTAGACAATTTGAAACCGAAAGGCAAAGAGGTCATTGTATTTTTTTTAGTCTCTGTGTTATTTTGGGTTTCGTCAGACTTAACAAGATAATCTTCCAACAAAAATTTCCCGTCTTTTTTTATTTTCAAATTAACATTGATATTATCAGCACCTGCCATGTCAATTTCAATTCTTTTTGCAAAAATCGGAAAAAGCGAGAGCTTTGCCTGAACATTATCTGCTGTAAAGAAGGCTTCGCCTGTCGGCAGAGCAAGTTCTATATGCTCAACAATACCTCCTGCTGTCAACTTTGGGGTAGTTAATATTTTTATCTCTCCCAGTTTTAACTTAAATCCGGAAGCATCTTCAAAAATTTTTGTAATTTCACTGCTGTAAGAATTTGCTATTCCGTTCAAAAATATCGGTGCAGCCAAAAACAACAAATACAACCCTATTAAAACAACACCAATTGTAATCCCAGTATATTTCAAAAATTTCTTCATATTATACACCCCTTATTTATCGTGTAATTATAACACAAGTAAACTATTTTTTCTTCTTTTCAGGATAACAGTTCCAGTTTATATTTTCATTTTTTCTAAACCAGGTAAGCTGTCGTTTAGCATAATTTCTTGTATTTTGTTTTAATTTATTTTTTGCTTCATCAAGAGTCAATTCCCCGTCAAGGTAAGATATAATCTCTTTGTAGCCTATTGTATCAACAATATTCGGTATTCTGCCGTATTTTTTAAGAAGATATTTGGTTTCTTCCACAAGCCCCTGCTCTACCATTAAATCAACACGTTTGTTTATTCTTTCATAAAGTTCTTCCCGCGGAAAATTTAATCCGATCCATTCAATATCAAACTCTTTATCATCATTTTTACCGCACGCTTTTGAAAGCGGCAGACCTGTAAGTTTAACAATTTCGATATAACGTATTATCTTTTTTTGGTCATTTCGTTCAAGTGTATTTAGCGCATTCCTATCAAGATCTGATAATATCTGTGAAAGTTCATCAAAAGACAATTTCGACAATTCTTCTCTCAGCTTATAATCAGGTTCGACATCCGGAAGCTTGTAATTTTCAAGAAGAATACGGAAATATAACCCCGTACCGCCTGCAATAACAGGAGTATTCCCGCGTGATAAAATATCTTTTATATGCTTTTTTGCCTCTTTTGCATAAAGTCCTGCTGAATAGTTAATGTCAGGTTCGACAATGTCTATCATATAGTGAGGTATTCCCCTCATTTCATCTATAGCAGGCTTTGCGGTGCCGATATTCATCCCTTTATAAACAAGCCTTGAATCCGCAGAAATAATTTCTCCGCCGATTTTCTCCGCCAAATCAACAGCGTATGCACTTTTTCCGCTTGCAGTAGCGCCGACAACTGCTATAACCTTATTATTTTTCATCCTCTGCAGAACCTATATTATACTTTCTGTCGTAATACAAAAATATTAAAACTACAAAATATACAGAAAAATAGAATAAAACAATACTCATTATAATATAAGCTATAGGATTAATAACAGCAAATGTATTGATAAATAAAAGCACAAAGCCTGCAACCCATAATATTACAAATAATCTTACGGTTGTGAAAAAATCTTTAAATAATTTGATAAGTGAATACCACAGCGCCTTCAAAGGATTAATCGTATTATAAAGGATTTCCGGAATCCACAGCATCAAAAGATACATAATAACGGATGTAATAACAGTAAATAAAAGACTCCATTTACCGAAAAATACTATCTGCTCAATTGATAAAGAATCGATAAATGATGCCATACTCTCATTTGAAGCAACAGCGTTATCCATAGTCAATTGCTGCAAATTTTGCATGGAATCAGGATCAAGCCCACCGATAATATTGACCCCGAGGAGATAAACCAGCGGCGTTGAAATCGCCTGTATCAAGAAAAAAATTACATATACACCCACAAAGGATAAGAAATACTTTCCTACTCCCTCCGGAAATACCTTAAATAAGTTTAAAGTTGCCTTTGCCCTGTCATTATCAAGTACAAAAACTTTTTTAGAAAGCGTTATAGCACCTTTTACCATCAAAAACCAGCCCGAACAAAATATTCCGAACATAAACAAAACGGTAATAGACGCTATTATAAACTTCATAGTAGTATCAACGTTATACCGTGAATACAGAGAATACAAATCAAGCACCTTAACAAATATAATTAAGGGTATAGTTAATATTATATTATAATTTGTTATTTTTACGGCATCTTTAAATAATTCTCGCATAATATATATTCACTCCGGATCTTTAATAAATTAAATAACCTGTTTACTTAATAAGTTCTGCCTGTTTTTCCTGCTCTTTCAAAAGCTTTCTTTTACGCCTTCTCATAAGATCGACAAACGCTTCCAATCTTGTTAAATAACCAGCTTTTCCTGTCTGCTCGTCCATTATCAAAGGCAGAATAGGAATATCACAATTTTCACGCATTGCAGGGAAAATATTTTGAGACATAATCTCAGGCATACATGTGAAAGGACTTATGTGAATAATCCCGTCAATTCCCCTTTCATCCGCGTAAGCCACATCGGACACACATTCAAGAGAATCCCCTCCGATATCACGCATTAAGTAGGGTTTTGCAAGCCTGTAAGCCCTTTGAAGATGTGTTTCTCCTTTTCTGAAAACTTTCGGGATGATAGCATCCTTTAAAAAGCTGCTTATTGTAAGGCTTCTGCGTGTCTGAACCCCCATTTTACCGAGTTCTCTGGTTATATCCTGATTTGAAAACTGGTCGCACACAAGATAGATTTCGCCTGTCAAATCAACATGCAAAACCTCTTTATTTTTATCAATTTCAGTTTTTGCCATTTCATCAAAAGCTTTCTTTTTAGCCTTTTTCAAACTTCTTGTATTATCAGCATCTTTTACATATTGCAAAGCTTTATGATAATTTTTTTCTGCATCACCAAAATGAATTTCACGCGCTCTGTAATAAGATAGTGCATTTTCTAAATCATCAAGCAGAAACATCTTTCTGATAGCAATATTAATTGCCCTTGCAAATAATATGGGATCATTTTTCCCGCTTATCCTTTTAAGGAAATCATACATCCCTTTAATACCGTCATACAGCGTTAATTCAATATATTTTGCCTTATATCCTAAATCTGTCAATGCGTTATGAATACAATTGCCGTACTCGCCCAAACGGCAGCATCCCGGTGAAGAAATCATTGCAACATAATCCGTTCCGCCCTCGATTGCTTCAATAAAATTACCTAATATCAGCTTATAAGGAAGACATATAGCCTCCGGAGAATGTTTTGTTCCTAAGGATAATGTTTTTTTGCTGGTATAAGGAGGAACAAACGGTTCAACACCTATTTTTTTCAACGCGGCAGACCACGCTATATATACTGTTCCCATATGGGGAAATGCAACTTTTAACTTTTTATTTTCTTTTGTCATTATTAATCATCTCTTTTTCTTTATTGTGCAAACTTTAAATCGGGATGACGCGCAGCAAGTGTTTCATCCAGACGCTTAACGGGTGTTGTATGAGGAGCCGAAATTAATTTTTCAGGATTATTTTTTGCTTCCTGCGCAATTTTCAGCATAACATCAACAAAATTATCCAGAACTTCTTTGGTTTCAGATTCTGTCGGTTCTATCATTATTGCCTCATGCACTATTAACGGGAAATAAACGGTAGGAGGATGAGTATTTTCATCCATAAGAGCTTTGGCAATATTCAATGTGGAAACGCCGTTTTCATGTTTTTGCTTTTCACCTGACAGCACAAATTCATGCATACATGGTTCATCATAAGGAAGTAAATATACACCCTTTAATTTTTCTTTTAGGTAATTTGCATTCAAAACCGCATTTTCGCTTGCCTCTTTAAGATTATCCCCCATCATAAGAATATAGGCATAAGCTTTAATAAGCACGCCGAAATTACCGTAAAAACCTTTGACACTGCCGATAGAATGCTTTATATTGTAATTTTTGAAATATTTTTCACCGTCATAGTCAATAACAGGCGCAGGCAAAAACTCTTTCAAATTTTCTACGACACATACAGGACCGGCACCGGGACCTCCGCCGCCGTGAGGAGTTGAAAACGTTTTATGCAAATTCAAATGCACAACATCAAAACCCATTAACTTTGGATTTGTATATCCCATAACAGCGTTAAAATTTGCCCCGTCATAATAAAGAAGCGAACCGTTTTCATGCATTAACTTTGATATTTCAAGAACATTTTCTTCAAAAATTCCCAGAGTATTAGGGTTAGTCATCATAATAGCCGCCACATCAGAATCAAGAAGTTTTTTTAATTCTTCAATATCAACCTGGCCTTTGTCATTTGACTTAACAGGAACAATGTCAAATCCGCAAAGATGTGCACTCGCAGGATTTGTACCATGAGCAGAATCTGGAATTATAACTTTTTTACGTTTTTCGCCTCTGACTTCAAAATACTTCTTTATAACCATCATGCCTGTTAATTCACCATGAGCACCCGCAGCCGGCTGCAATGTAACTGCATCCATACCCGTTATTTTTTTCAAAGCTTCCTGCAGCTTATACATCAATTCCAGAGCCCCCTGACAATCCTCATCATCAGACAGCGGATGAAGATTAACAAAATCTTCAAGAGAAGCCAGAAGTTCATTAACTTTAGGATTATATTTCATAGTACATGAACCCAGCGGATAAAAGCCCTTTTCAATACAAAAATTTCGATCAGAAAGCTCTTTATAATGGCGAAGAGCTTCAAGCTCGCTTACCTGAGGCAGACCGATTTCAGATTTTCGTAATAAATTTTGATCAAGGAAATTCAAGTTTTCCTTTTCATCTGTCAAAGTTATTCCTGAAATTCCGCTGTTTTTTTCAAAAATTGTTTTCACTAAATAATCCCCTGTCTTTTTAAATCTCTTTTTATCTTATCTAACCCTGATTGAATAATACGTGAAATCCTCGATTGGGAAATATTGAATTCTTCTGCGATTTCTCGCAGTTTTTTCTCCTTAAAGAATTTATATTCAATTAATTCTCTTTCTCTTTGCGGAAGTTTTTTCATTGATTCAATAATTTCTGCTTTTAGTTCGGAAAGTTCTATACATTCCTCGGGAGTTTTGTCTTCCGCTTTAATCTGCACAGGGACCTCAGCATCCTGCATCTCATCGATAGAGAGAATAGTCTTATAAACTTCTTCTCTTAAATTTTCATTTTCTTCGTCAATCTGCTGTTTTTTATTTTTTAGAGAATACCACTTATAGCGTCTTCTAACCTCGTTTCTTATAGCCCATTTTATTGCAGTAGAAAGATAAGTGCTGTTAAAATCTTCTGGAGAATGATTTTTAAACAAAATATATAATGTATGATTGCCTATATTTATAAGTTCAGGAAGCTCTATTAAATGAGATGTTGAAAATTTTTGATACTCAACCTTGGCAATAGTCTCTATTAAATCTTTGTAATCTCTTAAATTTACGTTTTGCCGAACATTCTGATTAGCTGTCATGACTATAACATATTCCTATAAAAAACATTTCCCTGCAAACATAATAACAAAAAAAAATATAGAATACCAGACAATGTAATTTTCCTTAACATAAATTATATTTAAAGTGAATAAGCAGGTAAGTAAATAGGTTATTTCAAAAAATAAATATAAGGAGACAATTTTATGAGAATATTATTCTGCACAGACGGTTCCAAAATAAGTTTTAACGCCTTAAAAAACATATCCCGCTGGGTAAAAAATGCTTTTGTGGACACAATCTGCGTAATTGACTGGAGTTTTCTGCCGTCTGAAATAAATATAGAAGACAAAAATTTTACATATTCATGTTCAAATATGGCTGAAACAATTCTTGAGTACACAAAAGAAGAAATAGAAAATCTGGGACTGAATACGGACGAATGTATAAAAAACTGCGGAACAGCCATTGAAGGAATACTTGAACAGGCGAATAAAAAAGATTATGATTTAATACTTATGGGTTCACACGGCAAAAAGGGACTGCAAAAATGGCTGGGCTCCGTTTCACAGGCAATTATAAACAGCAGTGAAATATCAGATTATATAGCAAAAGAAGAAAACAAAGCTGAAAAATTACTGCTTACTACAGACGGCACAATGTGTTCGCTTGAAATACTAAATAAAATTATACCCGATATGAAACTTGAAGATAAAGAAATACACATCTGTATGGTAAATGAAGATCCGAATTTTTTATTTTTAGACGGGACACTTGATACAAACTGGCTTCTTGAAATTCAAAAGCAGCAGCAAATTTATGCATCTAAAGCAATTGAAGATATCAAAAGACTTCTTTCAAATTACGGAATTTCAGTAAATGAAACATCCATATTATCTGGAATACCTGCACAAAAGATTATTGATTATGCCGGATCTCATGATATAGATATGATAGTTATGGGCTACAAAAATAAATCGAAACTTGACAGATTTTTAACTGGCTCGGTCAGCAAGCGCGTACTTGAAAATGTAACTTCCGATATATGGCTTGCAAGATGCAAAAGTTAATATATTTGACCGAAAATTAAAATAATGGCATAATTATCCTATGTTTAAATATTATGGGAAATATGCGCCTTATTTGTTTATCCTGCCTGCAGCAATTGTACTGGTTATATTCTTTTTTATACCGTTTTTTCAAACATTTCTGCTGAGTTTTTTTGATTACTCTCATAATATTTACAAACCGGAAATAATAGGGCTGCAAAATTATATTAACCTGTTTCATAGTCCCGTTTTTTATAAAGTAATGTGGAACACATTTGTATATCTTATTGTGGCAGTGCCTGTACTTGCCATACTGCCGTTGTTTCTTGCAATACTTATAAACCGGCAGATTAAAGGCGTAACTTTATACAAAATTTTAATATATCTCCCTGTAATTGTATCAATAGTTGTAGCCGCAATTGCATTCAAATGGCTTTATGCTGATCAGGGAATTTTAAATTACATTGTTACAAAGCTCGGATTAGCACCTGCAGGCTGGCTTACGGATCCTAATTTTGCACTGTATTCTGTTATTATCGTTACAATCTGGAAAGGCATTGGATATTACATGATAATTTATCTGGCTTCTTTAATGAGCGTTCCCAAAGAGCTTTATGAAGCCTGTGATATTGACGGAGCCGATTTTTTAACAAAACACTTAACCGTTACAATCCCGCACATAATGCCTACAATTGCACTCGTTACAACAATCAGTGCAATATCCGCGATGAAAGTTTTTGCTGAAATTTATGTAATGACAAAGGGCGGTCCTTTAAATTCCAGCAAAACAATTGTGTATTATATATATGAAAGAGCATTTGAAAATCTGGACTTAGGCTTTGCGTCAGCTATGGCTGTTGTACTGCTCGTTATTGTCATGCTGTTTTCTTTGATAAACATTTTATTCTTTGAAAGGAATAAATATCAAATATAGTTAAGAGGTTGAAAAAGTTGAAAAGGGTAAAGTTTAAAAATTTATATACACATTTAATATTAATTACGGTATCACTGCTTTCAATATTTCCTTTTATATGGCTGATTTCAACGTCTTTAAAAGGCAGCAGTGAAAATATTTTTGCATACCCTCCGCAGATTATTCCAACAGACTTTACATGGGCTAATTATAAAGGAGTCTGGGATAAAGTCGATTTTATTGGATACTTTATAAACAGTATGATTGTTGCGGGAGGCACGGTCATTTTAAATTTAATTCTTTCAGCTATGGCAGGATATCCGCTCGCCAGAATGGAATTTAGAGGTAAAAAAATAACATTTTTTGCGGTTCTTGCAACCATTATGATACCTTTTCAGGCAATAATGCTTCCTGTATACCTTATAACTTTAAAATTGCATCTGGTAGACAGCGTAAATAATGTCGCAGGTTTTATAGGGCTTATAATGCCGTTTGCAGTAAATGCATTCGGAATATTTCTGATGCGTCAGGCATTTTTAGGGGTGCCTAAAGAAATGGAAGAAGCCGCAATTGTTGACGGGTGCAATGTATGGCAGGTATTCCGAAAAGTTCTTTTACCAATGGTAAAACCTTCTCTTGCAGTACTTGCAATATTTACATTCATAGGCTCATGGGGAGAATTTTTGTGGCCCAGTATTGTCTTAACAAAAGAATCTATGTATACGCTTCCTGTAGGAGTCAATAATTTGCAGGGAATGTTCAGCTCTAACTGGCGTTTTATCGCGGCAGGTTCAATTCTTTCTACCATACCGATTTTAATATTTTTCTTATGTATGCAAAGATACTTTATATCAGGAGAAAACGAGGGTGCAGTTAAGGGTTAGTGCTGAAAAATTATTTCTCATATTTACACTGTTTTTTGGAATAATATACGCTTTAATTACTCCACCTTTTCAATCCGTAGACGAAGGAAATCATTTTTTAAGAAGTTATGCGATCAGCGAGGGGCAATTTATAAGTGTAAAAAAAGAACAGGCTGTAGGCAGTATTCTACCGCAATCATTAAGTGAACTTATAGAGAAATACAATTATCTTGAAAAAGATATTACAAGCAGGACATCTTTTAATGAAATAAAAAAAAGTTTTTCTATAAAAAATAATAAAAAAATATTTACAACATACCCTAATACAGCATTATATTCTCCATTACCTTATACGGCTCAAACAGCAGGAATTATTTTCGGGAAAATTATTAATGCAAACCCGCTGTTAATGCTTTATTTGGCAAGAATTTTTAATCTTATATTATATTGTGCTCTCGGCTATTACGCGATAAAAAGCACCCCTTACTTAAAACTTACGGTATTTTTGCTCCTTTTATGCCCTATGAACATTTCACTTGCAGCTTCATGTTCGACAGATGCCGCACTTATAGGAGCAGGGATATTTTTCTTTGCAAAAATCCTGCAATATACTTTTGAAAAAGAAAAATTATCCTTAAAAAATTATATTTTACTTTGTGCATTACTAATAGTTACCTGCCTTACAAAACACAATTTTTATTTATTCCCTCTTGTATTTTTGATACCAAAAGAAAAATTCGGCGGCAAATACCTCGCAAAGGTTGGATTAACAATATTTGTACCGCTTGCCCTCTGCCTGTTATGGAGTTATTTAATATCAGGACTTTATGTACCTCTTAATCCTGATGCTGATATGTATAAACAAATTGATTTCATAATACATAACCCGCTTAAGTACATCATAATTCTGGTTATTTCAACAACAGTTAAAATATTCAGACTGTATATAACGTCAGTTGGAGTTCTCGGCTGGCAGGACACAAGGCTTGATAATATTACATATATGATTTACCCTATATTAATATGGCTTTCATTTATTTACGGCGGCTCAAAAAATTTTATTCTGCAAAGAGGACAGAAATATTTAATACTTTTAACAACAATATTTTCTTACATAATCATCACAACATACTTGTATCTGGCCTGGACTAAAGTCGGAGGAAATATTATCCAAGGTCTGAACGGGAAATATTACACACTTTTACTCTTTCCGCTGTTTACGCTTATAACTGCCCCTCCCCCGAAAAGCCTGCGGCATTTTAAAATATATTCGGAAAAGCTGATATTTATATCAGTATTTCTGATTCTGAGTTCAGGTGCGATATCTTTATTAATAAGATTTTATAATATATTCCCGTACATGAATTATCAAATATAAATTACTCAACACCCGGTACATGCACATTGTAGCGGATATCATCAAATTCAGAGTAATCTTCATCATCAAAATCTTCTTCAAAAATCTTTTTTGCAGAACAAATTTTCAAATTTTTAATAATTGCATTATCAAGATCTTCAGTTAAAACTAACTTGCCGTTCACATAAGTAACAGTCGGCATGTCTGAAGTTTTTTCACCATCAGATATTTTTTCTATTAAATCATTATCAGTGTTAGCGAGAATTGTCCTTGTAACATCATTCATAACATCAAATACGTAACGCTGTCTTGAGGCCGTATTATAACCGCCCGAGTCAGTTATCAAAGTAGTAGCCTTTTCTAATTCATCAAGAGATTCTTTATAATATTTCAAATGTCTTAAAAGAATTGCCAGGTTATAATGTGCTTCGTAATTCATAGGATTAAGTTCAATTGCCTTGCAGTAAGTAAGACCTGCTTCTCGGTAGTCGCCCAAAAGATGATATGTCAAAGCGAGATTGTAACGCGCATCGTAATCTTTTTTCAAAATTTTGCATGCTTCTTTATAAGCTTTCATTGCCTCTAATAAATATCTGTGCCTGAATTCCCATTCATCTTCAAGATAGATTGATTTTTGCTTGTAAGCGACCCCTTTGTTGTAATAAGCAAGTCCTTTATTAACTTTATAGCTTTTCCTGTTGCTGTAAACAAAAGGTATCGACAAAAGATGTCTTTTGGTTTTTAGAATTTCATTATACTGATCAATTGCGCCGTCAAAATCTCCGAGTTTTTCGGCAGAAACAATCCCGTAATTCATTCTCGCAATTATCATTTTCGGGTTGTATTCAAAAGCTTTTTCATAAGCATCAACTGCGGAATAATAATCCTCGTATAAAACATAAAGATTTCCGAGATTATACCAGGCGCCGTAATGCCCCGGAAAAAGTTCAACTGCACGTGTATAGTAATTGATTGCTTTTTGAAGCTTCATTTTCTTTAAAGCCTTGTCGCCTTTATGCACGTAATAGACGGAGCGCACCTTATCCAGCTGGCGGTTGAAAAAGGAAGGGTGCAAATATACAAGAGCACCTATACCTGCAATTATCAATATCGTAAACAATGCCGAAAAAAACTTTTTCACCTGCTATACCTCATTATACAGCCATTTTACACACATCTGTAAAGTTAATCAATACTCTATTGTTACGAAATTGTAACATGAAATAACATAAAAAAGCAATTTTTAATAATCAAAATTTTTTATATAAGTAAGGTAGGTTAAAAAATCAATTTGGAGGTTAGGTTATGGCAGACTTCAACATGGCTGCAAATATGTACGGAATGTTTCCGAATATATACAATAACCAGGTAGCATTAAACGATCTGACCGGATTGGATATGTATTCACCTCTGGGAATGTATACTAATCCGATGATGAGTATGAACGGAAGCATATTCGGATCAGGATTAGGGTATCCTGTAATGCCTCCAATGGGAATTGGATCCGGCAATTATGAAGACTACTATAAAAACTACGAAAAATATCAGGACTTCATGATTGATACTCAGGTAAGACAGCAGCAAAAATGGCGCGATGCGGATTTAAAACTGAATGCACCGCAGGAAGGAATAGCAAAACAGGCTTCATATCTTCACGAAAAAATAATGAGAAATGAACAACAACAAATAAAAGAAGCATATCTTAATTTCAAAAACAGCGTCAGAAGTATGTACGGCAACGGTACGGATGAAGAAATCGCAAACAGAGCTTCAACGCTTTATAAACAACTCACAGGAGTTTCTATAACCGATGACATAAGACAATACGGCAGAGGCTCATTTACACAGGGCTTCCTGCAGACAATAACTCTCGGATTAGCTGACAACAAAACAGCAGAAGAAAACATTTCGGAATTAACGGGACAGCCGGTAGGCAGAACTGAAAAAGCGAAAAAAATTGCAGGTAATGCAGCAGGCGGTGCGGTATTCGGCGGTGCAGCTCTGTTATCGTCAAAATATCTCTTTAAAGGGCTGTGGAAAGGATTAAAAAACAAACCTCTTGTAGCTGCATTAGTAGGCGGCGGCGCAGCATTAGCAGCAGCAATCGGAACTGCCAAAAGCGAATAAAGATTAATAAATTTAAGTGTGAAAGTGTGTGTAATGAGGCTGAAAAATTCAGCCTCTTTTTTTACATAAAAAGAACACCCGCACCAAGGAGTTAAGATGCGGGCATTAAATCAGTAAAAGAGACATCATCAACATTATGAAACATGTTAAAATTAAGTCAAATTTTTGTGGAAAAAATTTATAATTTATTTTATAATCCTCTTATGAAACGATTTTGCTTTATTTTAATGTTAACGATATTAAGTGCAAACTGTTCATTTGCAATGCCGTTTACCATAAAAAAAGAAGAAAATAAATTTGTCCAATCCGATCAATATAAACCTGTTACCGAACAGGCAAACATCTATTATGCACAAAATGACATAAAAAATTCTTTTAATGTACTTTTAACAATTCCCGATGAAGAACGCTCTGCTCAAAACTGGCTTTTGCTCGGCAATATTTTACAGGATCAGGGCAAGCTTGATGAAGCAATCTTTATGTACAATAAAGCAATTGAAGTTGACAGCAAATATTACAAAGCATACTACAATCTGGGGAATGTCTACCTGAATGACGGACGCCCCAATATGGCAGTTGAACAGTATAAAAAAGTTATAAATATAAATCCCGAATATCCTTATGCGCACTATAATCTTGCCTGTGCGTATATTAAACTCGGGAAATACAGCAAAGCAAAATATGAACTTTTTACAGCAATAGATTTAAAAAATACTGTACCGGAATTTCATTATAATCTGGCGTATGTCTTTAAACAGTTAAAAAAAGAAAAAGATGCAAAAACATACATTGAATACTACAATAAATTAATACAGGATCAGATATAGAGGCATTATGTATAAAGGAATAATTTTTGATTTTAACGGGACTTTGTTCTGGGATTCGGAAAAACATCAACAGGCGTGGAGAGAATTTTCCAAACGGCTGCGCGATCATGCATTTACGGATGAGGAGATGCGCGATTATATGTTTGGCAGAACCAATGAAGATATAATTGCCTACCTTATAGGCAAAAAACCTGATGCCGAAATGGTTGAAAAGTTTGCAAAAGAAAAAGAAGCCGTCTACAGAGATATGTGTGCAAGAGATGCTGAAAATACGGTTCTTGCACCGGGTGCTGAAGATTTTTTAAATTATCTTGCAGAAAATAATATTCCGCGTACAATTGCTACAATGTCAGAAAAAGATAATGTTGACTTTTATATTAAAGAATTTGATCTTGCAAAATGGTTTGTTATTGAAAAAATTGTCTATGCTGACGGCACAATTCCGGGCAAGCCTGCACCTGATATATATGTTAAAGCAGCAGATAAATTAAACCTTTCACCGCAGGATTGTATCGTTATCGAAGATGCAGTATCAGGAATAGAATCCGCAAAAAATGCAGGAATCGGAAAAATTATAGCAATTGCGTCTATGGAAAGTGTAGATTTATATAAAAACATTCCTGCCGTTTCACAAATAATTAAAAATTTTGATGAAATCGACAAAAATATTTTTGAAATTCCGTGCTTAAAAAAATAATATAAATTATCTTTCGGTTATAAAATCTTTCCGGTAAGTTTTTCCATAAAATTATAGCGATTTATATCACATCTCAAAAACTGTCATAATGTCATTCCGAAATTGTTTCGGAATCTTACCGTTTATTAGCCCCTGAAACAAGTTCCGTGGCTGTTCCGAATTTATTTCAGGGGACAATTTTAGTTATTTTTAATATTAACTGCAATATAAGTCCCTAATTATAAATATTTACAAAAAAGTAATGTTTCTGATAAAATATAATATATTAAAAGAGAAGAGGGATTATGGAAGTTATAAATTCAATTTTAGGATACTTAGTCAGTTTTATAGAACATATAATCACACTTATGGGACCGTGGGGGATAAGTCTTTTAATGGCAATTGAATCCTGCAATATTCCGCTTCCGAGTGAGGCAATTTTACCGTTTGCCGGTTATATCGTAAGCAAAGGTGAAATGAATTTTCATGTCGCAGCATTTGCAGGAGCATTCGGTTGTGTTCTCGGTTCTGTTCCATCATATTATCTCGGCTATTTTGGCGGAAGAAAGTTCGTTGAAAAATACGGAAAATATTTTCTTGTCTCACACAAAGATCTTGAAGAAGCTGATAAATGGGTAGAAAAATACGGCGATTGGGCATTTTTCCTATGCAGGATGCTTCCTGTCGTAAGGACATTTATATCATTGCCGGCAGGGATTTTAAAAGCCAAAAAAAGAATATTCTTTACACTCACATTTTTAGGTTCTCTTGTATGGAGCTACGTCCTTGTATATGTCGGAGTGAAAATGGGGCAGAATATGGAAGCGTTCAAACATATCTGGCACAAGTTTGATATTGCTATAGTTGGAATTTTTGCCATATTAGGAGCTTTATACATTTATAAACATGTAAAACACTTAAAGGAATCCTAAATTGTTTAAATATTCATACAACACTGTTATAGGAAAAATTTTTATTGCAGAAAAAAACGGGTTTATCACGCATGTTACTTTTAAAGATATTCCTGCGCAACAAAAAGAAACAGATTTAATAAAAAAAACATATTTAGAATTAACAGAATATTTCAATGGGGAGCGACAAATTTTTGATATTCCGCTCTCACCGGAAGGAACGCCGTTTCAAAAAATAGTTTGGGATGAACTGAAAAAAATTCCATACGGAAAGACTGCAACATATAAAGACATTGCAAAACGCATTGGAAATGAAAAAGCCTGCCGCGCTGTAGGAATGGCGAACAACAAAAATCCTACGGCAATAATTATTCCATGCCACAGAGTAATCGGTTCTAACGGTAACCTCACAGGCTACGCATTCGGTATTAACATTAAAGAAAAATTGCTAAAACTGGAAAATAAAAATTTTAACTAAGCCTGTAATTTTTTTTAATTGTCATTATATGATTACACCATGCGCCCTGATTATATTATAAACAAACTCACGTACGGCTGACTGCTTTTTTAGGTAAAACAAAACTAACCCCCAAAACAGTAATTATTTTATACTTATCCCCGTTTACTTTTTTATTTTTTAATGAAAATATATTCTCTAAAAAAGACCGCCTTTTATTAATATCTTTCATCATCTTTTTTAAACCTTCATCAGATAAATATTTTTTACACATATCAATATATTTATCTAAATCTTCAATCGGAGTCTGTCTGTAATGCCACGTAAGAATTGTCCTGTTATAAATATCCAGCTCTTTTTTTAATTCTGTTGAAAGTCCGAGTTCATTAACTAAATCTTTAGTCATATCCAAAACCTGAAATATTTGAAAATTGTCTTTAGATTTAGAGTGTACGGTAGAATTATTCCGAATGCGGTAATTATAAAAAAAGGCTGGATAATAAAAAATTTTATCAGCAGACAAAATAGCACCGAGTACAAACAAATGATCTTCAGCACGTCTTAATGGCGCAAACTTTAATTTATTTCTTTTTATAAAATCAGTCTTATATACTCTGCTCCAAGCATGTAAGTCTAAATCCTGCAGGCAGGCATCTTTAAAATCTTTCCAGTTAAAAAATTTTAAATCACGAAATATTTTTTTATATTTTTTCTTTAAAATTTCGGCAAAATTTATTTCTTTAAAAGTTTTCAGCTCATTATCAAAAGTTTTATAATCAAACTGAACAACATCTGCATTATTGTCCTCTGCAAAATTATATAAATTTTCAAACGCATCAACTTCAAGCCAATCGTCAGGATCAACAAAGGCAGTATATTCGCCTTTAACAATCTCCAATGCCTTATTTCTTGCAATTCCCTGTCCACTGTTGTCTTGATTAAGAAGGACAAACCTGCTGTCAGAAGAAGCATACTCTTTTAATATATTTAAAGAGTTGTCTGTAGAACCATCGTTCACACAGATAATTTCAATATCTTCCAAGGTTTGACTTACAACAGAATTTAAACACTCGGGCAGATAACCTTCTACATTGTAAATCGGAATTATTACCGAAATTTTTGGCACTTTACACTATTTCTCCCTATATTATTTATAATAAAAATGCCTCAACGAAGAGGCAAATTTTGATAAATGGGGCGTCTGATGGGATTCGAACCCATGCATATCGGAACCACAATCCGAGGTCTTAACCGCTTGACGACAGACGCCATTTGTTACTTTTTTATAATAGCATAAACAATATTGAAATCAAGAAAAATTTTTATAAAAAAAGCCCGCCTAAAACGGGACTTTTTATATTAAAACAATTAAATAATTAGCTTATTCTCTGGAACATATATCCGATACCGCGTGCAGTAAGGATCAGCTCCGGATTTGCAGGGTCTGCTTCCAATTTAGAACGCAATCTTGAAATATGAACATCAACTACACGCGTGTCAATTCTGTGATCAGGCGGATAAGCCCAAACATGCTGTAATATTTCATTTCTTGAAAATGCTTGACCTGAATTATTAACCAGCAGCTCTAACAAACTGAATTCCATACCTGTCAAACGTATTCTTTCATTTTTTCTGAATACCTGACGGCGTGCAGTATCAATTTTGATATTACCTGTTGTAATAACATTTTTAGTAACCTTACCTGCAGGAGTAACCGTTTCCCTGTTATTTGTTCTTCTTAATACCGCCTTAACTCTTGCTTCAAGTTCTTTCGGGCTGAAAGGTTTAATTACGTAATCATCTGCACCCAGTTCAAGACCTGTAATTCTTTCAGAAACATCGCCGAGAGCAGTCAGTATAATAATAGGCACATCAGAAGTTCTTCTGATTTCTCTCGTAACACCGTAGCCGTCCATTTTAGGCATCATTACATCTAAAACAACCAAATCAGGATTATATTTATTAAATGCATTAACTGCTTCTTCTCCATCCTGTGCAGTATATACATCATAACCGGCCATTTTTAATCTTGTTTCTAAAATTCTTCTTATACTTGCTTCATCATCAGCTAAAAGTATTCTTTGACGATCTTCCGTTTCATTAGGCATTTCTGCATTTTCAGTCATAGTCTTCATTTCCTCTGTTACAATAATCTAACACCTTAAATATAACACAAATATAAAATATTACAAAATATTGATTTTTTTAAATTTTTTTTAATATTTGTATATATATATTAATTTAATTTTGTAAAAAAAGCAAGTACTTTTAAAAAAATTTTGGAAAAAATTTCTGTTAAATAAAAATAGCCGTAAGTGTGATGTATTTCTTCATAGCCTTAATTGTAATATATGGATTTAATAAAAGTATGGAGAAAACAGAAAGTAAATATCATAATATAATTGCGGAAAATATAAAAAAATTAAGACAAAAAGCCAAAATTTCTCAGGAAAAAATGGCTGAAAAGCTTAATTGCTCTCGAGAATTTATAAGCAGGGTAGAAAACTGCAAAGAACGCATTAGCCTGAATATGCTTCTCAAAATTTCAGAGCTTTTCAAAGTAAACCCGAGCTCTTTATTTAAAGAGTCATAGACACGATATTTTTAAACTTCTCCAGATCTTCAGCGGTATCTATTCCTACAGGAACAAAATCCACAACCGAAGTTTTAATTTTCATGCCGTTTTGCAATGCTCGTAATTGTTCCAGGCTTTCTGCCTGTTCATAACTTGATTGAGGAAGTTCAGTCATTTTAATTAAAGCTTCGCGTTTATAGCCGTATATTCCGAGATGTCCGTAAAAATCAGCTTTATCTGCATTTCTTTCAAACGGAATTTTTGAACGCGAAAAATACAGTGCAAAGCCGCAATTATCAATAACACATTTAACAAGATTTGGATTTTCAGCTTCTTTTTGCGTAATTTTTCTTATTAGAGTTGAAATATCAGCATCTTTATCATCTTTTACGTTTTTAATAACTTCATCAATACTTTCAGGTTTAATTAGCGGTTCGTCTCCCTGTAAATTAACGATAAATGCAATTTCAGGATGCCGCATGACAACTTCTTTTATTCTATCAGAGCCGCATTTATGGTTCACCGAAGTCATTTCAACATTTCCGCCGAATGATTTAACCGCATTAAAAATTCGTTCATCATCAGTTGCGACAATAATAATATCAGCAAGTTTTGACTGCTCAGCCTTTTCATAAACCCATTGTATAATAGGCTTATCTGCAACTTTTAAAAGAGGTTTACCTTCAAGTCTTGATGAACCGTATCTTGCTGGAATAATTATTGCAGTCTCTTTCATATTTACTAATCAACCTTTCTTACTGTTAAAGCAGTCCATTGATCCTGATGAGTTTCTTCAAGCAATTGCAAATTATACTTTTTTACAGCATCAAGGACTACAGATTTTTTTTCGTCCAGAATTCCTGACAAAACAAGAATCGCATTATCATTCATTATATTTTTAAGCTCCCCCATAATTTGTGCTAAAACATTATGGAGAATATTAGCCAAAACAAAATCGAATTTTTCAGATAATTTATCAGCAGTATTTAATTCAAATTTACATTCAACATCGTTCTTCAATGCGTTTTCTTTTGCAACATCGATTACTGTTTCATCGTTATCACAACCGTAAACATAAGACGCTCCGAATTTCTTTGCGCAAATCGCTAAAATACCTGAACCTGTACCGATATCAGCAACTTTTGCTCCTTTTTGCATATATTTTTCTATTGCCTTCATACAAAGTTGTGTTGTCTGATGAGTTCCTGTACCGAATGCACACCCCGGTTCCAATCTTATAACAACTTCATCAGGTTCCGCATTATACTCAAGCCAGTCGGGCACAACGACTATTTTGTCTGAAACACGTGTTATATCCCATTTTTCTTTCCACTTTTTTGACCAGTCTTCATTAGGTTTATCAGAGATTACAAAATCCCAGCTTCCCAGTTCTTCATCAGTAAGCCCGCGTGATTTTAAAAGATTACGCTCTGCTGTTAAAATTTCCTTTATATAAGATTCTGAAACAAGTTCAGAATGACTGTCAGAATTTAGAAAAACTTTTAAAGTTCCTTCAGTTGTAGATATCATTTCTAAATCTTTGTATGTTTCTTCCGCAAGCACGACACCTTCACAGGGGAGATTTTCAAAACAAAAATCCGATACAACATCTTCAATTTGAGGGTTAATTCTTATTTGTAACTCTGTATAAACGGTTTGCTTTCCTGACATTCTCTAACCTTCTAAAAAAGCTCCCATTTTTCTGAATTTTTGGTAACGTTTTTCTTTCAAATCAACAGGAGACAGTTTTGAAAGCTCATCAAGGCTGTCAAGGATAGCTTTCTTCATATTAGCAGAAATTTCCTCATAATTTGTATGAGCACCGCCTGTTGGTTCTTTAATTTCACCGTCAATAATATCAAAATGAAGCAAATCTTTTGCTGTAATTCTTAAAGCATCAGCAGCCTCAGAAGCTTTTGAAGCATCACGCCACAGAATAGAAGCGCATCCTTCAGGAGAAATTACGGTATAATAAGCATGCTCAAGCAAAAATACTTTATCAGCAACTGCAAGTCCCAATGCACCGCCGGAACATCCTTCACCCGTAATAATTGCAATAACCGGAACTTCAAGTTTTGCCATCTGCATTAAGTTAACAGCAATTGCACCGCCCTGATTAGTCTCTTCAGCGCTGATACCCGGATATGCCCCAGGAGTATCAATTAAAGTAACAATAGGGATATTAAATTTACTTGCATGTTTAAAAAGTCTCAAAGCCTTTCTGTAACCTTGAGGCTGCGGCATGCCGAAATTATATTCAAGATTTTCTTTTGTAGATTTACCTTTCATTGTGCCGATAATCATAACAGGTCTGCCGTCAATTTTCGCCAGCCCGCCGATTATAGCGCGATCATCCATTCCTTCCCTATCGCCGTGAAGTTCAATAAAATCTTCACATATATAGTTTACATAATCCATAAAGTTAGGTCTTTCGGGATGCCTTGCAATCTGAAGCTTTTGCGAAGGTTTAAGATTAGAATAAAGTTCTTTTCTATAATCTTCTGCCTGCTGTTCAAAAGTTTCAATTTCTTTATTGAGATCCATGCCTGACTCCAAACTTATCTTTTTTAATTCTTCAATTTTTTCCTGAATTTCCAAAATAGGTTTTTCAAAATCCAAAACTGCTGTCATTAATTTATCCTCTTACTGTACGACTTTATGCATTTCCAAAATCTTTGCCAGAGTATTTCTCAATTCTTTTCGCGGAGAAACAATGTCCACCTGACCGTACTTTAGCAAATATTCTGCGGTCTGGAAATCTGACGGTAATTTCTGTCTGATAGTCTGTTCAATTACCCTGCGTCCGGCAAATCCTATTCTTGCACCCTGTTCAGCAACAATAATATCGCCAAGCATACCAAAACTTGCCGTAACACCGCCGAATGTAGGTTCAGTCAAAAGATTTATATATAACAGTCCTGCATCATCAAGCTTCGAAACCGCACATGATGTTTTTGCCATTTGCATAAGGCTTAAAGCACTTTCCTGCATCCTTGCACCGCCTGACGATGTTATAGCAAGAACAGGGAGTCTTAATTCTATCGCTTTTTCTATAATTCTTGCGACTTTTTCACCGACAACACTGCCCATGGAACCGCCCATAAAATCAAAGTCCATAACAGCTGATGCGACTTTATTGCCTTGAATTTCACCGATTCCCGTTATAACAGCATCGTTAAGCCCTGTTTTTTTCTGAGCTTTTTCGATACGTGATTTATAACTTTCGGTATCC
>CASDVM010000007.1 GCA_949284415.1 uncultured bacterium | reverse complement strand
TTAAAATTTTTTATGAGAATATAGAACTCGGCAATTGCTGTAATAAATATATGGCAAGGTAGCTCAGCTGGTGAGAGCGCACGGCTCATACCCGTGAGGTCGAGAGTTCGAATCTCTCCCTTGCTAATAAAAAAGAGATAGATTTAATCCATCTCTTTTTTATTAATTGTATTTTATTTTTGTTGTATTTTAACGGGACATTTTACTTGAACGAATAAAAGGATTATTAGGCTTTTGAAATAAATAATTTTCCCTTTTGAATATTAGTAGTTTATAATACTTTGCACAAACTCAGGGTCATAGTGGTTAACAAAGATACTTTCGCCTTTGTCCAGACTTCTCAAAGTTTCCATATCATCATGGGACAATTCAAAATCAAATATTTCAAAATTTTCTTTCATTCTTGCTTTGTGCGTAGATTTTGGAATAACAATGACATTTTCCTGTGTTAAAAATCTCAGTGCAATCTGCGCAGCTGTTTTATTGTATTTATCTCCGATTGATTTCAAAACTTCGTTGTTAAAGAAATTGTTTTCGCCTCTTGCCATAGGACTCCAAGACATAAGCTGTGTACCGTATTTATCCATATATTTACGCAAAGTTTTTTCCTGCTGGAATACATGGGTTTCCATCTGGTTAACCATAGGCTTAATTTCAACAAAATTACACAAATCAACAAATCTGTCAGGGAAAAAGTTGCTGACTCCGATTGCTTTTGTTTTGCCGTCTTTATAGGCTTTTTCCATTGCTCGATATGTTCCGTAATAATCGCCGAATGGCTGGTGGATTAACAGCAAATCTACATAATCCGTTTGTAATTTTTGCAAAGATTCTTCAATGGATTTTGCTGCTTTTTCTTCGCCTGAATTTGTTATCCAGACTTTTGTTACAATGAAAAATTCTTCTCTTTTTATCCCTGATTTTTTGATGGCAGTGCCGACACCTTCTTCATTATAATAAGCCTGTGCCGTATCAATCATTCTGTAACCGACATCAATAGCATCAGTAACGCACCTTTCACATTCTTTTGGGTTGACAAGAAAAACTCCGTAGCCTAAAATCGGCATTTCAACACCATTGTTTAATTTTACTGTCTGCATTTTATTCTCCTTTTAAAATTTTATCTACCATTTTAACACCCGCATCATAAGCTTTTTGTAAATCTTTCGGGAACTGTTCTTCTTTTTGTTTTAATTTTTTATTTTTATCAAATGTTTCGACAACATATTTGTCATAATCGCTGAACTGATATGTATCATAAGCAAAAATTCGCTCAGGTTTTGTGAATACTGTTTCTATCATAAACTCTGTTCTGTTGAACATATCAGGATACATTTGATTAGCCAGTTCTTCTGTAACATTCATGGTATAAATCATTGCTGTTTTAAGCCTTTTGGGTGCAATAGACGGGTATCCTTGTTTATATTCAAAAAACGGGAATGTAAGACGCTCAATAAAACATCTCATCATACCTGTAACATCACTGCAATAAATAGGACTTGCGAGGACAAGACCGTCTGCCTGAGCTATTTTTTCCAGAAGGGGAGTCAATTCATCAGGAAAAGAACATTTGCCAAAATTTTTGCCATTTTTCAATTTACATGCAAAACAGCTTCTGCAGCCTTTAAAATCAAGGTCATAAAGATGAACAATCTCTACCTCTGCGCCGTTGTCTTCAGCTCCTTTTGCAAAGCTTTCACACATTTGAGCCGTGTTCCATTGTTTTCTCGGTGAGCCGTTTATCACATATATTTTTTTATTTGTCATTAATAATTTCTCCTTTATAGTTTATTGCCTTAACCGTTCCGAGTTTGTGAATATCCTCGTCCGTGCGGTTGCCGTAAATTGTGATTTTGTTCAATTCAATAGCGGTGAGAAAACCCCATAAAACCGATACCAACAGCAGATACTTCAATATCTCTAAGTTTTCTGTATTTCATAATTAATTCTCCTTTATTTCAGGTAAGGCTTAAATATAGCCGTGAGTTGAACATCGCAAAATCTGTCTGTCCAGTCCAGCGGTTCAAATTTTCCGTCTGACATGCACCAGCAGAGCATCATTCCGTAAAGTTCGCTGATTATAATATGGGTTAATAATTCAATCGGAGCATTTTTTTTAAGCTCCTTTGAATTTTTCAGGATACTTTCAAGCATTTCGTAGTCATAGAACCACTTTTTGCTGTCCATTGTTTCAGGAACATTATTAGGGTCAATAACACTTTTTATCCATTCGCGGCAGATTTGAATTCCGCAAAATTCAACCTGCTCCATAAAGCGATGAAAGTAATGCTGCAGCTTTTCAAATAATTCAGCGTTTTTCATTTGTTCAAGTTCATCAACAATTTCACCGAATGGAGTTCTGCTTATTTCCATAACAATATCTTCTTTGCGTTTGAAATAAACATAGAAGGTACCTTTTGCGACTCCGGCTTTTTTTGTAATATCTTCGACATTTATTGCATCAAAGCCTTTTTCTTTAATAAGCTCCAACCCTGCAGATATAAGTTTCCGTTTAGTTTCAATGGCTGATTTTTGTCTTTTATTCATAAAATACTCCTGATAATAAAATATTATAATAAATAAATGACTAAAAGTCAATGACTAATAGTCATATTCAGCAAGAATAAAAGTCTTAAAAAGCACGCGTTTAATAAGACTTGCAATTAATCAAATTAAGTATTTAATTGAATAATTTTTTTCAAAATCTGAGTGGAATTTTTGAGCGATTTACGGTTTTCTTTTCGTAGCCGAAGTTTGAAAGCATCCGGCAGGTGCTTGTATAAAATATGCTTTCGTCCAGAGTCGGACCGATATTTATACAATTTACCGTCTTTTTTAAAAATTTATATTCGATATAAGGAACAAACAACCCGTTCTTTTCGCAAATTTTTGTTTGTTTTGCAAAATTTGTACCGAAATTATTTATAAAAATTATTCTGTATTCTTTTTCGTCTTTAAAATGCGGATTTTTAAAGAACAAACTTATAACACTCAAAATATCAATGAGTTCAAAAACCGTATCAACTAATTTGTCTTGATTTTTGGAATGTTTAAGAGCTTTTTCATACTGTTTATTCCATTTTTCGAAAATGAGTTTCAGAACGGTAATCTGTTTTTTCTTGTCGTAAATTATATTTCCGTATACAGAATTGAAACCGATTTTTACCATATCGGCTATCAAATCTTTTTTACAAAATCCGATATTGTAGCCTGTATAATTCTGGCCTTTAGCGTAATTATTCCACAGGGTCAGGTTATCGCCTTCGGTCGAAAAAGATATTGTGTAATATTCATATTTGTATCCGAAATCATTGGAACCGTTAATTATATTTGTATATTTTGTGTAAAAATGCTCTTTAATTTTTGAAAAAAGCCGTTGGTTAAGTTCAGGCATTTCATCAACAAGATTAAAAATAAGTTTGTAGGAGTATGTTACTTCTTCTTTGTCATTGAGATAAAGTGCGTTAGAAAATCTTATTGTGCCTGATTCTAAAATGCTTAAAAGTTTTTCGGGTTTAGTGTAATGATATAAAATACTGTTTGAGCCATCATCCAGAATTTTCCGCACTCTCGGTATTTTTTCAAGTAAACTGTCATAATCAATCATGCCGTAACTCCTGTATATAATTATACCATATTTTTTGTTTATGCCAATTCTTTATATTTTTATAGTAAAATATCAGTGTAAAATGTTACAAGAGAAAGAGGTTATTATGTTGACAAAAAATTCTAATGTAACTGTTAAATTTACAGGAATTGATTTTAGCGGTTATTCATCAAAAGTTTTCGAATTCGTAAAAGAATTTTCATCAAGAGCAAACAAAGAAGGCCAGTTTTTAAACTGGGTAAATTTACCTGAAAGTCAGGCTAAAAGAGTTGATGAGATTTATGGGCTTGCGGAAAGTCTTAAAAAACAAACAGGTGCTAAAAAACTCAGTGTAATGGGTATCGGCGGCTCAAAACACACAGTTGAGCATATGTTGTCAATCAACGGTTTGAATGTCTGCCATGACGTTGTAGAATTTTATTCAGATGTTGATTCTGCAAGTTTGGATAGATTTTTATACAGATTGGGAAATGATGTAACTTCATCAAACTACCTTATTGCATCAAAATCAGGGTCGACTTTTGAAACAAAAGACGGATTTTTAAGAGTTATGGATATGTTGATTGATGCTTACAAAGCTCAAGGCAAGTCTCAAGAGGAAGCTGAAAAATGTGCTAACAAACATTTTATTGCGGTAACCGATAAAAATTCGGAGAAAAGTGAACTAAGAAGAACATCAAACGAAAACGGATGGCTCGGCGATTTATATATCCATGATGATGTCGGCGGACGTTTCTCGGCATTTGACGACCATGCTTTATTCACACTTGCATACGCAGGTATGAAAAAAGAAGATATGGTAAAAATGTTAAATGCAGCTCAGGAAGTTTCAACGGAATCATTAACAGCAGATTTAGATGTAAATGATGCATTGAAAGAAGGTATTTTCTGGGCAGATGCTAAAATGAACGGTATTTTAACAACAGTTCATCAGTATATGGGTTCAATCTTTGAAAATACGGTTTACTGGCATGCTCAAATGCAGAATGAATCCGTTAAAGATACATTGAAACAGGTTGCAAAAGTTCCTGATGCAATGCACCACTCTGCAGAAGCTCACTTTAATCCTGCAAACAAATTTGCATTTGCGTTGACTGTACCTCAGGATAACGGAGTTTGCAGAGAAAATGCAGAAAGTTATGTTGAAGCTTTGACAAAATCTTACACATCAACGGGAGCATTTTTCTTAGAAACTGCAAAAACCTCTGGTATGGGTTTAACTCCTGAAGCAGCAGGCGCAATAACTCAATTAAGAGCATTTGCAACAGTTTATCAGGAAATTGTTGAAAAAATCAGCGAAAATAAATCGTTCCCTGAAGTTCTTGACAGCGTATTACAGCCGCACGTAGAATTCTACAAAAAGAATCTTAAAGGCGGAGTTGTAGTTCCGGGAAGAGTTTCTAAAGAAGCGTAATTAAAACAAAATAAAAAAATAAAAAAAGCGAGAGCATATAAATGTTCCCGCTTTTTTATTGATGTGTTATCATTCTTTATATGGCAACAAATTTTGATTTTCTGAAAAAAGTTGATAAGAATTTATACGGAATAATTTCAGAAGCCGAAAAACTTTACGGAGATGAGTATTTTGAACAATGCATGACCCAGACCAGAAGATTTGGAGAACATGTCTGTAAAAAGGTATTAGGTAAAAACCGTACTACAGAAAATACTTTTGATGATATGCTTGCCACATTAAATGACTGCTCGACAGGTACGGAAAACGAAAAAGAGTTTATAAATGATTTATATTTCTTGAAAAAACACGGCAACAGTGCTGTTCATTCATCTTCCGTAAAAAAAGACGGCATGACAGCTTTAGAATGTCTTAAAAGAGCTTTTGAAATTGCAATAAGCTATTCTGTTTTTCATCGCGGGGCAAGTTCAGGCATTTTGAGGCTTCATTATGACACAGAACTTCTCGTAACAGGGCAAAAGAGCGGGAAAACTCTGGCAGAGAAATATACGGAAGAAAAGGCAAAAACTGCTGTATCAAACAAGCCAAAAACTTCCGCACGGCCGCGTAAAACAACATCAAAAAAATCAAAAAAACAATCCTCGGTAATGGTCTGCAAACGACCGAAAACAGAAATTTCACTTTATTGGATTTTAACAGGTGCTTCTTTTGCGGTTTCTATGATAATAATGTTTGTTTTATACTTATCTCTTCACTGGAAATAATTTTATTGTATAATCGGAAAGTAAGGAGTTGAGATGTATTATTATACCGATTTGCATATTCATTCAAAATATTCAAGGGCTACAAGCAGAAGCTTAAATCTTGAGGAGCTTGCAATATGGGCAAAGAAAAAAGGCTTAAGTCTTATCGGAACGGGTGATTTTACACATCCTGCATGGTTTGCGGAAATTAAGGAAAAACTTGTTCCATCCGATGACGGAACATTTAAGCTGAAACCTGAAATAGAACGTGAAATCGGTGCCAATGTAAAATTTATTTTGACTGTTGAAATTTCAACGATTTATAAAAAATGGGACAGGACAAGGAAAGTTCATCATGTTGTTTTTTCTCCGGATCTGCAGTCTGCTGAAAATTTCAGAAACAAACTTGATGCAATCGGCAACATTAAATCAGACGGACGCCCGATATTAGGGCTGGATTCTCGAGATTTACTGGAAACTGTTCTTGAATCAGGCGAAAATTTATTTATAATCCCCGCACACATCTGGACTCCGTGGTTTTCCGTACTCGGCTCAAAATCAGGATTTGACTCTATAGAAGACTGCTACGGAGATTTATCCGAACACATATTTGCTGTTGAAACAGGGCTTTCATCTGATCCTGAAATGAACTGGCATGTTTCAAAACTTGATAAATTCAGGCTGGTTTCAAATTCCGATGCGCATTCGGCATCAAAACTTGCAAGAGAAGCAACCGTTTTTAATATTGATCCTGATTACTATTCTATTATGAATGCATTAAAAACAGGCGAGGGGTATACGGGCACGGTTGAATTTTTCCCTGAAGAAGGTAAATATCATGAAGACGGACACAGAAAATGCAATGTTTGTATGACACCTGAAGAAACAAAAAAACACAACGGGATTTGTCCTGTCTGCGGCAAACCTATGACAATAGGGGTTTTGTACCGCGTGAATGAACTTTCGGACAGAAAAGAAATTATAACCCCTCCTGAAACTGCAGGAAAAGTATTCAGTCTTGTACCTTTGCAGGAAATGATCGCTGAAATTAAAGGAGTCGGGACTTCAAGTAAATCGGTGGCTTATGAATACGAAAGATTGATACATACTTTCGGCTCTGAACTTGCAATACTGCAGGATATTCCTGTTGATGAAATATCTAAATCCTCAACGCTGTTAGGAGAAGCAGTTTCACGCTTAAGACAGGGAAAAGTTATAAAACATGCAGGTTTTGACGGTGAATACGGCGTAATAAGGTTGTTTGAAGAAAATGAACTTGTAAAAAAAAATTCCGTAAATCTGAAGCTTGCAATTGATTTTCCAAAAACAGCACCTGTGAAGCAGCAGTCTGCAGCTCCTGTTCAAACAGGCGGACAAATAGGACAAACAGTTTTGGAGCAACCGCGCAAATCAGGTCTTGATGAGTACCAGCAAAGTGCAGCAGAAAATGAAAGCAATCAGCTTTTAATCGTTGCAGGCCCTGGTTCGGGCAAAACAACAGTATTAACAAGACGCATTGCATACCTTATCAATGAAAAAAATATTAAGCCGGAAAATTGTCTTGCAATAACCTTTACCCGCAGAGCCTCGGAGGAAATGCGCCAAAGACTCGGTAAACTTTTGACATCGGGAGCAGATAAGCTGAATATTTGTACTTTTCACTCGCTCTGTTTTTCAATTCTGAAAGAAAATTACGAAACCGCAGGGCTGAACAAAGATTTTAGCGTAATGTCCGAACAGGAAAAAGTCTTATGCAAGGATGAAAAACTTCTTGAAAATGCTTTAAGTTTTGAAGATTTAATTACCCTGACGGTAAAATTGCTTGAAGAAAACAAAGATTTGCTCAATAATTACCGCGAACGCTTTAAATATGTATCTGTTGATGAATATCAGGATATTGACGAAAATCAGTATAAATTAATACGCCTTATTGTTCCGCAAAACGGTAATATATTTGTTATAGGAGATCCCAATCAGGCAATTTACGGTTTCAGAGGGGGGGATGCAAAATTCTTTAACAATTTCAAAGAAGATTACCCTGATACACAAATTATTAATCTTAAAAACAATTATCGTTCTACAAACAGTATTGTAGATGCGTCCAACCAGATGATTAACTGTTTTAACATAGTATCTGCCTTTGACAAACCGCATGAAAAAATTACAATACATAAAGCTCCGACCGACAAAGCAGAAGCTGAATTTATCGCAAGTACAATTGAAAATCTTATAGGCGGGCACAGCTTTTTCTCTATCGATTCTCAAAGGAGTGCAGGCGATGATACGGATTATTCATTTTCGGATTTTGCGGTTCTATACCGTACGTCTTCCCAGCTTCCGCCGATTATAGAAGCCTTAAAAAGAACAGGTATGCCGTTTGTTAAACTTTCAAACGATCTTTTATGCGAACAAAAACCTGTTATGGAACTTTTGAACAGCCTGAATGAAGATTTGCCCGTTTCCGAACAGATAAAAAACAGCAATATTGAAATTGATGATTACATAATAAAATATTTGCTTAATATTGCAGAAAATTCTAAGGATAAAAATGAATTTATTCATCAGGTTTCGCTTCTTACGGAAGCAGATGCACTTGATAAACGCGCCGATAGGATTGCTCTTATGACTCTTCATGCATCAAAAGGATTGGAATTCAAATGTGTGTTTATAGCAGGGCTTGAAGACGGCATACTTCCATTTTATCGCGCTAAAGAAGAAAAAGAAATCGAAGAAGAACGCAGACTTTTATATGTGGGTATGACAAGAGCGAAAGAAAGGCTCTTTTTATCTTACGCACAAAAAAGATTCCGGCTCGGAACACCTAAAAATCTGCCTGTTTCGCCGTTTTTAACAAGAATTCAAGATGATTTGCTGAAAATGAGTAAATTTGAAAAAGAATACAAAGAAAAAGATAATACAGAACAATTAAGTCTTTTTTGAATTTTTTAAAAAACCGCTGATACGGTATGTATCAGCGGAATAATTTCTTTATTTTAAATTTTTTGTCATACGATGTTCACAAAATTCTTTGGACATTTCCCCCATTTTTTTTGCTAAACTGTCCTCCGAATGGTAAAATTCGTTAATAACTTTTCTTGATAAGCCGAGAATACTTTTTACTTTTTCTATTAATGTCGGGTGCTGACTTTTCATTTCCAGACTTAACTTGAATAAAGGTTCACCCCAAGTATGGTTGTAATCTTTGCTTGGAGCTGATTTCCGTTTCAATCTTCCGATAACATCTTTTTCTCCTGATGCTAAATCATGGATTGCTTTAGAATTAAAAAAAGCATCCTTAAGAGTTTCAGTCCATGGACCTTTTGTTATAATTCTGCCGGTAAAAGTATATTTATTGTTATTATTTTTTGTATTTGTCGGGGTAATTTGTCTGATTTTCATAAATTTTAATCTCCTGTAATTAAAGTTGTCATTAACTTCTTTATTAAAATACTAAAAATAAACAAATTAAATAGAATATTAATTATTATTGCGAAAGTTAAGGTTTTATTTATGATTTGTTAACCTGCTTAGAGCAGTTTTTTCTTAAATACTAATCTGATGTAAAGGGGTTGCTTGGAGTGAGTTTGCGGATCAGATAGCTTACTTATTACGTGTAAAACTAATTTAAAAAATTTTTAATTCTGGTTTCAGCATTTTCTCTTAAATTTAAAAAATAAAATTGAAAATCCTGTCCGTGAAAAGAGCCCTTGCCGAAAAGTTCAGGCAGTGGTATTTCATAAGTATTAACATCCGCTGTCGAACAAATTACAACACCGAGTTTTTTATATACTTTTGCATCCGCAATACCGGGAGTTGTTATTTTTAGTGTCTTCTCATCAAGACTGCCGAGATTATCTTCTGCTTTTGCAAGCCTTTGGCTTCTTTTCCAGTTTATAGGGTTTATTGCAAGTTGGTTTTCAGCCTGCAAAACATTTACTCCCGACTTATCAGGTGATTGTACATCATAAGAGATTATTACCCCTGTATCATTTGCTTTTTTCGCAAATTTCAAATGCGGATTTTCTTTTAGATATTCTTTTGTTACAGGATAGCCTAAAACGTATGCTGCAACCATATTTTTGTAATATTCGGGATGTTTTTTCATATAATCGCTTAAAACAATAAGCATTATCCCTGAACCTTGAGAATGGCTTACAAGAATAAACGGACGTCCTTGATTCAGATTTTTAAAATAATAATCAAGCGCTCTATAAATATCAGACAGTCCTTGAGCATTATTTTCAGTATCATTTTGTATTTTTTCATAATTAGAAAAGGCAAATGCTCTGAAATTATACTGGGTATAAAAAGGGGCATAAATATTTGCTACAGTATCAAAAGCTTCTGCCTGAAGTTTTATGACACTTTTGGCCGCCTCTTTCATTTGAGAATCATCAACTTTACAAAGATTTGTTTTGTCTTTAGTTGTACAAACTGTCGGATAGATATAAAAAACATCTGTCGGATAATGATTTTGAACAGGTTTTGAAAGCCAGTTGGAACTGTTTGAATAGTCTGTTAATTGAATTTCTGATGCAAAACACGGCAAAAATGCGGCTGTAAAAGCAAAAATAGTTATTAATAATTTTTTCATAAAAAGATTATAAAGTAAAAATTTTACATGTAAAATATTACAATTAACGTAAATATTAAACTGATGTCAAAGACATTTATAGATAAGGTTTTGATTGTTCAGTTCGACAAATTTTTTATAGATATAGGGAACATCTATTTCAAACAAATCACTTCTATATTGTCCGGGCCAAACTGCATATAACTTACTGCCATCATTTTTTACCCTATAATAAGCATCTCGCTTTTCCTGTACATAATTTTGAACTTGTCTTATTTCTTTATCTTTTGTAAGTTCAATATAGCACACAAGTTTTGAACCATAAGGAAAATATTCCTGCTCTGATGCTTTTCTCATTATATCTATTAATAATTTTAACACAAATTAAAACAGTAAAAGCTTCCGACTTAAATGTCAAACTTGCGATACTTTTTGTCAAAATCCCTGATACATAACACTAATACATAACAGTTGTTCATTGTCTGTTACAATAGTGTTCAAAGGCTGTTTTTATAATTCAGGAGGCTCGGACTCCTGACCTGATATTAATTTGTCATTCATAATTTAACTCTATTTTACCAGCATATCAAGTGTTTTAAATAGCTTTTGTATCTTTTCAACACAATTATTATCCTAAATAAGTTTTTATTCTAATTTACCTTGAATTTTCCATAAACCAAATAACGTTATATAAAACATACATACCCCACCAAGTGTAATTATCTCATAACCCAAAAGAGATATCCATTCAAAACGGTATTCTATCATATCATGCAATGCAAAACATAACATTATAATTGTATCATAGCCAAAAGACAATAACAGTGAATATTTTCTACGTGTGGAGTTTGTTTTCAAATCCTCCACCACTTTAATCAATTCTGAATTAGGGAAAAATTTTTCAAATGTAACAAATAATAGGTACAAAAGAAAAATTTTTGCAAGTATGCATAATAAAATAAAGCAACTTGGAAGTATCCAGTTTGGTGATATATAACAAGTTATAAAAAAAATAAGAAACATTCCAAACATAAATACAACTAATAGGATATTGAAAAGATTTAGATAAAAATAAAAATCGAAATTTTTCACAGATTAAATTTCTCCTCATTTATTTCAGTTTATACCTACATTTTACAATTGTAAAGTATGGATTTAATTTTCCTGTTTCTTGTGCTCTACGACCCATTTTAACAAAAAGATTCTTATCATTTTTATTAAAATCATACGTGTCAAGTAATGTCACATCCACATAATTCCCACGAGTTTTTGCAGATAACACATCTACACTGCCAAAGGCATTATGTAAATTGGTAAATCCATTAAACCTGAATGAGCCGGATACTTCTTTCCCTGACTTTAAATCTGCATAATTATTTCTTATAAAACTCTCAAGTTCTTCAGAATGAGCTATTACTATTAAACAACTAAGTGATGCTTTAAAATTTAATGATGAATTGTTTGTGCTGGCGGATATTTTGTTTGAACATAAAGAACAAAATATTCCAGACAAAACATTTGAAGACGAATTAAGAGAACTGCTGGCGACTAAAACAACTCTTAATTCTGAAAATATTACTCAGGTTATTTATTTTATTTCGGGACTCGAAAAATTGCAAAAAATCGAAAATTTATAAGTGTTTTCCGACTTAAATGTCAAACTTGTGATACTTTTTCTCAAAATCCCTGATACATAACAAATAAAAAGGACAATAACAAAAGTCATTATCCTTTTTATTTTTGGAGGTTAGGAGATTCGAACTCCTGACCCCCTGCGTGCAAAGCAGGTGCTCTACCAGCTGAGCTAAACCCCCACAGGTGTTATTTAATTGTTACAATATCTATTGTACATGCTGATTTTTTTTTGTAAAGCCCTTTTTTAGTATTTATATAAAAAAAAGAGCTGTTGTTGAATAGAACAGCCCTTTTTAAATTATTACTTTTTCTTTATTTTATACTGCACAAACCATTTCAATATCACTTGATGATACTACATTTGAAAAATTGTAGTTTTCTACAAGATCTCTTTGTTCAAAGTATACACAGTCATCCATTACAAGTTCATCACACTGTTTTAATGTCAATAATGAAAGATTTTTGGCTGTTTTTGAATCTGTTATTAATTTATGTACTTTCATGTTTTTAGGAAGTGATGAAACTTTTGTATTTTTAATGTTAAATACATTTGCTCTGATATCTGTATTTAATTTTTCAATATTGCTTTTTTCGATGCTTAAAGAATCAGTCCAGATGTGTTCAGGCAATTTTCCTATTTTAGCACCTGACATGTTTACGCAATTTGCATCAATCGGTGTTTCAATTTTTTTAATTTCTGCACCTGAAAGGTTCAAAGTATTTGAAACCCAGCCGATAGACAATTTTCCGATAACACATTTTGATAAATTCAAGCTTCCTTCAATGTGTCCAAGTTCAAGATTTTTAATTTCGCATCCTGATAAATCCAGGTCTCCGCCCTGATAATTGTTAATTAATTCCTGATAATCTCTTTTCATAATAAAAACCTCCAAATTTTTATATTCATATAATATACATACAAAATCTAAAAATTATATCCTCCGGTTAAATGTTTTTTTTAGAAATTCAAATAATTTTCCACAAAATTACATGCATAATCAAGTCGTTTTTTATCATGCAAGAACCATAAACCGATAAGACATTCAAAAGCAGTTGCAAGGCGGTATTCTGTCTGTATCCGGCGTCTTCCCGCGGGGATTGGGAGATTTCTTGCACGGCGGACAATATCTTTTTCTTTATCAGTCAAAATATCTTCAAGATGATGAAGAAGTTCTGCCTGAAAAGATGCTTTAACATTTGCGGTAGTAATTTTATGAAGTTTTGTGGAATTATTTGTCAGCTTAACTGTTTTTTCCCGGATAAAGATTTCCCATACAGCATCGCCTATATAAGCATAATTCCTTAAATTCATTTCTTCCATAAAAAGAGTTTACTACAAATATTGTAATTGAGAAAAAATCGTGCAATAATTTTTATAAAAGAGAGGACTTATGAAACAAAAATTTTTAATATTAGGGATTTGCATAATTTTAACAGGATTATCTTCATTCGCATCAGATTCCGCTTTGCCCGAGACTAAAATATTTGCTGAAAATCAGGATCAAACCTGCGAATGCAATAAAAGTACAAAATGTCTGGATTTAATGACATCAATGTATAACAGGCGTGCAACGCTTTATAATGTTTTAAATTTATCAAATGACCAGCAGAAATGCAAGGATGTTATTGACAAAAAACGTTATGAAGCACTAGGAAAACTTTTTGCTCAATATGAACAGGAAAAATTTGTTCTTTCAAACATGTGTGTTCATAACGCAAGCAAAGAGGCGATAAAAAAACAGGAACGTGTTGTAAAAGATATTGCAAAATGTATGAAAAAAACAGGTGAAAAATACGATAAAGAATTCAAATCTGTTTTGAATTCCGAACAGAGAGCAAAACTTAATACCATAAGAAAAATGGAAAGGAAAGAAATTAAATATTGTCTTAAGAAAAAGGCATTTTATGAACGCGATCCCAAGCTCCGTCCTTTTGGGGAAAAGATGTATTACGGCGAACAAAATAATGTCCTCTGCCCCGTACATAAGAAATGGCATTTATTCGGCTACAAACATAAAATAGAAGAAAATGCAGAGTAAATAAATTAAACAAATGATGATTTTTAAATAAAAATCATTACAATAATTTATATGAAGAAATTGTTTGTTTTAGTTTTAATTTCGGCATTAATGTCTCCATCCTGTTATGCGTGGGGCTGGTGGGGTAAGAAAGACACGTCAACACCTGTTTCTACGGAAAATGTAGAATTTGATTCTCAAGGCAGAGGTTATGTCGGAACTCTTCCTGATATTTCGAAAAGTTTTAAAACAACCGAATCAAAAATATCTAAACCTGTCTTTGAAGAAACTAAAAATTTTAATTCATCCGATGAAATTAAGCCTATTCCGACAGAAAATCCTGCTTTTGTAAATATAATGCTTAAGCAGGATAAAAGATCACCTTATTTGAATGATATATACGCTGATATTCTGCCGCAGCTTGAGAATATTCTTCTTTGCATAGATGAAAATAAAAGTGTTCAAATTTTTAATGCAAAAATATTTTTCTTTAATAAAACTGTAGAATATTTTCAGAATAAATATGCAGGCAAGCCTGAGAGCAATTATGCTTCTTTTGCAAAACTTATGGAGCTTAATACACACACAAAATCTGTCGCGAATTTAAGACGGGAAGCTGAACAGTACAGACCTTATCTTGCCTATACCGGCTCAGGATATTTGTACAATGAAAATGTAATAAATCAGCAGTTAGAATATTTGAAAACGGAAATTGAGGATACTATAGTAATATTAAGGGAAGAAAAATAAATAAAAATGAGGCGGATATTGTAATCCGCCTGAAAAATCATGCGTTCACATAATAAAAAAGGAGCTGTAATTATACGGGGTTGATATTTGGTCTGCCTGCGACACCGATTAAAATATCGATAACTTTAGGCATCTGGCATTTAAAAGAATAATTGCCGTTTTTTAAAGAACATTTTGAGCAGTCGCAATTAATTGAATAACATTCAATAGCTTGTTCTGTCCAGCTTTGTGTTATAGATGCAGAAATTTCTCCGTTATTCTGCGGATAAAATTCGTCCTCAACCATAGATACCTTACCTGTTACTTAACCCATTTATATTTTAACCTTTTCTTATTAATATTTAATCCTCTGTTTGAATGAACTCTGTATAATAAAAAAAATCGTTGAAACTTTTCAACGATTATGTATTGTTAATAAATTTTAAAGCTATTCCCAAATCTCGGCAGCCGATCTTAACTGCGGGGTTGCGTTTTAGCGGGCAAAGCCCTCATTGTGAAACTTCACAAGTTTTGCAAGATGCCATTCTCTTGCACTGATTTCATCTATGCGATTTTTTATGTCTTCAAGTTCCGCAAGCAGGGTTTGCAAATCTTTTCTTTGCGGTTCCTGCTTTGCGAAACGTTCTTCATCTTCCAGCCAGAAAAGCGGAAAACAATTATTTTCAAAAAGTTCTTTGTCGTTCATAACACTTCACCCTTAAATTTTCTAAGATACACATTTAATCAACAGTTATGCATTTTCTTTTTTTTGATATCCTGTTATGAAAGAATGAATCATATCAACAAGATCAAAATGTCCGTATTTAAAAGGATAAGGTTTTTTTGCATATTCGCTGTCGGTAATGTTTTGTAATTCTCTGACCTGTTTGTAGTCCAGTGAATTAAAGTCAAAACTTGTCATTTCTCCGTAATCAAGCATTAAATCTTCCATATCCGTAAATTTTTGTTCATCCATGAGCACACACTCCTTATTAAATCTGTCAACAAAATTTATATCGGTTTTGTCAGACAGAAACTTTAATATTTTGATGATATTTGTTACATATTTTTACAATCTCATCTTTTTGGAGGTTTGACTTTTGAGAGAAAATCATTAACATGTGTGTGAGAAGTTAGTAATTGAGGTAGTATTATGGCTAATAACAATCTGCTTTCCGGTGTTTATGCCGGATTAACAAATACATATTCATATCTTGCATCGCAGTACCCTGATGGTTTAACATTAGAAAATTTGACCGAGGCAAGAACAAAGACAACAAATTTAGGCGCCTTGAATCAGACATTTGCATCCTATCTGCAAAACAATTTTGCCTCTATTGATAAGGACGGAGACGGAATAATTACGGCAGATGAGATGAATAATCTTTCAAACAGAATATCTGCTCAAGGTTTGACAAAGGCTGAATTAACACAGCTTTATGCATCGGGTGCAAGCGGAATTTCTGAAAGCACAATGTCTAAAATACTGGAACACTTTGACGAAATGGACACAAATCATGACGGAAGAATTACAAGTGCTGAAATTTCTGCTTATGATGTCAATTGTGCCAGAATGGAAGTTGAAGATGAATTTAATAACAAACGTGCAACTGATATGTCGGTATTTTACGGGGACAGTTCGGCATCTTCCGACACATACAGTTTATTGAGTTATAAATACAAATCAAATAAAGATTAAATCCCTATATATATTTACACTAAACTTAGTAACGATACATATTGGAAAGGAAATGGCTCTTTTATATTAAAGAGTCATTTATTTTATGAATTTGGCTTATTAAAATTCATAAAATATTCAAAAATTTTTTCGTTATATCTGTTATCAACGGCGCTGAAAGGCAGAACAACTCCGCCGAATTGTTTTTCCACATTTTTTATTACATTAAGTGTCTTTGATTTCGGAACGTAATCCATTTTGGTAACAATTGTAAATATAGGCAGATTGTATGCTTCAACCCATTCACGCATTTGAAAATCATTTTTTTGAATGTCGTGTCTGCCGTCTATCAGCTGAACAAGCGAGACTGTTTGTTCTCGTTTAAGTAAATATTCTTCCAGGTATTTCTGCCATCTGTTCTGGGCTTCTTTTGAAACTTTTGCATAACCGTAACCCGGTAAATCCGCAATCATAAATTTGTCAGAAAACTGAAAAAAGTTTATCAATCGGGTTTTTCCGGGTGTGTTAGAAGTTTTGGCTAATTTTTTGTTGTTTGCAAGCCCGTTTATAAAGGACGATTTACCGACATTAGAACGTCCGAGAAGCGGAAATTCGGGCAGTGTATAATCAGGACACTGACTCAATTTTTCAGCACTTATTAAAAATTTTGCCTGCATAAATTTTGTTGCCATAAACTAATATTAACATAAAAACTTTCGGACTTCATGCCATCCAATAACCCCCTTTCCAGCATTTCTAACGACCAGCGCGTCAAAAGCTGCTCCCTCTCACAAAGTGACAGGGAAAGTTTTACGATAGCTCTTATTGCCCTGGTGCCATAGTATCTTAGTATCCTGATAAATGCTTGACTTCTTGTTTGCTGTTGGGAATCAAAGATCGGATTCTTTCGCTTCTCCCTCGGAATTACAATTTTACAGCAGTTCTTTCAAATAATTCGGCAGAGCAAAACGTGCATTATGGTAATCTCTGTTATAAATTTTGCAGGTTTTCAAAATATCTTCGTATCTGTCATCTGCAAAGTATGACAAAGGTTTGACTTCTTCCGAACAGAATGCCCATGCCCAGTATCCGCCGGGGTAGGTCGGAATATTTGATGTATATGTTGAACATATCGGAAATACTTTTTTCAATAAGTTATACATTTTTTTGATTTCTTCTTTATTTACAAACGGGCTTTCTGATTGTGCTGCAACAATACCGCCTTTTTTCAGTGAATTTTTCACGTTTGTGTAAAATTCTTCCGTAAACAAACCTTCTCCGGGTCCCATAGGATCTGTTGAATCTATTAAAACAATGTCATATTCGTTCTTTTTATCTTTAATAAATTCAATAGCATCTTCAACTTTTATTTCAACACGCGGATCAGAAAGTCCGCAGGAAATTGTCGGTAAAAATTCTTTGCATGCATCAATTACCATTCCGTCAATTTCGCACAGGACAACTTTTTTAACGGATTTATGTTTGAGGACTTCTCTGACGGTTCCGCCGTCTCCGCCGCCTATTACAAGAACGCTTTCGGGATTTTTGTGCTGCATCATGGGAATATGAGCAATCATTTCATGGTAGTGGTATTCATCTCCTTCCGTTGTCATCATTAAATCATCGAGTGTTAAAACACGTCCGAGTACGCTTTCGGTTTCAAAAATTTCTACTTTCTGAAAGTCTGATTGTTTTGAAAATAAAGTTTTACCTGCTTTTATTGCAATCCCGAAGCCTGCGGGGGTAATTTCGTGATAATATCCGTTTTCTATACCATTTCTAACCATTTTTTCCTGTCTCCTTTTTTATTAGATTATACAATAAAAAAGCTGTATTATGATGAATTATAATTGAGAAAATTCTTTTATATTATTCTCCCATAATATGCAAATGAAGATGGAAAACTTCCTGTCCTGCTTCTTTACCTGTATTAATCAATGTTTTATATGATTTTAAGCCGATTTTTTTAGTTGTTTCTTTGACAGCAGTTAACAATTCGCCCATAAGTTTTTTATCTTCAAGCTCATTTAACGAGGCAACATGAATTTTCGGAACTGCAAGCAAATGCACGGGGGCTTTAGGATTAATATCTTTGAATACGGCTACATATTCATTTTCGTACACAAATTCGGTATTAAAATCACCGTTAACAATTTTACAAAAAATACAATCTTCCGACATAAAATGATTTATCCTCCTAACTTTTTACCCTCTTATCTTCTATAATTATATCTTAAAAAAATGTAAATTAACTTGCCAATTAAATTTATGTAAAGTAAAATATTAATTACTTGGAACCCTTGGGGAGGATTTATAATATTTATGCCGGAATTAGCAAGACAACAATATGACAGGCACCAATACAGGATTAATCAATACCATACAACAGACTATTCGGAGAGCGTAAAAGTTATACGCAGACCTGTACATACAAGACCTGAAGTTAATACAAAAAAAGTCCGGAGAAATTATTTAATTCACAAAATAGTTTCTGTAGCTGTTGTATCTGTTCTCGGGTTTACAATTTTGCCTTACGGATTTAACAAGGTTACAAGGTTTATGTTTAATCCCACACCTTACAAAGAAGTGAAGGCAGATTATTATAATCTTTTGTTCCCAACATCTGCATATTTGTCTAACCACTGGTTTCTGGGTGAAAGATCACTGGAAGGCGCAAAGGTAAAAAAGGCTGAAATGGCTGCGCTTGTTGAAGGAACAGAACTTACCGGACTGGAAAACAGTTTGAAAAATCTTGCATCTTTGTATCCGTCAATTTATCCTTCAATATATGTCTGGGATTATGAGACCGGCAATTACGCGGATGTTAATGCCGATGAAATTTTTCCGACAGCAAGTATAATAAAACTTCCTGTTCTTGTTCAGCTTTTCCGTTCAATTGAGAAAAATCAGCTCACGATATACGATGAAATGCCGTTGACTGAATACTACAGAACAGAAGGTTCGGGCAGTCTTCAATTTAAGGCGGCAAATTCCAAATATTCAATAGACACTCTTGCAAGAATGATGATTACTGAATCCGATAATTCAGCAACAAACATGATTATGGCAAAGCTCGGTTCAATGACTGACATTAATTCGGGTATAAGAGAGTGGGGGCTGAAACATACTTACGTTCAAACATGGCTTCCGGATTTAGGCGGAACTAACCATTCAACTGCCAGAGATATGGCGCAGATTCTTTATAATATTGATAATCCTAAATTTTTGAGTACAAGTTCGCGTGAAAAAATCTTTGATTATATGGGACATGTTCATAACAACAGACTTATTGCGGCAGGAATACCTTCTAATGCAACATTCCTTCACAAAACAGGCGATATAGGAAAAATGCTGGGGGATGCCGGAATAGTTTTTGCGCCCAACGGTAAAAAATATATTGTTGTAATTTTTGCAAACCGTCCGCACAATTCTCCGCTCGGAAAAGAGTTTATTGTAAAAGCTTCCGAAACAATTTATAACAACATGGTGTATTAATATGCTGAAGAGTCTTCTTGAAAGCCGTAATTGTTTTAAGCTTGTATGCGGAGCGGGTAATGAAGACGTTTTAGAGGTTGAAAAACTTGTTGCGCTGTATTCTGCTGCAGGATGTAAATTTTTTGATTTATCAGCAAAGCTGGAAATTGTCGATGCCGCAAAACGCGGGCTTCGGGGAAGAGAAGGTTATTTGTGCGTAAGTGTCGGGATTAAGGGTGATCCGCATGTCAGAAAAGCCCGAATAGATTTGAATAAGTGCTCCGGATGCCACAAATGCGAAGAAATTTGTCCGCAAAAAACAATTAAACATAGCAAAGTCCTTGCTGCGCGCTGTATCGGATGCGGAAAGTGTTATTCCGTATGCAGACACGGTGCAGTTTCTTTTACATCAGCAGTACGTGATTTGAAAGATGTTCTTCCACCCTTGATAGAAAAAGGAATTGACTGTATTGAACTTCATACGATGAATGAAGATGATAAGGAAACTTTTGAAAAATGGGAATATATGAATGAAATTTATAGCGGAATGCTTAGTATTTGCACGGCACGTGCGCACCTGTCGGATGAAAAAATGCTTGAACGAATAAAATGTATGATTGCAAATCGTGCGGATTATTCGACAATTATTCAAGCGGATGGTTTTCCAATGAGCGGCGGGAAAGACGATTACAAAACGACCCTGCAGGCTGTTGCAACCGCTGAAATTGTACAGAATGCAAAACTTCCCGTTTATATAATGCTGTCGGGCGGAACAAACTCGAAAACATCAGAACTTGCAAAATCATGCGGGATAAATTATCACGGCATTGCAATAGGTACTTTTGCAAGGAAGATCGTCTCCCGTTATATTGAACGCGATGATTTTTTAAGAAATGAATATGCTTTTAATGAAGCTTTAAAAATTGCAAAGGTGCTTGTGGAAACAGTTTAAAAAATAAGAAAATTATTCCTGCCATTTTTTAGGGTCAAATTTTAAATCTTTGACGTTTAATTTAAGCGATTTCAAATAAGGTTCCAATTTAACAAGTATTTGTGTTTTTCGTAAGGTTAATTCCTGTGCTACTATCGCATTTTCGCATGCGATTACCATAACCCCTCCCCCGAGCATTGAATATGGTTTTGATTTTCCTGCGAATTTTTCTCCTGCCGCTTTACCCCAAAATTTGTACAGATTGTTTCGGGTAATGGCTTTTTTGATTTCTTTTTTGCCGAGTAATTCTTCGATTAGAGATTCGGTTTTTACAAAATCTGTGTAGAGAACTTTTTTCAAAATCCCTCCACCGCTTACGCGGTCCCCCTCCCTTTACAAGGGAGGCAAAGTTTCATTTTATATTTTTTTTGTGATAGTATTAAGAAATGGATTATTCTAAGTTAAATGATATCATAAAATCGTCCAAAAATATATTAATAATTTCACATGTTAACCCTGACGGAGACACATTAGGCTCAATGTGCGGATTGTATTCGGCGATCCTTGATAATTACAAAAAAAAATGCGATATGCTCGCTATTTCTAAAATTCCTGATGTTTATTCGTTTCTTCCGTATATTTCAAATGTCAAAAGTGTTGATGATGCTGACAAATCACGAGAATACGATCTTGTTATAAATGTTGATGTGGCATCTGTCGAAAGAACTTGTGATGCGCAGATTCTTTTTGAGAAGGCAAAGTTTACCGTAAATATTGATCATCACAAAACCAATAATGCTTACGGGGATTTGAATTTTGTAAATCCTGATGCAAGCTCGACAGGCGAGGTTTTATTTGACTGCTTTAGAAATATGGATCGGAAAATTAATTATGATACGGCCGTTTGCTTATACACGGCAATTTTGACCGATACAGGATCTTTCAGGTTTGATAATACAAAACCTTCCACTTTTGAGGCTGCGTCAAAACTTGTAGAACTCGGAGTTCAGCCTTCTGATATTTATAAAAAAGTTTATGAATCGGATTCAAAGATACTTGTAATGTTTCAGGCATATTGTATAAGTAAAGCAAAATTTCTTGACGATAATAAAATAGCTTATACGGTTGTTTATAAAAAAGATATGGAAAAATTCTCTGCCGGTGATGATTGTATGGAGGGTTTGACCGAAAAATTACGGGCAATTGTTACAACACGTATCGCATTTGTTGCAAAGGAAATGAAATCAGGCGGAACAAAGATTTCCATGCGTAGCAAATTCGCCGATGTCGCGGAAATTTGCGCTGTATTCGGCGGCGGCGGGCATAAATTCGCCGCAGGCTGTACCGTAAAAGCGCCTGTTGAACAGGCCGTAAAAAAAATGCTTGATGAAATTAAAAAAAGAGAAATATAAGGAGGCTCTGTTTTTTTGTAATGGGAAAAGACAGACAGAAAGATTTTAATTTAAAATTTAAAGGCTTTATAAGAGGTGTAAAAAGATTAATTATATCTGTTATAAAAAACGATTTCTACGGTATGGCTGCAGAAATGGGGTTTATGATGGTTATAGGAATTTTCCCTTTTATGCTTTTTCTTACTGCCGTTTTCGGCTGGATGGGAAACAAGGCTATGATGGAGCCTATATTGAGATTTCTTGCAACGTTTATGCCCCAGCAGGCAATGGATTTGATTAAGACGGTTCTGTCAGAGGCGATGATTTTTTCTCACGGGCGTATAATGGCTATAATAGGTTTTTGCGTTACCCTTGTATTATCTACAAATGCTGTTGCCGTTGTATTAAAGGGAATGAACAGAGCCTATAAGGTTACGGAGACAAGAAGTTTTATATATACACGTGCTTTATCATTGTTAATGGTGTTTGTTGATACTATGGTAATGTTTTTGAGCATAAACCTTATAGTATTCGGCAAGGCGATTATCAATTTGATGGTAACTCATTTCCACATGTCGGCGACAGTTGCTATTACGCTTTTAACTCTGCGCTGGCCTGTAGCTTTTGCAGCTTTGTATTTAATGGCGTTTTTGAGCTATTATATTTTGCCTGATTTGCGCGGAAATGACAGATTTAAAAGAAAAAGTGCGATCCCCGGAACCTGGTTTTTCGTAACCTTCTGGTTAATCGGTTCGTGGGGATTTTCGATTTACGTTAATAATTTGAAAACATATAATATGGTTTACGGAACAATCGGGGCATTTGCCGTTTTAATGGTATGGCTTTATTACACATCCGTTTTGGTTCTTATCGGCGCTGAGATAAATTCGCAGGTTTATAACCAGTTAGAGAGAAAGGCTCAGGAAATCAGAGATGATTTTGCAAAGCTTTCGGTTATAGAAAAAATTGTTAACAAAGTAGTTAAAAAAACGGAAGATAAATCTGAGGATAAAACGGATTAATTATTATGACAAAGATTATGGATTGTACATTGCGTGATGGCGGGCATCTTAACAAATGGAATTTTAGTGATGAGTGTATTAACGAAACATTAAAAACTGCCGAAAATTCCGGTATTGATTATTTTGAGGCCGGTTATGCAATGCCTGAATGTATTAAATCTTCTAAAATCAAACTTGTTGTAATGGTTGATGCAAAGAATATTACATCTGTTAGTGAATGTGCTGATTGTGTAAGGGTTGCCTGTTATCCCGAACAAATTCTTACAGGCATACAAGCTGTTGAAAGTTTTAAAAAACAGGGATTTGAAGTTTTTCTACATCTTATGACTGCTGACAAATTTGAGGATTATGAATTGCTGAAAAATTGGAAAAACAAAGATATTTTAACCTCAATTTATTTTGCCGACAGTTTTGGGGCATTTATGCCTGATGATGTTGAAAGAATTTATTGCAGGCTTCAAAATTGCGGGTTTGAGCGTATAAGTTTTCATGCACATAACAATTTGCAGCTTGCATTTTCAAATACGATTAAAGCATTAGAACTCGGTGCATACAGTGTTGATGCAACTGTATTCGGGATGGGCAGAGGAGGAGGAAATCTTCCTGTTGAAGTTCTGTTAAAATATTTGAATAAGGAAAGTTTTCTGTATCTTGAACTTATTAAAAATTATTATCTTGATCTGTATAAAAATTATAACTGGGGTTATAATTACGACTCATTAATCAGCGGACTTAAAAACATACACCCCTGAACGGCAAGTCAAGCAATCGTATGATGTTTAAAAAAAATAATGCATTTATAATTTTGGAAAAATGAGGATTATCAAATGCTTTTAACAGATCATGTTCAGGCGATTATAAAATCGGCAAAATCAATAGTTGTAGCGCGTAATTATCCGGAACTTAACCCCGAACATTTGATGCTTGCGCTAATGCTTGATCAAAACGATCTGCCGAAGATTCTTTTTGAACGTGTAGGAGTTGATAATCCTGAAATTGTTGACAGACTGAATAATTATGTTTCCAAACGTGCTTATTTTGCACGCGGGAAATTTTCTGACGTGAGGTTGTCAACTGATACCATTGTTTTAATGAAAGTTGCACAGGAAGAAGCGGAAAAACATAACGATGAGCAGGTCAGCATAGAGCATTTAATGCTTGCGTTATTCAGGATTGATAACAAAACCTTAAACCATCTGTGGGAACAGTCAGGAATAAACAGACTGGAACTTTATGAAAAAATGACAGAAGAAGTTAATAATATAGTTAACGTTGAAGAAACTGTGCCTGCAGGAAGTGAGATATCACCTGAAAATAATACCGAAAATTCTTCTGCAACATCTTCAAAGGCTGTTAAAACAGAAGAGAAGAAAAATGAAGCTCTTGCTAAATACACAACAGATTTAACCGAACTGGCAAGAAATAATAAACTGGATCCTGTAATAGGCAGAGATGATGAAATCCGCCGTACAATACAAATTTTAAACAGACGCTCTAAAAACAATCCAGTAATAATAGGCGAGCCGGGTGTCGGTAAAACAGCAATTATTGAAGGACTTGCACAAAGAATTGTATCTGGAGATGTTCCTGAAAGCCTTCGCAATGATAAAATTTTATCTCTTGATTTAGGCGCCCTTCTTGCAGGAGCTTCTTACAGAGGAGAATTTGAAGAGCGTTTGAAAGCTGTTCTTAAGGCGATTGAAGAAAAATCTGATGATTTGATGCTTTTTATTGATGAAATCCATACTATTATGGGCGCAGGATCATCTGAAGGCACTGCAGATGCCGGCAACCTTTTGAAACCTATGCTTGCAAGAGGCGGAATAAGAGTTATAGGTGCGACAACAATTGATGAATACCGTCAGTACATTGAAAAAGATAAAGCTATGGAACGCCGTTTTCAACCGGTTGTGGCGGAAGAACCGTCAGAAGAAACAACAATCAGCATTTTACGCGGTCTCAAGGATAAATATGAAGGTTATCACGGTATCAAAATTCTTGATAACGCAATTGTCGCAGCCGTAAGACTTTCCAAACGTTATATTGCGGACAGACATCTCCCCGATAAAGCAATAGATTTGCTTGATGAAGCTGCATCGGCTTTGAGGATTGAAATTGATACAATGCCTGAGGAAATTGATGTCTTTATAAGAGAAAAAATGCAGTTAGAAATGAATAAAAAGGCGCTTGAAAAAGATGATGCACCTGAATCTGCAAAAAAACTCGAAAAAATTACAAAAAAAATCTCTGATCTGGAATTAAAAATAGAAAAATTAAAAGAACAATGGCTGAAAGAAAAGAAAGTTATAGATTCTTATGCCGCAGTTAAACGCAATATTGAAAAATTAAAAGCTCAAATCGAATTAAACAAAAAAAATCCGACAATGTCGGCATCTCTTGAAGCTAAATACAGCCAGATGCTTGATATGGAAAATAAACTGCGTTCTATTCAGGAGCAGGCAGGCAAAAAACGTCTGCTAAAAGAAGAAGTTGATGAAGATGACATCGCATCAATTGTCGCAAAATGGACAGGAATTCCCGTAACCCGTTTGATGGAAGATGAATCAAAAAAATTAATAGATATGGAACATGTTATGCATGAACGTGTAATGGGGCAGGATGAAGCTGTTACGAAAATTGCAAATGCAATACGTCTATCGCGTTCGGGGCTGCGTGATCCCAAACGTCCGATAGGAACTTTCCTTTTCCTCGGTCCGACAGGTGTCGGCAAAACCGAACTCGGTAAAACTCTTGCTTATATTCTTTTTAACAATGAAGATGCGCTTGTACGTATTGATATGTCGGAATTTATGGAAAAGGCTGCGATTTCGAGACTTGTCGGGGCAACTGCAGGCTATGTCGGATACGAAGAAGGCGGACAACTCACTGAAGCCGTCAGACGTAAACCCTATTCTGTTGTTTTGTTTGATGAAGTTGAAAAAGCTCACCCCGATATTTTTAATTTGATGCTTCAAATGTTTGATGACGGGCGTTTGACAGACGGACAGGGCAGACTTGTTGATTTTAAAAATACTGTTATTATTATGACGAGCAATCTCGGAAGCGACATTATTCTTGACGCAAATTTATCTGAAAAAGAGAAGAAAGAACGGCTTAATCAGGCTTTAAAACAAAAATTTAAACCTGAATTTTTAAACCGTATTGATGAAATAATTATGTTTAAAGCTCTTACGTTAAAAGAACTTTCAGGAATTGTTGATATTCAGATAAATTCGCTTAAAAAACGCCTGCTTGATCAGGATATTGAGCTTGATATAACACAAAATGCAAAAGATTTTCTTGCAAATGAAGGCTATGAACCGCTTTACGGTGCAAGACCTCTTAAGCGTGTTATAAGACAGCTCGTTGAAATTCCTATGTCTATGAAAATTCTTGAAGGTGAATTTGTTAAAGGAGATAGGATTTCGGTCGACTGCCAAGATAATAATTTAACATTTATAAAATTATAATATTGAAAAAAATAAAAAAATAATTTATAATAAATAATATAATAATATAATAATCAAAGGAGTGGAAGCATGTTACAAGAGATATTAAGAAACGGCCTAAAACCCTCTGTTGTCAAGAGTTTGAGTAGTCGGGGGGGGGGTATCTAAGCACTCCTGTCAATAGTTTTAGGGATTTAACATTTGCTAAAAAAAGCGGTTTTACGCTTGCTGAAATGATGGTCGTAATGTTAATCATGAGTATCATTCTGGCAGCCATGGCACCTGTAATGACGACACGCAATAAGTCGGATTATTCATCCCCGTGGCGGTATTCTCCGCGGAATA
>CASDVM010000006.1 GCA_949284415.1 uncultured bacterium | reverse complement strand
CTGCGCACTATAAACTTAATATGAGTACATATGCACAACAAAAAAAAGGAGCCGCAACTTCGGGAATTTATCTCAAAGCCGTAAGCTCCGTTGGAATTAAGAATAGCTGGAAGTATGAAAAAGATTTAATTATATTTAATATAATAAGTGTTATTTTTACAATTACCCGTTTGGCTGATATGATAATTTTGTATAGACTAATAAAAAATAATAGAAAAAGCATGCTTTTTTGAATTCATACAAAAAAGCATAAATTAATCTAAATGAATAAGTGTATATTTTGCACTTTATTAAAAAAGCTTAGTATATCAATATTTTGAGGCGTGCTTAATAAAAGTTCATACCAGGGGTTGACAAATTAATTTTTATAGTTTATATTAAATGTGTTAGATGAAGTGTTAATTAAACACTTAATAACAAACCTCAAGAGAGGAGGACTAAAATGATAACTATAAATCCTGTAAAATTTAATACCGTAAAACCGATTTCTTTCGGTGAAGGCAATCTTAATAATATAACCCCGAGTGTAGCGATTTTATCGTTACAAAATCCGAATGCGAAAATTAATTTCGAAAATGACCTTAACCGCTCTCAAAGAGCTGATATGGTTCAAAACCCGAATATGCTTAACGCTTTAGGTGCTAAGCTTCGCAAGACTTATAATATACTATTTTCACCTGACTATGACAGAGCAAGCAAAAGCCCGAAACATATCTCTTTCTTAGGATAGTTTTCAGGCGGGATTGCTTTTGTCATATTTACCCCGCACAATAAAAACTTACTTCATAGATTATAACCATGTAGTCAAGTATTTATTTTTCAGTTTGATTTATCCTTTCTGTGTAAAAAACGGAAAGGATATTCATTTATGAACGAAAAAATTAGAGAAATAAGGTTTGATACTGAAAAAGCCCGCTGCTTTTTCTCAAAAATACTGGCTTTTACTTTAGGACCCGTTGAATTAAAAGATTTAATGGAGCAAAATCTTGTAAAGCTTGTTGATGTAAGACTTGCATCGGATTATGAAATAGCACATATTCCTTCTGCTGTTTCTATTCCAAAAGATGAACTTGAGGATAACACCGAAAAACTTTCAAAAGATGAAATAACTGTTGTTTATTGTTACAACGAGCAGTGTCATCTCGGGGCAGAGGCATGTTTAATCCTTGCGGAATACGGTTATCCTGTAATGCTTTTAGAAGGCGGTTTTAAAACCTGGACTGAAGATTTCCGCTTTGCAACAGAGTAAATAATAGGCCTCTCACGCATCTTTATGATCTGCCTGTTGTTAAGGTTTTTCTTTCTTTTGAAATACGATTGAGCGGCGGTAGATTAAGTAGGAGTGGAATTAAAGAGCTCTATGTCATCGCGGATTTATTCCGCGATCTCTTTGTTGTTTGTAGATCGCGCACCATGTTGCGCGATGACAGATTGAAATCTGTATTCTTACTCTCTTATTTTCAAATTAGTATCTGTTAATTCATAAGATTGTAAAATAACCAATATGTAACAAAATGTAAAGATAAATTTAAAAATGGTTGAAACCCTGTTATAATGCCTCATAGGATAGGATAGGATAGGATGAACTGCGCCCATAGCAACTTTTTTGGATGTTTTTGTTTTTATAGAAATGTAGGCAGTACGAAAGAAAGGAAAAACAAAGATGTCAGTAAATAGTGTAAACAATTCAAATAATACAGCCTTATATACAACGTCAGGTGCTGTATTGGGTGCAGGTGCAGGGGTAGCAGCAGCTTATTTAACAAGACCGTTTTTGAAAGACGGTGCTCCAACAGATGAATTCATTAAAAAGATGGATACAAATATTAAGGGTGCTATGTCTCCGGAAGAAAGAGTTGTTGCTAATGCAATGGAGAAGGAACTTAATTCATTGCGTAATGCAATTGAAAAAGCAAAAAGTGTTGATGAAATAAAAAAAGTATATTTAGATAAAGCACTTGGCTTTAAAGGTGATATTGATTTTGAGACTTTTAAAGAAGGGCAGGCAGTTTTTGCTGAAAACTTTGAAGCAATGGGAATAAAATCAAATACTTATGAGAAATTAAAACAGGCCACAAGTTTTGAAGAAATGGAAAGTATTTTAAGTAAAAATTTTGATGAAACTTATGCCGGCAAATCTCTTGACGAAGTAAAAAATATGATAAAATCTGGATATAAAGAAACTAATAGAAAAGTGGCAAAAGTACTTTTTGACAAATGTTGGGACAGCAGTGAAAAGAAATTTATAGGCTGTGAAGAAGGTGTTGGAAAAGCAATTAAAAAAGCTGCACAGAGTATTCAGGGTAAATATGCCGCAATCTATGGTGCAGTTGGTGCTGCAGTGCTCGGTTTAACAACATACTTATGCTGCGGCGGTAAGAAAAATGAACAGCCTGTTCAGCCTCAGCATGTAAACAAACAGGTATAATAAATTTAAAATTTACACATTTTGAAGAAAGAAACCCCGCTTATGCGGGGTTTTCATTTGATAATTTTAGCAAATATACCTGTCATTCTGAACTTGTTTCAGAATCTTATTTAGAACAATAAATTCAAAATAACTTATATATTTGCTCCACCGTCATTTTTGATTTTTTCAAGAACATTTCTTGCGCCGTCTTTTGATTTTGCAAGTTCCAGTGCAAAGCCTGTCGCTTCGCTGTCTCTGGCAATAGCTTCTTTCAATCCTGTCATTTCATCTAGGTTAAGATTAGAAAGCATTGAAGGATCGGAGTTTAAGGCAATTTTAAACAGTTTCTGCGACATAAAATCAAACCCGGGAAGCCCCATATATAACGAATACCATTTATAAAACTGGTGTACCATATAGTAAGGATCTATTTCTCCGTTTCTCATAATAAACATCGGCTTAGATTTAAAAGAAAATCCTGTTTCCGTTACTATATTAATGTAAAGGGCTTCAATGCCTTCAAGAGCGGTTATAAGTCCTTCTTCTTCGTTAATGACAGACAATACTTTATCAGCATTGTCTAATTTTATAACTTTAGTTCCTTTTGTTTCTATATAGGCTAAAAGTTTTGCAGGATCATTATTACATCCGTTAACAATATCCGAAACGTTTTGTTTGACAAGTTCTTTCTTTTTCTCGGTTTCAGCAGACAGAGTCATGGTTACGCCTTTTGAAAGTACTGTTTTAGAAGTCGAATTGGTGCTTGAGACCTTTAAATGTCTGCGAAGCTTTTTACTGAGCCCTTTTTCCTGTTGTTCTAAAAAGAAATAAACGATTTTTTGAAAGAAGTTCATAATATTAATATATTATATTTTCGTGTTGTTGTAAATGATCTTTACATAAAAATGTTATCGGAATTGAATAGATGAATAAGAGAGTAACCAAAACTCTGGTGGGAACGCTTTGCTTACCCCACCCTACAAACTAAACTCGCTCATCTGTCACCCTGAACTTGTTTCAGGGTCTAATTAACTTTGCGCTCAAACAATAGCCGGCTTTGTTGTCGTTTCGCAAACATTGATTGTTCACTCCGCTAACAGCCGGATTATTTGTTTTGTTGCGGCGATAGCTGAAACGAGCAATAATTGCAGGTGAGGCAAACTGCAAAGGTGTGTATTGTTTGAGCGATAAAGGAGATTCCGAAACAAGTTCGGAATGACTGTGAATATAGCGAGTTTACACACCTTAATGCTGAACCTTGCAAATTATTAGCAAGTGAAGCGTGCCGCTGGTTTTGAGGCACTTTTGCCATCAAAAGTGCCCCTGTCTGGAAGACCCGCCGGAGGCAAATAAAGTACGATTAGTTTGTTTTTAGTTGCCGATAACATTTTTTATGTAAATATTAAGTTTGTATAAAGATTGTAAAAAATACACTTGCTTTTAAAACGACTTTATTTTATAATGTAATTGTGAAATAAATCACAATTAACAAAGGAGATATACATTTATGACAACAAAAAACAAAAAGACGGTTGAAAACCTTGAAAAAGCTTTACAAAGCGATTCAAGCAAAGTTGAAACCGCTGAACAATTGGAATTGTTAATCGAAAGAGTTAAGAAAGCTCAAAAGATTTATTCAAATTATTCTCAAGAACAGGTTGACGCAATTTTCAAAGCAGCTGCAACTGCTGCCGACAAAGCACGTATTCCTCTTGCAAGAATGGCTGTTGAAGAAACAGGTATGGGTGTTTTGGAAGACAAAATTATTAAAAACCACTTTGCATCTGAATACATTTATAACAAACATAAAAATGCTAAGACCTGCGGAATTATTAAAGAAGACAAAACTAACGGAATTAAAATTGTTGCAGAACCTCTTGGAGTTATTGCAGGTATTGTTCCTACTACAAACCCGACTTCTACCGCAATTTTCAAATCATTAATTGCTTTGAAAACAAGAAACGGAATAATCTTTTCTCCGCACCCGAGAGCAAAAGCCTGCACTATTGCTGCTGCTAAATTAGTTCTGGAAGCAGCAGTTAAAGCCGGCGCTCCGGAAGATATTATCGGATGGATTGATGTTCCGTCTATTGAACTGTCTAACCAGTTGATGAAACACGAATCAATTTCTTGTATTCTTGCAACAGGCGGCCCCGGTATGGTAAAAGCTGCATATTCTTCAGGCAACCCTGCTTTGGGCGTAGGCCCCGGCAACGCATCTGCGGTTATTGATGAAACTGCTGATATTAAAATGGCTGTTTCTTCAATTATTATGTCAAAAACTTTTGACAACGGTATGATTTGTGCTTCTGAACAATCTGTAATCGTTGTTGATGAAATTTATGAAGAAGTTAAAAAAGAATTCATCTACAGAGGTGCTCATCTTTTGACTCCTTCAGATGAAAAGAAATTAATCGATCTTCCGTTCATTGACCCTAAACGCGGAACAGCTCATCCTGACATCGTAGGTCAGAGTGCACACAGAATTGCAGAACTTGCAGGATTTAAAGTTCCTTCAACTGCTAAATTACTTCTTGCGGAAAGACCTTCTGTTGATTGGGAAGACCCGTTCTCAAGAGAAAAATTATCACCGATTTTAACTATGTATAGAGCAAAAGACTTTGAAGAAGCAACAGAAATGGCTTACGAACTTGTTTCAAAAGGCGGCGCAGGCCACTCTGCAGACCTTTATACAGATACGCGTCATCAGGAAAGAATTGATAAATTTTCTGAAAAAATGCCTGCCTGCAGAGTTTTAATTAACTCACCTTCTGCACAGGGCGGTATCGGTGATTTGTATAACTTTAAACTTGAACCGTCTCTTTCACTTGGCTGCGGTTCATGGGGTAAAAACGCCGTTTCAGGTAACATCGGTGTTGAAAACTTATTGAACTACAAAACAGTTGCAGAAAGGAGAGAAAACATGCTCTGGTTCAAAGTTCCGCCAAAAGTTTACTTCAAAAGAGGGGCAGTTGATTTGGCTCTTCGTGAACTTCAAGGCAAAAAACGCGCCTTTATTGTAACTGACAGATTCTTATTCAACTCAGGTGCAGTAGATCATATTGTTAATGTTTTGGATGAAGTAGGTATTGATCACCAGATATTCTTTGATGTTAAACCTGATCCGACATTATCAACTATTAATCAGGCAATGGAAATTATGAAACCTTATGAACCTGATGTAATTATATCACTTGGCGGCGGTTCTCCGATGGATGCTGCTAAGATTATGTGGTTGATGTATGAACAGCCTGATACGGTATTTGAAGATATTTCAATGAGATTTATGGATATCAGAAAGAGAATATGCCGTATCCCTGAACTCGGGAAAAAAGCTACTATGGTTGCTATTCCGACAACTTCAGGTACGGGTTCAGAGGTTACACCGTTTGCAATTATTACAGATGACAAAACTCACGTAAAATATGCAATCGCTGATTATGCATTGACTCCTAACATGGCAATCATTGACCCGAACTTTGTTGACGGTATGCCGAAAGGTTTGACGGCTGCATCAGGTATCGATGCACTTGTTCACTCAATTGAAGCTTATGTATCTTCTATGGCTACAAATTTCACAAATTCAAATGCTCTGGAAGCTGCAAAATTAGTCTTCAGATATCTTGAAAGATCCTGGTCCGAAGGTGCAAACGATCCGATTGCCAGAGAAAAAATGCACTATGCGGCAACAATTGCAGGTATGGCATTTGCAAACGCATTCTTAGGTTTGTGCCACTCAATGGCTCACAAACTCGGTGCTATGTTTAATGTTCCTCACGGTGTTGCAAACGCACTGTTAATCAGACAGGTAATCAAATACAACGCAGTTGACTGTCCGAAAAAACAATGTATCTTCCCGCAGTATAAATTCCCGAATGCAAAAGCTAAATACGCTCAGATTGCAGACGAATTAGGCTTAGGCGGAAAGAATGATGATGAAAAAGTCGAATTGTTGATTGAAGCAATCGACAAACTTATGAAAGCAGTCAACCTGCCGAATTCTATCAAAGATTTCGGCGTATCTGAAGCCGACTTTAACGCTAAATTAGATGAAATGGTAGAACTTGCATTTGACGACCAGTGCACGGGTGCAAACCCTGCATATCCGTTGATGGAAGATATCAAGGCAATCTATAAAGACGCTTACGAAGGTGTTGTAAGGGATTACTACGAAACTAAGTAAGTATATGCTTAAAATTAAAAATAAAAGAACCGCCTTAAAAAGCGGTTCTTTTATTTAATTAATGAAATCTCCTGCTGCATCATAATTTATATAATTTAATTCTTCGTCAGTTAGTACAGATTCTATTTTTGTATGCCAGTTGCTAATTTTGTTGTTAGTAATAATAAAGCTATAGGTATCGGCACCCAGTTGATTTGGACCTTTAAGTCCGTTAGCATCAATAATCATTATGCCGCATTGTTTAAGATATGTTTCTTTTGTTTCGTAACCTCCGTTACCGTCAGGTATCCAGTTGCCGTCAGCATCTGTAATTTTATCCGTAAATATTCTGCCGCATTCAATATCTCCTCCGATATAAGGATTTATTGCGATTATAGAGCCATCGGCAAGTACAGCTTTAAGTACGTGGGGTGGGATAAGCATAGAGTTCCCATCGGTTATTCTGAACAGGCCGGATTCTTTTGCCTGACGTTTCAGAATTACGATAGATTACGCCCTCCCTGATTAGGGAGGGTAGGGGTGGGTATTAATTGTAACCCATCCTCCTCTCCTTCCCTAAATAGAGAAGGAAGAAATTATTTTTTAGGATACATTCTAGTGCCTTAGTACCATAGTACCCTAAAATCTTTAAAAACCTATAACCCCTTGTTACATCTTTATCCTGTTGGGGGGGGGGCAACTCAAAGCTTCTCTATTAAACATTTTTCATCCTCCATACTTTTCTTAGTATTTCTGATTTTAAGATATTTGTCAATACTTGCCTTGACTTTTTATCATGTCTTTTTTATTATAAAGAAACGAATAAGGCGACATGGCCAAGTGGTAAGGCAGGAGCCTGCAAAGCTCTTATCCCCAGTTCGAATCTGGGTGTCGCCTTTTTATTATTCTAGTTTTCTTATTGACTATTGACATAATCTTTATATACTGCTAAAATACCTTGTATGGTGAAGAAAAGTTGGTTATATGTTTTAATTTTATGCGTTTTATTGTCTGCAAGGGTTGATGCTATTACGTTAAAATTTAACGGTTTTATTGCTGATGAAGCAAATCTTTTGTCCCCTGAAGTTGAAAACGACTTGAATATGACTTTATGGGATTTGCAGAAAAAATCAGGTGCGGATTTGGTAGTAGTTACATTATCGTCATTAGACGGCAAGACTGTTGAAGAGGTTGCGCTTGATATCGGGCGGTCTTATAAGCTAGGTGCTGCCGGTAAAAATAACGGTATGGTATATTTGACAGCATTAAGCGAAAGAAGAATGCGTATAGAACAAGGTTTGGGGCTTGAAGATAAAATCAGCGTTGAAACTCTTAAAGGTATTATGAATAATGATATTCTGCCTTATTATAAACAAAATAATTATGAAAAAGGTATTAGAAGAGGTACTTATATTTTAGCTCAGACTGTAGCTCAGGCTGAGGGTGTTACAATAAAAAAGCAGGGTGCGTGTCCCCCTGCTCCATCTGCAAACGCTTCAACGGGTGAACACATTCCGTGGTGGGCTTGGCCGCTGGCAATAATAATGTCTATATTTTCTCCACGAAGAAGATTTCGTTCCGGCAGCTTCGGCGGTTTTGGTGGCGGAGGAGGATTCGGCGGAAGCGGATGCTCGGGAAGCTGGTAAAAAGCATAAAATAATCTTTGTGTAAAATTTAAAAACAGCATCGAAAGATATAAAAAATTTGATGAATATCAACGGAGAGGATAAAAAAAATGAAAAATTTGGACAATTTTATTGAAGAATTAAAAACGAAACTCGGTGATAACCTTGTTTCTGTTATCGCGTTCGGCTCAAAAGCAAATGTTGAAGATGCGAAAAATAATCTTAATTTAATGATTGTTACAAATACTCTGAATGCTGAAAATCTTTATGAAATTTCAAAACCTGTTAAAAAGTGGGTAAAAGCCAAAAATCCTGTTCCGGTTATTATGAATAAAGAAGAATGGTATTCATCGTTTGATGTTTACGCAATTGAGTATTCCGATATAAAAGACAATTATCGTATTATTTACGGAGAAGATTTAGTTCCTTCTATCCCTGTCAATAAATATTTCTTAAGGCTTCAGTGTGAATCAGAGTTGAAGAGTTTGTTATTAAAATATAAAAATAATTTTCTGCTTAATATAAAATCAGACAAGGAAATGAAGAAAGTTTTGGATCATGTTATAAAAACTCTGCTTGTAATATTCAGAGCTGTATTAAGACTTCATGACAGATCCGTACCTTATAGAGCCGTAGATATTATTGAATTTACAGCAGATTATTTATCTTTTAATAAAATAGTTATGTCAAAGCTTGCAAAAGTAAAGTACGAAAATGATGATTATACAAAGCAGGAATTGATATTTATAGAAGCAGAGTTGTTGAAAGATATACAAAATATGTTAAAACAAGTTGACGCTATGCATTTTTAATTTGTTCATGCTATAATTAGTTCACAAGTGAACCTTGAAAGTAAAGATGGTTAGTACTTCTGTCGAGCAAAACAATTGATAATTGTCCTGTGAAAGTGGCAGTGCTTCACCCATGCAAAAAATGTAAATTTTTGTGGTATATATATAATATGGGCGATTAGCACTCTGCCGAACAAAACAATTGATAATTGTTTTGTGAGAGGGGTAGCGCACCTCCACAAAAATGTAAATTTTTGTGGTATATATATAATATGGGCGATTAGCGCAGCTGGTAGCGCACCACATTGACGTTGTGGGGGTCACGTGTTCGAGTCACGTATCGCCCAGTTATTTTCAGGATAAAAATTTTTTTTTTGTCGTATTGAATTATTTATAAGCAGGAAAATTTACATAGAAGAGGGTTAAGAATGCAGGATGTAATTGTTACGGAATTAGAAACGAATTTGTCTTTTAAGGCAAATATTGATAATCCTCCGGAAGTTAAACAGAATTTTTCTACTGTTTATGTTGATGAAAGAGAAGTCAGACGCCCTACTGTTTCAGAGGTGAATGGTGTGATTGAAATTAAATTGTCAAATCCTGATAGTCATGTGTCTGATTTTATAAAAAAATGGAATGCATCAAGAAAAAGAATTAACTTGATGATCGAAACAGAAAAGCACATGTACCTTGTAAAAGGGTGTTCTGTAAAGAAATTTGATACACCCAAAAAGGCTTTCACTGTTTTTTACAATACTTTTAAAGAAGCTTAAATGCTTTTTATATATTTTTCAATATCTTCTTCACTGTTCATTTCGGTAGTGGCAACAAGAATTTTGTTTTTATCAAGCTTCAAACCGCCGATAATACCGTTTGATTTTAACTTTGAAAGAAATTTATCCGCATCTTGAACTTCTATTGTAAACTCATTAAAGAATTGTTTATTAAGAGTTTTTATCCCTTTTTCTGAGAGTTTTTCCGATAATTGGTGTGCTCTTTTAGCCGACAGATAAGATGCCTGGCGGAAACCTTTTTCTCCCATAACTGTTAAATATAAAGTTGCGCAAAGCCCCATTAAAGCCTGATTTGAACAGATGTTGCTTGTGGCTTTTTCGCGTTTGATATGCTGCTCTCTTGTCTGTATGGTGAGACAGTATGCAGGATTCCCGTCAGCATCAACGGTTCTTCCTGACAGACGTCCTGGTATCTGGCGCATAAACTTTTCTTTGCAGGCAATAAATCCGGCATGCGGTCCGCCAAAGTTCATTGGAATCCCTAATGTCTGAATATCTCCTGCTACAATATCGGCATCCGCAGGCGGATTTAAAATCCCTAAAGATGCGACATCAACGCAAACGGCAAGAAGACAGTCAGGTTTTACTGTCTCCGTTATTTCACCGTAGAAATCGGGATTTTGTACAAGCATGCAGGCATAATCAGATGTTTCGGCAGGAAGTTTGTCAAAAAGATTTAATTCAATTTCATTTGCCCAACAGTAAGTTTTAATAACGTCAATGTATTCCGGATTAAGTTTATTGGATACAAGAACTTTATTTTTTTTAGAAATTCTGACAGCCATTAGTATTGCTTCCGCGCAGGCACTTGCCGCATCATACATTGTCGCATTTGCAATGTCCATACCTGTTAGTCTGCAGATCATTGTCTGGAATTCGTACATAACCTGAAGCGTACCCTGTGAAATTTCAGGCTGATACGGTGTGTAAGCCGTTAAGAATTCAAATCTGTTTGCAACCTGAGAAATACAGGCAGGAATAAATTTGTTATAAGTTCCGCCTCCGAGGAAGGTCGTATAATTTATATTATTTTTTTTAGCGATGGATTTTACGCGTTTTTGAACTTCCATTTCGCTTAGCGGATTTTCAAAACCGAGTTTACCCATACGCGCCTGCTGCGGAATTTGTTTGAATAAATCTTCAACAGTATTCAAATTAATGCTTTCCAGCATTTCACGCTTTGCTTCATCTGTATGCACTAAAAAATTTTTCATATATCTTTATTCCAATTCTTCTTTATAATCTTCGTATTCAAGCAGGTCTCCCTGTTCTGCTGCAATATCGCCTGTTGCTTCTATTTTAACAAGCCAGCCTTGTTCATAACTGTCTTCGTTTAAAATTTCCGGTGAATTTACCGCATCTTCGTTTATTTCAAGGATTTTTCCGCTTACAGGCATGTAAATTTCGGAGGCTGCTTTAACAGATTCTACGGTTGCAAATGTTTCGCCTTTCTTAAATTCTGTCCCTGTTTCAGGTAATTCCAAAAATACAATATCGCCGAGCTGTTCTACTGCATAATCGGTTAATCCTATTGTAAATGTGTTATCTCCATTATCTAACAAGAATTCGTGAGATTTAGAACATAAAATTTTTTCTGTAATACTCATTAATTTCTCCTTTTTGTATATATTATAATTTTATTTTATTTCTTTTTTCAACAAACGGTCTTTTTACAATTTCAGCATCATGTAATTTTTCTCTTATCATAACCTGAACAATAGAGCCTGTACAAATTTCTTTATCATTCTTTACATAAGCAAGCGCGATATTTGCCCCGAGTATCGGAGAAGGGCCGCCGCTTGTAATTATTCCGATTTTTTCTCCGTTTTTGTAAACTTCATATTCATGGCGTGCAATAGACTTATCAAGCATTTTTAAGCCAACAAGTTTTTTTGAAGTTCCGTTTTTAAGCTGTTCTATGATAACTTGTTTCCCGTTGTAATCCGCTTCTTTGTCTTTTGGAATTGACCAGCTCAGGCCTGCTTCAACAGGTGTTGTGTTTTCATCCAGATCATTGCCGTACAAATGAAGTGCGGCTTCAAGTCTTAATGTATCACGGGCACCTAGACCTATAGGTTTTATCCCGAATTCTCTGCCGTTTTCAAGAATTTTATCCCAGAGATATTCAGAATGTCTGTTTTCAACTAGAATTTCATATCCGTCTTCTCCCGTGTAGCCTGTGCGGGAGATAAGAACTTTTACACCTGCAATTTTGGCCGTTTTTATTGTGAAAGATTCTTGTTGTGTAGTTAACCCCATTTTTCTCATCAGTGTATCAGCGAGAGGGCCTTGAACGGCAAGAAGCGAGAATTCATGCGAGCGGTTATCTATTTTTACATCAAAATTTTTGCTGTTTCTAACCATCCAGTTTAAATCTTCATCAATTCTTGAGGCATTACATATAACAAGGTATTCCAGAATGCCGAGTTTGTAAATGATTAAATCATCAATAAGACCGCCTTTTGTATTTGGAAGCTGGCAGTAAACAGCTTTTTCATAATTTAATTTTTCAATATTCTGGGGAACAATTTTATTTAGAAATTCCATAGAATCTTTGCCAGACACAAAAACTTCCCCCATGTGCGACACGTCAAACAAGCCGACTTTTTCTCTTACTGTTTTGTGTTCTTCAATAATGGATGCGTATTGAACAGGCATACTCCAGCCTGCAAAGTCAACCATTTTTGCCCCGAGCTGCACATGTTTATCATGTAGAAAAGTTTCTTTAGTCATTAAAATAATCCCCCTTCAGGCTTTATTGTCGCATTGAAAGAGGGATGTTGTCAATGGTTTATTGAGTTTATTGAAGTATTAAGGATAATATGTTATAATGAAAAAATAAGAAAGGAGTAGATTATGAAAAGATTATTTGATCACGGAGCTTCGGGGGGGGGGCGCTTTCAGCTGACAGAGGACAAGATGTCAAGAGGGCAGGCATTTTAAAGATACTGGGATACTGTGGTACTAAGGCAGCAGGAAGTATCATAAAAATTTTATGTAAGTCTCAAGAGTTGGATGGAACGGCTATGTTTCACCCCTCATCCGGCACAAAGTGCCAACTTCTCCCGCACAGTGGAGTAGAAAAAAGTAATTACAATCTAATTAAAGATGAAAATAGGCCCTCACCCCAGCCTTATCCCATAGGAGAGAGAGTAAGTAATAAGCTAGATAACGAAATTCAATCAGGAGTTCGTGATAACGCTGATTCCCCGAAACGAACTTATTCACTTATTAACCTATTCTCTTATTTACCTCGTAAACACGCAGCGTTTACGTTAGCTGAGGTTTTAAATCACTCTTGGAATTATTGGAGTGGTTGCTGCAATGACTATGCCTTCTTTAATTGAGAAACATCAGGAAAAAGTTCTTATTGTCAGTGCCAGAAAAGCGTTTTCAACAATTGTTAATGCAACGAAATTGGCTCAAAGTCAAAATGAAATGATTGGAGATAATACATTTTTATTTGATCCTTCAAAAACAAGTGCAGAAGTTGCTCAAGAATATGCTAAATATTTTAATGGTGCAAAAGTCTGTCCTTCTAAAACTTCTGCAGGTTGTTCTCAATATTTTTATGACAAAATAAAGTATACTACAAGTGGTTATTCCTATTCTTTTAATGGGATGAGTCCTTTAATATTATTATCAGACGGTTCGGTTTTGGCTATTCGTCAGTTAACATCATGTACGCAGTCAACATTTATCTGTGATGCTACTGACCCTGATACAGGTAATTGTACAAAAGATGATGAAGGTAATTCAATCGGACATATTTCTGACTTGCATTATTGTGCAAATATTATTGTTGATGTAAATGGATCTAAAGCCCCTAATCAATTTGGCAGAGATGTTTATTCAGGCAGAGTCTGGCAAAACGGTAAAATTACTTTTACTGACTGGGGACAAACAGGAGGAACCAGTGCGAGAAATATACATCAAGGTATAGATAAACTTGAATATAAGAAATTTTAAACACAAATCCCTCCCAATCAGGGAGGGATTTACAATTATTGTTCTGCAAGTTTTTTATAAAGTTCAATTTGTTTATCTGATAAATTTTTAGGTATTACGATTTTAATTTTTGCATTAAGATTTCCGTATCCGCCGCCTTTTTGCGGCAAGCCGAGATCTTTCAGTCTTAAAGATTGTCCTGATGAAGTTTTTGGCGGGATTTTTATATTTATTTTACCATGCAATGTTTCTATTTCTTTTTTTGTCCCTAAAACTGCTTCCGGCGGAGTAATCTCTATTTCTTTAGTCAAATCAGAACCGTTAACTTCATATTCTTTATCTTTGATATTAACAATCAGGTACAAATCTCCCTTTCTGCCGTAAGAATCGGATTTACCTTCTCCTTTAATTCTGACTTTTTGTCCTTCCGTTATGTTAGGCGGAAGTTTTACCTTAATTGATTTAGGTTCCGATTTAAAGCCTGTTCCGCCGCATTCACTGCAATAGCCTCCGCTGCCTGAACATTTTGTACAGCGTTCTATTTCGTTAAATTTTACACTAATCGGTTTTTGATCAAAAATGTCTTTTACCGTTACGTTTAAGTTCATTGTAACATCAAGATTTTCAGCTTTTGGGGCCTGCTGTGTTCTTTTTCTTGAGGTTCTCTGCTGCTGCGCTGCTCCGCCAAAATCAAAACCGTCAAAATTCATGCTTCTTGTTCTTGAACCGGCTCCCATCATGTCGCCGAATAAAGAACTGAAAAAGTCTGAAAATCCTCCCAAGTCCTGACCGTTAAAGCTGAAGCTCTGATAATTTCCGCCCTGACCGCCGCCAAAACCGAATTGTTCAAATCCCGGAGGCGGTGTCCAGCTCTGCCCTCCCTGCCAGTTAGAGCCTAAGCTGTCATAACGTTCTCTTTTCTGTTTGTCGCCGAGAACCTCGTATGCTTCATTTATATCTTTAAATTTGCTTTCTGCTTCTTTAGTTTTATTAACATCAGGGTGGTATTTGCGTGCCAGTTTTCTGTAAGCTGATTTAATCTCAGATTCCGTTGCATCGCGTTTTACACCCAGGATATCGTAGTAATCTTTATATTCCATATTCAGTATCTCCTACTATATATGATAATATAAAAAATGTGAAAACCTGAAATAATTAATTATTTTTTAAGTATTAATAAACCACACACCATTTTTTCGTTTGTCATTCTGAACTTGTTTCAGAATCTGTATGAGCTCCTGAACTAAATTCAGGATGACAAAATGGTGTGTGGTTTAAATTTTTAGTTTTTGCCAAAAAGATTTATGCAAAACCTAGGTGGCGGATGGAAGGGCTACGTTCCTAGAACATTAATCCTGCTTCTCTTGCAGCATCAGCTAAAGCCGCTACACGACCGTGGTATAAGAAACCTCCGCGGTCAAATACAACGCATTCAATACCTGCTTTTTTAGCTTTTTTAGCAATTGATTCGCCTACAACTTTAGCAGCTTCAATATTTCCGCCGTGAGTTAATTTTTCTTTTAACTCTTTGTCGTTTGAAGATGCTGCTGCAAGTGTTACATGATTAACGTCGTCAATCAATTGAGCATAAATATGTTTTGTGCTTCTGTAAACTGCCAATCTCGGAAATTCAGCCGTTCCTGACAATTTAACTCTTATAGATTTGTGTCTTTTTTGTATTCTTGGTTTTCTGCTTTCTTGTTTAATCATTTTATTTTCCTTTCATTACTTGCTTTAACGGGCTACTTATTTTTCACCCTTCACATGCAATTTATTTAAGGCTTATGCCTTATTTCTTACCTGCTTTACCGGCTTTACGTCTGATGTGTTCGCCTTCATATCTAACGCCTTTTCCTTTGTAAACTTCAGGAGGACGTTTAGATCTGATGAATGCTGCAACATCGCCTACAGTTTGTTTGTTGGAGCCTTTTACTGAGATTTTTGTGTTAGCTTCAACAGAAATTGTAATTCCTTCTGGCGGTTCAACGATAACAGGGTGAGAATAACCTAAAGAAAGATTTAAGTTTTTCCCTTCCATATTTGCTCTGTAACCAACACCTTGAATTTCCAATTTTTTTTCAAACTGTTCTTTTACACCGTGAACGGCGTTAGCAACCAGTGTTCTTGAAAGTCCGTATAGAGCATCAGTTTCTCTTGAATCACCGACTTTAGAAAGTACAATGTGATTGTCTTCGATTTTAACTTCAATTTCCGGACGAACGTGAACTGTTTCAGTGCCGTGAGGTCCTTTAACGATAACGTTATGACCATCTATTTTAACTTCAACTCCTTGCGGAATTTCGATAGGTTTTTTACCAATACGTGACATTTTTTTCTCCTTTTGGTATATATTGTGTACAATGTTTAAGCTTTTCTACCAATTGAACTTAAACAAAAATTTTTACCGCCAATATAGTTAAATTTATGCAAACCCCTAAGTGGCGGCTGGAACGGCTACGTTCCTAATAAACGTAGCAGAGAACTTCTCCGCCTATGTTTTCTTTACGAGCTTTTCTGTCAGTTAAAAGCCCTTTGCTTGTAGAAACAATCGCAATGCCCATTCCGCCTAATACTTTAGGGAGGTTTTTAGCTTTGCTGTAGTTTCTCAAACCGGGTTTAGAAATTCTTTCTAATTTAGTGATGATAGGTTTGTTCTTTTCATCATATTTCAAAGTGATTTCTAAAACCTTGAATTTACCTTCGTCTTTAACGCTGTAGTCAGTAATAAATCCTTCTTCTTTAAGCAATTTAGCTAATTGAACTTTTAATTTAGAAGACGGCATAGAAACTGACGGGTGTGAAACCATGTTAGCGTTTCTGATTCTTGTTAGCATATCTGCTATAGGATCTGTCATTGACATTTAAAATACCTCCGGACTTACCTCCAGTTAAAGGCAGTATCCTTAAATTAACTATTACACCACTTACTGAATTAATTTTGCTTCATATTGAAGCTTGTTTCAGCAGTCTGGAACTGTACTAATAAACTATCATAAACATACTTAATTTACAATATTATTTTTAATTTTTGTTTACAAAAACCAAAAAAGACCGCATCCCTCGGTCCTTTGGTTTTTATTGATATAAAATTTACAGTTGCAACACCGCCGCCTTCGCATCGCCATTTCACTCTCTGAACTTCTTTACATAAGTACAGTTGGTGGGCGAAGCTGTTACATGTAACCTTTGAGTGTTGGTTGGAACGGCCACGTTCCTTTCTTTAACTATTGTCTCAAAGATTTATGCAAAACCTTAATGGCGAGTGCAACGACACGCTGTCTTCTTTAGCCATTACCTAGAAGATTCTGCAGAACCTAAGTGGTGGATGGAACGGCTACGTTCCTACCAGCTTGCTTTTGTAACGCCCGGAAGTAAGCCTTCGTGAGCCATTTTTCTTAAACAAATTCTGCAAAGACCGAAATCTCTGTGATATCCGTGAGGTCTACCGCAGATGCTGCATCTGTTATGAAGTCTTACTGCAGGGTATTTGCCGGCTGCAACAAGTTTTTCGCGTCTTAGTTCTTTGTTTATCATCGCTTTTTTAGCCATGAATTTCTCCTTTTATGTTTATTTATTCTTTGTCTTGTTTAAATTTGAGATCCCGAAACCAGTTCGGAATGACGTTTTATTTTAATCCTTTGAAAGGCATTCCGAGTAATTTCAACAATTCACGTGCTTCATCATCAGTTTCGGCAGTTGTAATTATTGACACGTTCATACCTTTTACTAAATCAACTTCTTCATAAGTGATTTCAGGGAATAATGCCTGTTCTTTCAAACCTAATGTATAGTTTCCTCTGCCGTCAAAACTTTTCGGTGATATACCTCTGAAGTCGCGGATACGCGGAAGAACTACACAGATAAGTTTTTGTAAGAAATCATACATTCTTTCACCGCGCAATGTAACCATTGCGCCAACCGGCATTCCTTCTCTTAACTTATATGATGCGATTGATTTTTTAGCTTTTGTAACTACGCATTTTTGACCTGCAATTTTGGTCAATTGAGCTTCTATAGCTTCTGCGATTTTTGAGTTGTGAGAAGCTTCGCCGACACCCATATTCAAAACGATTTTATGAAGTTTTGGGATCTGGTTAACATTTTTATAGCCGAATTTTTCCTTTAATGCAGGAATTACTTCTTCTTGATATTTCGCTTTTAAATTTCTGGTTTTAGTTGTCATTTTCTTAATTTCCTTAATTCTGTGATACTGAAATTATAACACGAATTATAATTTAGCATCTAATTGTTCACCACATTTTTTACAAACACGAACTTTTTTGCCGTCAACGACTTCGTGTTTGATCCTTGTCGGTTTTTCGCAGGCAGGGCAGATAACCATTACATTTGAAGCGTCAACCGGTGCTTCAACTTTGATTAAGCCGCCTTGAATTCCTGCCATAGGCTGAGGTTTTTGAGCTTTGGTAGCCATATTCAATCCTTCAACCGTAACAGTTCCTTCTGCAACGTTAACTTTTTTAATGTTACCTGATTTACCTTTATCTTTGCCTGCAATAATCATTACTCTGTCAGTATTTTTTACATGCAATTTTTTCTTTGTCATTTTTGTATTCCTTTTGTTTTTAATTTTCTTTTAGGAGATCCCATGTCAAGCACGGGATTATTTATTTCTACGACTTGCTGAAAGCAAGTCTAGAACTAAATAACTTCCGGAGCCAAAGAAACTATTTTCATATATCCTTTGTCTCTTAATTCACGGGCAACGGGGCCGAAAACACGTGTTCCTCTCGGGTTGCCGTCTTTGTTAATAATAACTGCTGCGTTTTCATCAAATCTGATAACAGATCCGTCTGCACGTTTGATATCAGCTTTTGTTCTGACTACGACAGCTCTAACAACTTCAGATTTTTTTACAGGCATATTCGGGTTGGCATCTTTTACTGCGGCAACGATTTCATCGCCCACTGCAGCAAATTTTTTGTTAGAACTTCCCATTACGCGAATGCATAAAAGTTCTTTTGCACCTGTATTATCTGCTACTTCTAGTCTAGTTTCTTGTTGTATCATTGTTCTTTTCCTTTATTTTTAAAGAATGTTTTACTCATTCGACAGCGCATTAGGTTATAATGATGTCTGTATGCTGACCGAAACAAAGTTCCGGAGGTCCTGAAACAAGTTCAGGACACGTTACTTCTAAATTCGCTGACGCTTATTAAGAATTAACGTGCTTTCTCAACTACTTCAGCAAGTTTCCAGCGTTTGCCGCCTGAAATAGGCCTTGATTCAACGATTCTTACAACATCGCCTTCATTGCAAACATTGCCTTCATCATGTGCTTTGTAGTTTTTATTTGATTCTATGATTTTTTTGTATTTCGGGTGTGGTTCGTAATCTGCGACTTTTACAACAATTGTTTTGTCCATTTTATTACTTATTACAACACCTTGTTTTTCTTTTTTAGGCATTTTGTCTTTTCTCCTTTGAAAGCTTCCGCTATACAGCAGCGCTTCCTTTTTCTTTTATAACAGTTTTTGCTTGTGCTATAAGTCTTTTTGTTTTGGAAATTAATGCTGTGTTTTCCAATTTATGAGTGGAAAGCTGTAATTTGTAGTTAAACAAATCTTTTTTCCAGTCAACTATTGCACTTTGCAGCTCTTCAACTGATTTTTCGCGCATTTCATTTAGTTTCATCGTTTTATTTCCTTATAGTTTTAAGCATTTTATGCTTCTAACTTAGCTTTTTCTACTACTTTAACTTTGATTGGCAGTTTTTGAGCAGCTAATTCCAATGCGTGAACTGCAACACTTCTGTCGAAGTAATCAAGTTCAAAAAGAATTCTGTTCGGTTTAACAACTGCTACCCAGTATTCCAAATTACCTTTACCTGATCCCATACGAGTTTCAGCAGGTTTTGCAGTAATCGGTTTATCAGGGAATATTTTAATCCAAACGTTACCGCCACGTTTGATTTCACGAGTCATTGCACGACGTGCAGCCTCGATTTGTCTGCTGGTTATCCAGCCGGGTTCAACAGCTTGAAGTGCATATCCGCCAAATTCCAGTTGTGTTCCTCTGGTTTCTGTGCCTTTCATTCTGCCTTTCATCATTTTGCGGTATTTAGTTTTTTTAGGCTGTAACATTTTTATTTTACTCCTGTTATATTTTCTTTACTTTATTTTTATTCGGCAGTTTCTGTTGAAATTCTGCGTCTTGGACGTCTTGCGCCTTTGTCAGAACCTTCTTTGCCGTTTTTTGCTTTAATGTTCTGGTCTGCTTTTTCGCCGGGCATTAAGTTGCCTTTGAAAATCCATACCTTAACACCGATTTTACCCATAATAGTATCTGCTTCGGTGAATCCGTAATCAACATCAGCACGAAGTGTTTGAAGAGGAATTCTTCCTTCTTTAGCCCATTCCGAACGTGCGATTTCTGCACCGCCCAAACGTCCTGATACCATTACTTTTATACCTTGAGCGCCTGCTCTCATTGTGCGCTGCATTGCCTGTTTCATTGCACGTCTGAAAGCAACACGTTTTTCTAACTGCTGGGCGATTGATTCTGCTACAAGCTGTGCATCTGCATCAATTCTTGCAACTTCCACAACATTAATAATTACAGGTTTGCCGATATATTTTGAAACTTCTTTTTTCAAATCGTCAATACCCTGACCGCCTCTGCCGACTACTATGCCGGGTTTTGCCGTTACTACTGTTACTGTTATGTTTTGGGCCTTTCTTGCAATTAAAATTTTAGAAATGCCTGCCGCATATAGTTTTTTCTTAATAAATTTTCTGATTCTAGCATCTTCTGCTACAAATACGCCATAATCCTTAACCTTTGCAAACCATGTGCTTACCCAGGGTTGGATTATACCGATTCTAAATCCTTTTGGATGTGTTTTTTGTCCCATTTTATTTACCTTTATCTTTTACATTTACGTCTTGCTTACTCGCTTTTAACGGGTCTGCCGCTGCGGTCTTCGCGCACCGTACGCCCTCAGCTCGTTCGCGCTACTATTTTTTAACAGTGATATCGCTCACTTTTAATGTTAAATGAGAAGTGCGTTTTAGTCTTTTGTACATACGACCTTGCGCTCTTGTTCTTGCTCTTTTGTATGTAACGCTTTCATCTGCAAAGATTTCAGAAACCTTTAAAGATTCTGCACCTATGCCGTATTTTTCCTGTGCATTTGCAACAGCGGCTTTCAAGTTCTTTTCAACCACTCTTGCTGCAAAATAAGGCATAAAACGTAACATATCTTGAGCTTCAACGACAGATTTCCCTCTGACTTCGTTGATTACTCTGCGAAGTTTTCTGGCTGTCATTTTAATATCTGTTTGTCTTGCTTTAGCTTCCATTTTTTATTTTCCTTCTAACTTTGTTGTGCTTTGCACTTATTTTCTTTTAGCAGTCTTATCAGAACCTGCGTGTCCTTTAAACAATCTTGTAGGTGCAAACTCGCCTAATTTGTGTCCGATCATCTGTTCTGTTACATATACGGGAACGTGAGTTTTTCCGTTGTGAACAGCAATTGTATGTCCTAACATGTCAGGTACAATCATAGATGCTCTGGACCAGGTTTTTATAACTTTATGTTCTGAGTTTGCATTCATTTTTGCAATTTTGTTTTGTAGAGCTTCTTCTACGTATGGACCTTTTTTTAATGAACGTGCCATTAATTTATTCTCCTTTTGTGTTTGTTTTTCGGTTGTGAGCTCCCGAAACAAGTTCGGGATAACATATCCGTAATACTCACTTACGTTCGCTAACGGCTATGTTATTTTTTTCTTCTTCTAACGATTAATTTGTCAGAAGCTTTTCCTGCTTTTCTGGTTTTATGACCAAGAGCCGGTTTACCCCAAGGTGTTTTCGGGTGTCCGCCGGGACCTGTTTTACCTTCACCACCGCCGTGAGGGTGATCGCATGGGTTCATTGTAACACCGCGTACTGTAGGTCTGATGCCTAAGTAGCGTTTTCTTCCGGCTTTACCGATAGAAAGGTTTTTGAATTCTGCATTGCCTAATGTACCGATTGTTGCCATGCATTCTTTTCTTACCATTCTCATTTCTGATGACGGAAGTTTTATTGTTACGTAATTGCCTTCTTTAGCCATTACCTGAGCTGCATTACCTGCAGATCTGACCATAACGCCGCCGCGTCCGGGTGTAAGTTCAATGTTGTGAACTATTGTACCTAACGGGATTAATTCAAGCGGTAAAGCGTTGCCTGTCTGAACAGGTGCTTCAGGACCTGAAACAATTACATCGCCTACGTTTAATCCTTCCGGTGTTAAGATATATCTTTTTTCACCGTCTGCGTAATATACTAAAGATATTCTAACGTTTCTGTTCGGGTCGTATTCAATAGTTTTTACTGTTGCAGGTACGCCGAATTTTTCACGTTTGAAGTCAATTATACGGTAAGTCCTTTTTACACCGCCGCCTTTATGACGACATGTAATTCTTCCTGTATTATTTCTTCCTGCTGTTTTTTTCAATGATTTTAACAATGATTTTTCAGGAGTTGTGCAGGTGATTTCTTGATAATCACTTTTTGTCATCCCTCTTTGGCCTGGAGATGTAGGGTTTATTTTTCTGATTGCCATTTTTATTTTTCTCCTTTAATTGGCTTTGTACTTTTTCTGGGACTTATGCCTTCCGCCCCTTTTTATTATCTTGGATTATTGGCAACTCGAAATTTTTCATTCCACTACATAAATTTTTTAAATTTATTCCGTTTCATCAAATTTCTCGTTGAGATGTGCTGGGTTCGCTTTCCTCGTTTGCATTCAATCTATGCTCACTCAGGTGCTCACACGGCGCACTAGCCAAAATCCGTTATGCACCGATTAATTCTTCAATCGGGTCGCCTTCGATTGTTACGATGGCTTTTTTAGAAGAATCTGTTCTTCCGAATTTATATCCCATTCTTTTTTCGTGAGACGGCATATAAACTGTTCTTACTTTTTTAACCTTTCTTCCAGGGAAAGCCAATTCTACAGCCTGAGCAATTTCAACTTTTGTTGCGTCTTTTACGACTTCAAAAGTATACTGTCCCATAGATGTAGCACCTACTGACTTTTCTGTGATTATAGGTTTTTTAATTACATCATATAATTTTTCTGTATTTGTTCTTGCTTTACTCATTTTGTAAGTTTCCTTTACTTTTTTCGGATTTGCGATCCCGAAACGAGTTCGGGACTAAGTACCCGTAAGCCTCATTCTTCGGCAACGGTTAGCTTAGCTTTTCTGTTATATCTTTAACAGCAGATTCGGTAATTACAACAGAATCAGCTTCCAGTAAATCTTTTACGTTAAGGTTTGAAGGTAAAATGATTTTTACGCTCGGGATGTTTCTTGCTGAAAGTTCTAAATTTTTGTTTTCTTCAGCTTTAACATCTGCAACGATTAAAATTTTACCTGTAACTTTTAATGATTTTAATGCGCTTACCATCAATTTTGTTTTAGGTTCGGAAATTGCTGAGAAGTCTTTTACTACAACCATTTGTTCGCTTCTTGCAGACAATGCTGATTTGATAGCTAATTGTCTTGCTTTTTGAGGCATATTGAATGCATAGCTTCTCGGTTTTGGTCCGAAGATTACGCCGCCGCCTGCGAACAATGGCGAGCGGAGAGAACCTGCTCTTGCTCTGCCTGTACCTTTTTGTTTCCAAGGTTTTTTGCCGCCGCCTGATACTTCTGCTCTTGTTTTAGCGCAGGCTGAACCCTGACGTGCATTGTTCAATTGTCTTCTTAATGCTAAGTGCATTACATGAATATTAGGTTCAACACCGAATACATTTTCGTTCAATGTAATTTCGCCTAATTTTTCACCTGTTGTGCTTAATATTTCTTTTGACATTTTTGTTTTTCCTTTATTCTTATCTTTTACTGCTTACCCCTTTCCGTTGCATTGCTTAGCTCGTGTTAAACGAAACCGTTCACATTCAAATTGAAAAACGCGGTTTTCGATTATGAATGTTCAACTTTCAAAATGCTACGCATTTTTCATTCCTTTGCTCGCTTGGTTTTATATGGCAAGTCAGGATTTTTTAAACTTGTTCTGTTTATAATGTACAGTTGGTGAGACCCCTCACCCGAAATTCTAAAACTCATTTCATTCGTTAAGAATTTCTCCCTCTCCCGCAAAGGGTTAGGGAAGTTAAATAATTAGTTCCACTTAGTTCTTGTCGGAACTATTGTAACTAATCTGCCTTCACAGCCCGGTACTGAACCTTTGATTAATACTAAGCTGTTTGCGGCATCAACTTTAACTAATTTCAATTTAGTTATTGTAACTCTTTCGTTGCCCATGTTACCGGCCATTCTTTTGCCTTTGATAACACGTGAAGGAGTTGTACCTGCACCTATTGAACCTGGTTCTCTGTGGTTTTTAGAACCGTGTCCCATAGGTCCTCTTGAAAAGTTCCATCTTTTTACTGTACCCTGGAAGCCTTTACCTATTGATTTACCTGTAACGTCTACTTTTTCAACGTTATCAAGAACTGATAATTCAATCTTGTCGCCTACTTTGTAATCAGACGGGTTATCAACTCTGAATTCCTGAAGGTGTCTGAAGTTTTCAAGATTATTTTTCTTAAAGTGGCCGATTTCTGCTTTAGTTAAGTGTTTTTCTTTTGCAGAAATTGTACCTACCTGAATTGCATTGTAGCCGTCAGTTTCAACCGTTTTTACCTGAGTAACAACAATCGGATCAACTTTAATTACGGTTACGGGAATTGCCAAACCTTGTTCGTCAAAGATCTGTGTCATTCCAAGTTTTTTACCTATTACACCTAGTGTCATATTCTTACCTTTCATTTTTCTTGGATTATTCGCAGTTCAAAACGTTTCAATTCATTTCGTAATTTTAACAAATTACTCCATGCCATCACGTTTTTCACCTGTATAAGTTTCAACCCTTCCGGTTTCACTTTTGCGAAAATCCGATTCTCTTGCGAGCGCTACGTCTTGCTAATCTTTACCTAATTTGAGGACTTACACCTCACAGCCTTTTGGGCTGTTCCGATCTGGAGATTTTTTTATAAAGGCTGTCCCTTTATATTTTTGCCCCTGTTCGGTTGTAGTTCACATTACATGCATAATGCTTATTTAATTTTCAAAATGGTAAATATTAAAGTTTAACTTCAATATCTACACCTGCAGGAAGGTCTAATCTTCCCAATTCTTCAACTGTCTGTTGAGTAGGTTCGTATATATCAATAATACGTTTATGAGTTCTCATTTCAAAATGTTCACGGGATTTTTTATCAACGTGGGGTGAACGCAAAACGCAATATATACGTCTTTTTGTAGGTAAAGGAATAGGTCCGGCTACTTTAGCGTCTGTTCTTTTTGCTGTTTCTACGATTTTGTCTGAAGATACGTCAATTAATTTATGATCATAAGCTTTCAAACAAACTCTGATTCTTTGTCTAGTTGTGGTTGCCATTTGCATTCCTTTTTCTTTTTTTATTGTAATACACTGCCCGGAACTGCTATTCTACAAATATTTCGGATATTGGTAAATACATTAATTCCAAGCATATCAATGTTAAAACAAACAAATTTACCTGTCAACAGGCGTATTTAAAAAATGTATATAATTTGTTACAAAATTTTAGTTAAAAAAAACCGCATCATAAGGCGGTTCTTTTTTTTACTAAATTATTTTCGTATTAAAAGTATTTATTTTTCTTCTTTTTCTTCGTCTTCTTCTTTTGTTGTGATTTCTATTTTGTCATCTGAGTTTTCGTCTTCATTTTCATTATTTGCATCATTTTTTGATATTTCGTCAGAAGCCTTTCCTTCATCAAGGTTTTCGTCATTTTTTTGAGATAATTCATCATCATTATCTGTTTCTGCTTCTCCCGAAGTTTCTTTTGAATCTTCTTTTTCTTTATCTTCTGCTTCAAGGGCAGCTTTTATTTCATCTTCGTCTTTCGCTCTGATGACAGGAATAGAAAGCATTAATGCAACCTGATCTCCATCCTGTTCAAGGTTAAGTTCAAGTGCTTCTTTATCCATTTCAACATATTTCGAAAGAAGGTCAATCATCTCGCGTCTCATACGTTCCATAAGTTCAGGCGTAAGATTTGTTCTGTCCTGCATTAGAACAACGCGTAATCTGTTGCAGGCAGTATCTTTTGATGATTCTGTCTGTTCAGCATCTGTCTGGCGGAAAAAACCTAAGACTTTATTGTATAAATTTGCTAATAACATCTTATGCTTTCTCCTTTCCCATAAGTCCGGAGAAGAACTTTTTCATCTTAGCCATTACTCCCTGCGGTTCTTCAAGATTTAAGAACGGAACGTCTTCGCCTATAATTCTTCTTGCGACATTGTTGTAAGCTTTGCCTGCAAGTGATTTTTCATCGTTAACAATAGGTTCGCCTTTGTTAGTTGAAGTAATAATGCCTGTATCTTCAGGAATTATTCCGATTAAATCCGCTGAAAGTATTTCAACGACATCATCTACGCTCATCATATCATTTGTTTTAATAAGGTTTGGACGTACTCTGTTTAACAATAGTTTATAAGATTTAATTTCTTCTTTTGCTTCCAGAAGTCCGATAATTCTATCGGCATCACGAACAGCTGACATTTCGGGTGTTGTAACAACGATTGCTTCGGAGGCTCCTGCAACTGCATTTTGGAAACCCTGTTCAATCCCTGCAGGACAGTCAATAAGAATAAAATCGAAATCTTTTTTTAATTGTTCGCATATATCTTTCAACTGTTCTTCCGTTACGGCTGTTTTATCACGTGTCTGTGCTGCAGCAAGAAGGCACAGGTTCGGATTCTTTTTATCTTTTACTAAAGCCTGTTTAAGTTTGCAGCGTTCTTCAACAACATCTACAATTGTATAAACTATTCTGTTTTCAAGGCCAAGTAATAAATCTAAATTTCTTAATCCCAGATCGGTGTCGATCATTACAACCTTTTTGCCAGCTTTGGCAAGGGCCGTTCCGATATTGGCATTAGTTGTAGTTTTGCCTACACCGCCTTTTCCGGATGTTATTACGATAACTCTACCGCTCATTATTTCTCCTTTTTATGATTCGTGTATTTTGCGTATAATTATTTGTTTCTTGTATATACAGGCTTCTTCGGGAATAAATGTATCGGTTTTTTGGATATACGGAATATTAATATTATCCGGACGTCTTGCAAATGTATCAGCTATTCTTAACTGAATAGCATTCATTTTTAAGGCGCGGATTTTTGCATACCTGTTTCCGGCAGAACCGGCATGAGCTATTCCACCTAAAATACCCCAGATAGTGATGTCGCCTTTGGCAATAATTTCAGAACCCGGATTAGCGTCTCCGATAATTACAATATTTCCGTCTGAGGTTATGCTCTGTCCCGAACGTAATGTCCTTTGGATATACAATGTGGGAAGTTTCTCTGTTTCTCTCAAAGATTTTCTTAAATCATCAAGATTGTAGTCTATATCTTCAATATCTTCCCCTTCAATTTTGTTTGCGTTTTCAAGTTCGCTGTTAAAATCTTTTAATTCTTCTGCAGGGTTGAAATCTTGAGTTTCTGCCGGTGCGGAAGATTTTAAGGTGATTTCATTATTATCGGTTTTAAGATTTGCTTTTTCAGTTTCAACAGCAGCTGTTTCAATAGTTTCCATTTGATTTTCGGATACAGCTGGTTTACTGCTTATTTCGTCAAGCGGTTTAACCGGGGCTGCAGGCGCATCTTTTTGTAATTTTTTCAAATCTTCTTCCTGTGCGAAAGTTTTGATTTCTGTGTTTTCATCTCCAAAAATTTTATCTAAAGCTCTTTCCAGCTCCTGATTAACTTTTTCCTGATCAGCGTTAAATTCTGGCATGGGAACTTTATTTTCAAGTTCTGAAACTTTTATATCAAGTTCTTCAGCAGATTTTACCGTATAATCTGATGCTGTGGTAATGAATTCTATTTCAGAATTCATTGATTCAACAAGAGCTTTTATACTTGTAAGTTCGGTAGTTGTCAAATCAACCGAGCCGAGTTTCAGGCAGACTTTTTTGCTCTGTGCGTCAGGCAGATCTAAAATTCTGCTCAGTTCATAAATAATTTCAGATGTCTTGTGAGCATTGCTTACATCGACAATAAAACCGTTTTCAATGTATCCCTTATCCATTTTAAAGCCTTTCCGCAAATCTGTTATATATTTCATGAACATACATGAAACATTTCGGAACATCAATGAAATATTTCGAATTGTAATATAAATTTATGGAAAATCTTTATAATTAAGCAATAATTTCAACTTGCTTTTTTTTCAAGTGATTTTCAAGGTCTGTTTTTGTAATAGCACCGTCTTTGTCTAGATCCAGAGGGTTTTGTGCATATCCTTTTGACCCTTTTTTGTATAAAACTTCTTGATTTGCATAGCTTGGAGCAAAAATCATTGCATATACATCTCCGGCTGAAAGTCTTTTATTGGGCGGGAATTTTTGTTTTTTTATATAGACAAGTATTTTTTCAACAAGATCAAGCTGCTGGATGCCTGTCATTTTGCCGACCTGTTCTTTTGTGTAAGATGTTCCGTATACAAGATTGATTTGATCAAGACAAATATCTGTAAACTGGATTAAGCCAACAGCGCTTTTCCCGTGCCATGCTCCAGGATTAAGCCCTGATTCACTGTTCATAATTGCTAATAAATCTTTATAATCGCAATTTATTTTATCCGCTATTTGTTTAACTCTGTTTAAGAAATTCTTATCTAATTTGACAGAACGTTTAACACCTTTGTATTCTGATTTTGTTGTACTTGTATTTGATAGATTTTTATTTGCAGCAGTGCTCAAAGAGTTGAATGCCGGAATATCAAAGCCTTCTAAGCCCGCAGTGTAAACAGTCGATGGCAGTGTATAGTTAAACGGATTAGACATAAAAGGCATTGAATAATTCATAGCAGGCATTGAATTGAATATGCTGTTTGACGGCATTATAAAAGACGGAAACATATTAAATTGAGGAATCATATAGTTAAAAAACGGATTAGAATATCCGAAACCTGTGCAAAAAGGATTTAAGCCTCCAAATGGATCCGCGGGCATCGGTATAAAACTATTCATAAATATGTTGTTTAATCCCCAGTTATATATACTCATTTTTCCTCTGAAAATTTCCCCTTATATATATAAAGTATTTATGTTCATATAAATTGTTCTATTTTAAAATTCATGTTAAAAATTGTTAATAAAAAATAACTATTAACTAATGTAAAATTTTATTTTTATTATATTATTAATCTTAGGGACAGAGAATTTATGATTTTTAACGAAACCAAGACACACGAAATTACGGTAGACGTTGTAATAGTAACGATGAAAAATGATGCCTTGCAGGTTTTGCTGGTTAAACGTCTTAATGAACCCTTTAAAGATAAATGGGCTATCCCGGGCGGTTATGTAAGATTATCTGAAAACCTTGATCAGGCAGCGTTAAGAGTATTAAAAGAACGTACAAATATTGATAACGTTTACCTTGAACAGTTATACACATTCGGAGATCCTTTGAGACACCCGAATGCAAGAGTTATAACCTGTGCATATTTTGCGCTGGTGAGAGCAGAAGATATAAATATCGTGCCTACACTGGAATTGGGCTGGCATAAGATTTCTGATCTTCCGCCTCTGGCTTTTGACCACAAAGAAATTATTGAATATTCTCTGAAAAGAACCCGTGAAAGATTAGAATTATGCCCTGTTGCATATCAGCTTTTGAATGAAAAATTTACACTGACCGAAATGCAGAAAGCTTACGAGCTGATTATGGGTAAAAAATTAGATAAACGCAATTTCAGAAAGAAAGCTCTTTCGACAGAAGGTTTGATTGAACTTAATGAATATACAAAGTCTTCATCAAAAAGACCTGCAAGATTATATACTTTTGAAAATATCAAATTGAATTCTAAAAGAGCCCACTTTATTTCTAAGAAAAAGGAGAAAAAATAAATGTTATTAAATTTAGTTTGGGCTGTTCAGATTATTTCAGCTTTATTATTAATCGTTTTAATTTTATTGCATTCCCCGAAAGGCGATGGAATTGCAGGCATCGGCGGAGCATCTCATGTATTTGCATCGCAGAAAAGTGCTGAAAAAGGATTAAACAAGCTGACAGCAATAGTTTCGGCAATATTTTTAATTTGTACATTCCTTTTAGGCTTCGGAATAATTAAATAGAATAATTTGCTCCTCGCCCGATTTTGGAGAGGATAGAATTTTAACTTAAGCTTTTGCAAAAGTTAGATATTCGTATGAGGGTTTAAATGGAAAATATTTTTTCGCGCAATGAACTTTTTTGGGGAGAAGAAAATCAAAAACTTCTTTCACAGAAACATATTGTTGTTTTTGGGCTTGGCGGAGTCGGCGGTTATTGCGCGGAAGCTCTTGCAAGAGCAGGTACGGGAGAGCTGACGCTTGTCGACTTTGATACTGTTTCAAAAACTAATATAAATCGCCAGCTTGTTGCATTGCATTCAACTGTAGGGCAAAAAAAAACTTATCTTTTTGAGCAGAGGCTGAAAGATATAAATCCTGATATAAAATTGAATGTTATTGATGATTTTTATACGGGTAATATTGATTTTTCAAGTGTTGATTATGCTGCCGATGCAATAGATACAATGCGTTCAAAAATTGAATTGCTTGAAACTTGTGTAAAAAGCAAGATTCCTGTTATAAGTTCGATGGGTGCAGGTAACAGAATTGATCCCTCACAGTTGTATATATGCGATATTTCTGAAATTGAAAACAAAAATGTGCCGTTTGTCTCAAATATAATTTATCAGCTGAAAAAACGCGGGGTTGAAAAAGGTATTACTGTTGTTGCAAGCAGAGAAAAACCTTTTGTACAGGAAAAGATTTCAGTTAATGAAAAAATAATTACAAAAAACGGTGAAAATATTGAATTCACAAAGATTACTCCGTCATCAACTCCGTTTGTTGCAAGCTGTGCCGGAATATTTATGGCATCATTCATTGTTCGAAATTTTTTAAAGGAGTATAAATCATGAATATATTAGTAACAGGCGCTTCTAAAGGAATAGGCAACGCAATAGCAAATGAGCTTCAATCTGCCGGTGAGGTATTTGTTACAGGCAGGAATGAACAGGCACTCACTGCTTGTAATGCTAAAGGATTTTGTGTATGCGATTTATCAAAAGATATAAATATACTTGCAAAATTTATTGAAGAAAAAAATATAGACGTGTTAATCAATAATGCGGGCGAATATATTTATGCAGGGCTTGAAACTATGAGTATAGCTGATATTCAAAGGCTTTATCAAACAAATTTAATTGCTCCTGCATATCTTATATCAAAAGCAATTCCTCACATGAAGGGGCAAAGATGGGGAAGAATAATAAATATCGGATCAATTTCGGGTGTAATGGGAGAAGCTTATGCAAGCATTTATTCATCGTCAAAATCAGGACTTATAGGATTGACTAAAGCTCTGGCACTTGAACTTGCGGAATTTGATATAACCGTAAATACAATAAATCCCGGCTGGGTTGAAACGGAACTCGGAATGAATTCTATTGAGGAAAGCGAGTTTTCAAAAGAAGAAATAATGGAAACAATCCCGCAAAAAAGATTTGTAAAACCCAAAGAGATTGCAAAACTTTGTAAATACTTAATTTCGGAAGATGCAAAAGGTATTACGGGGCAGTCAATAAATATTTGTGCAGGATTGAGTGTCGGAATATAATGAATAAAGAATTAGAAAAATATATTGAAACTATTGTAATTCCAAAGTATACAGAATTCGATAAAGGGCATGGAGTTGAACATGTCAGAGATGTTATTTGCGAGAGTTTAAATCTTGCAGAAAAATACGGTGTAAATCTTGAATGTGCTTATGTTATAGCTGCATATCATGATTTAGGCTTATGTGAAGGCAGAGAACTGCATCATATTGTTTCGGGAAAAATTCTTGAATCTGATATTCAATTAAGACAATGGTTTTCGCACGAAGAAATAAAGATTATGAAAGAGGCAGTGGAAGATCATAGAGCATCTTCAAAAAATCCTCCAAGAAGTATTTACGGAAAAATAGTTGCAGAGGCTGACAGGGATATTGTACCTTTAAAAATTATCAAACGAACTATTCAGTATTCTATGAAAAATACGCCTTCCTCTGATAAGGAAATTCACTGGGAGCATCTTGTTGAACATATGAAAGAAAAATATGCCGGAGGCGGTTATATGAAATTGTGGTTGGAAGATTCCAAAAATGCTGAACCTTTGAATGAATTGCGTCAAATAATTGCAGATAAAAATAAATTACGTATTATTTTTGAAGATTTGTATTCTAAAGAACTTTCCGAACAATATCCTGTGCCGTAATTTTTAAGCAGTCAAGTTTTTCGCATGTTGTTTGTCGGTGCTCCCAAAGACACGGTTTTATCGGGCAGTTATCCGATGCTTTAATCGGGATAACATTTTCAGATTGCGGAATTAATTTTTTATCATCTGTCGGTCCGAAAATTACATAGGTTTTTGTTCCCATAGCAACTGCAACATGCAAAGGTGCAGAATCAGAGCATATAAATTTTTCTGCTTTCCCGATAAGAACCGCCAGATCTTTTAAACTTTTTGTTTTGCCATAACAATTAGTGAAGAGTGAAGAATGAAGAGTGATGCGAGAAAGAATTGTTTCTACTACTTCCTTGTCATCGGGGCCTCCCGCCAGGATAACATGTTTGCCTTTTTCAAGAAGCAAATCAACAGTCTGTGCCCATACATCCGCCGTAACCGTTTTTACCATTCCCTTTTGCACGCTCATTTTGCTCACTCCGGGGTGTATCAGAACGGAATTCGAGATTTTTTCCTGTCTTTCAACATTGATTTCAGGGATATATGTTTTGTAGTTTGTAACAGGCGTTACAAGTTCATGATACATAGCACAGGCATACCGATTTTTATTTAAAGGTACAGCTTTTGTTAAAAGAATTTTGCTCAATTTGCCTGTATCATAACCGTATCTCTTTTTTATTCCTGTTAGTGTCAAAAGGATACTGATAAATTTGTTTCCTCCTGACGAGAAAACCATATCAAAATGCCCTTTGCGTGCGAGATACACAAGTTTTAAAAGCTGGGCATATTTATTTTTCCCTTTAATATCAATAAGAAATAAATCATCTATAATATCAGTTAAATCTTTTACGCTTTTGCTTCTCGGTTCCAGTGCAAGAGTAATTTTTGCTTCGGGAAATTCTTTTTTTAAAGATATAAGAGCGGGCAGAAAAAATATTTCATCTCCTATTCCGCCGAAATTGACAGCTAAAATATTCATAGCCTGATTATACAATAAAAATATTTGTAGTAATATTATTTTATGGTAAATAAAGTTACAACCGCGACAGTAATAGGTCTTAATGCATATAAAGTTTCTGTGGAAACAGATGTTTTAAACGGACTTCCTGGTTTTGCTATTGTGGGGCTGCCTGATACGGCGATAAATGAGGCGCGCGACAGAGTACGTTCGGCTATAAAAAACTCGGGCTTTACGTTTCCGGCTAAAAAAGTTGTTATGAATCTTGCACCTGCTGATTTGAAAAAAGAGGGCTCAAACTTTGATCTGCCTATTGCAATTGGTCTTCTTGTAGAAGAAGGAGTTCTTGAAGAAGATAAGATAAAAGATTATGCATTTATCGGGGAACTTTCTCTGGACGGAACTCTGCGCGGAGTGACGGGTGTTTTGCCTTTAATTCTCGGATTAAAAGAAGAAGGTGTAAAAAATATATTTGTTCCCGAGGTTAACGCTGTGGAAGCAGCGCTTGCAGGCGGTGTTAATATTTTTGGCGCAGGGTGTCTCGGTGATGTTGTTAACCATTTTTCAGATATTCAGATAAAACCTACTGTAATTGATATAAATAAATATTTGACAGACAGCGCAAAGCAGGAATATATCTATGATTTTAAAGATGTAAAGGGGCAGCAAAAAGCCAAGCGTGCCCTAGAAATCGCCGCGGCAGGCGGTCATAATATGTTAATGACAGGTTCTCCCGGGTCAGGTAAAACTCTTATGGCAAAATGTTTTGCATCAATTTTGCCGCCTCTTGAACTTTCAGAAGCTCTTGAGCTTACAAAAATATATAGTATATGCGGGCTTCTGTCTCCAGATGAACCTTTGATGACAAAACGTCCTTTTAGAGCCGTTCATCATACAGCTTCCGCAAACGGCATAATCGGCGGAGGGTCTAATCCTAAACCCGGTGAAATTACGCTTGCTCACAGAGGAGTTTTATTTTTAGATGAAATGGTCGAATTCCCGAGAAATGTATTGGAGGTTTTGCGTCAGCCTCTTGAAGACGGAGAAATTGTGATTTCGCGAGCCAAACATTCTATCAGGTATCCTGCAAAATTTATGCTTCTCGGCGCTATGAATCCATGCCCGTGCGGTTATCTCGGTGATAAAGAAAAACAGTGTACGTGCTCTGAATTTCAGATAAGCAGATATAAAGCAAGATTGTCAGGACCTTTGCTTGACAGAATTGATCTGCAGGTAGAAGTCCCGCGACTTACTGCAGATGAGCTTTTGAATACGCAGCCGTCTGCCGAAACTTCCGAAGATATTAGAAAAAGAGTTGTTAAAGCAAGAAAAATTCAGGCTGAACGCTATAGAAATGACGGAATTTTAACTAACTCTGAATTGACTTCTAAACTCATAAAAAAATATTGCGTGATAGATAAACAGAGCGCCGAATTATTAAAAACGGCAGCTGTAAAATATCAGCTTTCAGGCAGACGCTATGACAGAATTCTGAAACTTGCAAGAACCATAGCAGATCTTGAAGGTGCGGAAGATATTAAGCAGACTCATCTTATGCAGGCTCTGCAGTACAGAATTAATTAAAATCTGAGCGGATAATCTTTCGGAATTTTCCAGCCGTTCATCTGTATTAATGCGGTGCAGTATGCTCTTTCATTACTGACTTCTTTTTTACAGCCAAATTCATTATCGTTTCTTAACATATCTTCTGTTCCGTCCCACCTCCACTTATATGGTTCAACCCCTTTTGCATAGCTATATTTTGTGTCAGTACTATTTTCGGTAGGAGCAAAAATGAAAGTAAAGCTTTTTGTGCCTCTATGTTCATAGCTTCCTCTTACGCCGCCTGATACTTGATTTTCGGTAATAGAATAATCCTTTGCATTCGGGTAGAATACTATAGATGACGCACTGAATGAAGCAAGACTACCATCCGGGAAATAGACAATGGCTTTACCTGTTCCATCATCAGTAACTATTTTAGTCGCAATTATGTATGGGGCAAAATATTTATTGAAGTATTCAACATTTGTAATTGGTCTGCTTGTATCATTGTTACCGTTTTCATCCTGTTCATAAAGTTTTTCATACTTATCCCACTGTGTCTTATCGCCATAATCGGCCTCCGCTCTTTGTACAGCCTGATTCATAGTGCTGTAAAATTTTGCCAGTCTTGTTTCTGCAACTGTTTTTCTGTGGTTGGCGAGGAGTACAGGTATAGTCGTAGCAGCGACAACACCGATAATTCCTAATGTTATTAAAACTTCTGCCAGAGTGAATGCGGCTTTTTTATGAAGTGAATAGGTGAAATAAGTTCGTTCTGAGAAAGTATTACCCTCATGCTGAACTTGTTTCAGCACCTCCCGAATATCAGATTGATCTCCGGTATCACCATCTCCCGCAGTTGTATGCTCACTTTCCCAGAGGTAGCTGGGGAACGTAATAGTTCCAGTCGATACATGGATTTTACATAGATTTTTTCTATACTGCATGGATTCGTGAACAACTCCCTCCCTAATCAGGGAGGGACAGGGTGGGTATTGATTGTTATTACCCATCCTCATATCCTTTCCTAAATAGGGAAGGAAGAAATTCTTTTTTACGATACTTCTTACTGTCTTAGTGCCATAGTATCTTAGTATCTTGAAAAATCCGTAAACCCTCTCTACAATTCCATTCTGTCGGGGGGGGGGCAATTCAAAGCTTCTCTAATTGTCATTTTTAACCTCCTGATTTTTTCTTTATTATTTACGATTTTTTTAGTTTTGTCAATATTTATCAACCCGTCAGATTAAAAAATCCGGCAATCAGACCAACAAGTGCCGATACTCCCAAATAAAACAAAGGGTCGCGTTTTTCTGTTAAACTTGCAATAAATAAACCTACAAGCAATACTATTCCAAATAAATTTATGCTGTTAATAAACATATCGACACCGACAGCCGCCAAAAGCCCGCATCCTGCAGGTTTTAAAGTATAAATGACCGAACGTACGTATTTGTTATGCCTGAATTGTTCTAAAAGCTTTGAAATGATAATTATTAATATCAAAGACGGGAGTATCACAGCGGTTGTCGCAATAAATGCCCCTGTTATTCCTGCTGTGGCAAATCCTGCGAAAGTTGCCACATTTACTCCTACAGGCCCCGGAGTTATTGAGGATACCGCTATCATGTCAGTAAGCTGTTTTGTTGTATACCATTTTTGTACGTCAGCTATGTGATACAAAAACGGCAGTGTTGCATATCCGCCTCCAAAAGAAAATAAGCCGATATGAAAAAATTCCAAAAATAATTTCAAATATATTATCATTCGTTATCCTCATGTTCTATTTTCTTTTGGTACTGAAGCCATAGACCTATAAATATTGCAAGAATTATCAATGCTGCAGGCGGAGCTTTAAAGCAGGCTGATAAAATAAATGTTATAAAAAATACCCAGCAGGTAAATTTATCAACAACACTTTTTCTCCACATTTCTTTTACAGCAAGATAAATTAACAGTACAACACCTATTCCTACACCCCAGAATATGCTCTGGATAAATTTCATTTTAACAACTTCTTCAAGAATTTTTGCTATTAAAATTATTGATATGAAGGCAGGCATGACAATCCCGAGCGTTGCAGTAACCGCTCCGGCTGTTTTTCTTAATTTATAACCTACAAAGATAGCTGTATTTGCGGCGATAATTCCCGGAACACTCTGTCCGAGCGCGTAGTATTCGCATAATTCATCATCATCTATCCATTGTTTTTTATCAACAAGCTCGGATTGCAGCAGAGGTAAAATAACATATCCGCCTCCAAGCAATAATGTCCCGACTTTGAAAAAAGTTTTAAAAATCTGATATAGAGTCTTTTCCATAAAACTATTATATAACAAGCATTATGAATTAATTTATTTTTATTGAAATTTTTACAAATATTGTTTATAATAAAATATAATAAAATTAAATTTAGAAAGGAGCGAAGTATGGAAAATTTATTAAGATTCGTAAATCGGGGGGGGGGCACTCTCGGCTGACAGAGGGCAAGAAGTCAGGAAGTCTAGTTGTTTACATTAATGTCATTGCGCATTTATTGCGCAATCCGGAATTTATTATAAAAAGATCGCGCACCATGTGTGCAATGACAGGTCTTAATATTCAATCCCTCGCCCTTTGGGAGTGGGTGTCCGAAGGGCATGAGAGGGGCTTTTTACAAAGAAATATGTCCTTGTTTAACGACTCAAAAGAGTCTTGTTCTGACATAGAACGTTTATGCAAAACTCATGTTGCGGGTGCATCGGCTACGCTGCCGAAACGAACTTATTCACCTATTTACTTATTTAATCATTCACTTCATAAAAAAGCAGCGTTTACCTTGGCCGAGGTTTTGATAACCTTAGGCGTTATCGGTGTTGTCGCTGCTTTAACCATTCCTACATTAATCTCAAAACATCGTGCGGAAGTTACCATGACAAAAATTAAGAAATTTTATTCCGTCATGTCTCAGGCTCAAATAAGGTCTATTATTGATAACGGTGATGTTGAAACATGGGATTTCGTTAGTGATGGCGGTGTATCCGGTAACGAAATTGTTCTAAATTGGTTTAATAAATATTGGAGACCTTATCTTAATTCTGTTGAAGTGATTGATCGCAAAATATTAAAAGATGATGCCGTGTTGGACGGCGGTATTGCCGTAAAGATGGCTGACGGCAGTATTGCGGTTTTTTCTTATTTTTCAGGCGGATATATGCATATAACATTATATACAGCACCAAAAACTTTTTATGATAATACTGCTATCGATGGAAAAGATGCATTTTTATTCGGTTTCAATCAGACTAATGCTATTCGTTTTGAAGTTTACGGACAAAACGATCCCAGATGGTCTGATGTTGAGCAGTTAAAATATAACAGCTGGGGCGGTTGTTACAAAGAAAACACTTCTAACGGACATCCGTTATGTACAAGACTTTTGCAGATAAACGGCTGGAAAGTCCCTGAAGATTATCCTTACAGATTCTAAACTAAAAAAAAAACGGACTTAATGTCCGTTTTTTTTAATTGTTAAGAGTTGCTTTTAATCTTGCCATTGCTCTTGCAACAGCTGCTTCTGCCCGTTTGGCATCCAGTTCGGCATCAGCTTCCGCTAATCGTGCCTGCGCACGTTTTAGGGCTTCTTTTGCACGTGCTACATCAATCTCGTCTCCGCGTTCTGCTGTTGTTGTAAGTATCAGAGCATTGTCATCTTTAAATTGGAAAACTCCGCCCATTGTCGTAAAATATTTTGGCTCATTATTTTTAACGGCTTTTGTTACGCCGATGTCCAGTGCAGCCATAACAGGTACGTGATTTTTTAAAATGCCGATTTCGCCATCTGTTGTTTTTGTATAAACTTCATCGACATCTTCATCAAAAACAATTTTTTCGTTGGTTATTATTTTTAAATGCATAGAATACCCTTTCAGAAGTCTGAATAGTCTTGGGAGGGCTGAAGGGGTAAATTTTTGACTTCCTTGCCGCCCTCTTAAACTTCATATCTTCTATTTTAATGTTTTGGCTTTTTCAACGGCTTCTTCAATTGTTCCTACCATGTAGAAAGCCTGTTCAGGCAGGTCATCGTGTTTGCCTTCAATAATTTCTTTAAAGCCTTTTATTGTATCTTCAAGTTTTACGTACTTTCCGGAAATTCCTGAGAACTGTTCGGCAACGAAGAACGGCTGAGACAGGAATCTTTGAATTTTTCTTGCTCTGTTAACCGTTTCTTTATCTTCTTCAGAGAGTTCATCCATACCTAAGATTGCGATAATATCCTGTAATTCTTTGTATTTTTGGAGAATTTCAAGAACTTTTCTTGTTGTATTGTAGTGTTCTTCCCCGATGATATTGGGATCAAGAACTCTTGAAGTGGATTCAAGAGGATCAACAGCCGGATAAATACCAAGTGATGCGATTTGTCTGGAAAGAACCGTTGATGCATCAAGGTGTGAGAATGTTGTTGCAGGAGCAGGGTCGGTTAAGTCGTCTGCAGGTACATAAATTGCCTGAACAGAGGTGATGGAACCGTCTTTTGTTGAAGTAATTCTTTCCTGCAATTCACCCATTTCATTTGCAAGTGTCGGCTGATAACCAACGGCAGACGGCATACGACCGAGAAGAGCCGAAACTTCCGAACCTGCCTGCGTAAATCTGAATATGTTATCAACGAATAAAAGTACATCCTGTTTTGAAAAATCTCTGAAATATTCAGCTGCAGTCAAGGCAGAAAGCCCTACTCTCATTCTGGCTCCCGGCGGCTCGTTCATCTGTCCGTAAATAAGAGCTACTTTGTCTATAACACCTGATTCTTTCATTTCATTCCACAGGTCATTCCCTTCACGAGTTCTTTCACCTACACCGCCGAAAACGGAAACGCCTGAATGTTCCATTGCAATGTTGTGGATAAGTTCCATAATAAGAACTGTTTTTCCTACACCGGCACCGCCGAACAGACCGATTTTGCCGCCTTTCTGATACGGCTGCAAAAGATCGATTGCTTTAATACCTGTTTCTAAAATTTCAATATTAGTATTTTGATCTGTTAATTTTGGAGATTCTCTGTGGATCGGAAGATAAGTATCAGTTTCAACAGGTCCCATTTTATCAACAGGATCACCCGTTACATTCAAAATTCTTCCCAAAATAGCTTTTCCGACAGGGATTTTAATAGGCTCATTTGTATTTATAACTTTCATGCCTCTTTTAAGACCATCGGTTGATGACATTGCAACTGTTCTAACTTTGTTCCCGCCAAGCATTTGCTGAACTTCTGCAACTACATAACTCCCGTCATCTTTATTGATATGCAGAGCCGTATAAATTTCAGGAAGTTCTCCCTGCTGAAACTCAACGTCAATAACCGGACCGATAATTTTAGTTATTAATCCCTCATTTTTAGTTAATGTATCCATTTCCTCTCTCCTTTTTTATAAATTAATTATAATACAAGAAAAAAAAATAACAAATACATGAATTAATAATTAGTTTATAAAATATTACCATTTTCTATTCTGTATATTTTAACGTCCTTTAAAAATTCATCTTCAAAAAGAATTGTGTCTACTGAGGTTATAATTGTTTGTGTGTTGTCATTAATTGATTTTAAAAGAAAGTTTTGTCTTATGTCATCAAGCTCTGCCAGAACATCATCAAGAAGCAGAACTGGTTCATCGCCTGTTTTAGCTGTAATTATATCGAGCTCGGAAAGTTTAAGAGCCAGAACAATAGTTCTTTGCTGTCCCTGTGAAGCATATTTCACAGCCTCATTGCCGTTTATATAAAAAATAATGTCATCCCTGTGCGGTCCTACACAGGATTGTCCTCTGCGCATTTCTTCTTCTCTTTTTTTATACAGCGATGATTTAAAAGCTTCGGCGATTTCTTCAAGTTCGCATTCATTATTTAAAAAAGAGCACTCATAATCAATTTTTAGTTTTTCGGTTTCGCTTATCGTTTTATGTTTTTCATGCGCTATACGTTCAATTTCTTTTAAGAATTTTTTTCGCAGATAAATAATATTGCTCCCCGTAATCACAAGCTGTTCATTATAAACATCAAAGAGTGTGTTATTCATTATTCCTGTTTTCAGATATTCTTTGAGCAGATTATTTTTCTGTATTCGTATTTTGTCATATTTTGAGAGTCTGTCATCATAGGCAGGGTAGATTTGTGAAATGGCTCTGTCAAGCCAATCCCGTCTATCGGAGGGAGCTCCGCGCAGTAAAAGCAGATCTGCAGTTGAAAAAAGAACAGTTTTTAAAGCTGATTTAAAATTTTTCGGTGTTGTTTTAACTTTATTCAAAGCAAGAATTCGTTTTTTTTCTCTTGAATATGTATAATCCAATTCTACATCAGTGCCTGCTTTAATCATGTTGCAGTTAATTTCAGCCGTATCAGCATCAAAATTTATCAGTTCCGTGTTATTCGGGGTTCTTGGCGATTTTAGAGTTGACAGCAGATAAATACTTTCCAGAATATTAGTTTTACCCTGCGCATTTTTCCCTATAATAAGAATTTTTTTGCAGGACAAATCAAGCTCTAAATCCTTGCAGTTCCTGTAATTTATAAGCTTTAAATCCCTTAATCTCATAAAAAAATTATACCCCAAATATATGATTTATAAATTACTTATAGACGAATGTTAAAATTTTTTATATAATAGATTTATAAAATTGCAGGAACATAAGGAAGTATCATGTTACCGATTATTTCAGAAGAGAATGCAGCAGAAGCATTTAGTGAAATATTTAAAGATATGCCTGTATGGCGTAAAAAAATGATTCACTACATAAAAGATGAAAATCCGGAAATTAACACGGCTATAATAGAAGCTGCAAATAAGACAAATCTTGACCCTAAAGCTATCGCACTGGGGGCTTATATGACTTATTCTTTAATCGAACTTGCAATAAAAGATAACGATTCTTTAATAAATTTCCAGGAAGGATAGAATTATGTTAATAGAAGAACTTTTAGAAAAACTTGTTGCAGATGGCGGGTCTGACCTCCATATATCAGCGAATTTGCCGCCGGCAGCCCGTATAGACGGAAAACTGCAAAGATACGATTATCCCCCGTTAAGTCCTGATGATGTTGAAACTTTATTGTTTCCAATGCTGTCAAACGAACAGAGACGTACACTCGAACAGACTTGGGAACTGGACTTCTCATACGGTATAGAAGGATTAAGCCGTTTCAGGGTAAACTTTTATAAAGATAAAGGTAATTATGCTGCAGCATTCAGAACGATTACTTCAATTGTTCCGTCTTTCGACAAATTAGGACTTCCTGATGTTGTAAGAAGAACAGCGGACAAACCCAGAGGGCTCGTTCTTGTTACGGGGCCTACAGGTTCCGGTAAATCAACTACACTTGCCGCGATGATTGACTATATTAACTCAAACAGAGCAGAGCATATTTTAACAATTGAAGACCCGATAGAATTTGTTCATACGTCAAAACAGAGTATTATTCACCAGCGCGAACTCGGTATGGATACCAGATCATTTGCCAATGCCCTGAAATCCGCACTTCGTGAAGACCCTGATATTATTCTTGTAGGTGAGATGAGAGACCATGAAACAATTGCGTTAGCGCTGACTGCGGCGGAAACGGGGCACCTTGTGTTCGGAACATTGCACACATCTTCAGCATCTCAAACAATTGACCGTATTATTGACGTATTTCCGGAAGGCCAGCAGCAGCAAATTCGTGTTCAGCTTGCGAATTCTCTTGTAGCAGTATTTGCTCAGACACTTTTGCAGAAAGTGCAACCTGACGGGACTAAAAAAGGACGTGTAATGGCTCAGGAAATAATGCTTGTAACACCGGCTATTGCAAACCTTATCAGAGAATCTAAAGCCGCACAGATTTATTCAACAATTCAGATGAATCAGGCAATGGGTATGCAGACTCTGGAAATGGCTTTAGCAAATCTGTATAGACAAGGCATAATTACTATAGAAGATGCTCTGTCTAAAACTTCAAGACCTGATGAGCTTAAAAGACTTATGGCTCAATAGGGTTATGTTATTTTCAATAATAAACAAAAAAGCTTCCGTCAACAGAAGCTTTTTTGTTGTTAAGCATTTTTTTTGTGATAAAATGAAAATATAAAGATTCACAATAAAAAGGAAGAACAAAATGGCACAACAATTACATGAACCAAGTTCTACAAAAGAACAAATCAGACAAACAAGAATACAAAAACTTGCTGACCTTGCAGATAAGGGAGTTAATCCGTATCCTTATTCTTTTGATAAAAATGCAGATGCAGCTTTTTTACAGGATAAGTATAAAAATCTGGAAGCCGGTGTAGAAACTGATGATAAATATTCTGTTGCCGGACGTGTTATGGCTATCCGTAATACAGGCATGTTTATTGATTTAATGGATTCATCAGGCAAAATTCAGATCTTTTCTCATAAAGAAAACCTGCCTGAAGATATGATGAAAATTCTTAAACTTATAGATATAGGTGATATTGTAGGTTTTACGGGAACAATCAGAAGAACCCCGCGCGGCGAATTATCTATAAAATCAACATCTTTGAAGCTGTTATCAAAGGCGCTTTTGCCTTTGCCAAACAAACAAATCAGCAAAGAAAAAATGGAAGAATTAACTCATTACCACGGGCTTACAGATGTTGAACTTAAATACCGCAGGAGATACGTTGATTTAATTGTAAACGAACAGAGCAGAGATACATTCAGAAAAAGAAGTTTAATTATTCAAAAAATCCGTGAATATCTTGCAAAAGAAGGTTACCTGGAAGTTGAAACTCCTATATTACAGACAATGGCATCAGGAGCAAATGCAAGACCGTTCACGACACACCATAACGCACTTAATATGGATTTAACATTGAGAATTGCTCTTGAATTATATCTGAAGAGATTAATTGTCGGTGGAATTTCCGAACGTGTTTATGAAATCGGCAAGTGTTTCAGAAACGAAGGTATAGATACCCGTCATAACCCTGAATTTACTATGATAGAATTATATCAGGCTTATGCTGATTATAACGATATGATGACATTAACGGAAAATATGGTAGCGTATGTGGCTCAGGAAGTTCTCGGCACAATGAAAATCAAATACGGAGAAAATGAGATTGATCTTACACCGCCGTGGGACAGAAAGACAATGTTGGGTTCAATTAAAGAAGCTACAGGAATTGATTTTATGGAAATTTACAGCGCAAAACAGGCTGTAGAGACTGCGAGATCTTTAAATGTTGCGGTTGACGACTCAATGAACTGGGGACAGGTTGTCGAGGCTGTTTTTGAAGCTAAAATCGAACCGTCATTGATTCAACCATGCCACATCATAGATTATCCGAGAGAAATTTCTCCTCTTGCAAAAGTTCATAGAGATAATGACAGGTTAACAGAACGTTTTGAAACAAGAGTTAACGGCTGGGAAATTGCAAATGCGTTCTCAGAACTTACGGATCCTATTGACCAGAGAATGAGATTTGAAGCTCAAGCTCAGGCAAAGGCTGCAGGTGATGAAGAAGCTATGGATATTGATGAAGACTTTATCAATGCACTTGAATACGGCATGCCTCCGACAGGCGGTATGGGAATGGGTATTGACAGACTTGTAATGCTTTTGACAGACTCTCCGTCAATAAGAGATGTTATTGCATTCCCCACTATGAGAACAAAAGAATAAAATTAGTCTTATATTAATTAAAAGAGATGTCTTTTTATATCAAGGCATCTCTTTTTTATATATAAATATATTCGAGCAATTATATAATAAGCATCGTTCACTTTTCACAGTCATCTTCCACCCAGATAATTGTTATATTCAGAGGTTTTGCAAAAGGATTTGCAGTATGTACTCCGGAAAATGTGTTTTGCGCTATAGAATCGTAAAACTTTATTTTTTCGGATAATTTTCTGGTATAATCTAACAAATTCATAATTCAATTCCCTGCTTATACATATTCTATTATCAAGTTTTTTCTCTGAACAATAATCCTACCTGCGGGTACAATTTGTTATTTTTAATAGTTAATACGGGTAATATCATCGGCAAAAAATTTTTGTAAAATATTTTGCGGAGGTAGAATATGACAGATAAAAAACTTTCAGGTACAAAAACAGAACAGAATTTAATCAATGCATACGCAGGCGAATCACAAGCCAGAAACAGATATACATATTTTGCAAAACAGGCTGAAGAAGAAGGTTATGAACAAATCGCGGAAATCTTTTGTATGACAGCAGATAACGAAAAAGAACATGCAAAACTTTTTTATGAACATTTGGGCAATACCCGCGGACATGTAAATGCGGAGTACCCCTTTGAACTCGGTACTACGGAAGAAAACCTTGAAAGTGCAGCCGCCGGAGAAAAAGAAGAATGGTCTTTTCTATATGCAGATGCTGAAAAAACTGCAAAAGAGGAGGGGTTTGACGAAATTGCGGATACATTTCATCATGTTATAGAGGCTGAAAAACACCATGAACAGAGATATTTAAAACTGCTTGAAAACATAAAAAATGATACGGTATTTTCAAAAGATAAAGAAATATTGTGGATGTGCAGAGAATGCGGTTATGTATATAAAGGAAAATCCGCCCCGAAAAAATGCCCGAATTGTCATCATCCGCAGGGCTATTTTCAGGTTTTGTGCGAAAATTATTAAAGTTTTAAACACCTGTCTGTATTTTAATATTAATATTGTAACATTTTGCGTTAATCCTTTTAATTTATACATTTTAATCGTATAATTTTACCAGAGGTTATGGGCAGGAATTTTAAATACTTATTAACACTATTTATTCTAACGGTTTTGTACGGAGCCTATTATCGGGGAATACCTGCACTTGTAAATCTTCCTGAAAGAGTTGATTTTATCGAACGGACAGTTCTGAAAGAATCAGGCTATAAAATTGACCTTGAAAATCCTGAATTAAAAATGGGGATAATTCCTTCTGTTTGGCTAAAAGCTGACGGATTTTATATTTTAAATGATGATAATTCAAAAGCTCTCGCTGTTGAAAATTCCTGTATAAATATAAGACTTCTGCCTCTTATTTTTAAGAACCTTGATATAAAACATTTTTCTGCAGATAATATAAGTGCAAATCTTGTTTTGGATAAAGATTCTAAGTTTAAACTCGGGCAATACCCGCTGGAAATAAAAAAAGATACACCTCTTACGCTGAAACATGCATCGGTTAAATTATACAGCTATAACATAAATTTAGATGACAAATTACAGGCGAAAAAAGTATTTTTGGACGGCAAATATCTTTATATAAAAGATTTTATTAATAACAGACACCTGAATTTGTCGACTGTTGCGGATTTGCATACTGGAAAGAAAAAAGCTTCATTAAGCACTGATTTGAATTTGAAACTGCCTGCTGATAAAGTTTCAAATGACCGGTTTGATATTTCAGGTCATATCGTAAACCTTGATTTATCTGATTTTTCTGTTTATGCAAAAGTTCTCTCAAAAAATAAGATAAAATCTCTGTCAGGATTAATTAATTTTATCGCAAAAACGGAATTGACAACTGATAATCATAAACGAATAAAAACGAATCTTTATGTTAATAATTTAGGAATTCTTACAGGGGACAGCTCAACCTCAGTTTTACATAAAGAAAAATTATCCGTCAAAACAGATCTCAACACCATTAATAACGGTATCGAAATTAATGAAATGAAAATTTTCGGCAACGGGATTAATGCTTTTGCATCAGGCAAAATTACTAAACTTAATGAAAAACTTCCCTATCTTGATTTGAAAGTGGCAGTAAATAATTCAAAAGCAGAGAATATTATAAAACTTCTGCCGGGCGAACCTGATTTGAGCCCTGATATTGATATTAAACTTTTAAAACAGACAGGGTTCTGGGGAGATGCATCAGGAAATCTGGAGATAAAAGGCAAGGCAGATTCCCCTGATATATACGGGAATGTTCTTGTGTCAAATGCATATATGGTAAAACCTATTCCGAATGCTGATAAAGCTGTTATAAAAATAGTGTTTAACGGTGATAAGCTTAATCTTGACGTAAAAGTTCCGACAAGTCCGGATCAAACGGTTTACGTTACGGGACCTATAAATTTATATAATGACAAATACGCTGATTTAAATATTAAAAGTACGGAAAATGTTGATTTGAAAACCGCACAGATAGTTTTAAATCCGCTTCACGATATTTTGCATTTTGAATTAGGACCTGTTCCAATAATGGATATTAAAGGTAAAGGCGGGATTAGTCTTCATGTAATCGGGACAAGAGAAAATCCGCATGGCTGGGGGCAGTTTCGATTTCATAACGCAGAAGTTTCTTTTCTTGATATCCATAATATGGTGCTGACAAACGGTTCGGGAACTCTTGATTTCAATGACCAAAACACATTATTTCAGACAAAGAGTGCAGAATTAAACGGAAAAAATGTTTCGGTTAAAGGTACATGCAGTCTTCTCGGCATTCTTAACTTTGATATTCTATCGCAGGGGCAGGATTTAAGAAATCTTTTAAAAATTATCAAGACTTCTCCTATGCTTGCGGATATTCAAAAATTAACCGCCCCGATAGAAAACGGAAGCGGTCAGGTAAACCTGAAAATTAATTTGACGGGAAAGGTAAAAGATCCGAAAGATATAGTCTTTAATAAGAATTTGTTTGCCAAAGGCAGGATTAATCTTTTATCAAATACTGTTAAGTTAAAAGATGTTCCTGTATCGGTTTCTAAAACTGCGGGAACGGTAAATTTCAATAACATGGATGCAGATTTTGATCTGGCATCAAATCTGAATAAATCAAAAATTAATATTAAAGGAAAAATTAAAGATAGTAATATTGATGCAAATATTGTTTCAAACGGGTTTAACCTTGGAGATGGTCTTAATACTTTACCTTCAAATATTAAAATTCCTTATAAACAAGATCTTGCAACTATTAATACAAGCTTTACTGCAGGGTATAAAGGAAGTATTGAAAATATTGATTACGACAAAATTTATCTCAAAGGAAAGATTTTTTCCAACAAAGGTGCAAAAAGTCTGATTCTGGTTGACAACAGCACATTTGAACTGAATAATTCAACATTCGTTCTCCCGCTTTTAAAAGGAACATTTAAAAACAGTCCTTATAGTATTTCGCTGAATGTAACAAAAATGTTCGGTCCTCAGAGAATGGTAAACGGTAACTGTAAAATTTCATCTCTGGACTTAAATCTTATTAATGATAAAGCTTTACAATATGTGCTTCCGCCGCAAACAGCAAAACAATTAAAAGATATTGATTTTCTGAACGGCAATATAAACCTGTCGGCAAAAATTCGCCGTAACAATCTTAATGCATATACAAAACTTGACGATGTAAGCCTGCTTTACAAGCCGAAACATTTAAAACTTACAGTAAACAGCGGTGATGTATTACTCAGAAATAATACTTTAAATTTGAATAAAATAAATTTGCTTGCGGGCGAAATGCCTCTGTTTATTAACGGACAAATATCTGATGTTCAAAAAAATCCGTATTTTAACCTCTATATAAATGCTAAACCGTCTCAGGAATTTTTTGACCAGTTCTTTAATAACAATTCGGTATATCCGATAAAATTGAAAGGTGATGCAATTCTGTCAGCCGATGTGAAAGGAAGACTTGATAATATTAATACTAAATCAACCCTGAAAATTTCTGAAAATTCGAGCCTTTATTATATGGGTGCATCAATCGGAGATGTTGAAAATCCTGTAAAGATCACACTTGACAGCACATACTCTCCTGACAGAATAAAAGTTAACAATCTGAAATATGATAAAATAATTTCTTCACAGAATAACAAGCCTGTTGTAAATCCTCAGCTTACTGCTCAGGGAACTGTCAATTTTATAAACAGCAATATTGCAGGATTTGATGATTTTAAAATAAAAACTCATACTCCAACGGATGCAAAAATATTTAATATAATTTTCAGAAAACCGTTTATGAAACAGGGTGTGTTTACATCTGATCTTATTTTAAACGGAACTTCAATTAATCCGAAAATAAAGGGGAAATTAGATATTACAAGTATCGACATTCCGTTCTTTGATTCCACAATCAGAGATGTAAATCTTGATTTTAAGAATGACAAAATTTTAATAACAAGCCGCGGAACTGTTCTTACAAACGATATTTATCTTGATGCGGTTGTAAAAAATCAGCTTATACCTCCTTATACGGTTGAATATGCTAAATTAAAACTTGCAGACTTAAATGTCAATAAAATTACTGATACCCTTAGAGATATTGAGGCTGAAGCAATAAGAAATCCTACTTTCAGTTCAAACACCGTTCCCCCTTTTGATATTACACAGTTAATTATAAATAAAGCTGATATTGAAGCCGATAAAATTAAGGTAAGAAATATTAACGCTGATAATTTTACCGCAAATCTTGCTATTGATAAAAACAGCACGGCGGATGTCAAAAATTTTAAATTTGATATTGCAGAAGGTTCTGTTAACGGAAACTTTAAACATAATCTGGAGAACCACAAAACTGATCTTGATATAAAATTAGATAAAGCAAACGCTCTTATAATGTCAGAAGCTTTGTTCGACTTGAAAGGCCAGGTTTACGGTTCTGTTAACGGACAATTTAATCTTAATTGCACGGGTGATTCACAGGAAAACTGTTTTAAAACTCTTTCAGGCGAAGGAACATTTAACATAGCAGACGGAAGAATGCCAAAACTGGGGTCGCTTGAATATCTTTTAAAAGCGGGGAATCTGCTCAAAGGCGGATTTACGGGACTTTCTATTAACAGTCTTATAGATCTTGTTACACCGCTAAAAACGGGAAATTTCGACAGTATATACGGAGATATTCACATCGCAGACGGTACTGCGGATAAAATTCATATCTATTCTGACGGTCAGGATCTCAATATGTATATGACAGGTTCTTATAATCTGCTTACATCTATTGCGGATATGGAAATTTATGCAAGCCTGTCGAAAAATATTACAACAGTATTCGGTAAAATAAAAAATGCATCCTTAAATACTTTATTTAATACAATACCGGGAATTAACGATGCAACAGAAAAGCTCTTGCTTCAGGAAGACATCTCAAAAATACCTAATATTAAAGATGCTACTGATATTTACAGAATATTCAAAGTCGATATTAACGGCGACATCAACGGTTCCGATTATGTAAAAAGCTTCAAATGGGTCAAATAGTAGCGGGCTGTTCCCTTCATTTACATGACAGCTTCCGAATATTGCTGCCTAGCCTTTAATCTTACTCTATCACGTTGCTATATTTCAAGGCAGAGGATCATACCCGCCTTCATGATAAGGGTGACATTTGCTTATTCTTTTTATACCGAGCCATCCGCCTTTTAAAACCCCGTATTTCTCTATTGCCTGGCGTGTGTACTCTGAACATGTCGGATAAAAACGGCAAACGGCAGGCGTATGCTTAGAAATCTTCTGGTAAATTGAAATTAAAAATAAAATTATTTTTTTCATTTTAATAAATTGTTCATTAATATAAATTACTTTAGACCAATGTCGCTCAAAAGGGCTACGTACGTAGTACTATTGTTCCATTTGATAAGATTCACCGATTGTGTCAATTGCTTCAACCTTAATATCCGTAATCAATTCGGAATAAGAAATTACAACAATTGTCGGAATATGGCGTTCAAGAAGCTGGTACAGCGGCAGTCTTATTCTCGGCGAACATAGAATTACGGGCTGCTGTCCGCATGCCTGATGCGCTCTCATTAATGTAGTAGCCGTTGTTTCAATCAATTCCTGAACCTGCATAGGATTTAACAGGAACATTGTACCGAGCTCCGTTCTCTGGCAGCTGTCGTCAAGTGTTTTTTCCCATTCCGGCGAAAGCGTCAGAGCATACAAAACTCTGTCATCGCCGACATTGGACAAACAAATTTGTCGTCCGAGAGCCGCTCTCAAACGTTCGGATAATATATCCGGTTCTTTTGAAAATCTTGCATAATCGCAAAGTCTTTCAAACACGAATATAATATCTTTTATGGACACTTTTTCTCTGATTAAGTTAACAAAGATTTTTCTCAAATCGCTTGTAGAAATAATTGTCGGCACAAGGTCATTAACAAGTGTGGGATCCTGTGAACGTACAAGTTCCATAAGCTTAAGAACATCTGTTTTTGTCATAACTTCATCAACATGTTTTCTTACGCATTCCTGAAGGTGTGTAACAATAACGTCTGTCGGGTCAACTGCAGTAACAGAACGCGCAGTTTTTGCATCCTCAGGCGAAATCCAGTATGCCTGAGTTTGATATGTCGGATCAATACCGATTATTGCATCCTGAGGCACTTCTTTTTTCAAAGCATCCCACTGATCCGCAATTACCATTAATTTTCCCGGATAAACATAACCTGTTGCAACAGTATTTCCTCGGATTGAAATCATATATTCATTGGCATCCAGCGCCGATGAATCCATAATTCTTATGTTAGGCAGAATATAGCCGAGTTCATCGGTAACTCTCTGACGTAACGCCGCAATTTTGGCAAGCAATTGCCCTTCCTGATCAGGATCGGCAATTACAAGAAGGTTGGAACCTACCTGTAAACTTAAAACATCAACACCCAAACGCTCATACATTCTGTTCGGGTTAACAAGGTCCTGCATATTCTGGCGGACATTTTCCAATTGTCCCAGCTGAGATTGTACATCCGCATTTATTAAAGTAGAGAATCCTGCAACAAAAAGTCCTACCGCAAACATAAAGAACGGTAAAAACGGAAGCCCTGTTCCCTGCCAGAACCACGTATGACCTGTAATCGCAAGAAAGAACAGGAACAAAGACGCCAGAAAAAGTGCATTCGGCTTGCTTACAATCTGCCCCGTAACATCTGTACCTAATGAATTGGCTGCAGAAGAACGCGTCATAAATACACCTGCGGCAATAGACATTAAAAGCGAAGGCAATTGTGATGCAAGACCATCACCGATTGTTAAAATCGTATATTTAGAAACAGCGTCCGCAATAGGCATCTGATTCATTAAACATCCGATACACAATCCGCCGATAATGTTAATTAATACAATGATAATACCTGCAATAGTATCACCTTTTACGAATTTCATGGCACCGTCCATGCTACCGAATAGGTTTGATTCTCTCTGCAAATCTTCACGCTTTTTAGTTGCTTCTTCAGGAGAAATTAAACCGGCATTAAAATCCGCGTCAATTGTCATCTGTTTTCCGGGCATAGCGTCTAATGCGAAACGTGCGGCAACTTCTGCAATACGTTCAGCACCTTTTGTAATTACCATAAACTGAACAACTGTAATAATCAGGAAGATTACACCGCCGACAATCATGTTGCCGCCGGTTACGAATGTCCCGAATGCGTGAATAACTTCCCCTGCCTCGCCTTTAGACAAAATCAGCCTTGTTGATGCAATTGAAAGTACAAGCCTGAACATTGTTCCGATTAGAATAATTGATGGAAATGATGCTAATTCCAGTGTCTTTTTTACATACAAAGAAATCATCAAAAGAACAACACCGAGTGCAATATTCAAACTTATACAAAAATTTACAACCCAGTTTGGAAGCTCAACAAGCAACAGAACAATAAGCAATAATACAAATATTGCCATAAAAACTTCGCTTAAATTTGTTCCGTTTGCTCCCTGCTGAGCCTGTTCCTGTGCCATTACATTCCCTTCAGAGCTTCGCTTATTACAGACAATTGAGTTTCAATTGTTGCATCTATTACACCGTTTGTGGTTGTTACCATACAACCGCCTTCCATTACTGTTTCATCAGGTACAATCATTACCTTTGCATCAAGCCCCGCATTACTTAATATTTCAGGAATTTCAGTCTTTAACAAAGATACCTGCACCGGATTTACTCTTAATGTAATTTTTGATTCTTCCTTTGAAAGACCTTTCAATATTTCCGAAATATTTTCCAGTATAATTGTCGGATCCTGCCGTAATTCTTTTTTAATAATTTTTTTTGCAATATCAACGCTTATTTCCATTATGTCAGGCGCAATATAATCAAAAACTTCCTGTTTAGCGCTCAAAAAAGATGTTATCGCATTTTTTACTTCTTCTATATCTTCTTTAGCCTGAGATAACCCTTCATTATAACCTTCTTTTGCCGCAGATTCTTTTATACTTTGCGCTTCTTCTCTTGCACGCGAAATAAGGTTTCTGTCGTCAATTCGTCTGAAACCTCTTCTTCTATCCCCGCGTCTGCGTTCCTGACGCTGTTTGAAATCTATATTGTCAAGATTAAACAGATCTATTTTATCATCTTCAATCTTAACTTCAGGCGTTATTTCCCGGTTTTCTGCCTGTTTTTGTTCAGCAGAATCCTCCGTCTGTCTGCTTGAATGCTTTTTTATAATCATGATTAACTATATTATACACTATCTTCAAGGTGTGTGGCAATAATATTTGCAACTTTTGGAGGAATTTCATAATATTCTCCCTCCAATGCACTGAATACAAACCTTTTTACCTTGTTGCGCTCCAATCTTAAAGTGTGTTCAATTTGTGATTTATCTAAATATTGCGAAACATTTTGAATTTTTGAGATAACTTTTGAAGGTGTGATATTCTGATTTGCACCGGGAAGATTTGTTTTTATCTCCTGTAAACATCTGAGCGCAGCATTCGGATCAACTTTTGAATTCAAATCAGGCATACCCATAAATTTAATTACTGACTGTGCATCATCAGGATTAAATTTATTCAAAATAGTCTGAACTTTTTCCTGTTTCATTTTCTGGAAAAGCATTGCCAGAGTCGCAAGTTTAAGCACTTTTGCATCAGCGCCCAAAGGTGCAGGCCCTGATGTTGTTTGAATATCCTGAGGAACTTGTGCTCCTTGTTGTGTCTGCGCAGAATCCTGAGCCTGTGCTTGAGTCTGCTCTGCTGCGGCCTGTTGCTGCATCATTGCATCAATATTAGATTGGCTTGCGGCTTTTTCCATCAAACCTTCATCTATTAAATTTTTATCTTTTAATTCTGCAATACAGTCAAGCCAAGTCTTTTTTACGTGGTGTTCTATAAGCTGCAAGCATTGATCCTGAGGTAAATTTTGATGAAAAGCGTTTTTCGCAATCTCAAAAATTGTATATGCAATCTTCTGCATAATAGGATCCCAGTATTGCTGCGGAATCCCTGAACGAACAAGGTCTACTGATTTATGAAAAGACCATTCGGCAATAATCTGAGTAATCATTACCGCTTGATCAAGATTAAATCCTAAAGATTCATCATCATATAGCGCCTGTCCTGCAACAGTTGCAAAATTTAATAAAGTATTTGCGACATAATTTTTCTGATTGTCGTTAAAATCTTTAGGGATTAACTCCAGTGCCTGCTGGGCTAAATTTTGTGCAAAACCTTTATAATCAAATCCTTGTATTGCCATTTTTTATACCATAGCTTACAACTGCTTTTAAGGCGCTTTTTATTTATTTAGCATTAACTTTTTCTATATTAGTGTTACCGCTTTGTTCAGTCAATGCACTCGGGCATTTTCGTCATTCCGAACTCGTTGCGGAATCTCTTGTCCCTCGCACCTGTTTGCTTTATAAACTTTCCTTTCTTTTTACTGTCGCTTACAACTGCTTACGAGGCGCTTTTTATTTATTTGGCATTAACTTTTTCTATATTGGTGTTACCGCTTTATTCAGTCAATGCACTCGGGCATTTTCGTTATTCCGAACTCGTTGCGGAATCTCTTGTCCCTCGCACCTGTTTGCTTTATAAACTTTCCTTTCTTTTTACTGTCGCTTACAACTGCTTATGAGGCGCTTTTTATTTATTTAGCATTAACTTTTTCTATATTAGTGTTACCGCTTTGTTCAGTCAATGCACTCGGGCATTTTCGTTATTCCGAACTCGTTGCGGAATCTCTTGTCCCTCGCACCTGTTTGCTTTATAAGCCTTTATTCTTTTATTTAGCCTGACCTCTTGCCCTCCGGACTTGCTGCCGTCCATATTACCCTTGTTCAATCCAGCTTTTAATCTTTTCTCCTGCTTCTTCATCATCAGCGCCTGAAAGCTCGGCAGACAGATTTGATAAAGTGTCTGCAAGTTGTGCCGGATTTTGTTGTTGTATATAGCCTCTCTGCTGCTGTTCAACAAGCCCCTGTGCAAGTTCTGATTGACGTTCGGTCAATTGTGCAGCACGCTGGTTAATATCAGATAATTGCTGTTCCTGCTGGGCTGTTTTCTGACGCAGCATTTCTACTTCGCGTCTGTTTGCTTCCTGAATTTGCTGAACTTTATTAGAAACAGCTTTAAATACTATTACAAGACCTATCCCGCACAGAGCTATTGCAAGCCACCACGGATTTCCTGTTTCATCAGGTTTCGGAAGGTTTGCAGGTCTGTCTGATGCAAGGTAAGGATCAGTTGAATCCGAGAATGCTATTGAAACATTATCGGGATTAACTTTCGGACTTGCAGCTTTTGCAATAAGTTCTTTCAATTCTTCAAGCGTTGTGTTTGCAGGGAGCGCATTTTTGTCAAGAGTTACGGCGATTGAAATATCTTCAACAACTCCGGGTTTTATATATTCATTAGTTTGAGTTTTTGTAACACCGTACTGTGTTTCTCGAGCTGTACGCGAATAATTTCTGTTCTGGCTTGAGTCAGATGAACCGTTGGGCAAGCCGTTTGGCAGGTATACGCTCACGGCATTTACATTTCTGTTTGTATCGTTTGTTTGATCCCCCAGACCTTCTGAGAATGTTTGTTCTGTAACGGAAGCTTTTCTGTCCGGATCATAATCAATCGTAAATTTTTCAACAGGAGCCTGACGCAAAAATGTACTTACTGTCGCAACGTAATTCCCCTGTCCAATAAGTCTGTCTAACTGTTGATTAACTTTAGTTGTCATATACTTATCGTTTTCTTCCAAACGTCTGAGCATTTCATCTTCAGCATTCATAATACTGTGATAAGTATTTCCGTTAGTGTCTGTTATTGCAATATTTTCAGCAGTCAAACCGGTTACGCTTCCAAGTAAAAGGTTTGTTATTGCCTTGACTTTTAGCTGATCCAGTTTTGTTGCATCTTTTGCAAGGGTAATCTGCACTGTTGCGGTTACCGGTTTTTGCATAGATGTAAACATTGTCTGTTCGGGAATTGAAATAAATACTGATGCATTGTCAACTCCGTCAATTCTTCTTATAAGCCTTGATAATTCGCCGTTAATTGCTCTTGATAATCTGATTTTCTTATCTTCTTTTGTGGAAGTAAAGTCGCCTTTATCAAAAATTTCAAGACCTACATTTTGATCCATAAGACCGCTCTGGACTATTTGTATAAGTGCTAAATCTCTATCGGTTGTATAGCATGCTTTTCTTCCTGTTTTGCAATCGCCTTTTTTCAAATAAAGAATTGACTTTGTACCGTCTAATCTTCTGCTTACCGCGATATCATATTTTGCAAGCAACGCCTGAATTTCAATAGCTTTGCCTGCATTATCGGTTGTTAGAAGGTCAACATTTTCTTTCAGAGGCTCGCCCGTAATTTCAGTCCCGTTAGATTGTTTGTTGGATGCACCTACAATGCTTATTGTTACAACAAGTGCCAAAAAGAGTACAACCCCGCCGATTATACCATATAATAAAGGTTTATTTTCCAGTATTTTTGAAAAGTCCATTTGTTATCCTCTTTAGCATTTGTTAAATTTTTTTTTATTTTAACATAATGTTTAATCCCAAGTCTTTTTGTAAAATTTCCTAATCTTATATTTATTTTACACCTGAATCTGCATAACTTTGTCATACGCCTGTATGACTTTTCCGGTAAGCTGGGTTGCAACGTTAATGCTTATTTCTGATTTTGCCATAGCAGTCATAACGTCATGGATATCAACATTTCCGTTCCCTGACATAACATCTTTGAGCAGATTGTCAGGTGCATTAAGCTCTGTGTTAAGATTTTCCACTAACCCTGACATGACTTGTTTAAAATCAGGAGATGCCGTATCTTCAACCCTTTTCATTCTTGCTGAAGGCATATTGCCAATTCCCGTATCAAGCTTAGTATGCTGAATTCTCCCTGCAAGATCATATTGCGGATAAAAGCTGTCCATTTAACTTACCTGCCTTTCTATAATTATAATAGCGTATATATCTTTAAATTAATATACCTGACAGGCAAAAATCATCTAAATTCAGTAGAAAAATAACAGAATTTAAGCCAAACTTACTACCTGTCATTACTGACTTTAATGATTTTTTAAGAAAAAGCAAGTTTCACTGAAGCTCATCTATTCCGCATCAAGTTCGCGTCTTATATCTTCAACTGTTACATGCACTACGGGAGAATTTTCATCTTTTCTCAAAACAACATTTGTTATACCTGATTGAACAATAAACCTTTTGCACAAAATGCAGATAAAGTTATGTCCCCAGATATACATTGTAGAACCCTTACATCTGTCCTGTCCTGCCTGTATAATAGCGTTTTGCTCGGCATGAATTGATCTGCAGGTCTCATATTTCGTGCCTGATTGGATATTATGCTTAATTCTGTAGCATTCTCCGCGCTCGTAACACGATTCCACTTTAGATGGTGTTCCGTTATAACCTGTTGCCTTAATTTTTTTATCATCACCTACAATTACTGCACCAACTTGTGCTCTTATACAATTAGATCTGCTTGCGCATGTCTTAGCCAAGTCTAAAAAATAATCTTCCCATGATTTAATTTCCATATTCTTTCCTCCATAGAAATTTTATTATAAAATAACCCCTCTTGCAAATAATTATTTATATTATACCATTTACTTATGCTGAAATTGTTTAAGAAATCTTCGCTTAAAACAATTAATAAAGCGGCTATGGATAATGAAATTGAAACATTCAAATCTTGCGGCATAACGGGTGATGATAAGGATTTGATAGTTTCACTTACTTCTTTCCCTCAAAGGATGTATGAACTTCATTATACGTTGTATTCTTTATTAACTCAGAATATAAAGCCGGGGAAGATTATACTTTGGCTTGCAGAAGAAGAATTTCCGCATCTTGATAAAGATATTCCGGAAAAGGTTTTAAATCTCAGGAATAACGGTCTTGAAATTAAATGGTGCAATAATATTTATTCTTATAAAAAGCTTATCCCCACACTTAAGAATTATCAGGATAATATTATTGTAACAGCTGATGACGATATATTTTATGAAAATGACTGGCTGGAAAAGCTTGTTCTGAGCCATGAAAAAGAAGATAAAAAATCTATTATCTGTCATAGAGCACATAAAATAAAACTTACAAAAGAAGGCATTATTGCATCTTATAAAAATTGGGCTAAAAAGATCAGGACATCCGCCCCGTCTTACTTCAATTTTTCGACAGGTGCTGGCGGTGTATTATATCCCCCGCATTGTCTATACAAAGATATTTTAAACGAAAAATTGTTTATGGAATTTGCTCCAAAAGCTGATGATGTCTGGTTCTGGGCTATGGCATTATTAAACGGAACAAAAACAAGTGTCGCTCAAAATTGTACAAAACAGCTTACATACATAAATCCTGAAAGAGAACGCGGGCTGACTAATGAATTAACTCTTTTCCAAACAAACAAAAAAGGCGGTAATGATTTACAGCTTCAAAAAGTCATAAAACATTATCCGCAAATTCTTGATATATTAAAAGAAGCGGAATAGCCTTTTTACAGTACAAAATACAGATAAACTACTGTTTGTAATTCCTTATGCCTGTTGTAATCATTGAAATTCCGTATTTATCGCAAACATCGATAATTTTTTGGTCTTTAACAGAGCCGCCGGGCTGGATTATAAGGCTTATTCGCCCCTGAACCGCCGAATATATGCAGTCTTCTGCATGAATTGTAGCATCTGATGCAAGTACTGCTTCTTTAGAGTTATCACAAGCATAATTTAATGCCTGTTCAACAGCTACGATAGCATTTGTCTGGCCTTGAGCAATTGCTGCTGTTTTGAAATCACGGGCAATAACCGCGGAATTTGTTTTTGCATATTTTACTACCTTCCAAGCAAAAACAGCATCTTCAATCTGTTCTGCTGTCGGTTTTTCTCTTGTTACGACTTTAAACATATCTTTGTCCAGTTCACTTGAATTGCTGTCCTGAACAAGAGCCCCGAAAGGAGACATGATAACTTCTTCTCTCGTTAATTTTCTGTAGTCTTTTAATGATGTATTTAGCTTGACAAGTTTAATGTCGGAATTATCTTCAAATAATTCAACAGCATCAGGCATAAAATCAGGTGCTATAATAACTTCTACAGACATTGAATTCAGATGTTTTGCTACTTCCGAATCAACTGGTTTTGAAAAACCTACAGTACCGTAAAATGAACTGACAGGATCACAGTCAAAAGCTTTGGTATAAGCATCATAAATAGAGCGTCCGAGTGCAACCCCGCATGGCTTGGTATGTCTGATTATGGCTACTGCGTTAACATCATAAAATTCGCTTACAATATTTGCAGCTTCAGTTACATTCAAAATATCGTTATAAGAAAGTTCTCTGCCGTTAATTACTTCATAATCAACCATTCTGTCTGTTTTGTAAATTGCACCTTTTTGATGAGGATTTTCACCGTATTGTAAATCTCTGACTTTTTCAAAATTAAAAGTCTTAAACGGTTTTTCGCCTGTCTGTTCAGCAAGTTTAGAAGAAATAAGTCTGTCATAATTGGATGTCAGATTAAATGCTTTTGCCGCAAGTTTTAAACGTCCGAATTCATTAGCATTCAGCGCAACATAATAGTCAACCTTATCTGTAATCACGGTTACATTCTTGTAATTTTTTGCACCTGCACGAAGCAGTGTAATACCGACAAGATCAATTTTTCTTATCATCTCATCCATGTCTGATGATTCCAAAATTATTCTCTCATAAGGGCAAACATTTACTACTACCATATCAAAAGATTTAATCGCAATACGTTCAAGTTCATTTAGTTCTCTGACATCAGAGCTGTTTGACAAAATACCTGCCAAAACAGTTTCGTTCAAAGCTTCAAAATCTTTTGAAAGAATGCCTGAAGTGTTCGAAAAGTCTGCAAGATTAATAGCTTCAATTTCTGCGCTTTTCAACAAATCATAGGTATCCCCGCCGGCAACAATTTCATAATCAAATTTTTCTACAAGATTTTTTGCAAAATCTATCAATCCGACTTTATCATATACACTTATAAATGCTCGTCTTTTCATATTTTATACCATAGCTTACAACTGCTTTTAAGGCGCTTTTTATTTATTCAGCATTAACTTTTTCTGTATTGGTATTATTGCTTTATTCAGTCAATGCACTCGGGTAGTTTCGTCATTCCTAACTCGTTTCAAAATCTTTGGCTTGTCCCCGGCACCTGTAAACTTCCCTTCTTTTTTATCTTAATAATAACTTTATTATTATAACATCTATTATAAAATTTTCATATCTTCTTAGCATTTCGTAACTATTTGTTGATATTCTTGAAATAATTTCTTTCATATATTATAATTAATCAATGAAAGAGGATAAAGATGGTAAGTAACAAAATAACTGAAGGTGTCGGGAAAAAGATTGTAGAAGCTTTAAAACAGCAATCCGAGATTGAAATTCAGAATGTAGTGGATAATCCGGCTCCGGCTGTTGAAGAGTCTATTGTTGACAGCAATAATGAAATTGAATTTACAAATAATCCGGAAAATGGAACTTCGTTGACAAATGATGATTTTGATGTTCATGAAGAAATTCAAGATATTGATACAATAAATACAGGGAATTTCAGCATGCCAAATATGATGTCTTTTAATCAGCCTTCACAATCCCCGTCTTTTATTGAAAAAGAAAGTTTTGCAAATGATCTTGAAGGTTTTGAAATTCCTACAAATATTGCCGTTTTAAAACAACTTATAAATCAGCTGCCTGCAGGTGTTTCAAAGCAGACCGGCGCATTGATTATCAAACAGACAATGGAGGCTCTCGGGATTTCTATGAAAAGTGTTTTGCAGGAAGCTCAACAGGTTCAGGAATCTTTAAATAATTCTGCAAGAGAATGCCAGGCATCTATTATGGAATACAAAAAACAAATTAATGTTTTGGAGAAACAGGCTCAAAAATACCAGAGACAATATTCTGCTTTAAATGATATTATAAGTTTATTCATACAAACAAGTATTTAACTAAAAAAAATCGGTTTAAATAACCGATTTTTTTTATCTATACGTAAATGAACTTTGAATATTTTTATCTATCATACCGAGACAAGACTGATATTCTGCGTCAATCATTTTTAATCTGGACTGGTATTGCAGCATCTGCATATCAAGTTTTTGTTCCAATACCTTTAATTTTGCCTGTCTTTGCTGAAGTAATTTAGTAGTAGGAGATTCAGGATCATAATCATTCCCGACCTGCGTCAAATCACTTACCGATTGGGACAGAGTCATCTTACTCTGGGTAATGAGCTGAATTTTATATTCTAAATCCAGCCTTTGCTGTTGAAGATACAATAGTCTGATTTGTGAGGTAACTAATCCCATTTTTAACTTCCTTTATCTTGTTTCGTTGAGGTGACTGCCTCTCAAAAACGTATGCTGATTATTTTCTGCAATCAGCTGTTCCATTTTTTGAAACTGATGACGGTGATAATTTAATCTGTATTGTGCCATCTTTCGTTTTTTGTTTATTGTCAAAAACTCTTTTATTCCTTCAACAAACGAGTTCGACATTGCTTTTATAGGATTCTTCCTTATCAGAAAGTTTTTTGAATATATCAAGAAATCTATGAGTCTTTTTATATTCATTTCTAAAGTATCACGAAGCATTTTTCTCCTTACACTTTAGACCTACATGTATATTAAAACAATTTGCGAGCAAATATTGCCATGTTTGGAAACATTTGCTTAACATGTCTTAATCTTTCAGTCCAAGTAATTTATTCACACTATTTATAACGGAAAAATTTAAACCAAACTTTAATAAAAAATAAAAAAACTGTAATGAAAATTTACAAGTTTTGAATAGATTTGCTGTCGCTTTCGATAGATTCTTTAAGCATCTTTTTAACGACATCACCCTGTGTATCAAGCATTTTGCAAACAGTTTCAATATTTCTGACTTTATTTGAAAGAATAGTATCAGCGTTTGCAGTAATATTTCCCGAAACATTTTGATAAGCTGCAAGAGCTGCAGAAGACGTGCCCTGCATCAAATTGCCCATAACAATTGCAGGTAAACCGTATTCTCCCAAATATGGTGCTGCAGCCTGCATTATACCGCCCCATCCTGAAATTACTCCTGCAACAGGAAGTACCAGATTTTTCATAGAAAAGCCGTAACCGTTGGCTGCACCCAGTCCGTATGCGGCAGCACTTGCAACATCTGCGATACCGCCTACACCTGATGCATAACCTGTTGCTACTCCCGTATCAGTTCCCCATCCGCTCACAATTGAAGATGCACCGCCTGTTGCGTAGCCGTCAAGCCCCCATGATATCGGTGCCGCTCCTGACGGGAAACCTGAATAATTATATAAAGAATCTATGCCGTAAGATGAACCTCCGTTAAATGATGATGAATAAGAAGTCCCTGGAACATCCATTGTCTGAGATGCCCCGAATACTGTAGCAAAAGATGATGGGGCAAGCAAACTTGCAATATTATATAAAAAACCGCCTGTTGCTCCAAAACCTGACCCCAGACCGTTACCGGATACCGTTAAATCCCGCAGCTGGTCGTAAGTTTCCCAGAGCTGTGCTTTCGCATCAGAACTTGCGGAACTGAATTTATTTGCTATTACCAAGTAACTGTCATTTTTGTATGCCATAAAAACCTCTTATATTTTATTATTCAAATGTTTTGAAAGTAGATTCAATATTCTTTTCAATAACCTTTTGAACAGCTTCCATTTCTGTCTGTAATGCTTCCTGTTCTGTATCAAGCTGTCTTAATCGTAATTCAAGAGTTCTGTCCTCTTCTTGAATTTTCTCTGTTTTTGCGTTGATATCTGCAATTTTCTTTTCATAAACCTGCATATCATAATTATACTGGTTCATTGCATCATTATAAGCATTTTCATCCGTAATGGTTTCTGTTTTCAATGCAAATGTTGCAGTTGAATCTTCAAACCTTATTGACTGCGGACGGCCTGATTCATCCAAATCTACAAATGCACGTTGTGTCTGTTCAATCTTAGTTTCAACATTTTCTGCGTAATAAGTTGTAAGTTTATTTTGATTTTCTGTTGGTTTAGCAGCATCCGGTGCTGAAATTGCCGATGATGTCAAATCTTCCAGGCTGGCAAAATATCTTCTTCCTTGATATTCCCATGTATAAATGTTATTGGAAGATGCAAAGCTTTCTGCGGGAAACTGATCGCAAATTTCTTCATAAGCTGCCTGCTGTTCCGGATCTGTCGGATCATAGGCAGATACTTCGCAATTCCCGACATAAGTTGGTACATCTGACTTAACCGTATAATTAACCGCATCAGAAGTACCTGCGACAGCGTTTTGTAAGTCATTCCGTGTTGTGAACTTCATTGAACCATCCGTATCAGTATAAACAAGAATATTCCCGGCTTCTTCTGTTGCAAAGGCAGGAAAATCCTTGCAAATTTGCTCATAATTTGTTCTCTGCTCTTCAACTAACGGGTCATACTGTTGTGCAGCCGCACCGTTAATACTATATGTGTCATTGGCATCATCATAAGTAACAGTTGTCCGATCTATAGCTCCTTCAACTCCCGCAGCAGAAATTACAACCTGCGGATTAGCAAGTTTTGTCTGAACTCCTGTGTAAACATCGGAATAATGGTAATGTGAAATTAAATAATTGTAATTAGGATCATCGGTAATTTCGGTCATATCTGTTATAGTTTCTGAAGTTGTACCGTCCTGATATGAATATTGCAGGGTTGTATAATCCTGTGTGCTTGGAGCTGTCGGCACTTCAAGCGCCAAAAGTTCGTTAAATGTATTTGCACTCTGGTTTGCCAGTGCAGTACGCGCCTGATTAATCTGCTGGCCTTCATATTCTACATTTGTTTTTCTTGCCGTCAAACCTAAATATCTTGCCTGTGAAGCTGCCATACCCATAGCACTGCTCTCCTTTTATATAAAATTACTACCTTACGTTTTTAGTTATAATAATGTTTTTGGAAAAGTCAACATTACTATAAAATTATACGGTACTAATTTAAAATTTTATACACGAATAAGCTCAAAATCATACATATAGAGGAAATGTTTTTTGAAAATTAATATAAGAAAAGCAGTGCTCAAAACGGCACTGCTTTGATATATATATTATTAAGGAGCTATTCTTCCGTGTTTTCTGTTTCTTTACCGTCAACTTTTGAAGCATCAACAGTAAGAGCGATACGTTTATCTGTCGGATTAAATTTAAGAATATATGTATCAATTTTATCACCGACCTGTAAAATGCATTCTTTTTGATTTTGTAATTCAACAACTTCAGCGTGAGGAAGCAATGCTTCAACACCGGGGAATACTTCAACAAATGCGCCGAAATGTTTGATTCTTGTTATTGTCCCTTCAACCTTATCGCCTTCTTTAATTTGCTTTTCAGCTTCCAGCCACGGATCCGGTTCAAGGTTTTTCAAGCTTAAAGATACACGCTGTTTATCATGGTCTACTGCGATAACTTCAACATCAATTTTATCACCCACATTTAAAATATCAGTCGGGTGATCAATCCATCTCCACGATAATTGAGACAGCGGAAGCAAACCGTCAATACCGCCGAGGTCGATAAATGCACCGAAATCTGTAATTCTTACAACATCGCCTTTAACAATTTGCCCCGGTTCAATTTGTGAAAATACATTTTTTCTTGCTTCAACAGCACTGTCATCATAAACTTTTTTATTAGAAAGAATAAAGTTATTTTGCTGCGGATCAAGCGTCAAAATTTTAACTTCTATTTTTCCGCCGACTTCCAGCTCGCTTTCTTTAACTCTCAGCTGAGAAGAAGGTATAAATCCTCTCACGCCTGAAACTTCAACAAGAACACCGCCTTTAACAACACCCGCTATTGTTCCGAGGATTGTTTCATCGGCTTCTTTAGCTTTTTCAAGTTCTTTCCAGGCATAAGCGAGATCAACTTTTCTGCGTGATAACAGGAATTTGCCGTCTTCATCTTCTTCTTTTATAATAAGGAATTCATATTCCTGTCCTTTTTTATATTTTTCTTCAATGTTTTCATCTTTATCAACAGCTTCGCGTGTCGGTACAACTGCAATTGTTTTTGCGCCGATATCAACCATAACCCCCTGGCTGTCATATCCGCAGACAATACCTTTTACAAGATCACCTTTTTGAAATTTGTAATCATACTGCTTCAATAATTCTTCAAAATCTAACTCACTTGATGTCATTTTTACTCCATTGTCATAAGACACTATTCTGTTACTATTATGACTATTGTAACAAATTTTTAAAAATTTGTAAAGATTTTTGTAAATTCTCTTAACAATTAAACAACACAAAAGATGCGAAACGCAGGCGCTTCGCATTCTTAATATTGTGAAATCACTAGCCTTTCAGAGATTCAATCAAATCGGTTACAGTTTTTTCCTGAATTTCAATTTCTTCTATTCTGGTTTTAGTCTGCTCAATCAGATCTTTTGGAGCATTTGCCACAAATTTCGGATTATTAATTCTGCCGAGCATTGATTTCTTTTCTGAGGTAAGTTTATCCAGTTTCTTTTGCTGACGTGTGATTTCTGCATCAAGATCGATTAAATCAGCAAGAGGCAGAATTATTTTGGAAGCTGAAACAACTGCTGTTGCACTTTTCAGCGGAACAGGCGCATTCATATCCGCATAAGATATATTTTCTACTCTTGCAAGACGCTGAATGTAAGCTTCTATAGCTTCAAATACGGGTTTTTCCGATTTTTCCGCACGTATTTCAATATCGCATTTTACTGACGGGGAAATATTAAAACTCTGGCGAACATTTCTCAAAGATGTAATTGTATCAAACACAAGTTCCATTTCCTGTGCTTCTTTCGGGAATTCCAAATCTTGTTTAAAGACAGGGAACTCAGCTACGATAAGAGCTTTTGTTTCTGTTTGCATCGGAATTAACTGCCATACGCGCTCTGTAATATGCGGCATAATAGGATGAAGCATTCTCAATGACATATCAAGAACATATCTTAAAACTCGTTGAGTATTGGCTTTTAATTTATTGTCCTGTAATTGAATTTTTGCAATTTCAACATACCAGTCGCAGTATGAATTCCAGAAGAAATCATAAAGTACGTGAGCTACTTCTCCTATTCTGAAACTTTCAATATTTTCGTTTACTTCTTTTGCAACTTTATTAAGTTTGTCTAAAATCCATTTATCGGCGATAGTCAGGTTGTCAAAATCAATATCTTTATTGTCAACGCCGTCAAGATTCATAAGTACAAATCTTGATGCATTCCAGATTTTATTTGCGAAGTTTCTTCCATATTCAAATCTTTCCTCGCTCATCTTGATATCCTGACCGCCGTAAGTGCATAAAGATGTCATTGTAAATCTCAAAGCATCACAACCGTATTTGTCGATAATTTTAACGGGATCAATTGTATTGCCTTTTGATTTAGACATTTTTTGACCTTTTTCATCACGGATAAGCCCGTGGATATAAACTGTTGAAAACGGTGCTTTTCCGGTAAATTCCAATCCCATTGTAATCATTCTTGCAACCCAGAAAAATATAATATCAAAACCTGTTACAAGAGTTGTTGTAGGATAGAATTTTTTGAAATCTTCGCTTTCGGTATTGGGCCATCCCATTGTAGAGAAAGGCCACAAGCCTGAAGAAAACCATGTATCAAGCACATCAGAATCCTGTGTATAATGTTCCGGATCGGGGTTTTCTTTTGCAACTACCATTTCGCCTGTTTCATTGTGGTAATATGCAGGAATTTGATGTCCCCACCACAATTGTCTTGAAATACACCAGTCGCGTATATTTTCCATCCAGCCGAGATAATTCTTTTCCCAGCGGTCAGGAACAAATTTTATTCTTCCGTCTTTAACAGCGGCAATAGCTTCTTTGGCAAGCGGAGCCATTTTTACAAACCATTGTTCGGACAAAAGCGGTTCAATTGTTGTTCCGCAGCGCTGGCATTTGCCGACATTGTGTTCATGGTCGCGTGTTCTCAATAAGAAATTGTTATAAGAAAGCATTCCGACAATTTTCTCTCTTGCTTCATATCTGTCAAGATTATGAAGTTCCTGAGGCACCTGACCGCAAGCTTTCATTGTCCCGTCATTGTTGATGACCCAAACAGGTTTCAGGCCGTGGCGTTTCCCGACTTCAAAGTCGTTGGGGTCATGTGCCGGAGTAATTTTAACAGCACCTGTTCCGAAGTTTTTATCAACATATTCATCGGCAATAATAGGAATTTCTCTGCCGGAAAGCGGAATTATTACCGTTTTACCGACTAATTCAGAATATTTGTGATCATCGGGATGAACGGCAATTGCGACATCACCGAAAATTGTTTCGGGACGGGTTGTTGCAACAATTATTGCTCCGCTTTCACCTTTCAAAGGATATGAAATTTCCCACATGTGCCCCTGTTCTGTTGCGTATTCCGTTTCAACATCAGAAATTGCGCTGTTGCACCTCGGACACCAGTTAACTATATATTTGCCTTTATATATAAGTCCTTTTTCATAAAGTCTTACAAAAACTTCTTTAACAGCTTCCGAGCATCCTTTATCAAACGTAAAGCGTTCTCTTGAACGGTCAAAAGAAGCTCCTAAACGTTTACATTGATCTAAGATTGCCGATTTATGTTCGTTTGCCCATTTCCATGTTTCTTCTAAGAATTTTTCACGTCCTAAATCATAGCGTGAAAGCCCTTTTTCTCTCAAATTTTTTTCAACTACATTCTGGGTTGCAATTCCTGCGTGGTCGGTTCCGGGAAGCCAGAGAGTCTCAAACCCCGACATCCTGTGATAACGTATCAGAATATCCTGCAAAGTTTCATCCAAAGCGTGCCCCATATGCAGAACGCCCGTAACGTTAGGCGGAGGTATAACTATTGAATACGGCGGTTTTTTACTTTTTGCGTCCGCCTTAAAATATTCTCCGTCCTCCCAGAACTTATAAATTTTTTCTTCTGTTTCTTTCGGGTCGTAAACTGTGGGTAAATCTTCAATCTTAGTAGCTGTCATATAAAAATCCTTCTTATTTTTCGTATAGTTAAAAAGTATCACAAAAATAAGAAAAAATAAATTTATTCGCTTAACATTTGTTTTGTTGATTTCCCGCCTTTTTCAACTAAACCTGTAAGATAGCACGGAATTAAATTTAATGAACCACCGACATCAGATGAAACGCTAAATGCAAAGATATCATATCCCCATTTATTAGGTCCTCTTTTTCCGTTTACATCTATTGCAAAAATTCTCATCCCTGACCATCCGCTCATAAGCAGAATTATTCCGTCAGATAAGACATATGCCTTTCTGTTATTGGCAATCTGACTTTTTCTCCACCAGCTTTGCCCTGTAGTGGCACTATTAATATCTGCATCAGACAAACTGTCATCCTCTGCTTTTTTTATAGTGTCAATTCCGTTATATTCCGGAATACAACCCTGTTCGAATGCATGATCTTCACATATTTTTATGATTTTAACAGTTTTTTCAAATTCGCTTTGAAAAATATCACAGTCGGAAGAGTCTCCGTACGGGTCGGTTGCAGAAGTTTCCCACTTTGTACAATTGCCGTCATCGCCGTATTCAAGACAACCATGCCCTCCACGAAATTCCGGCCATACATAACATCCTAAAGGATAACCGTTATTAACTTCAACCTGTCTTATTGCCTGTGAAACAAGTGAATAAGCATGTTTGAACTGATTTTTTAATACCGTTTTTTGATAATTTGCTATTAATGCAGGAATTGTCAAAGCTGCAACCATGCCGATTATTCCGAGAGTGATTAAAACTTCGGCAAGGGTAAATGCGGGGCGGTAAATTCTGACACAAGCGGCAGTATGCCCTGTATCCTTACTCCATTGTAAAGAATCGTGCATGTCATCTGCAGAAATTGCAGGATGCATTATAAAGTCCGTGATTTTGTATCTAAAGCCCATAAATTTTCTCCCATGTGCTAATATTAGCACAACTTGTTCTTAATTTAGCACTAAAATTATAAAAATGCAAGTAAATATAGAGATTGAAAGAAACAAATTAAAACATGCAATTGCTGAAATAATAAAAGATTCAAGATTGAGCCGGCATAAGTCAATAAGCTTAATTTGTGCTGAAATAGGGATGACAAAATCAATGTGGGCTGATCTGGAAAAAGGTATCAAAGACCCTCAGCTGAGTACACTTTTCAGGATTGCAGAAGCTTTAGATATTCCTCTATCAAAATTAATAATACAACTGGAAAATAAATTAGGAGATAATTTTTCGTTTATAAATTAAAAAAAGGAGCACTTAAATAAGTGTTCCTTTTTTTATTTATTATTATCTTTCTTTACGCTTTCGGGATAGAGTTTGCAATAATTTCCATTTCTTCCAGTGATGCGTATACTGAATGACATCCGCAGTCAACGTAAATAATTTGTCCTGTAGTTCCTGTTGAAAGATCTGATGCTAAGAACAGCCCTGCTTTGCCGACATCTTCCAGAGCTACATTGCGGTTAAGCGGAGATTTTGCAACAGCAGCTTTAAGCATTTTATCAAATCCTGAAATTCCTTTAGCCGCAAGAGTCTTAACAGCGCCTGCTGAAATACAGTTTACTCTGACACCTTTTTTACCTAAGTCTGCTGCTAAGTATCTCATAGAAGATTCAAGAGCAGCTTTTGCAACACCCATTACGTTGTAATTTGCAACAACATATTCGGAACCGAGATATGTAAGAGCAAATACAGATGCACCTTCATTCAAGATAGGTTCAGCATAACGGCAAAGAGTAATCAGAGAATATGAACTAACGCCGAGTGCTAAATCCCAGCCTGCTTTTGTTGTATCAATAAATCTGCCCTGCAAATCTTCTTTTGCGGCAAACGCAACAGCATGTACAACAAAATCCAATTTGCCGTAAACTCTTTCACATTCTTTAAATACGGCTGCGACTTCGTCTTCTTTCGTTACATCACAGCTCATAATAACTTTCGCACCCATTTCTTCAGCAAGCGGTCTTACACGTTTTTCCATTGCTTCGCCTGCGTAAGTAAATGCGATATCTGCACCTGCCTCGTAAAGTTGTTTTGCAATGGCATAAGCAATCCCGTGAGTATTAGATACCCCGAAAATTACACCTTTTTTCCCTTCCATTAGTTTCATAATTTATATCTCCTTCTTAAAAATTTAAACTAAAATACTTAAATATTTTATCATGAACAGAATTTTTAGGCAAATAATAAAAGGTCTAAACAATCTGTGTCATTCTCAGTTAATTTCAAAATCTGAATTGTGTCCCGAAACAAGTTCGGGATTACGTGAAAGAAATACAAAATAATAAAATATTAACAAATGTAACAACATGTAAAAATGCTGAAATCGGCACTCTCCATAAAACTTTATATATTTAAGAGAGATTAAATAAGCAGGAGAGCTATGCCGATATCCAATGTACAACAGAATAAGATTGATGCGATAAAGCTTAACTTAAGCACTCAGGCCAGACAAGCTTCCGCAAACAAACCTGAATATCTTACGATGACAGGTTCAATCTTTAATGCTCCGGGAGCAAAATCGACATCGCCGACAACAACTGCAAGTTCTTTAAATGATTTGAATACCAGAAGAAGTTTAGACGATTTAAACAATACAAGCGGTACACCGAGAACAACAGGAACAACCGGCAGTTCATCAGGTTCAGACAATATTACAGACATTGATAATGCTGCGGATGGAAGAGCTGCTGCTGCTGATGCGCAGGCTCAGGGAGATGAAGTTGAATCATTAACTCAAGATACACAGCGTGATAAGATAACAGTTGATACTTATAACTCAAATGCGCAAAAACTTGATAAACAACTGAGAAAAGATGATAAAAAATTCCAGACGCAATTAAAAAAACAGGAAGCTGAGTTAAAAAAGGATAATGACAAGCTTCAAAAACTTGTGGAAGAAACTGAAGAAGTACAGACAGAAATTGAAGCGGCTCAAAATGAATTGGATTCTTTGCTCGGTTCTTCTTCTTTTTCAATAAACGGTAATTCGTCAGGTGGTCAACAAGGAAACCCTAATGCAAGTAAAATCAATGCATTACAAGCACTGATCGGTTCTAAAACATCTCTTGTTCAAAGTAACGGCAAACAAATTTATACTTTGCAGAGAAGTTCATCAAGAACTATCAAGCAGATGCAAAAAACAAGCAATAGTTATGTTAAAGTAAATCAAAAAAATACTAAAGCAATTCAAGCTAACCAGTCTGACACAAACAAAGTTGCAGAACTCGCAACAAAAATTGAACAGATTAGTGCAATTGTTTCGCAAACGGGACAACTTGTAAATGTAGCCGGAGAAGGTTTGATTGCACTGGGTTCTGCCATGAGCGGTTTATTTGGAGCAGGTGCTGCTTTGATTGCAACAGGTAATGTTATGAAAAAAGTCGGTACTGTTGTTGAAATGGTTGGTAACTATGGACAGGCTGCTGCAAATATTACCAAAACTGCCGCTTATGCGGCAGACGGAAACCTTATGGGCGCTTTAGCAAGTGCCGCAAGTGCTGTTCAAACAGGTACCGCAGCAGTTAAGTCAACCAAACAGTTAGGTCAAACTTTTGATCAAATTGATGCTCAAGCGCAGCAAGCCACACAAAAACTCGCAGCAAATACAGCTGCAAAAGAACAGGCAAGTCAATTAGCAGAAAGCGGACAGCTCGGCGGTATGACTGAAAAAGAAATGAAAAAATCTATAAGCGCACAGCTTCAAACAGATATGGCAAATGATAAAACCGGAAAAATTGGCGAAGACTTAATTAATGATATTAAAAATGACAATGTAAAAAATAATGTTAATGTACAAGTTGCAGGAACAACTGCTAAAGATATATTTTCTGAAAATGTTACAGGAGTCGGAGGAACAATAGAAAACGGTGTTGTCGGCGGACTCAGCAAAAAAGCAAGAAAACAAGCCGGTAATAAAACCGTTTCAAAATTCCAAAATGTGGCATCTAAAGCTATTAAATCAAGTCAAAAATTTGATTGGGGTAAATTTGCAAACGGTCTCCAATCAACAGCCGCATTATTTATGAGTCAGAATACTGCTCCGCAGTATACCGGCAAAGGATATGCACCTCAGTGGGATTTAACACAAGACAGCAGGTTTATGAGAATAAGAAATGCAAGAATCAATAGAACCGCAGCAGGTGCATACGTATAAAAAATAAGCTGTTAACATTCTAACAGCTTATTTTTATATATAAATATTTTCACTATTTTATATAAGATAAATCATTAGCATTATTTCTTAATGCGGTTTGTTCTTCCAGTAATATATTCATATACAAAAGTTTGTTTGCAGTTGCCTGATCAAGATTTATGAATTCTGCTCCGGCACGTCTGTCTGTTGCAGAAACAATTTTTACATCAGCATTAATATTCAAATCGCCGTACGAAATATTTACAGGTACAACATCTCCGACTTTTAAGTCATTATGGTGTGTTACTGCAATACCGCCTCTTGAAATGTCTAGCAGAGAATCAATTTGAGTATTATCTGCCAGCTGAACCGGATTTCTGTTATCCTGTGCACTGAATCTCATATACTGGCGTTTATCTATAGAATTTACATTATAGTCTACAACACGCTGTTTATAAGTATATTTTCCGTAATCTTCCGATCTTGTGCCCGGTACCGGATCATCATCTGAATCATTATCACTGTCATTGTCTGAATCGTTGTCTAAATCAGAATCTGAATCTAAGTCAATATCTGTATCACTGTCTGTATCGTTATCCGAATCACTATCGATGTCATCGTCAGAGTCATTATCTGTGTCAGTATCTATATCGGTATCAGTGTCTAAATCAGTATCGATGTCCGTGTCTGAATCCATATCGTTATCACTGTCCGAATCATTGTCGTTATCGTTATCCGAATCAGAGTCTGAATCACTGTCAGAATCGTTATCGGTATCAGTATCTGAATCCGTGTCAGTGTCTGAGTCGGTATCCGTATCGACATCGGTATCCGTATCATTATCTGAATCCGAGTCATTGTCAGTATCGGTATCGATATCAGTATCGGTGTCGATATCAGTATCTGTATCAACGTCAGTGTCCGTATCGTTATCCGTATCAGTGTCAACATCCGTATCAGTATCGGAATCTGTGTCCGTATCAATGTCGGTATCGGTATCTATATCGGTGTCATTATCCGTGTCAGAATCCATATCGTTATCACTGTCCGAATCATTATCGTTATCGTTATCCGAATCAGAGTCGTTGTCGGTATCAGTATCTATATCCGTGTCCGTATCGGTATCTGTGTCTGTATCCGAGTCGGTGTCCGTATCAGTATCATTATCCGTATCGTTATCGGAGTCAGAGTCCATATCCGTATCAGTATCTATATCGGTGTCGTTATCCGTGTCAGAATCCATATCGTTATCACTGTCCGAATCATTGTCGTTATCGTTATCCGAATCAGAGTCATTGTCCGTATCGGTATCTATATCAGTATCAGTGTCGGTATCTGTGTCCGTATCCGAGTCAGTGTCAATATCCGTGTCAGAATCTGTATCGGTATCCATATCTGTATCGTTATCGGAGTCTGTATCTGTTTGTTCTTTTTTATCATCGGGAACAACCAGGTTGTCATCATCATTTTCGTTGCCCTGTTCATCACTTGAAGGATTATTAACGTAATTTCCGTCATCATCTTTAACGCCGTCATAGTCCTCATCAATTCCCTGTGAACTTCCGCCGTAATAATAATTCCGTTCATCTTCTTCTTTCCCAACGGCTGTAACATCTTCTGGGCGTACAGCTTTTGCTCTTATAGAAACAGGTTTAGATGCATCGGATGCATTTTTCAAAGTATTGGTTCTATTGTCTTCTTTAATTTCTGACGGATTAAATCTCAGAGGAGCATCAGATACCTGACCTCTGTTTTTACCCATATTGAAATAGTAACCGCCTGCGTAAGCATTATCCGCAACAAGAGTTAAATCCTGTTCATGAGCAGGTCTTCCTTCTCCTTTACCGTTTATTACGCCGTTTTTAATTATAATTGTAGAATCTGCAGGATTATCAGGCCATGAAGTACCTAAGTCAAGTGCAGTTACTTTTACTGTCTCAGGGTTAATATTTCCGTTCTTACCGTAATAGTCCTGCGGGTAAGTTGGAACAAGACCGAGATTTTCAATATACAGATTTTGTCCGCGTGTTGTCAGGTCAATATTATTTTTAGCCGTAATTTCTCTGATGTAAGTATCTCCCGAAAACTCGGCTTTAACATCACCTTCTCTTGAAATAATACCGCATACATTTGTATCTGATTTTTTACCGTCAGCAGAATCAAGTCCTTTAACGTTAATATCTTTAACAGCAAGCATATCAACGCCGTATTTTGTATTTCCTGAATAATTCAGATTAGAATCCACATTGCCGAAATTTCCTTGAGTTTGTCTGAAAGTTAAGGCTTTATCTTTAGAACCGATATTCCCGCTTGCTATCATAGAAATTCCTGCGCCTTCAACATTCGGGACAGAAGAATTTGATGAAGAATTTATAATGTCAAAAGCTTTAGATCCTTTCACAGAACTGTCTGCAAGAAGAATTACCCTGCCATCGGCTTTGATCTTATTGACATTCATATTTTTATCTAAACTTGCTAAATTTACCAGTGATTTGTTTGAACCTTTAGAGCTTACTGCACTCACTTTACCATCAACTGCAACATTAACGGATTTTGTCAAATCTCTGGCATCAGTACCGATACCTGTGCAGACACCGTTGTCGCATGGTCCGATTTCTTTGCCTACGGCACCGTTTTTCACATCAATATTCAAATTTTTTGAAGCTTTAATAAGATTTGCCTCTGTTCCGTAATTCAAAAGATTTCCGTTATTAATATTAATGTTAACATCGCTCGTTGAATTCAGGTAATCTTTCCCTGTTCTGTCGCCTAACACAACATTTGAATTTTTATTATTTATGTTAATCCCGTTAGCCTTAACGCTGCCTTTGATATTTACACCGTTTTTACCTGTATTGTTAATATTAACAACATCTGTTGAATTTAAAACTTTAGCTCCGTTTGCAATGTTAACTCCGTTTGCTCCGCTGTTTGAAACAATAAGTTCACCCTTTGCATTATCTAAGACTCCGGTTGAAGCAATCAATACACCTGAGCCGGAGTTATCAACCGACAACTTACCTTCACGGTTGATAACAGCACCTGATACATTTACTTCGCCGTTTGTGTTAACCAGCAGAGTATCTCCTGACGCATTTGAAGTATTTCCGGAAACATTTATACCTTTAGAACCGGAGTTTATAATTTCAGTATTTCCGGAACCGAAATTTTTTATACTGCCTGCAATTGTTGTACCGCCGTTTGCTCCGTAAGATTCAATTTTAATACTTCCGTTATCATTCCTGAAAGAATTTGCAGGATTCAGATTATCAGTATTAACAAGTTTGTTAAATAGAGCCTGAGCCTGTGTATTTGATGTAAGTTTGGTGGAATCATTCACGCCTGCCATCATAAGCGCGCTGTTTGCAATGTTAACATCAGCTGCGTTAATATCAATAAAATTGCGGGCAAGAACATTTCCGTCAATTGTAACCGCACCGGAACCTTTTTCGTTCAATTCTTCTCTGAAGTTTTGTAATAATGATGGGGCTTTATTGGAATCTCTTAAATTGCTTTTATATTTTTCATAAGTATCACTTTCCGGTGTTAAAACAGATAAGGAACCTACGTTTAAAACCCCGCTGGCACCGACAACCATCCCGTTGGGCGATACAAAGACGGCATGCCCTGACGGATTAAAATTCCCGTCTTTTGTAACAGAGTTTACAATACCCTGAATATTAATCTGGTTATCTACAAGGTTGATAAAAGTATTAATATCTTTGCCGTTTGTAAGATTATTAAAAATAAGGTTTGCAACATCGCCCTGACTTAAGTCAAAGTGGTCGTATTTTCTAAATCCTATATCGCCGTTAATTGCAGTAGGATCAATGTTATATATCCCGTTAACACCCGTTACGCCGGAAATCTGTGTCGCCATAACCTGCAGACAGAAAGACTGCTGTAAAAAGAAGCAAAATGTTAATGCGGAAGCAACCACTTTTCTTTGACCGGCTTTTACTTTTATCATATCAGATATTCCTTTCGAGATTCCCTAATTAAATTTATATATTATTTCAGTGCTACAATTTTATCAGGAGTATAATTAATTTTCCATTCTATATTACAATTACTTAATAAATTTGTGCACTTTTAATTATCAAAAATATAAAATTAAAAAATATTTTTTCTTGCTATTTTGTTAATAAATATTAACAAAAATCATTTATTATTCAGCACGTTTTAATACTGTTCTGGTCAAACTCCAGTATACAATATAAAATATAAACATTAATGAAAGCATTTCGAATAATGCAGGAAGGTGCAAAAATTTATTATATATAAAATAGAGTATTCCAAACGGTATAAATGAAATGAGCATTCTGGACATTATAAGTCTTGGAAATATCAGTCTTAATCCCGGTAAAACTATAATGATACTCAAAAGAAAATATAAAAAGTTTGCACCGAGTGTTGCAATACCTACCCCTACAAGTCCCATTTTCGGAATTAGAAGAATATTCAAAACAACATTGGCAATACCCGATGTCAATTTTATTATAAATTCAATATAAGTTTTATTTGCGAGGTGATACTGCAAAGTTGTGTAATCTGTCAGAGCCATAAAAAATGTTCCGAATGCAAAGTAAGGAATAAGTTTGAAGGCAATTTGAAATTTGTCATTTGAAGAAAGCATCTGAACATAATCGACAGCATATAGAGAAATTACTATTATAACAGGGAGCGCAATCATTATATAGTAGCCTGTAAATCTTGATATAATAGGTCTTACATCAATTTTTTCTTCATACATATTGATAATTCTGGGGATTGCCGCCACAGTAATTATGGAGAATATGGTCATCAAAAGCGGGAGGGTCAATCCGTATGCCACACCGACAATCCCTACTTCCGAAAATCCGTGTATACTGTTCATAATAAACTTGTTGCTCTGATTTATTATCCATGCACTTAATGAGGTTGCAGCAATCGGTATACCGTATTTAAAAATAGGCAAAACCGAAGGCCACTCGATTTTTTGCAGTTTAAACCATGAAAGTAAATTACTCTGATAGATTAACAGTAAATCTATTAAAGATATTGATACCCCCATGCCTAGCAGCAGTGCAATTGCTCCGAGATGGAAAAATTTTATAAAAAATACGGATAATAAAATTGTTAAAAATTGGTTTATTATTGTAGACAATGTAAATGACATTGATTTCAGCTGTGCGCGCAAAAGTTGAAAGAGCAATGCCCTTATCGCAACAGGAATTATTAAAACAAGAATTGCCAGAAAATATTTTGATGGAATATTGAAAAACGAATAAAAATTATGCCTGAATAAAAAGGCAAAAACAAACATTAAAAATATATTAGAAATCAGTATTGTAACCAGTGTTGTAAGATATTTAGGCATATCCTGCGACATTTGGTGGTGTTTGAAAAATCTCAATCCGGAAAGGCCTACCCAATCCGAAAATATAATACAAAGAAATGATAATAATGCTATAGAAAGCGAATATAGTCCGTATTCTTCGGGAGACAAAAGGCTTGTGTATACCGGAACAATAATTGCATTGCCGAGCATGCCGATAATCTTTGAAGGCGAATATTTCACCATATCGCGAAAAATAGCTTTTAATTGTTCTTTTTCAACTTCTCTGTTTTCTATAAATTCCATTATCTTTCCTGTGCAGAATAATTATACTATAATTATTGATTATTGTAAAACCCCGAATAAATCATATTCATCGGCGCGTTCAATCAAAACATTTTCAATATCTCCGGGAACAACTGGTTTATCGGATGATGCATAGACCATACCGTCAATTTCAGGCGCATCGTGTTCCGAGCGCATCAACACAACTCCGTCATCCGTATAACCTTCCACAATACATGGAATAGTTTTTCCGACATAAGATTCGTTTATTTCCCGTGAAATTTTTTGCTGTAAAGTCATTAATTTTTTATGTCTCTGTTTTTTTATTTTAGACGGAACCTGTTCGGTCATTGAATAAGAGACAGTATTTTTTTCTCTTGAATATTCAAAGACTCCCATTTTATCAAATCTTACGCGTTTTACAAATTCATACAGTTCTTTGAACTGCTCATCGGTTTCTCCGGGATAACCTACAATAAATGCAGTTCTTATTGCTACATTCGGAATTTTGTCTCTTATTTTTTTTATAAGAACTTCGTAATCCATTACAGGTCTTCTCATTGCTTTTAAAATTTCGGCATTGCAATGCTGCAGCGGAAGATCAATATACTTTGCGACTTTGTCAAGTTTTGCGATTGTATCAATCAATTCATCAGACATCTGAGACGGGTAAGCATACATAATCCTTATCCAGCCGAGCCCTTCAATTTTGTTCAACTCTTCAAGAAGCCGGGGCAGAGCCTGCTTTCCATACAAATCAATTCCGTAACTTGTCGTATCCTGAGCAATCAGATCGATTTCCGTAACCCCTTTAGCCACAAGTTCTTTTGCTTCATCAAGAATATTTTCAATAGTTCTTGAGTGGTATTCTCCCCGCAGTTGCGGAATTATGCAGTAACCGCAGTGGTAATTACAGCCGTCAGCAATTTTTATATAAGAGCTTGCTCCGACAGTTATCTGCTGGCGTTCTATATTTTCCGGATAAATATATTCAGGCTTTTCAGATACATGTTCAACATATTTTTTATCATTTGCAACATGTTCAACAACTTCAACGATTTCTTTTATATCGGAAGTCCCAATCATTCCTGAAATTTCAGGTATAGCTTTTTTAAGCTCTCCTTTGTATTTTTGAGGTAAACATCCTGTTACAATAATTTTTTTGCCGTCATTAACAAGCTGTAAAATAGCCTGAACAGACTCTTTTTCAGCATCATGGATAAATGAGCATGTATTTACGACAACAATATCAGCTTCTTTCTCATCCAGCGTAACCTGATGACCTTTTTGCGCAAGGAGTCCGAGCATAAGCTCGCTGTCTACCAAATTTTTCGCACATCCGTGATTTAACAAAGCTATTTTCATACAATTTACCTCTTTGCAATCACTTTAGCATGAATAAACTATTTTGTAATCATTACCATGGATAATCCTTTGTTATCTTCCAATCATTTAGCTGAATAAGTTTTGTACAATATGTTCCGCTAATCTGATTTTCTTTTCGGCATCCCCTTTTAGAATTGTTTGTAAGATCCTCATAGCGACCGTTCCATTCAAAAACGTAGGGTTCAACCGCAGTTTTTATATTTTGCCATTCTAAGGCATTTCCCGAGTTAGCATTCCCGTTTATTTTGTTAAATTGAAATGAAAAAGCATTATGTGTGTTCCATTCTTGTTTACCGTTTACAAAGTAGAAAAAGTCGCCACCGTTTTCGTCATAACGGAAAGCGAACATCCCGCTTCCAACAAGATAAACACAAACAGCATTTTCATAGCAATTATCATATTTTGTATATTTTAAATAAGGTAAGAAATATTTCTGTAAAAATTCTAAATTTTCATTATAATTTAATTCTTTTACTTCTCCCATCCATTCAGAAACATCTCCATTATCAGCAACAGCAAACTGAACAGCATTGTTTATTACATTATAAAACTTTTTTACATTAGCAGCCGTTGATTCTTTTCCGGAATCAACAATAAGCATGGGGATAGTTAAAGCAGCAACAACTCCTATAATACCTAATGTTATTAAAACTTCCGCTAAAGTAAAACCTTTTTTCATTTATCCCTTTCTAAATATATAAATATTTCATATAATTGCATTATATATTATAATTATGCACTATATAATGCAAATTGTCAATATAATTATAGTTTTTTGCATTAAATAGTATCATTATTGAATGGAAAATGAATACAGGCTGGAGACAGATAATTTAAAAGAACAAATTAAATACCTTGCAGCATTACAAGGTATTACAATGTCTAGGCTTAAAGACGAAGTTAATCTAAAATATAATAAAACCGACAGCATCGGCAATCTTGGTAATAAGCTCCGAAACAAAACATTTCGTGTATCAGAGCTTGCAGAAATTCTGGATATTTTGAATTACGAAATTATTTTACGGAAGAAACCTTAGTTTTTATTCCGTATCTTATCATTTTATTAATCCAGTCCTGCGGAAGTTTCGAGGCAAAATTCGCAAATAGGGCATCTAATCCGACAGTATATGAAGATTTTGGATTTTCCATACCGTCAATTTTTATTATTAAATCAGTTACTTTATGAACATCAAGTCCGTTGGTTTCATTCTTTTTTGCGTTAGCAACCAGATATTTCATTTGTTTTTCATATTCTTTGCAATTTTCAATAGATTTTTTATTAAGTTCAATTGATTTTCCCCACAGAGGAGTTGCGATAACTCCTGGTTTTACCGAAACAACTTTTATATTTGATTCAACCGCAAGAGAATTAAATAAAATATCCATAGCACGTTTAGAAGCGCAATAAGGGCCTACAAACGGAAAAATCCCGAAACTTGCCATGGAACTGATATTAATAATTTTACCGTCTTTTAACAAAGGCAGAAGCCTCTGCGTAAAATCAAGATGAGAAAAAGTATTAACTTCAAACTGTTTTCTTATATCATCAACGTCAAGTCTGTCCATCAAACCTGCAATAACACATCCTGCCGCGTTTATAAGAGTATCGATTTTTTCGATTTTAGATTTTATAAAAGCTCCGGCCTGTGCTATTGTATCTTTTCTTTCCATATCAATATAGAAAGGTATTGCTCCTGTCTGCTCAAGCTCTTCAGCATATTTTTCATTACGGTAGCCTGCAAAGACCGTATTATTTTTGAACAGAGCCTTAAGCAAAGTTTTTCCGATGCCTGATGTTGAACCTGTAATTACATAAGTTTTTTTCATCATCTAAACCTTTTTTAATCTGTCATGTAAGAGCTGAACAACGGCAGATATAACGCAAGAGCAAGTGTTAATACGATACTGCCGATTACGATAAGCATTATCGGCTCAATCATTTTGGTCATTGTATCAATAATTGTATCAAGTTTTTTATCTATGTAATTTGTCGCCTGCAAAAGCATATCACCTAAACGTCCTGATTGTTCACCTGTAGCAATCATAAATAAAATCATTTTAGGCATAACGCGGGTTGAACGTAGTGCTATAGAAAGATGCTGTCCCTGTTGAACTTTTAAAGTTGCCGTTTCTACTTTTGTTTTCAGTGTGTGGTTTGTCAGTGTAACATTTGCCAGATACAAGCATTCGATAATAGGAACACCCGCATCATAAGCAACCTGCATAACCGCAACAAAGTTTGCGAAGTTTGAATATTGTATCAAATCACAGAGCAAAGGAACTTTTAATACATATTCGTCAATTTTTCTTTTACTGGGCTGCCATCTCATAAGGAAAGTTAAGAATCCGAAAATAGAACCTAAAATAATCGGAACAAAGAACCAGTATGTCTTGAGAAAAACACCCGCATTCATTAATGTTGCGGTAATCCATGGAAGCTCCTTGCCCATTCCGTCAAACATTTCTTTGAATACCGGAAATACAAACATTAACATAACAAGTACAATGATTACAGCCAGTATTATTACGAACATCGGGTACATCAATGTTCCGATAACTTTACCTCTGATATTTGCCTCTTTGGTGAGAAGTTCCAATAGACGCTGTAATGTTTTTTCAAGTTCACCGGAATCTTCACCGGCTTTAACAAGACCTATATAAATCTGTCCGAATTGATCAGGATATTTCGCGACTGTATCGGCAAATGTGGCACCTGCCATAATCTGACGTCTTAATTCTTTTGCGACCTGCCTTACTTTCAGTTTAGCAGCATCATTTTCAATAAACATTAATGATTCAATAATAGGAATACCTGATTGAGCAAGAATTTGTAAAGTTGATGTAAAATCGATACGATCCTGTAATCCCAGTTTATGAACTTTCCCGCCTCTGACTTTTGTGGATTTTCCTTCTTTTTCATCCCCCTTTGCTTTTTCTTCATAAACTTTTGTCGGAATAAATCCCAGTTTACGTATGCTTTCTCGCGCTTCGCGCAAGTCAGCGGCATCAACTTTTCCTTTAACAATATCTTTATTATTTTTTAATGCTATATAATTATATATTGTCATTTTTTCTCCTATTCGTTAACCACACCGAGAACTCTGACAAATTCGTCTATTGTGGTCCAGCCTTTAAGTATGTGTGATAAACAAGATTGATGCAGAGTTCTCATACCGTTTCGTACGGCAGCTTCTTCAATCTGCAGATCGTGAGCTCCTTCTGCAACCAATCTTTTTATTTCTTTGGTAATACTCATTATTTCGTAAACACCGAGTCGGCCTTTGTATCCTGTAAAATCACATTTTGAACAGCCTTTGGCTCTGTATATCGGTTTTTTCATAAAATCTTGAATTTCTTCTTCGGTCGCCAGAATCTGTTTTGCTTCATCATGTGATGCAAAATATTCTTCTTTACAATCTTCACACAGACGTCTTACAAGACGCTGCGCAATTACCCCTGACAATGTAGAAGATACAAGGTAATCTTTTGCACCCATTTCTATTAAACGGGTAACCGTTGCCGCTGCAGAGTTTGTGTGAACCGTGCTTAATACAAGGTGCCCTGTTAAGGCCGCAGATATAGCAATTTCCAGAGTTTCATAATCACGAATTTCACCAACAAGGATAATGTCAGGGTCCTGTCTTAAAATAGCACGCATACATGCGGCAAATGTAATACCGGCTTTAGCATTTACCTGAGACTGATTAATACCTTCGAGTTTAATTTCTATCGGGTCTTCAATTGTTGTAATATTTACGTCTTCATCATTCAGACTTTTTAAAACCGAATAAAGAGTCGTTGTTTTACCGGAACCTGTAGGACCTGAGGTAAGAATAATACCGTTCGGACAGCTGACCATATTCTTAATTTTTGCAATATCTTCTTCTGTCCCGCCGACAAGTTTGATATTTTTATCCTCGGCGTTCAAACTGACTGCAGGCGCAAGTACACGGATACAAACCTTTTCTTTCCCGGATACAGGAAGTGTATTTATACGGAAATCGTATGAGCCGTTTTTATACTTAATAGAAAATGTACCATCCTGAGGACGTCTGTGTTCGGCAATATTCATTCTTGAAAGAACTTTAAAACGTGCTATAACAGAAGTCTCAACTTTGGGCGGGATATCCAAAACTTTTTGAAGCATACCGTCTTTCCTGTATCTTACAATGTATCCTGAAAGCCTCGGTTCAATGTGAATATCTGATACATGGTTGTCAATAGCGTTTGTAATAATCTGGTTAACAAATTTCGCAACAGAACCTGTTGAATCTTTAAGCTGTTTGTCAACCATGTCAGCAAGTGATTCTTCTGCTTCAAATTCTTCAGCTTCACTTTCGATTTCTTTAATAACTTTTTCAGTTTCTTTTTTTTGTTCGCTGAAAAATGTATTCAAAGAATTTTGAAACTCATAATGAGTCATCAAAAGTTGTTTAGGGTTTTGGCCTGTTAGATATATGATATCTTTTAAAACATCAGGTTTTACGGGGGTAACAACCCCGAGAATTAATGTTTTTCCGTCAGAAGATATCGGTATAATTTTATTTGTTTTAATAAAATCTTCAGGCAGAATTTTTATGAATTTAGCCTGTGAAGCCAGCTGTTCCGGTGTAACAAGATCATAGCCCGTCTGCAGGTGCAGAATTTCTTTTAACTGATCAAGCGTAATAAATCCGAGTTTAAATAGCGTTGAACCTATAGGGATTTTTTGGCGTTTGCTTTCTGCTAAAGCCTGAAGAAGCTGAACATCATTTATATACCCTTTTTGGACAAGAAGTTCCCCGAGCCTTACCTGTTTTGATGTGCCGTCATCTATGCCTTCTTTTTGCATTTCCTGTTTAAGCCCCTCAATCAGATCATAAAGATCCTGATCAGGCACCTGAATAAATTTTATCTGCTGAGGGTAAAATTCTTTCAGCTTAAGGTTTATTACGTCTTTATCCGATGATGAATTGATAACTACAAACAGAAAATTATCCTTAACACTAATTGGAACAAATTTATATTGTTCCAATAGTGCACTGTCGACTTTATTTAGTATCTGTGTATTGACACTGTTTTTTAACCTGTTTAGAAGTTCATTCATCTTAGTTATATTTTATTCTATAATGCATCTGTATTTCCAATTGCATCTTCTGTGTCAGTAATAATTTTCGGAGTAATCATAATAACCATTTCATTTTTCTCTTTTGTAGAATTGGTTGTTCTGAAAAGTGTGCCGATAAGCGGTATATCACCTAGAACAGGAACTTTCGAAATGGTTTTATTTTCGTTTTCACCGATCATACCGCCTATAACAAGTGTTTCACCATCTTTTATTCTGACATTTTTCAAATCAAGATTTCTGTGAGAAAGAAGGGTTGCAGCAACATATGTGCCAACGCTGTCAGTAGCTGTAACCTGTTGCAGAATTGTAGAATATTCAGGTTTAATATTCAGGGTAACATAACCGTCAGGACTGATAAAAGGTGTGATGGAGATTTGAATACCGGCATCGTCTGCGATATTGTAATCCCTTGTCGCAATTGTACCGCCTGTATATGCGCTCTGATCTGATTCCGTAGATTCAATATAATCCTGTGTAACATCTATTGTAGCTTCTTCTCCGTTAGTTATTAATATACGCGGATTTGAAACAACACGTCCTTTGTTATTTGTTACAACATAGTTGATGGCATAAGATATATTAACCGGACCTTTAAATGGAGTAAGAGTGTTTACTAATTCCGGTTCATCACCGCTGGTATCCCAAACTTCGTACCCGCTGCCTTTAATAAATATCGGGTGTAGCGGATCGGTTTGTGTTGTATCGCCGTTGAATGTTGCAGAGAATGTATTACTTAAAAATGCCCAGTTGTTCTGCAATGTTTTTGAACCTGATTCATTCAGCTCAATAACGGCAACTTCAAGATAAGCCTGAGGCTGTTTTTTATCAGTTTGTGTAATAAAGTCTTTTATCATTTCGATTTGATGTTCAGACCCGCCTATAACGTTTATTGTTCCTAATTGCGGATAATAAGCTACGGATAAGTTCTGAAGTCCGAAAGATGCAACTGATCCGCTCAACTGACCATCCAGAGTACAGGCTACAGTCCCGCCGTTAAGAGCGATTCCGCTTGAAGAACTGCCTCCGCCTCCGGCATCAGCTGCAGCGCCTGTTACTATGCCTGCAGCGCCGCCTGTCGCAGACCCGCCTGTTGATGCGGGTGCCGGTGCAGCAGGTGCGGAAGAGCCACCACCGCCGCCGGATCCCCCGGAAGCCCCTGAAGATGCCGGCAGAAGCATATTGCATATCATATCTGCCATTTCGGCAGGAGTTGTATGATTTACTTTAAAGACAGTTGTCTGCGGTTTTTTGTCAAATTTTTCTACGATTTTTTTTGCTATTGCAACATCGTTTTGTGTACCGAAGACTATTAACTCGTTTGTTACAGGATTTGTTGTAACAATATCGGAGCTTGAGAGTCCCGGTTTATTCATTGCATATATATTTTTATTTAAAAAGTCTGCAAGAGCTGCTGCGCTGATATATTTTACAGGGATAAGCGTCATATCCTGTTTTGCGAAATTAAAACCGCTGGCTCCTGCTCCGGCAATAATAATCGTATTATCATCAACAACGTAATTAAGGTTGTTGATTTCCATGACCATATCAAAAGCTTTTTCAAGCGGTACATCTACAAGATCAAGAGTAACTGTACCGGCTACCGAGTTGTGGAATACAATATTCATGCCTGCCTTGTCCGCAAACATTCTTAAAACCTGTTTAACATCAGAATCTCTTAAACTTATACTGATAGATGGATTATTTTTGATAAAGCTCACATCACCTTTCAGTTTTAAAGAATAATCTTCCTGATTATCTCTTAATTCAGGCTTAACACTAACACCGGAACCGTACTGCATAATACCGGCATCCTGCATTGCTACAGCCGTTATTGCACTATTTGTAAATACAAATGATGCTAACATCAGACCTGCAATAAGTTTTCTTGAAATTTTATTTTTCATATCTGCTCCTGCTTTTTATTTAACTCAATTAATTTTTATTGTTTCTGCTTCCAAACTTATTTTGCAGATTGGAAACAGTGTTGTAGTTAATCCCTTGTCCGGTAAACAATTCTCCGACACTGGCTTTATATACGTTTGCGCCGTATTGAACCGTTACTGTATCTTTTCCGATTGACAAGATTTTATAACCGTTAATTATATCGCCTGTTCTGACAAGATAATCAGATCCGCTGATATTAAGTATTGCTGACGGATTAAATTTATCATACATAATCCCTGAAACTTTTGTTGTCATAACATCTGTTGCAGTTGTGTCAACAATGATTGATTCAGGAGGCGGTGCAAGAAAATTTGCGTATTTAGGCGGTTTGGGCTTGTTTTTGTTATCAAGGATTTCTCCTGATGGTAGAAACGGATCAGATCTTCCCGTATCTGTTACAGACATTGAAACCATTGTTGTATTTTCACCGTCTTCTTTTGTTTGTGCCTCAGGACCTTCTTCATCCGGAGCAATAGCTCCGTTTACACCATCATTCCCGACTTTTACAGTTTCTTTCTCCTGAGGCTGCGGAATGTTTACAACAGATTCGGGAGATGTAGTCTCATCTGCGCCATTCTGTGTGCATCCCGATGTATTTATCATAATAACAGCAAGAAATAAAACTATCAGACCTGCTCCGATTTTTTTATTTAAGCTCCAAAATTGGTCTTTGCTGTCTTCTTCATAAAATCTGTCAATGAAATTTTTACTCACTTGCCACCTATTTCTTATTATACACAGTTTTATTATAGTGAAATATCTTTTTTATAGTATCGATTATTCGATGTATTTAATTATAAATTAGTACACAATAGTAATTTATTTTATTGTACCATATTTTTAAATAAGTTGCAAAAAAGTCAAATTTATTAAGATATAAAAATAAAAAAGCTTATAAAACCGCACTATGTAATAATGTAAAATATACATATTAATTTAACATTATTGAAAATTATTTGTAATAGTGTGAAGATATTCAAGAATTTGATCAAAATATTTTAAATTAGAATTACCGTCAATTACAAAATCGGCGTAGTCTCTTCCCGGCAAAACATATTTTTCTCCGGCTTTTAGAAGATATTCCCACTGTTTAAGAGCATTTTCTTCATTTTGATTGCGTTCGGCCTTTGCTCTTTTTATAAATCTTTCACGCCTAATCTCGTTTTCTGTTTCTATGTATATTTTAATATCAAAAACATCTTTAACATCTTTGTACATGGTCGCAATGCCTTCAACAACAACAACTTTATCTGAACTGATTTTTAAGGAGTTAGGAATTGATATTCCTGTTCCGTTAGGCACATATCTCGGCGCCATTATTGTATAACCCTGTGCTAATGCTTCAAGATCATTTTTAAGCAGTTCAAGCTGGAAACTTTCAGGGGCATCAATGTCATAACCGTTATCCGTAAGATTATCAAAACTTCCGTATTTTTTTATCAAAGCCGAAATGTCATTAAAATAATTGTCTGTACTTAATACAGAAACAGGCATTGATAACTGTTCTATTATATTTTTCAGTTCACGGCATATTGTTGATTTTCCGGAAGCTGATTCACCTGTTATGCCTATCAAAAAACGTTTTGCAGGGTTATTGATCAGGCGTTTCGTAAATCTAGAAATAAATGTAGGGTTTACTTTTTTAAAAATGGGGGTTTCGCATCTTTTATCATAGGCCAGTATTTGTTTAAATTTTGTTTGAAGATAAAACGCGAGAAGTTCCCGTCCGGTTCTGGAATTGAAGTCAGGCTTCATAATTTTATCGCCGGAATTTAGTTCTTTTTCTATTAATACTTGCATTATATCATCCATATAAATTTATTATGAATGTAATAATACATGAGAAAAAATTTTTTTGCTAGTGTAATATGAACAAATTTTACATAAGAGATTTAGTTATAGATATTACTTTATCCGTAATGGATATTATCGCTTGTGTATACGGAGGTTGACGATTCTTTAGCTGTAATACACATTTTTCAAATGCTCTATTTTTATCTCAGGTTTCAGGGTAATTCCTATTACATCTATTCTGTAATCTTTAATTTTGTTTTCTGACAGATAAAATTGAACGCCTTTTTTCAGATTTTCAAACTTTGTTTTTGTAATTGCTTCAAAAGGGGCTCCGAAATGGTCTGTTTTTCGCGTTTTAACCTCTACAAATACAGTGGTATTTTTGTATTGCGCAATAATATCAAGTTCGCAAAAGCGCGAGTAATGCTTATTCCTTTCTAAAATTTTATATCCCTGTTTTTCTAAGTACCGGCATGCAAGGTCTTCTCCCGTATTTCCGAATTTTCTGTTATTCATTACTGCTTAATACTTCCTCTTGCAAACATTTTCACATCCCCTAAAATTAAAACTTCATCAGGTTTGTAATTTTTACTCCGGCGCACAGGACAAATATCTATTCCACCTCTGCGTGTGTAAAGTGCGCAGACAAAGAGTTCATCATTATTGTCAAGCAAATCATAAAGTCTTTTGTAAATCATTTCACAGCATTCTTCGTGGAAATGGAATTCAGAACGGAAAGAGCTTAAGTATTTTACAAGACTGTCTTCTAAAATGTGTTTTTTAGATTTGTAGTATAAAAACAAATCCCCGAAATCAGGCTGGTGAGTAACCCTGCAGTTTGAGCGCAGAGAGTCGAATTTTAAATAATAACTTTTCTCTTCATCTGTTTCTTTCGTTTTTAAAAGTTCGGGTGCTTCTTTAAATTTTTCGACTTTAAGAGTTTTTTCATCAACAAAATTCATTATGTTTTGAAAGTTTTTAAATATTTCTTTGCGTTTTGCGCTGTTTTCAATAAAATTTGCTTCGATTTTTGTTTTAAGTTTTTCTTCCAAATCTTTTTCAATGATATTTTTGCAGATTTCAAGGCATTCGTTTACAGTTGCGCCGAACTTTGACATGTTGAATGAGTTTAAATAAAGTTTGAGAGATTTTGATTCAACAAGAAATTTGCTCTTGCTGTCGTATTTAAGCTTTAAAAGTCTTGTAACGGGAACTCCGTTTTGGGTAAGTGCCGAAAATTCATACGCGTGCCACACATCAAATCCGTCAAACGGCAGATTGTTGTCATCTATATTGTATTGTTTTCTGTTTTCGCATCGTGGTATTGCAACAAGAAGCAACGGATTGTAACTCTCGCTCCCTTGAGATTTTTTGCCAAGATGTGTTGATGCAAGCTCATCTGTTTTGTTCATAACTAAAAACTAGCAGAAAAAATATGATTTTGCAAAAAGTTTGTATTAAAAAATTCCCCTTATTGAAATAAGAGGAATTTTGTTATGACTTATGAAATATGTTTAACCCTTGAATGGTGGGTAGGCGGCTACGCTCCTAAGCGATATCTTCGTAAGCTGCTGGGTTATTAAACAGGTCGTAATTGATTTCGTTTTCGTTATCCGCGATAGCTGCAACAACAACGGCATCTGATGTTACATTGACTAAAGTTCTCATCATATCCGTTACTCTTTCGATTGTGAACAGGAATGCAAAGCCTGCAACGAGCTGTTCGGGACTTAATCCCATTCCGTTAAGTATTAGAGCTATTGTAATTAAGCCGGCTCCTGGGATTCCTGCACAGGTTGATGATGCAATAATTGCAAGCAGGCAGATTTCAATGATTAAGAAAGGAGTGAGTGCAACTCCGTATGCCTGTGCTAAAAATATAACGGCAACTGTCTGTAATAATGCGGTTCCGTCCATATTAAGCGTTGCACCTAAAGGAAGTACAAAACTTGCTATTTTATGGGAAATTCCGCGTTTTTCACAGCATGCAATTGTTAGTGGCAGTGTTGCCGATGAACTTGCAGTACCGAAAGCTACCATCATAGCTTCTGCAACCGCTGAATATAATATTCCGATATTGACTTTTGAGAAGAATTTCAAGAACAGCGGGTAAACAACACAAAGCTGTAGCATAAAGCCGATAAAAAGTACAAGCAGATATTTGGAAATGCTTGTGAAAATATCTATGCCGAAGCTTGATACAGCACTTGCTGTCAGTGCAAATACACCGGGGGCTGCCACATACATAATCCAATCGGTTATTTTCATTGTGGCTGCAAAAACCGATTCAAAAAACGATACGATAGGTCTGTTTACATCGCCGACTTTAGCGAGTGCAACGGCAAAAATTACTACAAATACAATAATAGGCACCATATCGCCTGCCGCAAACGAATGCATAGGATTATTCGGAATAAAGCCTAAAAATATATTTAATATATTGCCCTGCTGCTGAGCCATAGCGGTTGCAACCGATGCCTGAACTTCACTTGCGGTATTTTCGGCAATATAATGTGCCGCACCGATTCCCGGTTTCATAATAAGTGCCAGTGCGGCGCCTATAATGACGGCAACAGTTGTGATTATCCCGTAATATACAATCATTTTTGTGCCGAATTTGCCTAACTGTTTATTGTCGCCTATACTTGTAATACCGATTACTATTGCAGATACAACAAGCGGAATTACAACCATCTGAATTAATCTTATAAATACCTGTCCGATAAAAGTTAAAACGGTGGATACAAGCGGATATTCATGACCGTGTAAAAATATTCCGACCAGAATACCTAAAATAATTCCGAAAAATATATGCCAGTTTCTTTTTATACCAAGACCTAATGCAATAAGTATCTGCATGTGTAATTTCATATAAAACCTCTTTCAATATCGTTACCGGATAATCATACTACTTTTTATTCAAAATTTCAAATATTTTTAATAAAAATCATAGAATTGAGGGAGAGATGAGAATAAATTTATTATTTAATAATATTCTGTTTTAATAAGTTTATATATAAATTTTTTTATGAATACCGGTCGGTTTATTTATGAAACGGCAATAATGGATGGTCAGGTTGTTTTAACTGCCATTGCTGATGGCGCAAAAAATTTTGATACTTTATATATAAATGTCCGTAATGACAATAGAATCATTACGGACATTTACGGATTGGCCACATTTATTCACCATGGTTATGGCAGTGGTGATGCCCGTGGCAGTGGCTGTGTTCTCCTCCGCAGGAATTTTCGCCTGTTACAAGTGTTGAATTTAAGAATGAATTTACAACATCTTTAATTTCAAGTTCAGGACATCCTGCAACAACTTTTACACCGTTTTGATTAAATATTGCAATAGGTCTTGCACCCATTCCGCCGGCCAGAACAATGTTCGCCCCCTGCTCTGATATCCAGCTTGCACTCTGACAGCTTATGCCTTCTTCAGGTATTTTGTTTTCAATATTTAAAATTTCTTTTGTATCAGGGTTCACGTCTACAAACGTAAAAGATTCACAGTGTCCGAAATGTGAACATAATTTCCCCTCTGCCGTTGGTATTGCAATTTTCATAATTTGACCTCCTTTTAATTTATCAATATTTGTCTGAAGCAGAATTGCACTTTCAAGTGCCTCTGTTTCTGTTATTCCATGTTTATTTGCGTAATTTTTTAAAATTTCTAAGATATTTGCATTAATTCTTCTGTTATACGGGACTTTCTGCAGGCATGTACGTTTCCGCCCCGCATTCATTCTTTTTCCGCCCCATCTGTTTTTGGGGCACGTATTTTCGTCAATACTGTTATTCATAATAAAATTATAAAATGTTAATTTGATTTTGTCAATACATATTCAAATTGATAATAAATAAAAAACGGCCGAAATATTTTTCGACCGTTGTATATGGGGGTTGGGTATTATTTAAGCTTTGTTTGGAGAACCGCCGAACATCCAACCTAGGACAAGCCCTGCGCCTGCAGCGATTGCTGCCCATTTGCCTGCTTTTTTCCATTTAAAGTCTTTGAAAGCCTGTTTTAATTCTTCAGGAGCATCTTTTTTCAATGCTTTTGCGGTTTCATCATAGTTGTTCTTAAAAGTTTCCGCTGATGATGATTTTATTTTTTCTATATTTGAAGTTCTTCTTGTAATATGACCTTCATATATTTTTTGTAATTGTTCTTGAGTTCCGATTTTATCAGCCAGTTTTTTGGCTTTTTCTGCAATTTCCGCATTTGTTCCTTTCAGTTTGAAAATTTCCGCGTTGTCGACAAAGAATTTTTCTAAATCAGCTTTGGTTGCATCTTTTTTGAGAGTTTTTATTTTAGCTTCGATATTTTTTAATCTTTCCAATTTGGCATTGTTATATTCTAAAGAAACATTGTTTTTTGCCTGATTTGCAGCTTGTTTCATTAGCTTTTCGTTATCTGTCTTTTTAAGTTTGGGTGCTGCTAAATCTACTGCAGCTTTTGCTTCTTGCGGTGTTTTAATATTATCAGGGAGTAATTTTTTGACGTCATCGGATAAATCCTCTAATTTCCCTGCTTTTGCCAGTTTTTGTACCGCATTGTATTGTTTTAAATCTTTAATCCCGATTATATCTAATGTCGGCTGTGCTTTTGCAGCATATAGTTTGCTGAAGTTGTTAATTGCCGTATTTTCGGTATTTACTTTATTAACAGCCTTTATTAATTCATCAGCAACTTTTCCGTCTTTAATGGGATTTGTCCCCAGGAAATACATTCCTGCGCCTGTGCCAAGACCTGCAACGGCACTGAGAGTCAGCCCTGTTCCGAATCCTGAATTTCCGCTTTTTTGAAAAGTATCTGTCTGAGGTTGTTGGTAAGCTCCTGTAAATATAGGAGCCGTATTATACTGATTTTGTGCAAAATACTGCTGTGCCAAAAAATCATCATTGTTCACTGAATACGGATTAAAATTATACAAATTGTTTCCGTATAAATTTGAAATTTCTCCTGCCATAACCTAACCTTTCAAAATTAAAATAACCTAACCTTGTATATATAAAAAATTTCTGTCATGGAAAATTGCTTTTTATCAAAAATGCTTATTAATAATTCGTTACAAAGTTATGGAGTTAAATAAGTTATCAAATTCGGGAAAAGATATGTCTACCCATTCAAAATCATTAATTGAGATCGGTTTATCGCAAATCAATCCTGCGGCATACAAACTCATTGCAAGTCTGTGATCATGGTAAGTTTCAACTTCAACTCCGCCTTTTAAAGATTTTTTACCGTTAATTATAAATCCGTCAGGAGTTTCTTCAATATCTGCGCCGATTTTTTTCAATTCAGTAACTACTGCTTTAATTCTGTCTGATTCTTTGTTCCGTAAATCCTGAGCGTCTTTAATTATTGTGGTGCCTTCTGCCTGTGTAGCCAGAACTGCTATTACCGGCAATTCATCTATAAGACGCGGAATTATTTCTCCTTCTATCGTGCAGGCTTTTAAATCGGAATAGGAGATTTGAATATCTCCCGTAATTTCGCCGGAAATATTTTTTTTATCAAGAATTTCAATGTTTCCGCCCATTTTTTCGGCAACTTCAAGTATACCTGTTCTTGTAGGGTTTAATCCGACATTTTTTAATATAATTTTTGAATTTGGTACAATTAATCCTGCAGCAATAAAATACGCGGCAGAAGATATGTCTCCGCAAACTTCTATTATGCGCGGTTCAAGCACTGATTTTTCAATTGTTACAGTATTTTTATCAATGTTTATATTCGCCCCCATATATTTGAGCATAATTTCTGTATGATTGCGTGAAATATAGGGTTCGGTAAAGCTTGTTTTCCCGTCTGCATTTAAACCTGCAAGCAGAACGCACGATTTAACCTGAGCGGAGGCAAGTTTTGACACATAATCTATTGCGTGTAAATTTTTTCCGTAAATATTCAACGGGGCTTTAAAATCATTTGATTTAATCTCTGCTCCCATCAGCGATAACGGCTCAATAACCCGTCTCATAGGCCGTTTAGAAAGGCTTTCATCTCCTATTAAAGTTGTATTAAAATTTTGTCCGGCAAGAATTCCTGATATTAACCGCATTGTTGTTCCTGAATTCCCGCAGTCAAGCAATGATGAGGGGGCAGATAATTTACCGTTTGAATTGATAATTAACAAATCGTTTTTAAATTCAGCATCAATTCCGAGCGCTCTGCATACATTCAGCGAAGATAAGGGATCCTGCCCTTTTGAAAAGTTTTTGATAACAGATTTACCATTAGCAAGAGATGCAAACATAACTGCTCTGTGCGAGATTGATTTATCAGCGGGGATCGTAACGGAGCCTTTTAAACCGTTAATTATTTTATGTACAATTTTTTGCATAAAATAATTTTAGCATGAAATAAATGTTTGTGCTAATATAAAATTACTCAATTGAATACAATTTGAGCATATAATATTTAAACCAAAGAGGGGTGTCCGAGCGGTTTAAGGTGCAATCTTGGAAAGGTTGTGTGGGAGCAATTCCACCGTGGGTTCGAATCCCATCCCCTCTGTTTTTTAAGGTTATACAATGAAAGTATCAAATAAAATATTAAACAGACAGACGGCATTCAGGGGCTGGGAGACTAATGACCTTTTAAAAGGCAAGTTAAATAATGAAAAAGAATTAAATGCTCTCTCTGATGAGGCCAAATGCAATATTCGCACAACTAAATGCAAAGATAATAAATATTTACCTGGACATGATGTGTATTTTACTATTTCGTCAAAAAAAGTTGCAAACTTGAATTATTATGCAACTGATTGCTTGATTACTGAGAAAGATATACCTCAGGATAAACTTTCTAAAAGCTTATTTCAATCTGCGGAAAAATCAGTAGGAAAACTTTACGGAAAACTTGCGCAACTTAAAGTTATGGAAGATACGGTCGAAAATCATCTTGTTTCTGATTCGATAAGTAAAAAATCTGCAAATCTCTTTAAAAAACTTTTACAAATTTTTAGAAAATAGTAAATTTATATATAATAATTTAATGGATAATATTTTTGCGGAAACGGAAAGATTAATATTAAGGCAGATGTCTGAAAAAGATTTTTCTGATATTGCGGAAATGCTTAAAAATCCTAATGTTATGTATGCCTGGGAGTATGTTTTTGATGATATTGATGTTCTGAAATGGATTAAAAAAAATCGAGAATATTATAAAAAATACGGACTCGGCTATTTTCTTGCAATTGATAAACAAATATCACAGGTAGTCGGACAGATTGCTTTGATGCCAGATATAGTTCACGGTATTGAATGTTATGAAATAGGTTATATTTTAAAAGAAAAATTTTGGTACAAAGGTTATGCTTTTGAAGGTGCAAGGGCAATGATAAATTATGCATTTAATAATTTAAAATTAAAAAGTGTAATTTTTGAAATCCGTCCCGAAAATCATTCTTCCCGAAGAGTTGCCGAAAAATGCGGGGCTGTTGTAGCAGGCGACTTTGTCAAAAATGTCCGCGGAAAGAATATGAAACATTTGATTTATTGCCTAAACAGTTTTAAATAAAATAAATGATTATTTAAAGATTAGAGTGTTGATATTTTCTCATTTTAATTGTAATATGTGATATTCAGCCATATATCTTTATAAAGTAAATATAAATTTTTTAAGTGGCGTTTTGTGTTTCTGATATCACAATGTTTATTACAGAGTTTTTTCTCTAAATTTTTCCTCTTTTGTTTTAGCTTTTCTAATTTTAATTGTAATTCTTTTATTTCGGAATCTTTTTTTTCTTTTTGCAATTGTTTTAAACTTGTTTTTACTTGTTTTATTTCTAAATTATTTTGAACAAGTTTAGAATCTATTATCTTAGCTTCTTCTTTTTTGTTATCAATCAAAATTTTTGTTGTTTTTATTTTAGTTCTGGTATTATTTATTTTTAATCTCAGATATTTTATATATTTGCTTATGTCAACCTTGATTTTATTTTTTGTAGTTTTTTCCAAGGTCTTTTTTAATTTTTGGGGGTATCTATTATATAGCTTTGGTAAACATCCTTTTTTTATCAGTTTAATAATTTGATCCGTTTGTTTTTGTATATTATCTGTAAAATTAGGAAAATATTCCATTAAAACACGGTAAGGAATGCTTGCTCTTTCCCGATTACAATTTTGACACATATAAATCCCGTTCGAGATCGATTTTTTACCCTTATTTGATACCGGTACAATATGTTCATAACTTGATAAAATATTGTCTAAAATTGATTTTAAAATATCTCTATCAGATTTTCCAAACATTGATACTATAATCTCATTTCCATTTCTTTCCATAAGGGGCAGATTTTTAATCTGTTTTTTTATTTGTAAAGATAATTTTTTGTCTTGAAGGTTCTCCAGAAAGTTTTTATACAAGGTGTCCAGCATAATTGATTTTGTAATATTAGGAAAATGATTGAGTTTAGTTATTCTTTCGGCTTCTTGATTAAGATTTAAAAATTCAATTCGCTCTTCGGGAAGCAATCTTTCGGAAAGTTTATTGAATTTTTGAAATGCTTTAAGGTTGGTTTTTATAAATTGTTTTCCGGTTTTTATTTGAAGTTTTGTATGATGCTCAATTACTTCTTTCTTACTAAAAATCTCTGCAAAAGTGCTTTTCGGATACATTAATGAATAAAGTTTCATATAATCCAAACAATCCTTATATTTATATGGCATTTTGTCTCTATATTTATATAATTTATTCATTACCTGTGAGGATGGGCGCATAAAATTTCTGGAAAGTTCAACAATTTCCTCTGCTTTTTTTACGGAAGCTGATTCCAGCTGCGTGATTTGCACTTTGTTTTGCTTATTTTCAATAAGGCTTGCTAAAGATGTTCTTGGATTGTTTTGAGAAATATTTAATAAAAATTTGAATACAGGGGAATTTCTATATTCATCAAATTCCTTTCTTTGCAATACTTTTTGAGAGCTTTCACACATTTTATCTATAAATTTATATTCTTCCGGTCTGCTCATCATTTGATTTCCGCATTTTGCGCACGTAAGTTTTGGAATATCACGGATATCTTTAAAATAATTTTTCGGAACTCCGGCGGCGAAGGAAGGCTGAGAATTATTGTATTTTGGCGTAAATAATTTTAATAACATATTTTTTTTAAAACTTGTAAAAAATTTTTTTGTCATTTTTATTTTGTAATTTTGTCTAATATTATTAGAAATATTTTAATAGTATGGCTATGCAAAAATAAGAAAAAATCTTATATAATTTTTTAGGAAACTAATATTTATGTTATGATTTTTGTATGGACAAATTATTTTCAAATGAAATGAATGTGCTGAAAGCTCTTGCAATTTTGCTTGTTGTATCAGGACATTTAGAATTTTCACTTCTCGGGATTTTCCCTCCTTATTCTTTTCAGCTCGCGTTATTTTTCTTTATATCCGGCTGTTTGTTTAAGGACAAGTATTTGACTGATGTTGCAACATTTGTTGAAAGAAGAATAAAAAGTCTTCTTGTCCCGTATTTCTGGTACAACCTGTTTTATATGCTTGTTACAATCTTGATTGCAAAGCTGACAGGCAAATTCTGGGGGATGCCTTTGAGTTTTAAAAACTTTTTTATAACACCGTTTTTAAACGGACATCAGTTTGATCTTTCCTGTCCTCTTTGGTTTGTAACCCAGTTATTCATGACTATGATAACATTTTTGTTTGTGTTTAGAGGATTGAATGCTGTTACAAAAAACAGGTTTGTTCATCTTGGATTTTTTACTCTGCTCGGGCTTCTTGCAATCCCGTTTTCTAAGATTTTTCCCCTAACTCCTTTAATGCTTATTGTTATAAGAACAATGTTTTCAATGTTTTTTGTATATCTCGGGTATTTTTATACGCATTATATAAAAGATAATTACAATATTTTCACTCCGAAATGGTTCGGGGCGGTATTTGTTCTTCAGTCGATTTTATGGATGTTTAACAGAGATTACGATCCTGAGCACGGTATCGGTTTGAGCTATGTTATTGTGTGGGCAAGATTTGATGATCAGTTAATAGTTCCGATAATTACTGCATTAACAGGTATCTGGGCATCATTATTTACCGTAAAAATCCTTTATCCCTACGTAAAAGATATAAAATTTATCCAGGATACGGGCAATGTAACCTATCATATTATGGCAAACCATCTGCTAGTAATGTATATAATTACCGCTATATTTCTGCATATAAACGGAATTCCGATATCAGAGCGTGCAAACCATGATATTTATTGGATTTATAACCCTGTTCAGACAACATATCTGTATTTTGTGATAACAATGGTTGTTACAACTTACATAGGTGTATTGCAGAAAAAGGTTTATAATAGGATTACAAAGCCGTTTAAAGATTAATCTCAGACACTTGACAAATAATATATAATGTCTATAAATGCTATATGACAATTAGCCGGCGGTGGAGCTATTGTGTAATGTAACGCCTTATCAAAATTGCAGCACCTGCATTTAAACGAGTTTAGTATGAGTAATTAAATTTTATGTAAAGCCTGTGTGTCGGGTGCCGCTGCTACATTTTGAGCCAGAGAGCATCGTAGGCATTTAGTCTTACGGTGAGTTCTTTATTCTCAACGCTTGCACGAACCATTTTGTCTGTCAAAAGGTTTTTCAGATAAATATCTTTTTCCTTTTTGCCGAAGTTATCGTCTGTGAAAATTACTGTAGCTTTTATTTTTTTGTTTGACAGATTGTTTATTACGACAACTCTATCTGTGTCTGTCGCTCTGACATAGGCAAAAACTTCAGGAGATTTAGTTTTAAGTTCAACGAAAGAACCTCTTGTTATTACAGGGTACTGTTTTCTAACTTTAATCAATTGTTTTACCCGTTCATAAACTCTGTTGTTATATGTTCCTTTGTGATTCACGGCATCTTCAAAAGTTTTTTGAGTTATGGGGCCTCTGTTTATGTCGCGGCTGTCAAAGTAGCTAAGCATTTTGACTTTGTTTTTAACATCTTTATCTTTTTTCTGTTTTGCTTCTCTGAGTTTTGCGCTTTTATCGGCGTTTGCAAAGTTGTTTTGAATACCGATTTCATCTCCGTAGTAAATGATTGGAATACCGGGCAATGACATAAGAATGGAAAATGCCATACCTATTCTGTCAGGGTTGTTGTCTAAAAAGTTTGCCATTCTTCCTGATATTCCGAAGCCCTTTCTAAAAGATGCACCTTTTGGGGCTAAATCTTCAAAGAGAATTTCTCTTGTTTTTTCGTTCACCATTTCAAGCGTAAGTTCATCGTGAACTCTTAAAAATATTGCCCATGAAGCTGACTGAGGAATTTGCGGAGTTTGCTTGTAAGCTTTCCAGAAGTAACTGTTATCTGCTGTTACAAGTGAAGCCCAGATTGCAGGCATATATGGGAAATGGTATGCTATCTGCACTTCATCGGTTCTTGTTAATTCTTTTTCTTCGCCTTTTATTGTTTCTTTAATTTTTCTCTCTGATCCGAAATAGGGGAGGATTTTATTGGGCATCTGGCAGGCTTCTGCCTGAATAACGGAACGGGGTGCCACGGCCTGAATAAATGCACTCAGAATTTTAATAATTCTGTGGGTTTCCTCTAAATTTTCGGCATTTGTACCGTCTTCTTTTATAAGGTACGGAATAGCATCCATTCTGAAAATGTCTACGCCCTGATTTGCCCAGAATGCGATGGTTTCAAGATTGTAGTATAAAACTTTCGGGTTTTTCCAGTTAATATCAAGCTGGAACGGATAGAATGTGTGGTAAAAATAGTAATCTTTTTTATTAATGGTAACTTTTCTATAGTTATTTTCGGTAATTTCGGGGAAGATAATTCTTCTTTTTGAAATTTTGCCGTTTGGTTCTTTGTATTCTGCTACCCAGCCGAGTTTTGGATCTTTGTATTTTGTGTATTCAGGCATTTGATTTCTCACAACAAAGTAGTCAATCTTTGATGTATCGCCCTTTAGCGCTGATTGAAACCACTCGTGCTGGTCGGAAAAGTGGTTCAGAACTAAGTCAGCCTTGATTTTAAATCCTTTTTGTCTTGCTGATGATATAAATTTTTGAAATTCAAACATGCCGCCGAGATCTTGTCTTATGCCTCTGGGGTTTCTGATATCAAACCCCGCATCTTCCATCGGAGAATCAACAAACGGAAGGATATAAATTGTTGTTACGCCGAGAGTTTTAAGATAATCGAGCATTTGAATATCATCTTTAAAGGTATTTGTTTTATCAGGATTTTTTACGCCGAAGTGATTGGCGTAAAACATATATATTACTTCATCTTTATACCAGTCGGAAGGCCTTTTCAAATCTTCTTCTATTAATGCGGAGGATCTTTCTTCTTTTGCTTTTTTAGCTATTGCAAGAATATTTGAGTAGATTGCTTCAACATTTTCCTGCCCGTAAACTTTTGCGAGCGATGTTTTTATTTCTTTTTCAAGCTTTAAAGGAATAATTGCATTTTCTTCAGTCTGTATTGTTTCTTTTTGCATAGAATTTTCTATTACCGCATAAGAAGCGCCTGCTGTTGAATTAAATATAAGAAGTGAAACCAGTAATATTGCCAGTAACTTTCTCATAATAAATGCCTCCCTTATTAATTATTTCTCTTATTCTAGCATCAGAGTAATTATACACAATTATCAAATCAGCTAATGTAACAAAATCATTATATTATAAAAGTTATATACTGTAAGGTAATTTTGTAATCTTTGTAGTTTTGTTACAAAAAAATTATGACTGTTTTGTTTCTGAATTTATATAATTACTTATTATCTCTGCTGCTTCCATTACCAGTTTTTCACATGGACGGGATTTGTAATATTCTTCGGTTCTTTTTGAGGGTATAGGAGAATCGTATTTTAAATCCAGTCCGAGAAGTTCGCGGCAGATTATTGTTTTATTTTTTTTGATAAATTCATTAGCGAGATATTGAATTCTTGCATAGTGTGCGGCTTTTATCCGGTCATTTGCAGGCGTTGTGTAGCCGTATTTTAATCCGGCTATCATAAACATAGAGCTTACGGCTCCGCAGACTTCTCTGAGTCTTCCCATACCGCCTCCGAATGAGGATGAGAGTTTTAGAGCAGTGTCAAAGTCAAGCCCGAGTTCATCTGCAAATGCGCAAAAAACTGACTGGGCGCAGTTGTACCCGCTTCGGAACAATTCTCCTGCTCTTTTTGAATATTTACTTTCTTGCATAAACTTATTGTACTATAAAATTAATCTGTTCGGGAATGTGTTTTTATTTTAAATAAAATAGAATTTCCGATATGAACAATCTTTATAAATCGTTAACTGTTACAGCACTACTTTTGATTATTGCGGGAGCATATTACAATTACAAAACAAACACTTATGTAACGGCAGAATTTAAAAATCTGCGTCCTTTTCATGACAGGGCGCCTGTTTATTATAACGGATTTAAAATCGGCAGTGTTGTAAAAGTGCGCCCGAATAAAACTTATACATCAACTATTGTAACAATGAAGCTTCATCCTCAGGATCTTCATCTTCCTGTAAATATTTCCGCAAATCTGAAAAAGGAGCGTAACAGGTGGAACAGAAAATTTGATTATATTGATTTAATTTATCCGAAAGATCCTTCAATATTTTATTTGAAGGATGGAGACAGAATATCGGGAAAAACTTCCGTTGAACTTGAATCATATCTGGCGAATCAGGATCCGGAGTCTTTAGAGGCAATGAAGGCAGATGCTGCCGAAACTATAAAGAATTTGAATATAACAATTCAAACACTCGGAGATTTGTTTTCAACATTGAATTCTATGGCATCAGATGTTAAACCTAATATCGTCAAGGTTTCGTCAGATTTAAGCGAAAGTACGGGAAATTTTGTGAAAATTTCTTCAAATGCGGATGTTACAACATCAAATCTGAACGAAGCTTTTAATGAAAAGAGACTTGATAGTACAGCTAAAAATTTTCAGATCGTAAGCCGTAACGTAAAACTTATGACAAATGAGCTGAATAATACGCTTCCGCAAATCGGATGTACGATAAATGAGGTGAACAGGGTTTTGTGTAATATTGATGAAATGACCGAAGGCTTAAATTGCACAATGAAAAAGCCGTTCGGAGGTTTAAGGCTTATTTTCGGCAGTCCTGTCGGTAAAAAATGCAGCTGCGACAGATAATGATTACCCGGGTTACCCGTTTTGTATATTAATCAATTGGGGAATGTATTTTAAATTGTATTCCCGTAGTATTTAAGTGTAATTAGAAATAGAGGAAAGTATGTTTAAAAAGTCTGTTTTAAAAAATTTTTCTTTTTTTGTATTTTCAGCCACTTTTGTGATTATAGTTTTATGCTGTTTTGCGGATTTTAAATACGCGCTTCATGTAATAAGTTTTGCCGTTGTATTTGCTCTGATAAATACTTACACGATAATCTGCGTTTTCAAAAATGAATTTTTTGCAGAAAAAGAGCGTATGGAAAAAGAATTGAAAAAACAGGTAGAATCAAGCACAAATCATCTTACGGCGATATTAAATAATATGCCGATTATGGCCTATGTAATTGATGCTGACAATAAGTTTTTGACCGGTAATGTTGAAGCTTTGAAATTTTTTGATATCAGGGAGGGCGGACAGCTCAGCGAGTTGTCCGAAGATATATTTGAAAGGGATACTATGGAGCAGATGAAAGAAGAAAACGCACTTATTTTAAAGACTAAAAAAACATTGATTACAGACAGGCATGTAAAGCTTACAAACGGACGGCAAAACTGGTTTAGGATTAGAAAAGTTCCTATTCTTAACCATAAAGATAATGTAGAAGGTTTTGTTGTATTCGGAAGAAATATTGATATTGAGAGAGATGCAAAGCGGCAGAGGGAAACATATATTTCAACACTGAGTCATGATTTAAAAATTCCGACACTTGCGCAGATACGCGCACTTGAATTGCTTGTAAAAGGAAATTTAGGCAATGTAAATAAAGAGCAGAAAGAGATGCTGAATTTAACGCTAGATTCGTGTTATTGCATGTATGATATGCTTTCAACAATATTAACAACTTATAAATATGAAAATAATGATATAATCCTCAATTATGAAAAAATTCATATGCTAAAATTACTGAACGAAGCATTCTCAAAATCGGTAAGAGCTATGCATAATAAAAATATTAAAGTCAGAGTAAAAGCAAAAGATAAATTTGTGTCTCTTTATGCTGATAAAATTCAGATGAAAAAAGCATTTGAAAATCTTATTGATTTTTGTGTTTCAAACTCTTACACAGATACCGAAATAATCTGCGAAATAGAAAAAATTAAAAATTCAAATTCCGTGTTTATTTCTTTGGGCTTTGAAAGTCCTTATGTTTCTCATGAAACAATTCAGAATATGTTTAAAATGTATACAACAGCTTCCGAAAAAATGGACAAAGTTGGAAGCAGTTTAAATCTTTATCTTGCAAAACAGATAATTAATGCCCACAACGGCAGGATAAATGTTGAGAGTAAAAAATCAAATTACAACAATTATAATATTGTTCTTCCCTGTATTAATGAATGTAAAGTTTCAGCCATTACGTGTTAAATAATGTATGATATAAATGTTATGAGAAAAATAATTTTATTATTAACCGTTTTTACAATGATTTGCGGAGTAGTTTCCGCACAAGAAGATAAAAACATTAACAAAACAGCAATGGAAGATATGGTAAAAAGTCATAAATATTACCATGATCTTTGCGAGCGTGCATCTAAAAATTTTCGTGTTGATAACCAGTTTTCCGGATACCTCAGAGGGAAATGTATTCTTTATGAATCTGACAGGCAAAGAATGTTAACGAGTGTTTTTCCCATAACAAATGCTTCCGAAAAATCTTATAAAGAGCAGATGCCGGTTTTGATGTCAAAATTTGCAATTGATATGAATAACAGAGAAGCAGAGAGTTTAAAGCTTGTTATTACCGAGTATTGCAAATATAACAAATACAGGTATGAAAAACGCGCACCTCTGGCATGTACTGATGAAACCGTAAAAAAATTGTTTGAGCCTTAAACAATTCCCTGTGCTATCATTGCGTTTGCGAGTTTGGTAAATGAGGCGATATTAGCACCTGCAACGTAATTGTTTTTGAGTCCGTATTTTTCTGACGCTGATTTGCAGGAGTTGAAAATATTTACCATAATGTTGTTAAGCTTGTTGTCAACTTCTTCAAACGGCATATAATATCTCATGCTGTTCTGGCTCATTTCTATTGCTGATGTTGCTACCCCGCCTGCATTTGAAGCTTTTGCCGGTGCTACAAGTATGTTATTTTCAAGGAAATATTCCGTAGCTTCTTTAGTGCAAGGCATATTTGCACCTTCTCCAACCGCAATAACACCGTTTGATACAAGTTTTTTTGCGGCGTTAAGCGTCAGCTCGTTTTGTGTAGCACAAGGAAGCGCTATATCTGTTTTTATTTCCCAGATTGGAGAATCTTCATTCTTTCTTTCAATAAATTCTGCTTTTTTATGAACATTCAGGTATTCGCTTATTCGTCCTCTATGCTGCTCTTTTATTTCTTTGATTAATTCTAAATCTATTCCCTTTTTATCGTAAATACAGCCTTTTGAATCGCTCATGGCAACGACTTTTGCTCCGTATTCCAGAGCCTTTTCACATGCGTATATTGCAACATTTCCGGCGCCTGAAATAGTAACCGTTTTCCCTTTTAAACATTTTCCTCCGTCATTATCAAGCATTTCACGCATAAAATAAATCAGTCCGAATCCTGTTGCTTCTTTTCTGACAAGCGAACCGCCGTATGAAAGTCCCTTTCCTGTAAGAACTCCGCCTTCATATACATCTTTTATTCTTTTGTACTGACCAAAAAGATAACCTATTTCTCTTTCTCCAACGCCGATATCTCCTGCCGGCACATCAATGTCCTGCCCTATGTGTCTTTGAAGCTCAGTCATAAAGCTCTGGCAAAATCTCATAACTTCTCCATCTGATTTTCCTTTCGGATCAAAGTCGCTTCCGCCTTTGCCGCCGCCGATAGGCAGACCTGTCAGAGCATTTTTGAATATTTGTTCAAAAGCGAGAAATTTCATAATACTCTGATTTACTGAAGGATGAAATCTCAAGCCGCCTTTGTAAGGTCCTATAAGGCTGCTGAACTGCACTCTGTAGCCGCGGTGTACAATAACCTGCCCTTTATCGTTTACATAAGGAACTCTAAAGGTTATAATTCTTTCAGGCTCAACCATTCTTTCAAGAAGTGCAATTTTTTCATATTCGGGATGCTTTTCAACTACAGGCTCAATAGAGAGTAAAACTTCTTCAACTGCCTGCAGATATTCTTTTTCTGTTGAGTTTTTCCCCTTAACTTCGTTTAAAACTTTTTTTAAATATTTGTTCATATACACCCCGCTTTTTTATATGTAAATTTTAGCATATTATTCCGTCTTTAGCAATTGATTTTTATAAAATACAGGTTATAATATTATATATAATTATATTTCAGGAAAAATAGGAGTGTGTATATGTTTGAAAAATTTGAGAAATTACAGTTAATATGGCTTGCCGTAATTCTTGCGCTCGGGTTTGTTATTGCCGTAAAAACAGGAACCGGCAATATGTCTAAAGATAAAATTACCGTAACTGGTTCTGCCTATCAGGTTGTCAAATCGGATTCCGCAAGGCTGGAATTTGAGATTAATGCCAGAAAGCCGAATAAGCAGCTTGCCTTTAATACGGTAAAAGCGCAGCTTCCAATTGTTATGAAATATCTGGAAGATAAAGGTATCAAAGATATTGATGTTAAAGCATCAAACGGGTATAATACTTATAAATACACCCCGAACGGCAATATGACAAATGAAATTGCTTATTATAACCTTTCCCGGCAGGTTGTGATTAAATCTGACGATGTACAAAAAATTAAAGATATATCAACAGATATTCAAAACCTTCTTGATAAAGGAATTGATATAAATGTTATGAGCGCACAGTATTTTTATTCGGGACTTTCTGAGTTAAAAGTAAAGCTTCTTGAAGAAGCTACAACTGATGCAAAAGACAGAGCAACTGCAATGTTGAAGGCTACACATAATAAACCGGGCAAAATACAATCAGTAAATATGGGGGTTTTCCAGATTACTCCCGTAGATTCTACAAATGTTTCCGATATGGGTATAAATGACACTTCAACAATTGACAAAAAAGTAACAGCAGTTGCAAATGTTGTATTCAGAATAAAATAAACGGAGGGAAATATTTGTGAATAAGGTATTGGCTTTTGTTTGTTTAATGTGTTTAATACAGCCTGCTTACGCTGTTTTGCCCACAGATGCATCAATAATTCAGGTTCATGATATGCAAATGATAAATCAGCAGAGATTCAGGATGGAAGTATTAAACGATTACAATGACGTCGAAACGGAAAAAGCACGCTTTGAAAAGAAAAATGCTCCGAGAGAACCTTTAATAAACAAACTCTTTAAAAAGAAAAAGTTTGTTGAAGAAGACGGACAAATTAAAATTGAAAGCGATGATGAAGCTCCTGTAAATTGACGCCTAGTTGCTTATGCCTGCTCTGTAGCCGCACCAGCTGTAAATAGCCGGTAGGGTTTTATCAATGTGGAGTTTTTCTGCAATCGGGACTTTCGCGAGAATCAGAACACCGAGAGCATCATCAATATTAGCAATAGAATCTTTAAATGTAAGTTTTCTGTCAGGAACTTTATCTAACGGGTCGTTTATTTTGTTTGAAAGTTTTGCCGCAAGCTGCATTCCGCCGAAAAGTCCTATTATGGTAGCTGCAATTCTGTATTTAATATTTTTACTGACTTTGTATAACCCGCAGGTGATTAATGGCGGAACAGAAGCGTTCATAAACTGAAATACGCTTTCGTTAACCTTTTGTTTTGTGTGTTCTTTTTTCTTGTCGGCAAGAAGTCCTGATGCAAGTCCGCCTGCAATACTGCCTGCACTCACAATAACCATTTCCTTTACGTGATATTTAATATTGTATATCTTGCATTTTTGTTGTTTTGCAAGCAAAAACATAGGTAATAATGTGCCCGCAACAGAACCGCCGGCAACAGCCACTTTGGTTGCAGTATCAGGCTCTTCTGCAACGTGTCTTCTGTAGCTTTTGTACGGTTTTATGTCATATTCAATTTTTCTGCCTGTAACCGGTGAAAGCATTTAATACCCTTTCAAGTAAATTCTATCATATTAATGTCCGAAAATTAAAATTGTTGCCGAACCTATAAGAATTATTAAGGAACCTAAAAGTTTTTTTAACACATTTTTTTCATTAAATAGTTTATATCCGAGAATTACATTAATAATAATTGAAAGTTGAAAAAGCGACAGGGCATATCCGACATTCATATATTTAAAGACATAAGCAGTTGCAAAAGTCATCACCCCGAAGCAAACGGAAGTTAAAATATACATAATCCCGTGTATTCTTTCAGGTAAGTGCAATTTTTGCCTGCTGAAAATTCGTACAATAATAAATGAAAAAAGCGCGCCAAGAATACTTGATGCAATAAAAGATGTTACAACTGAAGAAAGTATAATGACTTTTTTAATAAACACAGCCTCCAGTGCAGAAAAAATCAGTGCATAAATCCTGTATTGAATATCTTTTCTTAAAAATACTTTGGGGCTGGCTGTATCAAAAACAAAATAAGATCCCGCGATTATTAGCATTATCCCTGAAATTCCGTAAAAATTAGGATATTCATGCAAAATTATAATTCCAAAAATCAAGCCGACTATAGCTTTGTAAGAATTAATAGGACCGAGAACTGATAATTCCCCTTTTTCCAGCGCAAGTACCATAAAACAATTGCAAACAGCGCCCGTTATTCCGCCGGCTAACGCAAAAATGCAGAATTCCTGATTTATTTTTGAATAATCAATAAAGAATAAAAGCGGAATAGATATAATACTTAAAATCAGGTAGTTTATAAAGTTAACATTTATCGGGTTTTCATTCTCGCCTGCAAGTTTTTTCTGCAGAACATTACTGAGAGAATTACTCATTACCCGCAGTATAACAGCAATAGAATTTAGTAGAATTTGCATAAAAGTATTAAAACATAAAAGCGTAAAGATATGTAACAATTTTTAAAAAGTGTAAATATTACACATGTAGTACAGATTATTTTTTAAAAATATGGTGTTAATACAAATATCAATAAAATTATAAAAACAAAACAACGAAAAAGATATAAAAATTTACTACATTCGTAGTAAATTGCCTGAAAGGTTGATTTTTTGCTAAGTAACGGATAATTGACGATATAACAAAAATAGTGTATCCTCGATAAAACAAGGGGGTGTATCAGTGAGAATTTCATCTATTCAAAATTATTATCGTACAAACTACACTAATCAAATCAAGTCTTCAAAACAGCCTGCTGCAGCAGCAAATGTTCAGACTAAGCCGGCAGATTTAAGACCTAAAGCGGCAAATGTTTTAAGTTTTACGGGAGTTCAGTCAACAGCTTTGACTCTGGCTAAGAAATTCCCGCTTGAAGATCGGCTTGCATCTGTTTTTCAGATTGCAAAACACGGTGATCTTATCATAACAGGAAAGGATTTAAAGTCTGCGCAAAAGGCTTTAAAAGAATCTGTAAAAGCTTTTGATAATGCAATAAAACGTTTTATATTTGTTGAAGATGACAATATCGATGGAACTGTTGCATTTTTTAGAAATTTTATGGATGGGCTTGAGGTAACTAATACGAATAAATTTGATATGCTTCACCGGTATGAAGATGAGTTTTTATCCATAAAACCGGGTGAAACTAATTATGTTGTACCCGGTGATATTATAAAAGTAAAAAATAAAGAAATTCCAATAAAAGGAAAACCCGATTATGATTTAACGTTTAGCAGACCGATTTTTTCGAAGTCGTTTGATTTAACCGAAAGTGTAAACTCTTCTATTGAGAAAAGAAATATAAAATCTATACAGTCTTTATCAAGATATACAGCTGGTGTAAAGGCAAAGAAACTTACATTTGCTGATGTAGGCGGGCAGGACAGTGTAATAAATGAATTAAAAAAAGGTATTTTATACCCTGTAAAATACCCTGAAGCTTATGAAAATACTACCGTAAATCATGGATTTATTATGTACGGTCCTCCGGGAACGGGAAAAACTCTTATTGCACAGGCTCTGGCAAATGAAACACAGGCAGATTTTGTAAAGCTAAACGGTCTTGAAATGGAATCGAAATGGGTCGGTCAGTCAGAAGAAAACTGGAGAAACCTATTTGAACAAGCCAGAGAAAATCAGCCGAGTATAATATTTATTGACGAATTTGATGCGGTTGCCAAAAAACGCGGCGGGGCAGATGTTTATGGCGATAAAGTCGTTAATCAGCTTTTGACACTGATGAGCGATGTTGAAAAAAACGGCGATGAAATTTATGTAATAGCCGCAACAAATAAAGTTGATGTACTTGATGATGCAATCACCCGTTCAGGCCGGTTTGGCAAACATATTGAGGTGAAAGCACCCGAAACGGTCGAAGGTGTTAATAAAATATTGGATATTCATACAAGAAATAAAAAACTATCTAATGATGTTAACAAAACTGAACTGTCTAAAAAATTGCTTGATATAAAAGCTACTGGTGCTGACATTGCGCATATTGTAAATTCCGCAAACGAAAATGCTTTTGAAAGAGCAGGAATTTATACAAAAATGGAAAACGGTACATTTGAAAAGTCTGATATTGATAATTTGAATATTACATTTGATGATTTTACAAAGGCAATAAAAGATTTTACTAATAATGGAGATAAATCGAATCGCAAACCTATAGGATTTAATAAGTATAATAAATCGAATTAAGGAAAATAAAAAAGCTTTTGAATTTTCAAAAGCTTTTTTATTAATTGGTTGCGGAGACAGGATTTGAACCTATGACCTTCGGGTTATGAGCCCGACGAGCTACCAGACTGCTCCACTCCGCGTTATATTTTTCACAATTTTATTATGTAATGCTGAAAATTAAATTGCAACCCCCATTTTTATTTTAGAACAAATTTTAGAACAAAAGAGCATCTTTAAATAGATGCTCTTTTGTTTTATGAATTGTTAAGTTTAAATTATAAACCTAATTTTTCTTTGAGTACTTCCCAGAACCATTTAGTATCTTTGTTCGGAGCTTCAATTTTTGCCGCGCTGACATCAGCTTCTTCGGAACCTTTGTTTACAACTTTTACATCTTTATCACTTGTAATAGTTCCGTTCACAGTCATACCTTCGCCTTTGTTAAGGATTACGGCATTTCCTGTTGTTGTGTTAATTTGACCGCCGACAGTCATATCACCTTTCTGGTTATACAATTCGGTTTGTCCGTTTGAAGTATTCATATTACCTTCATATCTCAAGCCTTCTTCGCCTGAAATATTTTTAATCAGGTTCTGGCCTGTGCCGTCAGCTTTGAAACCGCTTGTTACATTAATACCTGTACCGTTTTCTCTTGCAGCAGCATAGAAGCCGTTATTTTCATCAAGAGCACCCGTACCGTTATTATGAACATTTGCACCCATGTTTAATTTGCCTGAGTTAGCAAGAACATTAACACGTCCTGAGTGAGTGATTTCACTGTTAACGGTCATATCGCCCGAGCCGTAGTTTTTAATGTTGATGTTTGCAGTATCGCTGGAGATTTTACCTGCGCTTGCAAGTTCCATAGATCCGCCGCCTTGTCTGTTAATAACACCCATATTGCCGTCAGATGTTAATTCTCCTGATACATACATATCACCGTTATAGTTATTGATTGCTAACTGACCTTCGCTTGAGATTTTACCCTGAAGGTTAATACCTCTTCCTGTTTCAGGATCAGCACCGTTGCCGTCATGTCTGATTGCAATGTTGTATCCTGCTCCGTCATTTGTAATTGAAGATAAGTGTTGAGTTTTAATACCTTTAGAGTTTTCTCTTGACCAGATTGCAAGGTTACCGTCATGGTTAGCAACTTTGGCTCCGACCGTATTGGCTTCATCATTAGCAAATTCAAGCAGTCCGTTGTCGTTATAGATTGTCATGTTGCCTGTATTGTCAACATTACCAACGATTGTCATACCATCTTCGCCGTAGTTTTTGAATTTCAACTGGCCTTCGTTTGTAATGGTTGAATTTTTAGTAACAACCATTCCAGACCCCTGGTTTTTGATTGCTGTATTGCCTGTAGTTGTGATATCACCGTCAACAAGCATAGCACCTGCATTATTATTTACAGCGGTTTCTGCAGAATTCATACTGTTATTTGTAATCTTTCCGTAAACATCCATACCGCCTGCACCTTCGTTTTTAACAGATACGTTACCGTTGCCGACAATGTTTCCGTTAGATGCGATTGCGAGTTTGTTGCCGGTATTTCTGTTTAAGATATTAATATTACCGCCTTCATCAGCACCTGCAGAAATTTTTCCATCGATTGTTAAATCGCCTGCTTTGTTGTCTATGGAAACAAGTTTTTCACCTTTAACACCTGCAACTGCCATACCGCCTGCTCCCTGGTTTTCAAGTCTTACAGAGTCGCCTGCTACTTTATCTGCGGTATTTGAAATTACCATTTTACCGTTTCTATTGATAATTCTGATTGAAAATCCTTCATTTTTTGACTGATCAGGTGCTGCAGCACTTTTTACGGTACCTGTAATATTCATACCGCCTGCGCCTTCATTAACAATGTTGGTTTTGCCGGTTGAATTTGTTGTGCCGGAAATTTCTAATGCACCTGTTCCGTTATTAGTAATTGCCAAATCATGGTCGGTAGAAAGATTACCGCCTACTTTTAAGTTTGTACCTGCGTTAGAAATTTCTAAATTATCGCCTGTATTTTTAACAGTCCCTGATATATTAAGTTCTCCGGCTTTGTTATAAATATTTAAGTCATTTGTTGATTGAACAAGACCTGAAATTTTTGTACCGTTAGCACCGCTGTTTGTAATATAAACACCATTCAAGCCTTCGGTTTTACCGGGAATTGCTGCACCGTTAATAACGGTACCTGCAATATCGGTTCCGTTTGATGATTTTATTTGAATATTTGAACCGTTTGCAACAAAATGATTGCCTGTTGTAACCATACCGGTACCGTCAGTATTAACAAGAGATTTGAACAATTCTTGTGCTCTTTGTTCTGTTGTTAAGACTTCGTTGTTGTTAAGTCCGTTTAAAATAGCACCATTGGCACCTACTGCAACATCTCCGCCTCTAAGCTGAACTCCGTTTCTTGCAAAGACCTGACCGTCAATTTTAATATTTCCGGTATTATTTTCAGAATTTAATAAATGTGATACGTTACGGATGTTTGCTGTATTTCCGTCCAGATATTCTCCTTTTAATACTCCATAACGTTCGTTTGTCGGGGTTGCAACAGACAATGTACCAACGTTTAAAACACCGCTGGCACCGATTGTCATACCGCCCGGCGTGATGAATACTGCATGACCGTCATAGAACTGGCCGTTGCGCATAGTATTCAAAATACCGTTAATATTAACCCCGCTGTCTACAAGGTTAATAAACATTTCAAGGTCTTTGCCTTTAAGGTTGTAGAGCAGATTGGCAATATCGCCTTTACCCAGATTAAACTGGTCGTACTGTCTAAATCCGACATTGTCAAATGTGTGCTGAGCTTCAATGTTAAATGTGCCGCTGCCGCCATCTGTAATGCCGGTAATAACAGATTCCGCATTTGCTGTTGATACAGACAATACTGCTGCCATTGCCGCAATCATTAATTGCTTTTTGTTCATAAGTATACTCCTTATTTTAGTTAGCATTATAGTCGCAATAGTATTACAATAATATACTAAATAATAACACTGAAAAAAATATTTATTTGCCATTATATGAAGAAATATTAATCAGTATTTTAGTATATTATCAAGCTGATAAATATAAAAATTTTTACATTAAACCATAATTATACTCCTTTTCTTAATATGATAAAAAATATCATGATATTGCACCTACTAATATAAAGTATATTACGGTCGGAAAATTGCTTAACTTTAGAAAATTTTAAGAAATATTAACACAAATATTTTGCGGCTATCCTCTAAAAGCTCCCCAAGCTTTTATTGTACCTCTTTGATACTTTATTAAATAGTATTTCCCTTTAGGAATATATTCGATTGAGGCTTCCATGTGAATTTCTGGTTCATCAGGTTTCATTCCTGCTTTTTTTCGTTTTTCGTTTGTTGATTTTCTGGCTTTTTCTTCTTTTTTGAGTTCTTTTTTTACTTTTTTGTTATTTAATCTTTGCTGTTCTGTTGCATCTTCTTCTATTTTTATAACGGGAATAACAGCAATTGCCTCTTTAGATTCAAGCAGTATTAAAAATTCTCTGGAATCAGACAGTGCAAGTTCGTAATAGCCCGGTTTGATAATTCCGCCTGCGTTGTCATAGAGCGGATCAGGGATAAGCAGTACAGGATAATCGGAATCTTTTAATGAATATCTGAAAATAGCATCGCTTCCCGTATAAGTCCCTGATGTCTCCTGAGGCTGCGGAAGGTCAGGCCTGACATGCGGGTGGGTTAATACTTTTTCCGCATAAATGCCTTCAAACATTTTTTATACCCTTTATTAACGATTTAATAATTTCGTTAATTTCATTAAAACTTTTCCCCAGCGCTTTTTCATTACCGACAAATATAAGCGACATACAGTTTTGAGAATTTCCCGTATCTCCTGATTTTAAAAGTAGTCTGTAGCTTTCGCGCATGAGTCTTTTAAGCCTGTTTCTTTTGACGGCGCGTTTATGCGTTTTTTTACTTACGACAAAACCTGCGCGAGTCGGAGAAGTTTCATCTTTTTTTGGCTGACCGGCAAAAAGAGTTATTCCGCCTTTATGGCAGGAATTTTTGACTCTGTATGTCGCAGTGAATGCTTTTTTATTTTTTAATCTGAATTCTTTTTTTAACATATTTTTGTACAACAACACAGCATGCCAAATAATTTTCGGCCTGCTGTGTTAATTCTATTGTAAAATCCTGTTTTGTCGTTTATGACTTAAGCACGTTTTTTAGCTGTTATTGCTAATTTATGACGGCCTTTAGCACGGCGTCTGTTCAATACTTCCTGTCCGCCGGGGGTAGCCATTCTTGCTCTAAAACCGCTTACGCGCTGTCTTTTTACTTTTGTTCCTTCTAGTGTACGTCTCATTTTTCTTTATTCCTTTTAATTTATATTTGTCGTATAATTCCAATGTAAATTAAAAAAAATTTTTAGTCAACAAAAAAAGAGGGGCAGGTTACGTTATATGAACAAAAAATGCAAAATAGGATTTATCGGATGCGGTAAAATGGCCGGTGCTATAATAAAAGGTACAATTTCTTCAAAATTTTTGCCGAGAGAAAATATTAAAGGTTCTGAGGTTAACTGTACCGTAGCAGAACTCGCTCAGAGCCGTCTGGGTATTGATGTTATAACGGACAACAGATTTTTGACAATGGATTCTGATGTAATCTTTATTGCTACAAAACCTAATTATGTTACGGCGGTGCTGGATGAAATTAAAGATGAATTGACTCCTGAAAAACTGGTTGTCTCCATCGCCGCAGGCGTTTCAACAGAAAAAATCGAAAAAATTATCGGAATGAAAAGGGTTGTCCGTGTAATGCCGAATACTCCCGCACTTGTTCTTGAAGGAATGAGCGGAGTCTGCAAGGGAGCTTATGCTCTTGATGAAGATGCGGAATTTGTGCTTGAACTTTTATCAAATATCGGAAAAGCAATAGAGGTCAGCGAAGAACAGATGGATATTGTAACCGCAATATCAGGCTCGGGCCCTGCATTTTTCTATAAAGTTATAGAAGATATGGCGCGTGCAGGAGAAAAATTAGGTCTTGAATATGAAAAATCGCTTGAACTTGCAACTCAAACCGCTTTAGGTTCAGCCAGAATGATTATGAACAGAGGTGAAATTCCTGTTCAGACATTGATTGATAATGTAGCAACAAAAGGCGGCTGTACATTTGTCGGAATTTCCGTTATGAATGATGAACATTCAGATAAACTTTTCTATGACACAATTGAGCAAACCGCTAAAAAAGCGCATGAATTGGGTAAATAAGTAAGATTTATTTGAAAGTTATATCTCAGTTTCCACAAAAAAATAACATGTCACCCTGAACTCGTTTCAGGGTCAAACATCTGTGAGATGCTGAAACAAGTTCAGCATGACGTTTTTATCCATAATTAGTGTAAACTTAGATATAACTCCCATTTATTTTATTTCGGCTTTCGATAAAAAATCCGTTAAAGAAACAGGCTTTGGCGGATTTTTTTTACCAGAAAGCCCCCGATAAAGTCCTAAAATGCAGGCAGGACAGGTGGTTATTACGTAATCTGCCTCTGTTTTAAGGATATTTTCAGCTTTTTTATTTGAAATTTCGCGAGAAATTTTATTATTTTTTAGGGCAAATTCGCCTGCAAAACCGCAGCAGTCATCGTAATTTTCCATTTTTATATATTCGACATTTTCACAATTTTTTAAAAGAGGTTCAAGAAAATTATCATTTTCAAGATGGCAGGGTTTGTGGAATGTTACTTTCACAGGTTTTTGAAATTTGAATTTTATATTTTGTCTTTGAATAAGTTCTCCGAGACTGATAAAATTCACATCCATATACTTTTTTAATGTGCTCTCGCAGCTTGCACAGTCTGTCAGAAGATAATCAAAATCGCAGTCTGACATTTTTAAATTATGCTGTTTAACTTCTTCAAACCGTTCAAGATTTCCGCTTGATAAAAAGGGCTGGCCGCAGCAGTCAAAATCTTTTTCAATTATTTCAATATCGGAATTTTGGAATATTTGTTTTAAATATTTATCAGTACGCGGGCATAAATTGTTCACACAACCTTTGAAATATAAAATTTTTACTTTTGCGTTCCGTTTAAGAGCATATTTAGGGCGAAACGGATGTGTTATGAATTTGAAAAATTTTATAAAATTGCCGAAAACGTATTTTGATTCAAGTAAAAAAATAATTTTTCCAAGAAGCGTATTTTTTGTGTATTCGTATTTTGCGGTTTCAAAAATTTTACATACATCAATCGCACTCGGGCAAAAGTCTGTGCATTTTCCGCATTTCAGGCATAAATCAAGGTATTTTTCGATATTTTTATTTAATTTTAAATCTCCTTTTAGAACACCGTCAAGCATAACAAATTTCCCGCGCGAAACAGCGCAGTCGTTGCCCGTAATTTTGTAAACAGGGCAAACGGACTGACAAAGCCCGCACTTGGAGCATTTGTTTATATCATCTTTGAAATCTTCCAGTTTTTTCATACTATTATGATAACACGGAAATTACCATGGATAATCGTCTTTAATTTCCCAGCCGTCTCTCATTATTTTTGTTGAGCAGCAGTGTCCATTGCCCGTTTTACTGCAATTACCGTTGATTGTACTTTCGTCTTTTGTGGGACAGTAACTTGTTACTTTGTCGTTATATATCATAAATAAAAAAACATCTTTCCCAAGTACATTTGGCCTTTTGGCACCATTAAGGTCAATGTAAAATTTTTGATCTTTTCCCCAGAATGTTCCTTTTTCTTCTGTCCAGCTAAACGGCACAAAGGCAATTAGTGTTCCATCACTTAATATAATTGTGTAACGGTTATTCCCTGTTAAATATAAGGCATTATCACCGTTGGGAGCTTTAGCATAAGTATACGAACAATCTCCTCTGTTGCTGCATTCCTGAAGCGATTTGAAATAGGGCAGCCAATATGTTTGTACATACTTTTTTACATTTTCGGTATTAATGGACTGTGATGTGTCAATCCAATCTCCTGACGATCCGTTTTCGTTTTTGGACATTTCATAGGCCTGAGATATCGTTGAATAAACCTTTTTTAACTGAGCAACAACTTGCTTTTTTCGGTAATTTGCAATCAAAGAAGGCATGGTCATAGCCGCAACTATTCCGATAACTCCAAGAGTGATTAGAACTTCGGCTAACGTAAACGCTGTGCGTTTACTGGGTGAATAAGTAAAGAAATGAATAGGTGAATAAGTTCGTTTCGGCAACGTAGCCGCTGCACCCGCAACTTGAGTCTTGTATAAACTTTCAAAGTAATCGTGAGAATCATCAGGTACGTAGGGTGGGAACGCTTCGCTTATCCCACCATTTCGGTTATTCTGAATAAACTGGATTCGCTTACCTTCTAATTTTTTGGTAACAGGATTCTGAAACAAGTTCAGAATGAGACTTATATCAAGATAACCTAAATAAAATTTAAAACCTGAAAACGCACTAATGTGGCGGGTTAAGCGGCTACGCTTGCGGGGGGGGGGCAATTCAAAGCTTCTCTATGCAACATTTTCATCCTCCTAAATATTTTTTCCGTTTTTATTATTTACGATTTTTTATATTTTGTCAAGTTTCAAACTATTGCTCCGTGCGAGGCATCTTGAACATTTTTTGCATATTTATAAAGGTAGCCTGATTTTATTTTCGGTTCGAACGGCTTAAGCTTTTTTCTCCGTTCTTCAAGCTCTTTATCGGAAATAAGAAGCTCTATTGATCTGTTTGGAATATCTATTTTTATTCTGTCTCCGTTTTGTATAAGTGCTATTGCTCCTCCGTTAGCGGCTTCGGGGCAGATATGGCCGACACAAATCCCTCTTGTCGCACCTGAAAATCTTCCGTCTGTTATCAGGGCGCACTTTTTTCCTAAACCCTTCCCTGTCAGAAGTGATGTAGGGGCAAGCATTTCACGCATTCCGGGACCGCCTTTGGGACCTTCGTAGCGGATTACTATTACATTGCCTGCCTTAATTTCATCATTTTCAAGAGCTTTCATTGCATCTTCTTCGCAATCAAAAGTTTTTGCACTGCCTTCAAACACGTAACATTCAGGAGCAACTCCCGATGTCTTAATTACACAGCCGTCTTTTGCAAGATTTCCGTATAAAACGGCAAGTCCCGCTTCTGTATAGCTTGATTTATCGTAATTCGGGATAATTGAATCATCTTTACAGGCGTGTTCTGCAATTTCAGTAACAGTTAAGCCTGATACAGTTATTGTATTTTTCAGTAACGCCTCACCCGCATTTGTATTTCGCTTTGCTCGCACAGCTGTATCCTCTCCCTTAAGGGGCGAGGAACTTGTGTATAAGGATTTTATCACAGCAGGAACTCCGCCTGCATTATGAAAATCAGCCATTGTTAAAGTTGATGACGGGTTAATTTTTACTATTTGATGAATTTTTTTGCTTAATTCTTCAAAATCATCAAGAGTTATATTTATTCCGCCTGCATTTGCAATTGCAAGAATATGCAGAAATGTGTTTGTAGAGCCGCCGAGAGCTAAATCTGCAATGATAGCATTTCTTAGACTGTCTTTAGTTATAATATCCGATGGTTTTAAATCCTGTTTTACAAGTTCAACAGCCTGCATTCCGCTTTCAAAAGCTATTCTTCGTTTTTTAGCCGAAACAGCAGATGATGATGCGCAGTAAGGAAGACTCATTCCCATAACTTCGGCAAGGCATGCCATAGTGTTAGCCGTATACATTCCCTGACATGCGCCTGCTGACGGGCAGGATTCTTCTTCTAAAGCAAGAAGTTCTTCTTCTTGTATTTCTCCATTTCTGAATCTTCCGACAGCTTCAAAAGAACCTGTTACCATTGTTAATTTGTGATGTCCTCTGCATTCTCCGTCAAGCATCGGACCTGCTGTTACAAGGATTGCGGGGATATTTAAACGTAATGCGCCGATGAGCATTCCGGGGGTAATTTTGTCGCAGTTTGAAAGCAATACAATTCCGTCAAGCTGATGCGCCTCTGCAACAGTTTCTATACAGTCGGCAATTAAATCACGCGAAGGCAGAGAGTATCTCATTCCGCTGTGCCCCATTGCTATTCCGTCACAAACGGCAGGAACTCCGAAAACAAAGGCCTGACCTCCTCCTGTATGAATCCCTTTTTCTATCTGGCGTTCTAAATCCCGCATTCCGATATGTCCGGGAACTAAGTCCGAAAAAGAACTTGCTATACCGATATATGGTGCATTAATATTTTTTTTACTGACCCCTGTTGCCATTAAAAGCCCGCGGTGCGGAGTTCTGGCTATCCCTTTTTTTATAATGTCGCTTTTCATAAGATAATTATACATCAACAACTTGAAAAAAATTACAATATATGTTAATATAAATACAAAGAATCAGACATAATCTTAAGGAGCAAAGCATGGAAAATTTATTAAGATTTGTAACTCGGGGGGGGGGCACTCTCGGCTGACAGGTAGTGAGAAGTCAGGGAGTCAAGTCTTATACATTAATGTCATTGCGGATTTATTGTGCAATCTAAAATTTATCATAAAAAGATCGCGCACATGGAGCGTGATGTCAGGTCTTAATATTCAATTCCTTGCCGGTGTTATTGTTCCCCTCTTCCGCAAGGCGAGAGGGACATGTACTTCACACTTCACTTTTCACAGTTCACTTAAAAAACGAGCCGCGTTTACTCTTGCTGAGGTCTTAATAACTATAGGCATTATCGGTGTGGTTGCAGCTATGACAATGCCTGTATTAATTCAAAATTATCAAAAAAAAGCTACAGCAATGAGTGTTAAAAAAGCATATAGTGAGTTAAATCAGATAATTAAGATGGCAGAAGCTGATTACGGAGATTCATCAGGCTGGGATTATTATGAGCAAGCAAATCTTGCTAAGTGGGTTCAAACTTATATAGAACCTTATGTTAAAGTTGTGAATTCAGGAACTTGTGCTTCAGGAAAGAAGTGTTTGGGTATTTCTCTAATATATCATTTAGGTTACAATTTAGCTGCAAATAATGCAAATCCGTCCAGACCTCAATATATTGTTGTTAAAGGAGGAGATTCCATAGCTTATGCATTTTACAGGTATGACGGAGTTTATGAACCTGTTACACGTGTTAGGGTTTATATAAGAAATCCTAAAAAGTTTGCATTTGTGGGAAAAGATGTATTTACATTTGTTTTTGATAAGAGTAAACAAAATCCAATGTTTGAACCTTATGGTATGGGGACTTCAAGGGAAGATTTGTTAGCGGATCGAAAAATGTGGGCGGGAGCCTGTAATCCAAATGCTTCCGGTAGCGGATATTGGAGTCCCGGAGATGCCTGTACTGCTGTTATAATGTTGGACGGCTGGGAAATAAAGTCTGATTATCCTTGGTGATTTCAGCTATATTCCATTCGTCATCCCATTCAATATGACCCTGCAAATCTATATTATGGTATTTGTAAGTATTGTTGATATATTCGTGATTAAACATATTTTGTTTTGCAAGCCGTTTTATTATGTCAGGCAGCAAAGTTGTGCTTCCCGCAAGCGTTCCCTCTTTCGAAGTTGCTTTTATTCCGTCATAGTATATCTTTTCTCCGGCAAATGTCATTTCTTTTAAATTACTTTTAGTTATTGGAAGACTGTCGCTTACTAAAAGTACTTTGTCAAAAGGTTTTGATTTGAATGTTAGTTTTAAGGCATCATCAGATACATGGACTCCGTCTGCGATAATTTCGGTATAAATATCATCATTCACAAGAGCAGAAAGTGCAGTTGATTTGCCCCTGTGCGTAATCCCTGACATAGCATTGAAAAGATGTGTTACACCCGTGCAACCTGTTAAATCTCCTCCTGTGCAGTGTCCTGCCTGAATTTTAATATTTTTTGAACGGAGGTAATTAATTAACCCCTCCCCGAAATCAGATAGATTTCGCCCCTCCCTCAAGGGGAGTGTATCTAAACATAGTTCAGGTGCAAGAGTAACAATTTTTATAAAATCATCATCGATTAATTTATAATTGTCTATTGTAGGTTTTAAAAAATATTCGGAATTATGAATGCCTTTTTTCTCGGGATTAAGAAATATACCTTCCAGATGTATTCCTAGAATGCGTGCCATATCGGGTGTTTGGTGCTTTGATGTTTCTTTGATGACTGAAATTGCACGTTTTGTATTTTCAACGGAATCTGTTACAAGTGTCGGGAAAATTCCTCCGATACCGTACTTTAAAATCTCTTTTGAAAGGTACAAAACATCATCAACAGATGCGGTATTAAAATCAATACCGAAGCATCCATGAAAATGCTGTTCAATTAACAATGGTGTTTCCATATAGCCATTATACATCAACAACTTGAAAAAGATTACAATATATGTTAATATAAATACAAAGAATCAGACATAATCTTAAGGAGCAAAGCATGGAAAATTTATTAAGATTTGTAACTCGGGGGGGGGGCTCTCGGCTGACAGGTGGTGAGAAGTCAGGGAGTCAAGTCTTATACTAGTAAATATTTAACTTTTATTAATACAAAAGTTAATGATGACAATATTGGTTATTACTGGCTAAACGGCGAAAAAATAACAGGAAATTTTAAAGAAGTTGCAAATACAAGTTATATCGGAATACTGAATAACGGAGCCAAGTTGTTTTATCATGCAGCAGGAGAATTATTTACTCCTACAATAATTGTTGATATTAATGGTGAAGCAAGGCCTAATAAAGTCGGTAGGGATGTATTTCTTTTTTCATTGAGTGCAAAAGATGGTCTTCGTCCTTGGGGGTATAATAATCTTAATATATCAAATGACGGAGGACAGGATTCAAGCAGTAATTTTGGCTCGAATCTCGATAGAGATATTCTTAAAGGAAGTGGTTTATATGCTTGTAATAAAGCTTCCAGAGGACGCTGGTGTGCTGCTTTAATTATGGCTGACGGTTGGGAAATCAAAGACGATTATCCATGGTAAAAAAGAGAGGCCTTTACCTCTCCTTTTTAAATTACGCTTCCTTCGAATACTTTTCTGGCTTCTTCTCTGTCGTCAAAGTGAATTGTTTTATCTTTCAATATCTGATAATCTTCATGACCTTTACCTGCAATCACAACAACGTCATTATTATTTGCAATTGTTTTCAAAAGCGCTATTGCGGAACCTCTATCAGGTTCTACTATTACGCTTTCAGTGTTTACTGATTTCAGACCAGCAATAATATCGGTTATAATAGTCTGCGGATCTTCAGATCTCGGGTTATCGCTTGTTATTACTATTTTATCAGCGAGTTTTTCAGCAATAGCACCCATTTTCGGACGTTTTGTCGCGTCTCTGTCTCCTCCGCACCCGAAAAGACAGATAAGCTTTCCGGCTTCGGGAGTTATTTCTCTTGCGGATTTTAAAACATTTTCAAGCCCGTCAGGTGTGTGGGCGTAATCAACTATAACCAGAGGTTTTTTTACAACGACTTCAAATCTGCCTGCAACACCTTTGACATTTTGAAGCGCTTTTAGAGCTACTTCAATTTCTATTCCGATTGCAAGTGCAGTTGTTACTGCCGCAAGAACATTATAAACGCTGAACATTCCGTTCATGTGAAGATTAACTTTGTATTCTTTAGGTGTTTTTTCGTTTGTCTGCTCTTGCATTTGAGCATGTGAACCTACAACAAGAGTAAATTCGGCGCCATTTAAAGAGAAGTTTATATCTTTTGCCATAACATCACTTTGTTGTTTTACACCGTATGTATAAACTCTGACGCCATCCGGTACGACACTTATAAATCTGTCGCCATAATCATCATCTGCATTTATTACCGCAAAATCTCCATCAGTAAGATGTTCAAATAAAAGAGCTTTTGCTTTGAAATAATTTTCCATTGTAATGTGATAATCTAAGTGATCCTGCGTAAGATTAGTGAAAACGGCACCGTTAAATCTGCAGCCGCCGACACGATTTTGTTCAAGTGCATGCGAACTTACTTCCATAACTACGTTATCAATCTTTTCGACATCTTTAATCATTCTCAATGTTGCCTGTAATTCGGGAGCCTGAGGCGTTGTGTGCTTTGCATCCCTGTATTCCCCGTTAGAGGACAGCTTGTAGCCTAGGGTACCTATAAGTGCACATTTCTGATTGTTTTCTTCAAAAATTTTCTGAATTAAATGCGTTACTGTTGTTTTGCCGTTTGTGCCTGTTACGCCTACAAGGTTTATGCCTTTTGAAGGACTTGAGTAAAATCTGTCCGCAATATCTGCAATCTTGTGTCGTGTTGAAGATACTACAACCTGCGGAACTTTTGTGCCTTCTACTTTTCTTTCAACAAGAAGTGCTGACGCTCCGTTTTCAATTGCGTTGGCGGCAAATTCATGTCCGTCTGTATGTTCACCTACAAGACATACAAATATATCGCCTTTTTTTGTAGTTTTGGAATTATAAGAAATCCCTGTTATATCTATATTTTTAAAGTTTATCAAATCTTTGTAGTCTAAATATTCAATAAGTTCATCAAGTTTCATTTATATCTCCTTTGTTTGTTTCTTTTGTTTCGGGGTAACTTTGTCGGGTTTAATATTCATTATTCGTGCAACCTGTGTCGCAACTTCATGGAAAACAGGCCCTGCAACTGTATTTCCCCAGATAGCACCTACTTTAGCGCTGTCTACCATAACGTATATCAATACCTGCGGATCTGATGCAGGAAAATAGCCGATTGTTGAAGTATACATATATGGTGTATATCCTGAACCGCCTTCTTTAGGCTTTCTTGATGTTCCTGTTTTTGCAGCAACATTATATTTGTCCATTTTTACAATAGTTCGTCCGTTGTTAATTGCGGCAGCCAGAAGCCGTGTAATTGCCTGCGCTGTTTCAGGTTTTACAACCTGTATGTGATGAATTTTGTTATCGTATTCTTCCTGAGAATACTTTATAACATGCGGAGTAACTTTAACCCCGTTGTTTGCCAGTGCTTGAACAGCGGAAATCATTTGAATTGCCGTAACTGATGTCCCGTAGCCGTAAGACATTGTTGCATGAATCCCCTGATCCCAGTATGTCCAGTACGGCAGAAGCCCTGAAGATTCTCCCGGCAGATCTATGCCTGTTTTGGCGCCGAAACCGAATTTTTTCAAAGCTCCGTAAAATTCCATCGGACTCATTGTTTTTGCGATATTAATGGAACCTATATTGCTTGAATGTTCAAATAAGTATTCAAGGGTGATATTTCCCGGATACGGGTGAACATCGTAATCGTAGTTTTTTATTTCCCATTTGCCGATTGTTGTTTTTCCTGTGTCAAGAACAGTTGAATGTTCGTTTATTTTCCCTAAATCCATTGCGCTTGCAACAGTAATGGTTTTAAAAGTAGAACCGGGCGGGAATACATCGGTCAGCGTCCAGTTTTTAAGCTGAAGCGGTGTAGCTTTTTTGTAATTGTTCGGATCAAATGTCGGATAAACAGCGTATGCTAAGATTTCTCCGTTTTTCGGATTCATTACAAGAACAGTTCCGCGCAGAGCTTCCTTTTCTTTAACCATTTTTTCAATTTCTTTTTCGCATACGTGTTGAATTGCCGCATCAATGGTTAATGTTACATTCTCGCCTTTAGGGTTTGTTGTTGTTGCAACAGGATCTGTTGTAAAATCATATATAATTTTGCCATCTCTGGTTTTCTGGTATTTTACGGTATTGATAACATGTTCAAGCTTGTCTTTTGCCGTATATTCAACTCCGTTGGCAATATCGGCATCAAAATTGTAATAGCCCAGGACATGTGCTGCAAGTGTTCCTTGAGGGTATTCTCGTGTATTTTTTTTGCCTAAGCTGATTTCTCTGAGATGCAGTTTGGCAATTTCTTTTGCTGTTGATCTGTCAATATCTTTTTTCAGGGTAATTACAGGCCCCGGCTTTTTCAACTTTTGTAAAAGTACATCTTTATGCATTTTCAAAAGAGGTGCAAGAAGTTTTGCCAGTTCTTCGGGCGAATGGTCATAATCTGCAGGATGTGCGTAAACGTCCGAGTAAACTTTATCTGTTGCAAGTTTTATACCGTTCCTGTCAAATATATCACCGCGCATTGAAAAAATCCTTCCTACTCTCTGGCTTTTTGCGCGTGCTCTGTATTTGCCGACATCTACAACCATAATAAAGAACAGATATATTATGAGAAGTGTCATAAATCCGACAAAGAATATATGCAGAAATCCCATTATCTGGTCAAATTTTTTATTGCGTTTTTCAGTTTCGTTTTCCGGCTCTCTTTTTCGTAATCTTTCTCTCAAAACATATCCCTCTTTATTTTTTTATTTTAGCATAAGGAATAGTAAAATAATTAAATATTAAATAATTTTAACTTTGTAGTATAATAGTGTTATGAAAAAACTATTTTTATTGTTGGGGTTGGTATTATTAGGCAGTCATGCATTTGCGTTTGATGTTGTTTATCCGAAAAAAAATGATGTGATAATCAATGCAAAATCCACATTTTTTATAGGTTCATCTGATGCGCCTTTAAAAATTAACGGGCAGAATGTTCCTTTGCATCCCACAGGCGCGTTTGCGTATGTTGTACCTTTGAACAGCGGCTCAAATACTTTTATACTGCAGTCAGGCGGGCAAAGAGAAATTTTTGTTATTACAAAACCTGTTTTGAAAGCATCAAATCTTCCGCCGTCTGTATTTACTACATATCGCAGCATGAAAATACTTACAGTAACCACGGAAGATGCTCCGCTCCGCTCAACACCTGTTGATGCAGGAATAAACAGAATTGCGCACCTGCAAAGAGATATTAAATTGCAGGCAGACGGAGAAAAAGACGGGTTTTATCGCATTGTGCTCGGCAAAGATAAGTACGGCTGGATTTCAAAAACCAATGTAAAAATCGACAGTTCCGATAATTTTGAACCGGCTCAATTGAGCGGTTATGAATATATTGACGGAAAAGACTATTTTACATTTATTTTTCATTTAAGCAGAAGAGTGCCTTTTGAAATGATAGAGGGTGATCCTTTTTTATTAAATTTTTATAATATAAAAGATAAAGAAAACAATATTTATACTTTTGATTTCCCTGTAAAAGATGCCCTTAGCGGAAGAAAATTAATCGGCTACAGCGGGGAATATCAGGGGAATGATTTTATATTGAAGATTAGAAAACCGATAATTACAAGTTCATGGCGTCCTCTGCATAATATCAGAATAGCAATAGATGCCGGGCACGGCGGGAATGAAGCGGGTGGTATAGGATGCCTGGGAGATAAAGAAAAAGACATAAATCTTTCTATTGCCAAATATATTCAATCTGAGCTTAAAAAACGCGGGGCTCATGTAATTATGACACGTTCTGGAGATAACTATGTAAGCCTCAAAGACAGAGTAGAAATTGCGAATTACGGTGATACTGTTGTATTTTTAAGTATTCATGGAAACGCTCTTCCTGACGGTGCAGATCCGAATAAAAACCGCGGAACAAGTATTTACTACTATTACCCGCAGGCAAAACCTCTTGCTGATATTATTATGGATACTGTTACGTCAGAAATCGGCGTGCCAAATGATAAAGTAAGACAGGGAAGCCTTGCGGTTGTTCGCAATACAAACGCGTTGAGTCTTTTAATAGAGGTATCATATCTCATTAATCCGGAAGATAACGCAAATCTGATAAATCCCGAATTTCAAAAGCAATATGCAAAAGCTGTTGCAGACAGTTTGGAAAGGTATTTTGAAAAGTAAACCCTATTGATAATAAAAAAATCGGGATGACAAGATTCGAACTTGCGACCCCCGCGACCCGAACACGGTGCGCTACCAGGCTGCGCTACATCCCGAAAATTTTTTATTGTTATTCTGTACTTTAAATGTACCGGTTGAATGTTATCAGAAATATAGCAGAATAGCAAGGCGCTACCATTTCCTCTCGCAAACAATACTCAATTGTTTGCTCGGCAGAGTGCTACATCCCGAAAAATTTTATTTAATTTTCAAATTATTTTGAAAAAATCGGAACGACAGGATTTGAACCTGCGACCTCTACCACCCCAAGGTAGCACGCTACCAAGCTGCGCCACGTCCCGACTTTAAATTTTGTTTTCGGAACAAAGCAGCTTGGTAGCGTGCGCTACCTAAGTTCCTCCTTCTTTTTCGATTATTAATCGAAAAAGCGGAGTCCTTGCCACGTCCCGATCTTAATTTTCAATTTACTGCTCATTTATTATAACACCTCAAAATTTTTTGTAAACTAATTGCAAATTTTGTCAAAAAATGTTAATATAAATTTATGGATATTAACGATTACAGAAAAAAAATATTTTTGAATTCTCAGTATTGTACTTATTATAATATTAATAATTATACAATTCTTGCAGGTATTATGAGAAGCTGCGGTTATTTATATTCCGTAAAACTTCCTGATGAAAAATTGAAAGAAGTAAATAAAACTTACAGAAAATTTACTGCAATTTTAAATTCTGCTGTGGCGCTGGAAATTATTTTGTATATTTATCTTGTAATTTTTCCTTATTTTACGGAATTCATGCGCATGCCGTTCTGGCTGGCCATAATCGTTTTATCATTGATCCCGCTTGTTGTTTTATATTTGACATATATCGGAGTTAATTGTCTTTATGAAAATTATCTCGCAAGATACGTAGGAACTTTCAAAAAAACTCCTTTCAAACCTGATATAAAATATATTGATGAAAAAGCGTTTAAAGAATACGAAGCAACCCCCAGAAAAAGTGTATATATTGTATTACTTCTTGCTGTTCTTTTTATCGGATATATTACCGTACCGTTTGTTATAAGCGGATTGAATAATTCTCAAAAATATCAGCAGGCTGTTAAATTATCAGGATTGTATCTAAAACTCGTTCCAATTTCTCCTGAGGTTTATGTTCAAAAGGCTTATGCTGAATTTAACCTGAAACAATATAAGCAAGCTGTAAAAGATTATGAAAACGCCAATAAATACAGCTTGTCAGATAATTTTTCGGAAGATATAACAGGTGTAAAAACTTATTATATGCCGTATAGGGATATGCTTGCAGAGTTTGACAGAGCTATTGAGGCAGAACCTGATAAACCTGCAAAATATCTTTTGATGAGTGAAAAAGCTGCTTATCAGATTAAAAATAGAGATTATAAACCTGCTTATGCAGAATTGAACAAACTTGTGGATGCTTATAAGAAAAATGAACAGGTATTTTTCTCACCCGCAGATGTTTATTACAGCAGAAGTGTAGCAAGGGCTGCTCTTGGTGATTTATCGGGTGCAAAACTCGACAGGGCTATTGCTCAAAAAATGTGTCCGGATTGCAAGTTTGGTTTTGAAACAAAACTTATTAGAAAGCCGTAACGGTATTAATCTGTTATAGTATTGAGTTTTTAATTATTTTAGGGTATTCTCGTTTTTAGAGAGGGAGAAATTAATGCTAGTTTTAGAAAATTTGAAAGAAATTAATGAAGTTATAAAATGTCTTGCAGAATTTATTCAGAATGATGAAATTGTAAAACCTGATTTTGAAGAATATCTGAAAACTGTCGGACAAAGCGGCATGAATTTTCAATCTGCCTGTTTTAATTATATTTTCGAAAGAAATTTAGATAAAAAAAGTATTCCGGCATTGTATCTGGAAAACGGTAAAAAGCTTTCTGCCGCAGAAAAGAAGATAGTAAAGGCCTTAATGCAATCGATATCTTCAATTTTTGAGATAAAGCGTGTAATGCAGAACGGTTTTGAATTGAATAACATTATAAACGAGAAAATTTATAATGTTGTATCTCTCGTCAAGATGACTGCATTTAGAGGTATAGGCGCAGGGCAGTATGTTGTTGCAAGAATTTTTAAGTTTCAGGATGCTTATTATCTTCTTGAAATATCGGGCGTTCTCCCGTCAAGCAGACGGGATGATGCTTTAAGATATTCTGTCGCTAAAATTATTCAAAATCCTGAGCTTGTTTATTTTGATAACCCTGCAAAACAGAAAGAAATAGAAAAAGATATTAAAGAAATTTATGATAAATTTATAGAATTTTTTGGAACTGATGAAGTTGTAACAACAAACAAGTTCGCTGATGATTTAATCGGTTCGTTTAATGATTTTGCAGAGGGCGGTGAAAAAGTTGAATTCAGTGATAAAATTCAAACGCCTGACAGCTATAGATTTTTTAATGTTTCAGAATTTAATAATTCCTATGAAAATTTCCTTGAAAATTCTCTCGGCGGATTTTCTTCGCATAAAGAAACTTATGATGTCGGAATAATTTATGATAAGGAACTGGGTTTGTATGCGGTTCCGTTCTTTGAAACATTTAATAAGGTTATAGAAAGTCCTGACAGTGTAGAAAATGCTAAAGAATGTGTTGAATTTTTCTTAGAAAATGATAAATTTTCGGCGAATATAATCAGACGTGTTGCTGAACGGCATGAAAATTTTATGGAAACCGTAAATAAGCTTCTCGGAGCGAATTTCACACTTGATGAACTGCTCGAACATTATAAATCAAGGTATTTAGAAAATAAAATATTTTCATCAACTACTGTTTTGTATAAATCAAAAGCTTTTTCAAAGACTCTCGGCATAATTGAAGAAGATATTGAAAAACCGAGTTTAGAAGGCATTGATTTAAGCAAAATTGGCAGAAATGACCCGTGTCCGTGCGGAAGCGGTAAAAAGTTCAAAAAATGCTGCGGGGCAAATTTATAATAATTTCAACAATGATTTTGAACTTATTCCAATAATATTTTCAAGGTCGCCCGTGTATGATTTGATGTAGCCGTCAGGCATCTCCTGAATTCCGTATGAGCCTGCCTTATCAAACGGTTTGAAATTATCTATATAATATCTAATTTGCTCATCTGTGAGATTTTCAAACGTAACCTCGCTTGTCGTAGAGTTTTTCTTTACCTCAGCAGTTTGAGAATTTATAACAGCGATGCCGGTAACAACTATGTGAGTTCTTCCTGACAGTCTTTTAAGCATTTTAAAAGCTCCTTCGTATCCATCGGGCTTACCTAGGATTTCATTGTCAAGAACTACAACGGTGTCGGCTCCGATAATCAAGGAAGGTTCTTTTACAATAGGTAAAAGAGCTTTTGCCTTATTGTATGCAAGATTTTCTATAAAATCATAAGAAAAAACCGTCCTTGTATGATCTTCGACATACGGAGACGGCATAATTTCAAATCCAATATTAAGTTTTTTCAGAATATCTGCTCTTCTGGGAGAAGAAGAAGCAAGGATAATTTTTCCCGCCATTTTGTTCTCGCTTTCTTAAGAGATATTATATCTAAAAAAAACGGGAACATAAAATTTATTTATTAATACTGGGAAGTTTTGTTATATCTTGCTGTTCTTGCATTTATTGCGTAACATGCTATATTGAGTCTTTGTTTAAGCCCCATCATATTACGATACATGCTTGCATAATCATTCATTGCATTCATCATTTTTTCCGGATCAACCATAGATTCCATATTGTCATGGTTGTCGACTTTTTCTTCCGCATATTTTTTGACCAAAAGCTGGTCGATGTAATCCTCAGCACCTATTGCCATTGCTGTCCTCCCTAAATTTAATTGTAATCCTATTGATGTGTTGTGGTGAGAAAGTGTGTTAAACTATCCTAAATATTCCTTATGTATATACTAAGTATTTCTTTCCCAAAAAATTGCTTAATTTTTCAAAAATTGTTAATATTTGTTTACATAATAAATATTATGGTATAATAATTTTATGGTTAGTATAAAAATTGTTGCACCGGTCAAAAAGCCTGAAGATATTGACGTTTTCGCAAAAGAGACATCTTGCAGGGACTATTATGTTTATTATAAAAAATTTTTAAATAACAATTTTGATTATGTTAATGAATTTGTTGAAGCTGCAAGACGCAATAATTGTGCAATTTATATAAATTTTAAGCATGACATAACAGAAGAAAACCTGCCAGAGATAAAAAAAATGCTCAAATTTTTGAAGACAGCAGGCATTGACGGTATTTTTATAAACAGTTTTGCTATATTGGAGGCGATAAAGGTTTTCAATCTGCCGTTCAAGGTTATTGCAGATTCTTACTTTGATATTCATAACCTTGCAGGAATTGATTTTATCAATAATTTTCACAAAGTAGATGAAATTATTATTACCGAAGAAATCTACATGAAAAATATTGCAAAGATAAAAAAATATACAAAACTTCCTCTTGCGATAGACAGCGATAATCTGCCGTATTGTGCAGAAGACATAAAAAAACTGAAAGCTATTGACAGTGTTGTTATAAAAGGAAAATTTAATAATTCTGATGAAATATTGGAGGCGATAGAACTTATTCAGAAAATTCTTGATAAGCCTAAACTTTTTAAGCATCAAAAGCTTCCATTTAAGCATGTAAGAAAAAGTATTTACAGCACAAATCACTTTCTCGGGGTTGTGGTAAGCGCCGAGGGGCAGGATTTTAAATTCAGCAGGAATATCCGAAATTTTGAGTGGAAAATTACAAAGCCTAAAGTACATCAGGTTCTGGATTACTCAAAAAAAGACATATATAAGATAAATCTGCGTCTTTCGGAACTTGCACAGCTCAAAGAGCTTGAAAAGTATATTAAAAAGGCGGGAGTATGCCCCGTTTATTCGATAGAATACGGAGAAATCCTTGCGACATGCGACCTTGCAACAAGCAGTTTCAGCGACATAATAATGAAGGTTAAGAAATTCTGTACAAAATACGATATAAAATTTCAGCTTTCCACCCCGAGAATTCTTATTGAAAGGGATTTTGACAGAGTATATGAGTATGTAAAGCAGATTTTGCTGGCCAATCCTGCTCCTGACAGCTTGATTATCAATAACATAGGATATTTCTGGACGGCAATTAATGATTCAGATATTAACCATATTCCGATAGAAATAGGGCAGGGGATAAACCTTCTGAACAGTCTTTCAATAAAATGCCTTAATAATCTTGCTCCAATAGAAACTGTAGATTTTACTTCATTTTCGGATATAGAAAGCACCATAAAAACGATAAAAAAAATAAAGAATGATATTCCGTTTAAAAAATATACAATTGCAGGAAATATAAGGGTTCCAAGCCTTGGTTTGTGCCCTTTAAATAACGATAGTGCCGTTGTCTCGCGTCTTTCGTGCAAAGCTCCATGCCACAGAGGCGGTTACGGTCTGCATGATCCTTCATTGGATAAAATTTATCCTTTTACGTGTGATGGATTTTGCAGAATGCACATGTTTGAAGATAAAATACTTGAAGAATTTAATAAGGTTGAAGAATTATACAGGGCAGGCGTGAATGAATTTGTATTTGATTTCAGTGCGTTGAGTGCGAAATTTGTTCCTATACTGCTTGATAAATTTTTTCAGAAATAAGCTTTACATTCAAAATTTGGCAGGTTTAATTCTCCCTCCCTGATTATTGAGGGCTGGGGTGGGTTACGAGCATTTTCCACTTAAAAAAAGACCCTGTAACTTATTACAGAGTCTTTTTTATTATTTTGTTTATCCTAACAAACTATTTGCTGTACAATACTGCTCTTGCTGCAACAGAGTTAGGTAACATTGTTTGATCATAGAATTTAACAGGATAAACATCTGTCGGGTTTTTGATTTCGCAATCATCATCAGTGCTGCCTGTATCACATTGTACAAATCTGTTAGGAGCTTTGATACCGTTTACATCGATGAAACCTGTACATACTTTTCCTGTTGCCCCTTCTGCTTGAGTACAACCTGTAGCATCATTAGGAGCGTATGTAAACATAATACCATCATTAAAGAATAATGTTACGTTACCTGCAGTGTCTTCAGCAGCTGTAACGCCTTGTCCATGGTTTGCAAGACCGATTTTAGCTTCGTATTTAGCATTTTTAGGGTCATTAAAAGTACCTGTTTCAGTTCTTACAACGTTCATTCTGCTTTTCAACATTGTTTCCAAGCTGTAAGTTTCGTCTGTAGTCATATCTGCGAAGCTCCATTCATCAAGAGCAACGTTCAATGTTACAGCCTGTGAAATAGCTGATAAAGCTTTTTTGTAAGCAGCTTTGTACTGAGCACCTTGAGTAGAGTTCATCAATGTAGGCATAGTCATTGCAGCTACAACACCGATGATACCTAATGTGATTAACACTTCTGCGAGTGTAAAGCCGAATCTTTTTGTCATAATCTTTTCACCTTTCTTTTTTGTAAAACTTTCTGATTCCTCAAAAATATTTTACGCT
>CASDVM010000005.1 GCA_949284415.1 uncultured bacterium | reverse complement strand
CCCATAGGAGAGGGAGTGAAACCGACTTATTCACCTATTCTCTTATTTACTTATTCACTTTTCAAAAAATGCGCGTTTACTCTGGCTGAGGTCTTGATAACATTAGGAATTATCGGGGTTGTTGCTGCATTGACTTTGCCGAGCCTTATTCAGGCTCATAAAAGAGTTGAAGTTGCAGCTAAATTAAAACAAATTTATTCCGTTATGAATCAGGCTATATTAATGAGCGAACAAGACAACGGAAGCAAAGAATACTGGACCTATTGTGATTGGGGGAATACAGAGTGCTCAAAAAAATTTTTTGAAACGTATTTACTTCCGTATATCAAATATACAAAATACACATTCTTTAAATCCTATGGCGGGACTAATATAGCAATTTATTTTGAAAACGGAAGTATACTCACTTCCAAAATGACAGTGGCTGACAGCGGCGGAATTGATTTTTTCTTTATACCTAACGGCAAATATTTTAACTCCGATACATTTACAGATCAAGATGATGACGGGAACTATTTACCGCTAAGAAAAGGAACAGGTTCGTCAATTTTCACTTTCGGCTTTTATCCTATGAAAACAAATAAATATCATAATGGGAAAGGATTTGAACCATATATGATTGACTTACACGATTATAATGAAGATGAACTGAAAAATGGTAAATATGGGTGTTATACATCATCTCAACCAGGCTACTGTACCGCATTAATACAATATAACGGCTGGGCATTTCCTAAAGATTATCCGTATCAGGTAAAATAATAACTTTTTTTAACACTAATTCTCAAGAGGGTTGAAATTCCTGTAAAATTTGTTATCATAAAGATAAGCACAAGCTTGAAAGGATTATATATGGATTTGAAAATAAAAGAAATTTCCCGCTTTACGGAGAATGATGTTGAAAAAACACGTCTCATTATATCAGAAAACGGCAAAGATACCGAAATTATTCTTGAAGGCGACGGGAAAATTAAAACAACTGTTGAAGTTTAGGTCTCAATTAGTGCAACATAAAAAACGGGTTATAATTGATTTATAACCCGTTTTTTACATAAATATTTCCATATTATTAATATTTCAAATTATTTATATTAATTTCTTTAGGGTTTGCCTCAATAATCAATTTCTTAGGAATATTAAAGTTGCTTCCGTTATCAAAAGAATTCAGTTTAATCCCCGGGAAATCTTTCATAGTCTGCGGAATGGTTCCGTCATACAATACAGGTTCAGAGCGGTTTACAACGGCTGAAATTCCGTTTTCAGGAGTACCCATATTTTTATACTTATCGCTGATTTCTGTATTCGGAGTTTCTTCAGCTATTACAAAATCCAGCAAGAATTTAGAATCTTTAGGGATAATACCGTTTTGAGCCTTTTTATCTGCCGTATCAATCATTTCTACAAATTTAGCAGGGTAATTGCCTTTTATTTCAAAAACTTCATTATGGAAATTCTGAAACTTTATAGGCATAAAAACAAATGTTGAATTAGATACATCCATAATCTGCCCCAGAACATAATAACCTTCATGAAGCATTGTATCTTTATTCAGCTGAACATTTGATAAAATTTTAATAAGCAAAGTCTGCGAAGGATTTGAAATAGAAAAATCCTGCAATGTCTGAACCGGTGTAGTTTTAGCATCTGCCGGCATAATTGAAAGACCTGTAAGTAATGCAATAATAAATAATATTTTTTTCATTTTTTTTATCTCCGAATTGCTATAAGAGGATAATACCATAATTTGCCGAATACGTCAAATCATATTATATAACAGGTATATAAATTATTCTGCCGCTTCGTGCGGTTCAGTAGTTTCAAATGGAACCACTGATTCATCAGTATCTAGTTCCTTATATTCATAATTCGGGAGCTCATCTTCATCCGGTTCATCTTTTACCTTAAAATTCAAATAGAATACCTGATCTTTTTTTATAACTATTTCACCGCCCTTTTCTACATAAGAAAACGGAGAGTCCTCATAAACCTCATTTACGCTTGATTTAAAACGGTTGTCTTTTTCATTTTTAACAGCACCTTCTACAGCACTGTACCCAAGAGACAGGCCCTTTACGAAAAAATTGCCGACACCGAGCGCCGCAGTTTTGGCAAGCTGTCCTTTATTCAATTTTGTTGTATATTTAGCAGGATAATAGCCTCTTATCTCTATTGTCTCACCGTTTGAATTTCTGTAACTGACGGGGACAAAAGAAAAAGTGGCATTCCTTTTCAAACGTTTGGGATCAGTTACATCAACAACTTTACCTTCTATAATATCACCGCTTTTAAAAGACAAAGTCTCATCAAAAGTAATATCTTCAAGAATTTTGACATACATAGCTTCCGGCGGTTTTTCCGTAGTAAAATCTTCCATTGCCTGTACGGAAACGGTTTTTGCAAATACAGGACAGCATAATAATCCTGATAGTAAGAGTATATATAATAACTTCTTCATCATAACCAACTTTCCTTTTATAAAAAAATAAATTATTTTACGGAATTTGTCAATATAGGCTTGAGATACTGCCCTGTATAAGATTTTTTGCATTTGGAAACTTCAAGAGGTGTTCCTTGAGCAATTACCTGACCGCCTCCGATACCGCCTTCAGGGCCCAAATCAATAATATGATCGGCAATTTTTATAAAATCAAGATTATGTTCTATTACAAGAACAGTATTACCCTGATCAGCAAGCTGCTGGAGAATTTTTATAAGTTTGTCCAAATCGTACCAGTGAAGTCCGACAGACGGTTCATCCAACAGATAAAGAGTTTTTCCAGTTGAGCGTTTATTTAATTCGGATGCAAGTTTAATTCTCTGCGCTTCACCGCCCGAAAGGGTTGTGGCACTTTGCCCGAGCTTCATATAATCCAGACCAACATCATTTAATGTTTGGAGCTTATTTTTAATTGCAGGGATACTGTCGAAAAATTCCAGCGCTTCTTTAACACTCATATCAAGAACATCTGAAATTGTCTTACCTTTATATTTAACTTCCAAAGTTTCACGGTTGTAACGTTTCCCTTTGCAGACATCACATTTTACATAAACATCCGACAAAAAATTCATCTCAATTTTTATAACGCCATCACCTTTGCAGGCCTCGCAGCGCCCGCCTTTTACGTTAAAACTGAATCTTCCGGGTTTATATCCGCGTAATTTTGCTTCATTTGTTTTGGAATACAATTCTCTTATATGCGTAAATAAATCAGTATAAGTTGCAGGGTTTGACCGCGGGGTTCTTCCTATAGGGGATTGGTCTATCGCAATTATTTTATCGATGTTTTCAAAACCCGTAATTTCATCTATTCCTTGAGGTTTTGGTTTGTTTCCGCGAAGTTTATGCAGAGCATATTCATATATCAAATCCTGCATTAAAGAGGATTTTCCCGAACCTGATACCCCTGTAAGACACACAATTTTGCCGAGCGGAATATCTACATCTATATTTTTTAAGTTGTTTATATGTGCATTTTTTACATGAAGAAAATGTCCGTTGCCTTCTCTGACTTTTTCTGGAATAGGAATATATTTTTCGCCGCTCAAATACTTTCCCGTAATAGAATTTTTTGCATCGATAATATCCTGAACCGAACCGCAGGCAATTACTTTGCCGCCGTTTATACCAGCTTTCGGACCTATATCAACAATATAATCAGCATTTCTTATTGTGTCTTCGTCATGCTCGACAACAATAAGAGTGTTTCCAAGATTACGGAGTTTTATAAGAGTTTTAATCAACCTGTCGTTATCTCTCTGATGAAGTCCTATTGACGGTTCATCAAGGACATACAAGACACCTGACAAACCGCTTCCTATTTGTGTTGCCAGCCTTATACGCTGTGCCTCGCCGCCGGATAAAGTTCCTGCCCTTCTTGCAAGATCAAGATAACTTAAACCGACATCTTTTAAAAATCTCAAACGTGCCCTGATTTCATCTAAGATTTGTTTTGCTATATAAAGCTGAAATTCACTCAATTCAAGATAAAGTTCAGATACAAATTCCAGTTCTTCATCAATCGGCATGAGTGTAAATTCATAAATGTTTTTGTCTTTAATTTTAACAGCAAGCGGAAAAGGTTTTAATCTAGCGCCATGACAGGCAGGACATGGCGTTGTAGTCATATATTTTTCAATTTCTTCACGCCAGTATTCGCCGTTTGATTCGTTATAACGTTTTTCGAGAAACGGAATTACCCCGTCAAATTTTCTGTATTTCGTTTCATAGCGGTGTGTTCCAAAACGCATTACGGTAAATTTTACGATGTCATCACTTCCGTAAAGAATAATTTTCTGCTCTTTTTCGGACAAATCCTCAAACGGAGTATTCATATCGATACCGAATTGCGAACAGACTGACTTTAAAACATCATCATAATATGATGTGGAAGTCTTTGACCACGGATAAATAGCGCCGTCTTTGAGAGATTTTTTTCTGTCAGGAACTATTAAATCGGGATCTATAACAAAATCAGCACCGAGTCCCGAACATCTTTCGCAGGCTCCGTATGGCGCATTGAATGAAAAAATTCTCGGTGCAAGCTCTTCAAAGCTCAAATTACATTTCGGACAGGCAAGCTTTTCACTGTATACAATTTCTTTGTCTCCGACAACATCAACAATCGCCACTCCGTCAGCTTTTTTCAGAGCAATTTGAACACTGTCGGCAATACGGGATTGTACGGATTCTTTTACGACAATTCTGTCAACAACTACCGAAATATCATGTTTTTTAGTTTTTGCAAGCGCAATTTCATCTTCATCAAGATTATAAATTTCACCGTCAACTTTTACGCGGACAAATCCTTCTTGCCTTAACTCTTCAAATGTTGAAGAAAATTCACCCTTTTTACCTCTTGCAACAGGCGCTAAAATCTGGATTTTAGTTCCATCGCCAAGCTTTAAAATACTTGAAACAATTTCATCTATTGTCTGCGGCTTAATTTTTTCACCGCACTGCGGGCAGTAAGGTGTTCCGACACGTGCGTATAAAAGTCTCAAATAATCATAAATTTCCGTTACCGTTCCCACAGTAGAACGAGGATTGTTGCTCGTTGATTTCTGATCGATAGAAATAGCGGGAGAAAGACCGTCTATATAATCGACATTAGGTTTGTCCATTTGCCCGAGGAATTGTCTTGCATAAGTTGAAAGGCTTTCAATATAACGTCTCTGACCTTCCGCGAAAATTGTATCAAAAGCCAGAGAGGATTTCCCCGAACCTGAAACACCTGTAAAAACGATTAATTCATTTTTCGGCAATTGAAGCGAAATATCTTTTAAATTATGTTCTTTTGCGCCTTTTATAATAATCGTGTCAAGCATAACATCATTATCGCATGTAAAAATTGAATATCAAATTATTTTGTCTTTGTTTTGCGTGCTGTTAAAGTAAAACTGCCATCAATTAAGGCATCCAGCAAATCTTTCGGAGATTTGTTAACATCAACCATAATCCAGTGAGTTTTATTCATGTGCCATGCCGGTGTTATAAACTTGTATTCATCTCTTAAAATTGCAGAATCAACAGGATTGCATTTCAAATTTATACATAATTTTCCGTTAAAATAAAAAACAAGTCCAAACCATTTGCCGTTGCTTTTATGGCGCAAAACAGCGTATTCTTCATAAGTTTTATCTTTGAAAGGATAAGTTTCTGCGGCATCTTCAAACTTAAGACATTGTTTAATTAATTCATTTTTATTCATATTTCTTATGCCTCAATTTACAAAAAAAATATTTGTGTTAAGATGATTATACATGAAAATCAGATGGAGCGCATCCGGCACAAACAGTCCATAAGCTCCTATGAAAATTTAATAATTAATTGATGTCGACGTGACACTCTGCCGACGAGGAAGATTAAGTATCTTCCGAGGAGAGGGCGCGGAACATACATTAAAACAAAAGTTTAACATTTGCCGGAAAACAGTGGAGCGCATCCGGCACGAACAGTCCTTCAGCTCCGGTGAAAATTTAATAATTAATTGATGTCGACGTGACGGAATCGGTATACGTGCACGTTTGAGGGGCGTGTGGGGAAACCCGTGCGGGTTCAAGTCCCGCCGTCGACATTTAATTTTTTAGAGCCTTTATGAAGAGGCTCTATTTTAGTATTTAAGCCATTTGGGCGGGTTCCAATCTCTCTAATTTTGCTTAAATCCAAACGGCTATTTTCAAGAGCCTGTTTCGTACTGCCTGAGCGAGAATCGAAGGTTCCAGTCAATATTTTTAAGTCTTCTTTAAATTCCTGTTTATGTTTCAGTTTAAGTTGCCTCAAATGTTCAAAAACAGGTCTTAATTTAACCGACAAAGTATTATCATCCTCATTATATGTAATACTCTCGATTATAGTATTGAGTATTAATCTTTTCTCATCAAGCGTAGCTTTCAGATAAAGTTCTGGAAGACGGTTTGCAAAATCAATCAGAATGCTTATACGTTTTATTGTATCTTTAGAATTTTCCATAAGGTTGTCAATCTTATGTTTTATATCATTCTTACGTGTTTCTAGTTTCCGTAATACCTCTGTACGTGTGGTTTCACTAATACCAAGTTTATCAGTATTCTTCTGAGTCAACTTTTCAGCAATGTCATCTACTATTTGGTCATATTCTTTCTTTAAATCATCAATAGACTTATGTTCATATTGTTTCAGGTCTGTAATAGCGTTATTTATCTGCTTCTTTATACATTTTATCTCCTTTTCTGTAATATCAAAGCTATCAATAACTTCCTGTATCGCTTCATCTATAAGATTTTCGTTAATATTTTTTTCTTTAGTATGAGCATTCTTATAATTCGTACAGTGGTAATACGTATAGATACCGCTATTATGTGCACCTCGTTTAGTTACGGCTACCATTCACCTCTATATCCTTTAGTAAGTTCTTGTTAAACTCAATTTGTTGCTGTAAGACTTGTTTATGTAATGTCAACAGTTTATTTCTAGTTTTCTCCAATTCCAACCTGTTACAAAATCCTTTATCATCCAATCCGTCATGGGTCTTTCTATCACAAGAGGCTCTGTCATCCAGCAATAAGTCTCCTTTTTCTGTCAGAGCAATAAAGGAATGGCATATTGCATTTCTTAAGTTATCCAGAGTCATTTCTTTCAGGCTACCATCTTTGTATATGACTTTTGTAAAGAGTGAATTTATATCAAGTTTAGGAATATTATAGAGTTCATCTGGTTTATCAAGCTGCGAATTTGTTATATAAGGAACTAACAAATACATTGCAAGTATTTCCCGTACCCCTCTGAGATTAAGAGGATTTTCCCCAGCAAGAAGACTAACAGCTATTCTTGACATCGTAACTGCGTGATTATTATAACTAAGAATATTTTCTAATTCCTCTTTATTCATTCTTATCCTGTTCTGCGCTTACAGCACTTTTCTGTTCCAGTTCCAAGAACCTGTCAAAATCACTTACATAGAGTTTATCCTGTATTATCCTGTATTTTTCAAACTCTGATTCTGCATGGAGTTTTGCAATTTCTGCTGAAACCTTTCCTGCATCTTGCAATACGTCGTAATCCATAAATGTCAGGAAACTGTTTAGTTTTTCGCTCCAATCCTGCATTGTCATAGGAATATTACGTTCCGCTTGCATTTCCGCATAATCCAAGTAAGACGAAACCAGTCTTTCCAATTGCCGTAGTTCTTTTTCTTGCAAGTAATTCTTTGCAACTGTTACATCATATTTTTGTATCTTACCGTCAGGATATGCATCCCAGCTTGTAAGCCCCATGTGTTCTTTGTTTGCATCAGCTCTTTCAACAATAAGTTCAGCTGCTGTATGTCCATGTACACTGTGATGTAGTTTGTTTTGTACAGAAGCAAAAAAAGTTTTTGTTGTAGTTGCTTTAGGGTCATAGTCTATTGCAGTTGCATAAATGTCAGTAACTTTCTGATAGAATCGTCTTTCTGACATTCTGATTTCACGTATCTTTTGTAACTGCTTTTCAAAATAGTCTTTTGTAAGAATTGAACCACCATTTTTAAGCCGTTCTTCATCCATTACCCAGCCTTGTATCGTGTAGTCTTTAACAACAGCGTTTGCCCATTTTCTGAATTGAACAGCCTTGTCATTATTAACTTTGAATCCGACCGCAATTATCATTTGCAAGTTATAATGTTTAACTTCTCTTGAAACCTCTCTGTTGCCTTCGTTTTGAACTATCCGAAAATTCCGGATAGTTGAAGTTTCATCAAGCTCGTTATCTTTAAATATCTTTTGAATGTGGTCATTAATCGTTCTGACATCAACATCATACAATACAGACATCATTTTTTGAGTGAGCCAGATGTTTTCATCTTCGTATCTCATTTCAATACTGTTAGCGTTATCACCAACGGCAGAAACATAGGTCAGATATTCGGCAGCGGAACTTCTTATTGTGATTTCATTCTTCTTTGCCATTATGCACCTACCTCAATTTCTGAAATGATTTTATCTATCTCTGCTCTTAATATGTTTTCTCTTGCAACAATTTCTGCAATATTCTTGTTGAGTTCGACAATATCAATAACTTCTCTTGTGTCTTTCTGCTCTACATAGGTGCTTACGGATAAATTGTAATCCTGTGCTTCAATGTCCGAATTTGCAACAAGTTTGGACACATATTCGACATCTTTTCTGTCCTTAAATAGTTTAAGAATGTTTTCTATATTTTCTTCAGAAAGTTTATTGTTATTAGTAACTTTTACACATTCTTTTGTTGCATCTATAAACAGTGTTGAATTGTCTGCCTTACTTTTCTTTAGAACCATGATACAGGTAGCAATTGATGTTCCGTAAAACAGATTGTCAGGAAGTTGAATCACACAATCGACAAAGTTATTGTCAATCAAATATTTACGGATTTTTTGCTCTGCTCCGCCTCTATACATTATCCCCGGAAAACATACTATTGCAGCTGTACCGTCAGCAGCAAGCCAGCTTAAAGAGTGCATTATAAATGCCATATCAGCTTTTGACTTAGGAGCTAAAACCCCAGCTCGTGAAAACCTTTCATCGTTTATCAATAGCGGGTTATCATCTCCTTCCCATTTGATAGAATAAGGCGGATTAGAAACAATAGCTTCAAAAGGTTCATCATCCCAGTGCATAGGATTTGTCAGCGTATCACCGTGAGCAATATCGAATTTATCAAATTCAATATCGTGCAAGAACATATTAATTCTGCACAGGTTATAAGTTGAAATATTTATCTCCTGCCCAAAGAAACCGTTTCTGACATTTTCCTTGCCTAAAATTTTAGCAAACTTTAACAGTAATGAACCTGAACCGCAAGCAGGGTCATAAACTTTATTTACAGAAATTTTGCCTACTAAGGTTATTTTTGTAAGTAGTTCCGAAACTTCTTGAGGAGTAAAGAATTCTCCTCCAGATTTTCCAGCCCCGCTGGCGTACATTCCCATTAAATATTCATAAGCATCTCCGAATGCATCAATGGTATTATCTTTGTAACTCAACTTCATTTCTGCAATACCGTTGAGTAATTTAACAAGCCTTTTATTGCGTTCTGAAACCGTACCGCCGAGTTTATTACTATTAACATCTAAATCATCAAATAAGCCTTTAAAGTCAGGCTCACTTGCTGTGCCAATAGCAGAATTTTCAATGTTTTTAAAAATAGTATCCAACGTAACATTTAAGTTATCATCTGTATCGGCTCTCTTTAATACATTCCAGAATAAATCATTAGGTTTAATAAAGAAACCCTTTGTATTTATTAGAAAATCTCTTGCAGTTGCTGCCTCTTCATCTGGCAACTCAGCATAATTAAAACCAGTGTCTCCAGCTTCATGTTGGACTTTATCAATATAATTAGCAATGTTTTCCGAAACGTATCTGTAAAACATCATTCCAAGCACATATTGCTTGAAATCCCATCCATCAACGCTTCCCCTTAAATCATTAGCTATATTCCATATAGAACGGTGCAATTCAGCACGTTCTTGCTCTTTCCTCGTATCCACTCTCTCATCTCTCTCCCATAGCATTTTTATTATAGCAAAGAGAAGCACTCAGGTCTAATATGTAAAGGCTTTACGTATATACACATGCATAGGTCATTTGAGCCTTCGTTCTTCTTAACAATTCATCTATGCAATTGCAACTGCCATGCCGGAATTATACACAAAATTTCAAGGCAAAAAAGAGATAAAATTTTAAATCTGCTATATTGATGATATGCCTTAAAGTACTGATATTAAAGAAAGATAAGTTGATAACAAGTAGGTGTATAATAATTTTTATTCATACAATTGATATTAAGGGGCGATTTTATTATTTTTAACATTATCTCGAATCTCAATAAGCATTTCATTCAATAATTCTGTTTCTATTTTAATCAGTTCGGTTTGAATCTGTTCCTCAGATAATCTATCTTGTTGCACATTAAGTAATTCTGTTTGTGTTTTACTTGAATGCTCTAAAAGAGAAATAATTTTATTATTTTGTTCAACTGTCACATCATTACAATTTTGCCAGATAAAAAATACAATTTGCAGTATTAATGATAGAATTGCTAAATGATTTTGTCTTAGATACTGCTTGAAATTACTTTCAGGTTCTTTTTCTATAATTTCCAGCTGTTCATTTAAACTGCTTTCAGAAATAGTTTCTATAATATTAGAATTTTCCGAGAAGTTAACAGCTTCTAGTTTATTTATTAAACGTTGTTGAGACATAGCTAATTCTATTGCTGATTTAGAGGTTTCTGTTTGAAATAATATCTGTTCTAAATTTGTTGAATAACAATTTTGTAAAATTCCTATAGCCTTGTATATTTTCATGTACTCAGGGTTCTTCTTTAATACAACTTGTATAGTATTATACGTGTCTATAAATTGAGTTAGTTTATTATTAAGAACAGAGGAATTCTTTATTGTTTGTAAAGTCCGACCCAGTTCAGTTAATGCAGAATTATTTACGAATGAATTATTTAAGTTTATATATTCTTGAGCGAGTTGAGAAAGTTGGCTATTATGTATGAAAGCCTTGTTTAGAGCCTGTAATGCCTTAAAAGTATCATTATTTATTAAAGCACTGCTTAAGACTTCAATACTATCTCTAAGTTTAGAAAGACTATTACCTGAATCGATGTAAGCTTGAATTGTATTGCTTGTCTGGTTAAAATGTTGCAAGTTCCTGTTCATAACTTGATTATACAGTAAAAATGTTAATACGACTTATTTTATTATATATCATGCGCATTCCAACCCCAGAGCAATACTCATGTTGTAATATTCCTGCGTAGAGTCTTTCATTATACTGATAAGTTCTGTGTAAACACTCATGCCTGCTAGCGAACAGGTGTTTTTATCAGGTAAAATTGGTTCCAATATAGTAACGTTAACGACACCATAAAAAAGACGATGACATTTGTTATCGTCTTTTTTATTTGTAGAATGGTGAGGGCTTTAATCTGCCAATAGTGGGTGTCAGCGGATTTTAAACAGGCTCGCCGCGGGCTTAAGCCCCCCAGTGCCCATATGAACAAAATTTATGGAATGTAGAATTTTTAGAATAAAAATTCGGAATGTAATTCTAAGCCTTGTGAACGCCAATAATCCTAGGGCGGATTTTACATAAATAAAATTTAATCGTAAATCCAAGCCCGGTCCAGCCGCTGATATTTAAAATCTGTTGACAAAAAATATCCTCTTTTTTATTATTCTTTTTATGAAAAAGATATTTTTAATTATTATTTCATTTATGTTATCTGCAACTTATGCTAAGGCTGTTAAATGGGATTATATACCAAAATCACAGCCAGTATCATTTATTGATACCGACTCTGTACGAATTATCAACGACAATATTTTTGCAGCCATTAAAAGCTGGGGAAATATAACATATTATAAAATAAATCCGTATACTAACAAATATATTCTACTGTATTTTGAAGAATTTGATGAAAATAAATACAAAAGCGATAATATTTTAAAATATGATATAAATAATCTTGCACACTACCACGAAATATATACAGAAGATTGTACTTATACTTACATCATAAAAAAATATTGTCCTTCCTGCCCGACCATTAAACTTGAAGGACAAGCTTTTAAGGACGAGAAGCAAAGAATCAAAAATCTGGAAAAACAATATAACTCATATTTGGGAAAAACAATAAAAACAGTTTACAATAACTGGAAAAAGCCTGATAAAATTACGGATAAAGTAAACGGCATAGCAGTCATAAGGATTAATAAAGACGGAACCATCGCGACATATGTAATCAGAAAACCGATATCCGAAAGTTATAAGCAATCAATCATTGATGCTATAAATAAAAGTAAGTTTGACCCGCTCCCTGAAAGCATGGGATTAGATTTTATCAATTTGTTAATGCCGTTTCCTGTATAGCAGGTACATTAGAAATCATCTGTTTTAATTTCAACATCCAGTAACCGTCTTTTTCTTTAGGATTAAATTTCATCCACCAGCCTGACGGATATTGTGATTTAACATGATCTAAAAGTTTCATATATTCTAAATAATATTCATGCTTCAAATCATCTTGAAATTTTCCGAGCCACGATGTCGCTTTTGACAGATATTTGTTTACAAAAATGTTTTTATATTCTTCAAGAAGATTTTCACACTTCAACATTTCTTCTATTCCGTAGAACACATAAATCGGTGAAAAATTCTTTTTCTTTTTTACGGTCATTGCAGAACCTTTGCGGTTTTTGCGGTAACAGTAAATGTTTTCAGGCAAAAGAGCTATACGCTGCGCCTTAATCATCGAATGGAAAAACGGAAGCTGATCCTGACCGATTTTTATATCCTGAAATTTTATATTATGTTTGATTAGAAAATCTTTTCTATATAATTTTGTCCAGGCAGTTGAAGGGAATTTGAAAATATCTTTTTTTATATCTTTTGATGAAAATACTGTGTTCAAATATTTTTTAGGTAATTTATCAGCGCTGTATCCGCCGTACTTCTTTTTATAACTTAAGCACCACTCGCCCGAATTGCTAAATTCACTATGCTCATTAAGCAATTCTTCCCTCTCCCGCAGGGGGCGAGGGCAATTATAACTCTTTGTTTCATAGCATGAAAGTCCGCCGAATATTAAAATATCAGTATTTAATTCATCTGCTTTCGAGACAATTTTTTCTAATGCATTATCTTCAATCCAGTCGTCCCCGTCTGCAAAATAGACATAATCTCCTTTGGCAATTGCAAGCCCCGCATTTCTTGCAACGCCCGAGCCTTCATTTTTTTTGTCGATAATTGTTATACGCTCATCCTTGTTTTTGAATTTCAACAAAGCATCAAGCGAATTATCCGTTGAACCGTCATTTACACAAATAATCTCAAAATCTTTAAATGTCTGATTTAATATACTGTCAAGACACTGCGAAATATAATTTTCTACATTATAAACCGGAATAATAATCGACAATTTAACCATAAAATAATTATATCATAAAATTTATCTGCCGATTTCCGTAGCCCTCTGCGCCATTGATTTTGTAATATTAATCAATGCAAGGTTTGCCTCATAAGCTCTCTGTGCAAGAATTGCATCAGCCATATCAACGGCAGGATTAACGTTTGAAGCTCTTATATAACCGTTAGCATCAGCGTCAGGATGTCCGGGACGATAAATTTTATCCCCTAATGTAGGATCTTCCACACAGCCGTTAAAAACTACCCCTCCTTGTAAATACGGTAAAGTTCCGACACCGAATACATCTTCTTTCATTGTATTCATAAGCCCGTGAAAAGACACATCTTCAGTTGCATTCAAAACAGGGATTTTTCTGACATAATTAGGAGTATCAACGTTTGCAACGTTTTTCGCGTGAATATCCAACCTTAAACCATGTGCTTTTAAGGCATTTGCTCCGATATTCATTGATTCCATTATACTCATTTTTCTATCCTCTCTGACGGCTATTGTCAAAACTTTTTGTATCTTTATCAGTCACTCGCTTATGCTCGTTCCCGTTTTCTATCCTCTCTGACGGTTATTGTCAAAATTTATTATATATTGGCCAGTCGCTTACGCTCCCGTTTTTTTACCCTTTCTTATCACTTGCCTACATTTATTACCGTTTTCATTTCAGTAATTATATTAGACATTCTTCTTGTTGCCATCGTATAAAGTATTGAGTTTTTCTGCAATTCCATCAATTCATTTGCAGGATCAATTTCTTCATATGTTTTTTCGTCAATAACGCCTGACGGCCCGAGTTTTTCAGACAGTTTAGTTTCAAGAGGGCTGTTCATTGAATTTAGATAATCCCCGAAATTTATATCACGTCTGACATAGCCCGGGGTATCTAAGTTTGCAAGATTTGAACCTAACGCTCTTTGCTTTTGCGTTATCAAATCCATCATTAATGTAACTTTGCCCATATTATCCAGCGGTGTAAACATTTTTCAGCCTTTCCTAAAAATTTTGTGCAATATGTTTTATAAGATACTGAAACAAGTTCAGTATGACATTTATAGTATTATCACTCCCTTATATTAATTGCTTTATTATACATATCATCAACGACTTTCATCATACGCGTGCTTGCAAGTAGCGATGCATTCAGTCTCAGCATTTCAGATGTCGCGGAATAGACATTTGTATTTGAATTTTCAAGATTATGCTGGCAGAAACATTTGTGGTTTTTGACAAGAACGGGTTCTCCCGAATCTTCTGTCGCTCTGAGTTTATTCATGCCTGCCTGCTCAAGATTTTCCTGTGAAGGGAAGCGCACAAGGGGAATTGTTCCGAGCTTTCTGGGCTCGGTATTTGCCGTATCATAAGAATAAACTTCACCGTTCGGTTTAATTTCAAATTTGTAGCAGTTTGCGGGAATTATAATCCCTTCTCCGACAATCCAATCATCGGATGTAACCAGATATCCGTTTTTACCCTGTTTAAATGCGCCGTCACGTGTATAAGCAACTTCCCCGTCAGGAGAAATAACAGGAATAAATCCGGTACCGTTTATCGCAACATCGTACGGATTAGATGTAACCTGTATTGAACCTTGCTCATAATCAGTTCGTACAGCACCAGTCAAATAGCCGTCTTCATTCAGCATCTGTTCAAAACTTACTGATTTATAACCGCGGGTATTCAAATTAGCAAGACTGTTTGCAACGTAACCGAATTTTTCAAACTGTGTTGTTACGTTGCTGACGCTTTTTCTGACTATTCCCTGCATGCTGTACATAATTTATTCCTCACCTTTTATTATGATGTTGTACCTAACTGTGAAATTACTTTTTGCAAATTTTGGTTTTGGATCATAAAAATCTGCCTGTTTGCTTCAAAGTTTCTTATAATCGGCATCATTGATATAAATTCGTTCTGGAGCGAAACATTGGAATATTCATTATATCCCTGTTTTACCTGAGGATCCGTAACTATAACACCGTTTGAATCCACAACGCCGATATATGCAACGCTTTCAAGCTTATGCGTTTCTTTGTTAAACACACTTACAAGCCCTTTTGAATTAATTTTGACATCCTCTATTTTCTCGGGAACAATCGGAAGCTGTATTGGAGTACCTGCACTTGAAAGCACCTGAGCATCTTCAAGAGTCAATAAGTTGCCGTTTTTGTCCAGCTTAAAACGTCCATCTCTTGTAAGTCTGACACCTTCTGCTGTTTGCGTTTGAAAATATCCTTTATTGGCAAGTGCCAGATCTAACGGGTTATCAGACATTGCAATACGCCCGATTTGATCATCTACTGTCTGCGAAAGCCCGTGAACACCGATATATTCCGTAAAAGACGAAACAACAGGTTCTTTTCTTTGATAACCTATTTTATCAAATCCTGTAACATTTTCATTATACATGCCTATAAGCTCGCTTTGAACATGCATAGCTCTGAGTGAAGCTGTTAAGCCTTTTTCACAGTATCTGATTCCGCCGTTAATTTTCATTACTACCTCTTTTTCTAATACAATCGGACATTTTTGATTATTAATCAATGATTTTTAATAAAATCGTCCGTTTGTATTAGATATTTTTGTAATTAATGAAAATTTAACGAAAGTCAATATATTTTAAGGCAGGCAGTCAAAATAACCTTTGCCTGAACCGTCAGGACAGGTATTTGCTATTGCATACTGCGTACAGGCAAATCCGTTTTCAGAGGCATCGGAATCTTTTGAACAGTTACCGTCTGTCCACTTAAAATAACCTCCTTCACACTCTTCATCATCTTCCGTACAATCTCGCCATTGTTTGGTCATTGGTTCTAAATTACAATTACTGCTGCTTAAGTGAAAAAAGAATAAATCATGCCCCGAATGCATTAGGCCCCTTTTTCGGACCGTTTGTATCAATACTTATCATATTGCCATAAGTTTGATTAAGACAAAAAGCTATTGCCATACCATCAGTTGCAATAATATTTTCATCTTTAAATTGCTGAACCTGATTTATATTAGCAAAACAATTTGGATGAATTTTAGCTGTAGTTATTTTTTTAGTATAAGTTTTAAAATTATCATAACCAAGCTTAGAGTTTGCGCTGCTGCCTAAATTATTGAATTGCGAAAATAAAAGTTTTTTAATCTCTTCCGCACTTCCTGCAGGACAGCTCAAAAACTCGGACTGAACCGAAATCATTGACTGAGAAAGCACCGAATATGATTTTTTAAACTGTGTCTCTAAAACCTTACGCTGGTAATGAGACACCAGAGACGGTATTGTCGATGCAGCAACAACACCGATAATTCCTAATGTTATTAAGACTTCAGCTAACGTAAACGCGCATTTTTTGAAAAGTGAATAAGTTCGTTTCCGCAGCGTAGTCACTTCACCCGCAACATGAGTTTTGCATGAACTTTCTGTGTCATAACGAGACTCTTTTGAGTCGTTTAACAAGGACATCCTTCTTTGTAAAAAGCCCCTCTCATGTCCTTCGGACACCCTCTTCCAATGGGCGAGGGATTGAATATTAAGCCCTGTCATCGCGCATATGGTGCGCGATCTTTTTATGAAAAATTTCGGATTGCGCAATAAATGCGCAATGATATTAATGTAAACAACTTGACTTCTTACACTTCTATCAGCCGAAAATGCCCCCCCCCCGACAGGATTTTTTCAAATTTTAACGTTTTCATAAATTAACTCCTTTCAAAATATTTTTAGTTTATTACTTCATACAAACTTGATGCTTCCTGAACACTTATATTATTAGAAGGAACCTTTAAAACACGGACGCAGACTGTCCTGTTTGCATATTCTATTTTTATTTCATCTCCTTCTTTAATTTGTTTTGCAGGCTTGGCAGAATTTCCGTTTACATAAACACGCCCCGTGTCAGACACTTCATTTGCAACAGTTCTGCGCTTTATTAAACGTGAAACTTTTAAAAACTTATCTAACCTCATGTTTTCTCCTTTGTATATAATACAATTTATGGTATAATTTGTCCAGAGGATATAATGATTAAAAATATAATTATAACACTTTTTTCTTTATTATTACTGCAAAGCTCTGCTTTCTCCGCAGTAATAAAATTTGTACAGGTTACAGACAGTCATTTTAAAGCTAAAGATGAATACAGAGCACAGGTTTTACAAAATGCAGTAAAAAACATCAATAAAGAAAAGGATATTGAATTTGTAGTTTTTACAGGTGATAATCTTGATTCTCCGCATGAAGAATACCTGCCTGAATTTATGAAAATTATAAATAAATTAAATGTTCCTTATTATATTATTATTGGCAACCATGACGTCTTTCGAAATAACGGGCTTTCAAAAGCTCATTATCTTGAAATTGTAAGAGATTATAACTTGTTTTACAAATATAAAAAACCTAATTATGTATTCAAAAAAGACGGATTTGTATTCATTGTTGTTGACGGAGCAAAGGAAATAATTCCTGGTTCTATCGGATATTATAAAGAAGATACTTTAACATGGCTTGATAAACAGTTGAAAAAATATAAACATAAACCTGTGATAATTTTACAGCACTTCCCGCTTATTGCGACAAAAGAAGTTACAACACACGAGGTTTATCAAAAAGAAAAATATCTGGATCTGCTTGACAAATATGATAATGTTATCTCAATTGTTGCGGGCCATTTGCATTTCAACAGCGAAATTATGCGCAATGGTGTTTATCATATAACTTCACCTACACTGTTAAGTGAACCTCCGGTTTATAAAGTAATAACAGTTACAACAACAAAAGGCTTTTCTCCAATGATATATACGGAACTCAAAGAAGTTGATATGGACGAAAAATAAAGATTGCATTTTTGGATAAATAATATTATAATTACACTTATAGAGAGATAGAAGGAAACAATATATAATGGATGGTACGGGTAATACAGTATTTAATTTGTTTGTAATAGCTTTTTTACTATTTTCAAACGGATTTTTTGTTGCATCAGAATTTGCTATGGTTAAGGTCAGAAAGACAAGAATAGAACAGCTTGTCAATGAAGGCAACTACAATGCAAAAATTGCAATGGAAGCGTTAAAAGACCTTGACAAATTCATTGCAGCAGTACAATTAGGTGTTACCATATCAAGTATCGGCTTAGGCTGGGTCGGGGAAGGGACTCTTGCACATATTATTGAACCAATTTTTGCATTTTTACCGGGAATCGGGAAAAATATCGCAACTCACACAGCATCCGTATCAATCGCTTTTGCATTGATTACGTTCTTCCATGTAGTGCTTGGCGAACTCATTCCTAAATCCATTGCACTTGAATACACTGAAAAGACTGCATTGTGGGTTGCAAGACCGATGCAGGTTTTAACATTTTTTTTCAACCCGTTTATATGGTTATTAAACGGATTCGGCAATTTTGTATTAAAACTGATGCATATACCGCATTCTCATAAAGGTTCGCTTGTTCATTCCACGGAAGAACTCGATATGCTTGTTAATGCAAGTTATGACGGCGGAGTTTTAAATGAAACCGAAAAAGATATGCTTCATAACGTGTTCAAATTTTCCGACCTGACCGCAAAACAGGTTATGGTACCGAGAACCGACATGGTTTGTATACCGGTTGATATGCCGATGGAAGAACTCAACAAACTTGCTGCAGAAAACCAGTACACAAGGTATCCTGTTTATGAAGAAGATATCGACCACATAATAGGTCTTGTGCATGTAAAAGATTTATACTCTCTTTCCATAAAAGATGAAGTGTGCCCGATAGCAAAAATTTTACGAGAAGTTCTTCTTGTACCTGAAACAATTACAATGGACAATCTGGTATTGGAATTTAAAAAACGCAAAGGCCAGATGGCAATCGTTGTGGATGAATTCGGCGGAACATCAGGACTTGTAACTCTTGAAGATGTTATAGAAGAGATTTTCGGCGATGTTCAAGACGAATTTGACGAGGAAGAAGAAGAGGAAGAAAACATAAAAGAAGTTGCTCCAAATACCTATATTGCAAACTCAATGATGAGACTTGATGAATTTGCGGAATTTTTCCAGATTAACGAAAAAGAAATTGATGATGAAGATATTGATACAATCGGCGGACTTGTAGTAAAGCTTCTCGGAAGGATTGCAGAAGTCAATGATACAGTTACCTTAAACAATCTTACATTTGTCGTTAAAGAAGTTGACGGTGCAAGAATTACAAAACTTGAGATTATAAAATCTGAACCTGAACCCGTTGAAAAAGAAGCAGAACAAAAACAGAATTAGGTTTTAGAAGGAAAATAAAATATATCTTAAAACATGGCTCTTACTGCCTTAATACCATAATATCTTAGTATCTTTAAAATATACATGCCCTGTGCTACTACACAAACTTTAGTAATATCTGTTACATTTCCTCTTTTTAAATGATGCAGATGAAACTATATTGTATAGAATAGATATGTAAGATATTTGAACAATATTTGGGAAGTTTAATGAGCCAGAGTTTTGATTTTACATCATACAATAATATAAAAAGGCTGTCGGAAGATGAGCTTGCTTCTCTATGGGAAGAATACCTTAAAGATAAAACCAATAAAAATCTTCGCGACACACTTATTGTTCAATACATATATTTAATCCGCTATGTTGTGGGACGTGTAAAAGTTACCCTGCCTTCGACAATTTCCATTGAAGATATTGCAGGCTACGGAGTTGAAGGTCTTATCAACGCTATAGAAAGATATTCCCCGCAAAAAAATACAAGATTTGAAACTTATGCGCTCATAAGAATCAGAGGAGCTATATTAGATAAAATAAGAGCTCAAGACTTTTTACCGAGAAGCGTAAGAAAAAAAATAAAAGATATAAAAAATGCACAGGAACATTTGAAGCAGGAACTCGGCAGAATGCCTACAACATCAGAAATAGCTTCGTATATGGATATGGAGCCTGAAAAAGTTCTGCAGCTTCTGTCTGAAGATACTACAATGACATCTATATATGACAAAAAAGGAAATACGGATGACAGCGTTGAAATTATAGACACAATTCAGGACACAAATAAACTTAATCCTCAGGAACAGGCAGAAGAACAAAATGTAAAACAGGAGCTTGAAAAAGCCTTGAGAAGACTTCCCGAACGCGAACGCATCATAATGGTTCTATATTATCAGGAAAATATGACTCTTAAAGAAATAGGCTCTACGATTAATATGTCAGAATCCCGCGTTTGCCAGCTCCATGCTCAGGCAATTATGAAACTTAAAAATATACTTAGCGAAAACAGAACAACAAGACTCCGCCAGAGTATTATCTCCTAGCTTCATATTCTAAGATAACAAAATCAACTCTGTTATTAAGCCCGTCTTTTTTTGCGGAAACATTATCTCTAAATGGCATATATTGCCCGTAGCCCAGTGCAAAAATTCTTGAAGCAGAAATTTTACCGCAAGTTATCATATATTCTGCTATGTTTGAAGATCTCTGCAATGACAATTCCAGATTTTTATTATCAAAACTGTTTTCTTCCGTGTGATTTTCTATTACACAATAATTGTTTAATTTTTCAAGAAGCATAATTATGGTATCAATAACAGGAAGCGAACTTTCTTTAATTTTCACTTCGGATTCATTAAAAAAAATTTTCTCGTTTATGCTGACAATAAGCCCTCTCGGAACTTTTGTAAAAAAAATATCTTTTTTATCTAATGGCAAAGACTCCCTGAATATTCTATCAAGCCTGTCTACATTCGGCTGATAAGAAACAGATATTGCACCGTCAGGAACAGAAAATCCCGCAGTAAAAATTAGTATTGATATTAATACCGCAAAATAAATTTTTCTCACAATATGCCTCTTGAATATTATTCTTTATATCAAAAAGCATATCTATTACCTGACACGGTTACGGCTTCAAAACAGACAGTACATAAGTGTCGTTAAAATACTTATTTGCGCAGTTATAAATATCTTCTACCGTAACCTGTTTTATCTTATCAACCGCGTTTTTATGGAAATCAAAACCAAATCCCATAACACCGTAATGTGCCAGCCAGTTTGCCTGCTGCGAATTAGTTTCACCTAAAAATGCCCATTTGCCGAACAAATTATTTTTTGCATTCTCAAGTTCTTCTTCACTGACTTTATTGGTTTTAATCTTTTGAATTTCTTCATCAAAACCTTTCAAAGAAGTTTCTATATTATTAGGTTCAGTTGCTATATAAATTGAGAAATTAGCGGAAAGCCTTGCAACATCATAAGAACTTCTGACAACATAAGCAAGCCCTTTTTTATCTCTAAGCTCCAAAAATAATCTTGAGGATAAACCGCTGGCACCCAGAATTATGTTCAAAAGAGAAATAGCTGCATAATCTTTACTGTCAGCCGTTGAAACAATCCAGCCTTTTAAAATATGTGCCTGATTTAATTCCTGCTGAATAACTTCAACTTCTTTTGTTTTTGTAAGCTCCGGTCTTTTCAATTGCGGAAGATTTTCAACAGAAGGTATAATGTCCCCCAAATAATCTTCTAAAAGCCCGTCAACTCTGTCATAATCAAGATCACCTACAAATACTGCTACTTTCTTGCTGTTATCAACAATAGCTTTATAAGCGTTAACCACATCTCCTTTTGTAATATTTTTTAGATTTTCAAGAATAACAGTATTTGTATATCCGTAATTATGCCCTTCATAAATATTTTTGTAATAGCTGTCAATAACTTTTACTCGCGGAGAGTCCAATTCTGCAATTATTTCACCTTCCAGTTTTGTACGCTCTTTTTCAAATTCTTCAAAAGTAGTGTTTGTTACAATATCTGAAAAAATCTCCATTGCGCGTTCAAAATCTTCATTAAGACATACAAACTTAAATTTTACATAATCAAGTTTCATCTCTGCACTGAATTCAATTGCATATTTATCTAATTCTTCAGACAAAGCCTGCGCGGAGCGTTTTTTTGTACCCTGCATAAAAAGCCTTACCATAAGAGAATAAACCCCGGGATCAGGGAGCGGGTTGTTCAAAGAAAAATTCAGATAAAACGCAATTCTCGGAGTATTTCTGTTTCTTTTATACGCAAATTCTATATTGTTCTTTAATCTTGTAACTTTAGTATCCATATAAATCTCTCCTCTTATGCTGATTTTAGCATAATATTTAGCAAAACACAAATAAGATTTTTTTGGGAATAATATACAAGTTTCCACTAAATATGCGTAATACTGTCATGCTGAACTTGTTTCAGCATCTCAAAACAACGAGACCCTGAAACGAGTTCAGGGTGACATTTCTAGCCATTTTTAGTGGAATTTGTTATATAAGTTCCGATTTTTTTGATATAATTATATTAAGAGGTAAAAATGAAAAATGGATTATTTATAACATTTGAGGGAACAGACGGGTGCGGAAAAACAACCCAGATGAAATTATTAGCAGAATATTTGAAAAATAACGGCAAAAATGTTGTTCTGACACGTGAACCGGGGGGCAAAGGATTAGGAGAAAAAGTCCGTGAAATACTGTTGAATTATAAAGGTCCGGTATCTGACAGGTGTGAATCATTTCTGTTTTTGGCAGACAGAGCACAAAATATTGATATTATTGTTAATCCTGCCGTTGATGAAGGCAAAATTGTTTTATGCGACAGACATATTGATTCAACTGTCGCCTATCAGGGATACGGCAGAGGGCTTGATATTGAAAGAATTAACATGTTGAACGGCATTGCTACAAACGGCAGAAAGCCTGATTTGACGTTTGTTTTCGATATTGATGTAGAAACATCCATGAAACGTGTAGGTAAAGAAAAAGACCGCATGGAAAGTGCCGGAATAGATTTCCATAACCGTGTAAGACATGGTTATCTTGAACTTGCAAAACAAGAACCTCAAAGAATTAAGGTTCTTGATGCAACAAAATCCATAGAGCAAATTCATACGGAAGTGATTAAAATTTATACGGAATACTGTTCAATAAATTAGATTACCAAGGATAATCTTCTTTTATTTTCCAGCCATCCAGCATTATAACAGCTCCACATGCATCTCCCGGGCCATAGTAATCAGGTCCTCCCGAATCTTTGAAACAACCGCCTGTACGTATAGGTCCATGCAGTAATTTTTCACGATCTAGCTGCGTATTTGCCGTAAAAGGTATTGTGCCCGCAAGACCAAATGGTTTAAATGATGTGTCTGTTGAGCGATTCAGAACAAAAGTAAAAACATCTTTTCCTATAAATGCATAAGGCTTAGGATTTTTTACATATACACGAACCCTCGTAACATTTTCATAAGTCCCGCCATAACGGAAGAATGCATAAGCCATAGGAATACCTGTTTTTGTTACAACATATTGTCCTACTGTAGAATTAACAGAACCAGGTTTTTCATATTTTAATGGAAAAGGCAACGATAAACCAAAACATCGCTCATTTGTCGTACAAGCCTTATGATCTACAACATTGATATATGGAATTATATATGTCTGAACCCATTTATCAAGTTCATCAGCTTTGCGATACTTCCAATCAGAAATCATACCATGGTCATTTTGTGCCATATACAAAACCTGATTTAACTCTGAATAAGCTTTTTTAACAGATTCTGCAACTACATTTTTTTGATGATTAATTATCAGCCCAGGCATTGTTAAAGCTGCAACAACACCGATGACGCCTAACGTTATCAAAACCTCGGCCAAGGTAAACGCAAATCTACGAATATTGTTAAAGCGGACTACGTGCCTAGCTCCTTGTGCAAGAGTAAAACCCTTTAATCTCTTCATATTAAAATCCTTATAATCGTGATGTGTTATATCATTATTATAACAGTTTTTTTTATTTTGACAAGTTTCAATTATTGATAAGGAGCTTACAAACGCCCCCCCCCCGACTTAATATAACTTAATAAACTCTTCATAGCAACTCCTTCTTTTTCATTATTATTTTTACTTCATATTATTAATCATAACAGATTTTTATTAAGATTACAACTAATAGCAAAAAAAATTTTTTACGTGTTTTATAAAATACAACAACGCAGAAAGTATAAGGCATTCTTATGGCATTACAGACACCTCCTTCAATGACATACTACCAGCCCAATCCGGCAGCAGCCAGAAAACGAAAAACAGGTTTAGCTGCCACAGGAGCCCTAATAGGCATGAACGCTTATTACCTTCCTGTAAAAAAAGATACATTCGTTCAAAAAGCATTTGACATCACAAAAGCAGAAACAAATGCACAAATTGCATCGCTGGCAAAGGCAGCAAAAGAAGTTGAAGCCAAAAACATAAGCACTGAAAGCAAAATGATTTTACGCGAAATGGGCTTAAATGAAGATATTAAATCAATTACTGACAAATGCATAGAACTTGATAAAAATATCACCGATAGAAAATATGCAGACAATCTTAAAATCAATTTTATGAATAATTATGATGCATATAAAAAATACCCGAGTTTAATGGATGATGTGAGTAACAGAGCATATAGAGCAGTGAAAAAGACCAAACTCAGATGGGGTGCAGGCATCGGCGCTGCAATCGGTCTGGCTCTGGGACTTTTAACAAGCAGAGAATAATTAAATCGCAATTAATTCAGGATTATGAATTACATCTATAACATTAAAATCTCTGAAATGTGAGATTATTTTGATATTTTCTGGATGTTTAGTATTTTCTTTCGCAAGAATTGCCCCGACTATAGCCTCCAGTTGAGACATAGGCATCATATTGGAAGGTAAATCAATCTGCCATTCATTTTTCAGCGTCTGCTGCAAAAACTTACAATCAGCAGGGGAACGTTCTTTGTAACAAGAATTCAGATGCAGACTCTGCCTGGTCAAATAAAGTTCAAAACGATTAATTTCAATACCCTTTTCAGTTAAAGATTTAAAATATTCACAGCCGCGCGTTGAATATCTGTGTGTCCAGCCGTCCCTGTTCGGGATAAGATGATTTGTAGAAACAAGCTGATAAGGCTTGCCGAGTATTCTCCACTTCCCGTTAAGCATTGTCCTGTCCCAGACTAAAGAAATACAGATCTTTGAATATTTTAATGAAGGGAAATTATCAAAAAAGAATATAACATCATTCATTGTGTAAAGTTTATCGACAAGTATAAGATTGTTATCCTCATCCAGAACCGCAACACCTGAATCCATACCTGATGATGCTGCAAGGGATAACCCGACATAATAATTCATAAAAATTCTCCTTACGACATCAGCTGCGTAATAATTAACGGTTCATCATCAGTTGCAAGAACGGTATGCTCAAAATGAGCGGACGGCATTTTATCAGCAGTGCTCACTGTCCATTCATCGTCCGCAACTACAACCTCATCGCCGCCTAAATTCAGCATAGGTTCAATTGCAATTGCATAACCCTGCTTAATCAAAGTATGATCTCCTACTTTGTAATTAAACAAAAACGGCTCTTCATGCATTTCATGACCAACGCCGTGCCCGCCGTACTGTCTGACAATGCCGAGTTTTTCTCTCACAGCAACTGCTTCTATTGCACCTGAAATATCATCAAGAACATTCCCTGCTCTCATCTGTGCAATCCCTGCAAAAAGAGCTTCTTCAGTCGCTTTCAAAAGTCTCTGACACTCATCACTGATTTTACCGACAGGATAAGTCCACGCACCATCACCGACCATTCCAGCATAAGTCGCACCGACATCAATACTTATGATATCGCCTTCTTTAACTTTAATATCTTCATGAGGAATTCCGTGAACAACCTGCTCATTAATAGATGCACAAATAGAACCCGGGAAACCGTGGTAACCTAAAAATGTCGGAACAGCGCGTTCTTTTCTTATAATATCATGTGCAATACTATCCAGTTCTTTTGTGCTTATACCAGGTTCAATAACTTCTCTCATCTTTTGATGAACAAGAGCTACAATATGCCCTGCATGGCGCATTCTTTTAATTTCATCACGTGATTTTCGATTTATCATAAATATAACCTCTTTTTAGAGAAGTGAATAAGATAATATGTAAATAAGTCAATAAATCCATAAAATCGCTCCGCTCGAAAATAATTTCATTGTATTGCTTCTGTTAACGACTTATTTACGAATTTACCTATTCACTTATTCACTTTAGTTAATTACTTCCAATAATCTTTCCCAGACTTCGTCAATTGTTCCGTTTGCGTTAATAGACTTCAAAACGCCTTTTTTAGTATAATAGTCAATCAACGGAGCTGTTTCTTTATTATATGTATCAAACCTTGACTGAGCGACTTCTCTGGTATCATCTTTACGCTGTGTCAGCTCTGCACCGTCTTTGTCGCAGTGTCCTTCAACCTTAGGCGGTTTAAATTCCAGATTGTAAATTTCTCCGCAAACTGGACAGGAACGGCGGTTAACAATTCTTTCAACAAGAATACTTGTATCAATATCAAAGTAAACAGCAATAAACTTTGTATCAATGCCGTTGTCGATTTCAGCATTCATTTTTTCTAGCTGTTCAGCCTGTTCTACACTTCTGGGGAAACCGTCAAGAATATATCCGTTTTTGCAGTCAGCTTTTGAAAGTCTGTTTTTAATAATTCTTGTTACCAGTTCCACAGGAACAAGCTGACCTTTGTCAATATAAGCTTTTGCTTCTTTACCTGCTTCCGTTTCATTTTTAATTTCGGCTCTCAATAATGATCCTGTATCAACATGAGGAAATTTTAAAAATTCTGCAAGTTTGTTAGTCTGCGTACCTTTACCGCAAGCCGGCGGTCCTAAAAAAATTAATTCTTTTTTTGTCATATCAAATCTCTCTTTCGTATAATCTATGTAATAATATTACATCAAGAAAAAATTTTGTTCAAATAAAAAGCCCGTAAAGGGCGTTTTATTTTATTATATATAAAAAATTCCTCCAATACTTGAGTGGCGTATGGAACGGCTACGTTCCTATGTATCAATGTTTGTTGCATAAACCGCATTTGCTTCAATAAAGTTTCTTCGCGGATCTACTTTATCTCCCATAAGTATATCGAACAACTGATCACAAAGCATTGCATCTTCCACATTTACTTTCAACAGCGTTCTGGTTGCAGGATCCATTGTAGTTTCCCACAACTGCTGGGGCATCATTTCGCCTAATCCTTTGAAACGCTGAATTTGTAGACCTTTTGATCCTCTATCATCAATAAATTTTTGAAGTTTTTCAAAAGAATTGATTTCGTATTGTTCAGTATCTGTTTCAAGAATTAACGTATCTTCTTCTTCAATCAAGAAATCTCTGATTAGCGGATAAGATGCTTTCAATCGCTTATATTCAGAGCTCTTAACAATATTTTGGGTTATTAATACATGTTCTTCTTCATTAAAGTTAAGCTGAATAGCATATTTAGCATTTTCAGGATTATATTTCAAAGAGCATACATAATTTGCAGCTTCTTGAATATTATAATTCTTAGCGTGATCTTGAAGATAATGATTTAAGTATTCAATAACTTCGTTCATTTTAGCCTGATCTTCGAAATATTCCGGTTCTATATTTGAGCGCACAAGCCCTCTTAAAACAACAGCAGGATAAAGATTCAAAATCGGGTTGTTGTAAGAGTTATAGAATGTCGACATATTTTTGATAAGCTCAAGAAGTTCATCACCGGTTTTAACTCGTGATTTTGTCTTATCAGAAAGACTTAAGCTCTTAATACCGCGTTCTTTCAACATTTTATCAAGCGCATGTTCATCATACAAATATTCGGAAGTCTTACCCTGAGTAACCTTAAATAAAGGCGGCTGGGCAATATAAACATAACCGTTTTCTATTAACGGTCTTGCATAACGGAAGAAGAACGTCAACAGAAGTGTTCTGATATGTGCACCATCAACATCGGCATCTGTCATAATAATTATTTTATGGTAACGAAGTTTTTCAATATCAACTTCATCAGGATTTCTGCTGATATTTATGCCGAAAGCCTGCACCATTGACTGAATTTCGTTATTTCCGTAAATTTTATCCAATCTTGCTTTTTCAACGTTAAGTATCTTACCTCTTAAAGGCAAAATTGCCTGAAACATTCTGTTTCTGCCCTGTTTAGCGGAACCGCCCGCGGAATCTCCCTCAACTATATAGATTTCACATTTTTCAGGTTCTCTGTTTGAACAGTCCGCAAGTTTACCGGGCAGTGTAGAATTTTCAAGAACCGATTTTCTTCTTGTTAATTCTCTTGCTTTTCTTGCAGCTTCACGTGCTCTTTGAGCCTGCAGAGTTTTTTCTAAAATTATTTTTGCAATTTTGGGATTAAACTCCAGCCATTCCTGTAATTTGTCGCGTACGGCATCCTGTGTTGCTCCCATTGCTTCAGCATTACCGAGTTTTTCTTTTGTTTGTCCTTCAAACTCAGGATTAGGGATTTTAACACTTACAATTGCGGTTAAACCTTCCCTGACATCTTCACCTGAGAGGTTCTGATCGGAATCTTTCAGGATATTATTTTTTCTTGCATAATCGTTGAAGACACGGGTCAGTGAATTTCTAAAACCTGTCAGGTGAGTACCGCCCGAATGCGTATTAATATTGTTAGCAAAAGATAAAACACTCTCACTGTAAGCATCTGTGTACTGCATAGCAACTTCAATCTGCATACCGTCAACAACTTTATCAATATAAATAGGTTTTTCATGCAAAACATTTTTATTCTGATTTAAAAATTCAACGTAGCTTGCAATACCGCCGACATAGTGGAAAATTTCGGTTTCATCCGTATGAGCATTTGTGAATATTATCTTTAAGCCTTTATTCAAAAAAGCCATTTCACGGAGTCTGTTTGCAATTACATCACAGTCAATTTCAGTAGTTTCCGTAAAAATTTCAGGATCAGGCCAGAATGTTGTTTTAGTCCCTGTTTTATCTGTAGCTTCACCTTTTTCTACAGGAGTAAGAGGTTCTCCTCTCATATATTCCTGACGCCAGACAAAACCTTGACGTGAAACTTCAACTTTATATTTTTCGGAAAGAGCGTTTACAACAGAAGCTCCAACCCCGTGCAGCCCGCCTGATACTTTGTAGCCGCCGTCTCCAAATTTTCCGCCTGCATGAAGAACCGTATGGACAATTTCAAGAGCCGATTTGCCTGTCTCGGGTTTTATATCAACAGGAATACCACGTCCGTTATCTTCTACCGTAACACTGTTATCTTTATTAACAGTTACATAAATATCAGTACAAAAACCTGCGAGCGATTCATCAATAGAATTGTCAACAATTTCATAAATACAGTGGTGAAGCCCTCTTTGCGAAGTTGAACCGATATACATGCCGGGTCTCATTCTGACAGCTTCCAAACCTTCTAATACTCGAATATTGCTGGCATCATAGGATTGAGAAGTTTTTGTCTCAATAGCTTCATCATTATCCGGAAGTTCAACAACCTCAATCTTTTCCGCTTCCTGAGCCTGAGCATTTTTTTCGTTTGTTACTTCTGTAATTCCGTCTGCCATATATTTTTATTCTCCCCTTAATTAGTCTAATTCCCTTGACATTATTGTAACACAAACACAAAAATTTTCCTAGTTTATAACAAAAAGTAACGTTACTGACAGAAAATAAGCCGCAACAGTATCCTTTCGTGCAATAAAAAAAATGAAAAAATCTCGTAAATTAATTTTGTAAAACTAAAAAAAGGAGAAATTATATGTCTAAAAATCTTTTAAAATCTATAGGGAAAATTATTGAAGAGAGCGGGACAAATAAAATAACTGTTTTTACCGGTCATTTAAAAATTGACGGGAATTTATACCGGCCGGAAGGCAGATGCGAAGAATGCCACGACGACTTTATTACATTAGAAAACGCACTGGTATGCAGACTTTCAGATTACTGCACCTGCGATGATGATAAATGTGATTGTAATGACTATGTATGCTTTAAATATGATTGGCTTAATATTGCAATAGATAAAATTGTTTCTTTCAGCATTGTTCAATAGACTCAGGTTGAAAAATCAAGTCCTGCCAGTTGAATAATCGGCAGGACTTATATTAACACATATTTTTCGCATCCGCTTGCGGTAGCAGCTGCAATCGTATCACATTCTGACAGTCTGCAAAAAGTTACATACTGACCTGTCTTTTATTGTTGTTTCAAATTGTTTGGCTCAAATTTATGAATAACATGAGTTCTTTCAGTAAACGCACATGAAGATTTCAAATTAGCATTAAATTGTTTTATCCAAGATTTAATCTTGTTTATTGGATTGCTTGAATATTTTCCTGATATAAATTCTATGTCTGAACTTATGTGTCTCAATACTGGTTGTGAAGCACCCGTACCAGTATAATTCCGCACCGGTTTATTTTGAGCAATAGCTTTCACAAGCCGCCTTTGAGATATTGTTTCACGCGCAACATTATACAACCTGCCAATTTTAATCATTAATTTCTCCTTTCTAATAATTCTATTCTTAACACTTATTTGACATTACCTGTTTCTATTAAAACAAAAAGCTTAGAACTTTTGACAACACGCCCGTCTATCCTATCCTATCCTATCCTATGAGGATTGTATCAAGGGTTTCAGCCATTTTAAATTTATCTTTACATTTTGTTACATGTACATTTTTTGCACTTGTGTAATAAATTAATCCTCTCCCTTTCCCTCTCCTTGGGAGATGGAAAGGGTTATTTTTCATTGCTGAACCCCTCCCCGAAATCAAAGATTTCGGTCCTCCCGCTAGAGGAGGACATTCATTATCTGATTTATATCAATGAATTGTTAACAATGCCCGAGTAGAGGGAGCGTGCCGATCCACCCGAAACTTTGGGTTTTGCATAAAACTTTACAGCCATTGCGAGAGAATGTGCAATTCCAACAGGCATATCAGGGTATTTCCTTCCCGAACGGGGAGGGATAGGGTGGGGTATAAACCGGAAGACTGAAAGTTAAGAAGGCAGGAAAGCAGGCTGGGTTCAGAAGTTATTTTTGTACGTAGCACCGATAATAGCTTGACTTCCTGACATCCGATCCCCTGTCCTTCGGATACCCTCTTCCGAAAGAGAGAAATTTCTTTCAAAAAAATAAAAAGAACCGCTTAATTAAAAACGATTCTTATTTATATATAATATCAGCCGATTTATTTATTTACGGCCTCGCTTAACGCATTAACAACAACAGGATCCCATTTTGTACCTGCTTCTTCTTTCATAATTCCAAGAGCTTTTTCAACAGGCATAGCCTTTCGATAGGGTCTGTCTGATGTCAGAGCGCAATATGCATCTGCTGCTGCGATAATTCTTGAACCAAATGGAATAGATTGCCCTTTTAAGCCCTCAGGAGTACCTGAACCGTCATATCTTTCTTTTTGATAAGTTATATATGGAACTACTTCGGATAAGAAATTAATATTCATTAAAAGATGAACTCCGACATTTGCATGTTCCTGAATCTTTTTTAATTCATCAGAAGAAAGCCTGCCGTTCTGTGCAAAAATCTTTTCGGGCAATGCAATTTTTCCGATATTTTGGAGCAATCCTGCATAATATATCAAATCTGTAGTTTTTTCATTCAAACCGAGCTGTCTGCAAATTTCTCTGGCAAGTTTTGCGGTATTTTTAGAATGCGACACAGTATAATGACCTTTTGTATCCACAGCGAAAGCCAGATGTTCTACAAAACTCTGCTGGTAATCGCATAAGTCGCCTATTAATGCGGTGAGTTCAGCCCTTATATGCTGTAAATCACCTGTGGTTGAATGTTCATCTTCCATAAGCCTTTTTGCTTCATCAATTACTTTTTGCAGAGTTATTGATGTTGCAAAAAGAACGGCAATACTTTCAACAAGCTCTACATATTCTTCATTCACGGGAGAAGAATTCTCAAGAACTATAACGCCTGTTGACTCAATATTACAATGCATAGGAACCGCAATTTTTTCTTCAATAACGGTTTCTTTAGCAAGAAAAGCCTTGCCTTCCGCAGTATTTTCATCAATTGCATAAACGTCAACAGCTCCGGAAGTTGTTCCTGCAAGTTCAAGTTTGTTTGCTTTTTCCAGATAAATATGGCATGCTTCAATTTCAAGCATTTGTTTAATTGATTCTGCAATAGATGTATAAATAGCCTGTTCTGCAGATTTGTCAAAACTTAAAACACAAAGAGTATTATTAAGTGAATATATAGACACAAGTTCTTTCAGCTGATTTACTAAACCGGTCTTTTTATCTTTCATGCTATTGCCGATTTTTCTTGCCAAATCTTCAGATATAAGATTCTCGGCAATAAAATCACCTAAATTGAGTGCAAAAATTTCTTCAATAGGATCCTGTCCCGCTAAATATTCGGATTGTGAAAACAGGGACACACCGTTATTTTTCTCTTCTTTTTTCATGAAATTTTCCTTACATACATGCCTTCACATATATATACGGCACAATACAGAAAAAACTTTAATAAATTTTACAAAACTTCATACTTTAGTATGGGAAATTTCTGACTTTAGTATTAAAACCCCGCTGTTTTGATATAAAACATCGGGGTTTTTAATGTAATGCCTGATAAAATCAAAAATCCGAAATTTAACCTTGAATCCATAATCCTTCATTCATATTAAAAAAGTCTTTATCAAGATTTATATTTATCTCTTTATCACCTGCATCTTTAAACACAGTAGGCTGTTTATCACCTTTGCGTCCGACAGTTTTTACAACATCGCCATTACCGCCTCCGCTGACATCTACGGTTAAACGAGAATTATCAATGTAATAGTAATCCTGTGCATCAGTACCTGTAACTTTCCCGCTTTCGAAATTTGAGAACTTAATTCCCGGCGGCGGATTATTAACAGCTCCGTCCCTGCCCATCATAACGCTTGGCATTTTTTTAGGATCCGTTATATTTTGATCCGGAAATTCTATTTTAGTACCATCTTTCATAAAAACAGTATTAATTTTTTTACCAAGTAAATTCTCGCCGGTGGTATGAGATTGAACTTGATTTTTGTTAAACTGCACATTACCAATCATTAAAACTTCATTATCACTCATAAATAAATCTCCTTTTCATAATATCTTTTCGTGCTTTGCAAATCACTGTATAGTTTTAATAAGTATTTATTGATAAAAAAATTGCTCGCGTTTATTCAATCTGATCCTGTCTAATTGGTATTAGATCACGTATTACAGCCCTTTTTGGAATCTCTTTACATTTCGTAATATATAGCCGTTTTAGAAATTTTCATAAGTTAAAGAAATTTAATACCTTAGTAAAGTATTTTAATCCACTATCCCAAAAAATTCTTTTAATATATTCTCCTGCTTCCGATTTATATTGATTTGAAGCGTTTTTCCGTTTTCGATATCCATTTCAAATATTTTTATCGAAATAGTTCCATAGAATTTAAAATTTTTAAATGCTTTATCCAAGAAATATTCTTTTCCGCCATCTGATAGAATTATAAAATCGGAATAAATATACATTCCGACAGATGTACCACGGAGAGGAACAGTATTAAAGCACTTTTTGTCAGAAAAGTATTTTATCGGTTTTCCATACTTTTTAATAATTCTGCCATTCGGTTTTGTAGAAATTAGCTGAATTGAAACTAAAACGAAAAATAAAATTAAAGGAATTGCATGGAGAATTATATTTTCCATAAATCAGTAACCGATTGCCCAGCTGAAAGATGCAGTTTTTTCAGTTTTTTTATCTATTGCAACAGCAGAATTTACAGCCTGTACTTCAATTACTTTAGCAGCTTTCTGAAGCATATTATACTGCATCATCTTGCTGTCAACGTTATTAAAAGATTTTAATCTGTCAAGCTGGTTTTGAAGTTCTGCATTTTCATCATTAAGGGTAGAAATCTGACGGCTTAATTTATTAAGCGTAAGCTCATTAGACATTGCAAAATAATAGCTTACAAATGCAACAAGCACCGCAATACCTAACAAACCGCATAAAGTTTTATTTACTTTCCTTATAGCCATAGCTTTTAATGAGATCTCCTTCTGGAAATAACCTTCAATAACCTGACTTTCTTCTCTTATCGGGTCATCTGCGTAAGAATGACCTGTATATTTCTCTTCTGTTACTAAAATTTCTGATGTTCTTACTCTTGCTGTATTCAATTTTCTACCCCAGTTTTCGAATAATCAGTGCCTTATACATCTGGCTATTCTAAGTTTGGCACTTCTAGACGGCGGATTTATTTTTATCTCCTCTTCACTCGCCGTAATCGGTTTTTTATTAACCAACTCCAGAATCGGAGGCGGACAGTGGCAAATCATTTGTGATTTATCGCAATGGCACCTCTGCGAGTGATATTTAAACAAGTGTTTCACTAACCTGTCTTCTAAAGAGTGAAAACTTATTACACTTATTATAGCACCAAAGTCTAACAAATCCAACACATCATTCAGAGTATTTTTTACATTTGTTAACTCTTGATTTACTTCAATGCGGATTGCCTGAAACACGCGGGTTGCAGGGTGGATTGAAGACTTTATGTGCGGCGTGCAGTTTACTATCAAATCCGCCAGTTCCGTTGTAGTTTCAAGCTTTTTCAGTTTTCTTTGCTCTACAATTTTTTTTGCAATTCTTTTTGAAAATCTTTCTTCTCCGTATTCAGAAAATATTCTGACCAAATCAGCTTCACTGTAACTATTTACCACATCATAGGCAGAAAATCGGGCATCCTGATTAAATCTCATATCAAGAGGCGCCTCTTTTGAAAACGAAAAACCGCGTTCGCCTTTGTGAAACTGATGATATGAAGCTCCAAGATCAAATAAAACCCCGCCCGTAATTTTGTTAATTCCCAGATTATGTAAAACTTTTTTAATATTTGTATAAGAATCTTTCACTATTGTTAAGTTTTTGTAATCTTTTAGGCGTTCTGTTGATGCTTTTATCGCGTCCTCATCAACATCAAAAGCTATCAAACGCCCGTCAGGCTGAATACGGCTCAATATAAGCCCGCTGTGTCCGCCGCCGCCTAAAGTACAGTCAACATAAATTTTGCCTGACTGACATTCAAGTGCGTCAACCGCTTCATACTTCATCACAGTGTAATGTGTAAATTCTTCCATAGATAGATTTTAACATAAAAAGACAAAGCTAATGCTTTGTCTTTTTATTTAGTGATTTAAATCATATTCATTTAATAAGCTTCCTTTAATTGTCTTACGCCCATCCTTAATAACTTCTTCATAGGTAAGTGTTTTTCCGTCTTTTGCATATTTTCTATGTAAAATAAGTTTACCAAACGGATCTCTTTCTGTTTCAATATACTTATTTTTACTCCCCTTATGAAATTCAACATAACGTTTTGGAACAATTACACCATCATATGGTGCAGGTTGAAATGTTTGATAGTAATTTACAGTTTTACCATCAAGAGCAAATTGTGTTTCTTTTATTGGCTTACCATTACGGTAATCTATAACAGAAACTCTACTTAATTCAGAAAATTTCTCGTCTATCTTAGTAGTTTTCGTTTGTTTCAGTCGAGTTGTCTTACCTTCATAAATAAAATCCATTGTATTTTCAATACGGTTCCACTCACCTTTGACACTAGTTTTCCTTTTTAATTCATCATAACTAAATGTTCTGCTAAACGAACCTGCGTCGGGATGCCAGCCGTAAACTTTGTCGACAAGCCCATCTTCTCTATAATAAGTAGTTTCATAACCTAAATTTATACTTTTTTCCGTTACCGAATAAGAATTTTTACCAGGTACAAATTCATAAATTTTCTGTTTACCGTTTTCTAAATCTTGAATAATCCTATTTCCCTCACGTTTTCCCTCAATACCTCTAAGCACTTCCGGAATATCGTCCTTTGGAAGTTCGTTTGATTTTGGCGTTTCATGTGATTCTGCTTCCGGTGTATCAGTCGTTTTTTCAGGAATTTTCGGTTCTGATGGCTCAGTCGTTCGTGGTGTGGAAACCTCTGTCGTTTCAGGCTTAACTTCCGATACATTCGGTGTTTTTTCAGGGACAGTATCAACATTCTTGGGAGAAGGATTGTGATGAGTTATTGAAGCTGATTTAGCCGCTTCTGATGCTTTTTTCTCTGCTGCTTTTTCAGATTGTGTGAATAATTTCTGAATATTTTTTCCGAGTTTACCTTTATATCCGGCAACCCCAAGAGCTACAATCCCTGCTAAAGCTGATGCTCCTATCATAAATTTTGCGGCTTTACTTTTTTCTTTATCAACTGATGCTTGTTCTAATATAATAACATTTTTTTTATTTGGATTATTTACCTGATAATCGTCATAATCACCTGCTCCAAAATTAATTTTTTGAACACTCATAGTTGTCCTTAACCTTTCTATTTTGCTTGTACTACTTCATATTTATGAAAACACAAGTCTTAAATTAATTGCTATAGGCGCAATACATCCTATCCTATCCTATCCTATGAGGGTTGTATCAAGGGTTTCAGCCATTTTAAACTCATCTTTACATTTCGTTACATGTGCATTTTTATAAATTTTTGTTAATAATTAACCCTCTCTCTTTATCCCTCTACCGAGGTTAGGGAAATGTTTTTAAACCCCTCTCCGGTCCTGCGGACACCCTCTCCCCAAAGGGAGAGGGGAAAGTATTTATTCCCTCCCCAAACGGGGGAGGGCTAGGGTGGGATGCAAGCAGGAAGAACAAATGTTCAGAGGGCTGGAAGGCTGGCTGGGTTCAGAAAGCATTTTTGTGCGTATCACCGATAATAGCTTGACTTCCGGACTTCTTGACATCCGTTAGCATTAGAAGGTGGGAACGCTTTACTTATCCCACCCTACTAACTACTAACCTATAAGAAAAAGAGCAGATACATTATCTGCTCTAATGTTCATACTACTATTCTTAATTAAGTCAAGAAGCAATTTAACAATACATACATTAAACCAAGCAATGTATGGTTAGAAATATGATATAACATTAGATATGATATTGTCAGGTACAATGTAAGTTAAAAGACAATAATGTATAGAAAACTCATGAGAAATGGCAACGGATGGGCTTTAACAGTTAACAAGACAATTCTTGAACTGTTAAAAGTTAATCCTGAAACAGATTTAGTGGAATACACAATTGAAGCAGGAAAGCTCATTATTACCAGAAGCGACAAAAAGCGCGAAGATATTTAACTACTCTGCAATCTGATTTAATCCGTAAAAATCGTAGCGCTCAATAAAATGCGAGTATTCCATACGCTTGATATAAGAGCTGTCTTCAGCATCTTCAATATTAATAACCATTCCGCTTTCTTCCAGCACACGCGGGAAAATCGCGTTAAACAATACAATCATAAAAATATATTTTTTTATCTCATTAGAAGTAATGTAGATATCAACCATATATAATCCCCAATAAACTCATTAGCAATACATATTACACATGACGACAGGTATAATGTAAAACTTTAATTATAGAAAACATTTATAACAATTTGTTACAAAATAAAAATAAGTCCGACTTTTAACCGGACTTATTTTAAAATTATAAAATTATAAATTTATCCCGAAATTTTACTAAACAGCCTGCTTCATAGCAGCTTTTACCCTGTGGAAAGTTTTTTCTTTACCTATAATTGCAAGGATTGCTGTCATATCAGCACCGCAAATTCTTCCTGTTACGGCAGCTCTGACAGCCCACATTGTAATTTTAGGTTTAACACCTTTTTCTTTGTAGTACGCTCTAAAAGCTTCCAGTTTTTCATGAAGATTTTCCTCTGTCCATTCCCAATCCTTTGCCTGTTCCGTAAATGTTTTCAAAACATCCTGCGAGACTTCCGTATCAAGAGTTTCTCTTGCTTTGTCATCGATTTCAACATCTTCGCCGAAGAAATAAGGAACAGCATCCGTAATATCAGACAAGAGTGTTAACGGTTCATAAGTTATCTCAACCATACGTGTATATTGAGCGTCCGTTAATTCATTGAGATTGTATTTTGTCAAATACGGTTTCAATCTCTCTTTCAATTCAGGAATAGAAAGCATTTTAATATAATGGCTGTTCATCCAGTTTAATTTGTCGTATTCAAAAATCGAGTTTGAAGAAGATATTTCATTAATTCTGAAATCTTTTGCAATCTCATCAACCGTTTTAATTTCCTGACCGTCAGACGGCGACCACCCCAGAAGTGCAACAAAGTTAATCAAAGCATCCGTCAAATAACCTTTTTCAACAAATTCAGAAACAGCAGTTGCACCGTGGCGTTTTGAAAGCTTGCTTCTGTCAGGAGCAAGAATCATACCGAGATGTCCGAATTTCGGGACTTCAGCACCTAAAGCTTCAAATATCAGGATTTGTTTGAAAGTATTTGAAATATGATCTTCTCCTCTTATAACATGCGAAATTTTCATCAGCATATCATCAATTACAACCGCAAAATTGTAAGTCGGAGTACCGTTAGATTTCATAATTACGAAATCACCGAGAAGATTTGTATCAACATGAAGTTCGCCTTTTACCATATCATCAAATTTTAAAATTGAGGAATCATGAAAAGCTTTCTGCGCTTTTTCAATATTAAATCTGATTGCGGGTTTTCTACCTTCCGCTTTGAGTTTAGCTTTTTCTTCATCCGTTAAATTCAGGCATTTTTTTGTATAAACATAAGGTTTTTTATTTTCGGCAGCCTGCTTTTTCTCTGCTTCTAATTCCTCGGGCGTACAGAAGCATTCGTATGCAAAACCTTTATCCAAAAGAATTTGAGCATATTTAGGATAAATATCAAATCTTTCAGACTGTGTATAAGGTCCGTACGGACCGCCGACATCAGGACCTTCATCCCAGTTTAATCCTAACGCTTTCAAGCTGTCAAAAATATTATCAATATACGCCTGACTTGTACGTTCGGCATCCGTATCTTCTATTCTTAAAACAAATTTCCCGTTATTTTTTTTAGCAAACAAATAGTTAAATAACGCTGTTCTTGCAGTACCTATGTGTAAATTTCCGCTCGGAGACGGAGCAATTCTGACTCTAACATCTGACATAAAATTTTCCCTCGTTTCTATTTATAATTTCGCCTTAATAGAATATCACGGGCAAAATATGATATCAAGATTTATTTCAATTTATTAATACTAAAATCTAAGCGGATAATCTTTCGGAATTTTCCAGCCGTTCATTTGAATCAACGCGGTACAGTATGCTCTTTCGTTGCTGACATCTTTTTTACACCCGATAGAGCTGTCATTTCTCAACATTGCTTCAGTACCGTCCCAATTATACATATATGGTTCTACTCCTTTATTATAGTGATATTTGTATGCACTGTCTTTATTCCAGGGAGAGAACATGAATGTAAAATATTTAGTTCCGCAGATTTCCTGTTTTCTATGAAAACCGCCTTCTTCTTTTTCAACATTTGTATAATCCTTTGCCTGCGGATAAAATATTATGCTGGCACTGCTGATTAATGCAAGACTTCCGTCAGGGAAATATGCAAGCATTTTACCGTTAGAATTACCGTCAAATTCTGATTTTGTCAACTTAAGATAAGGCTTTAAATATTTATTAAACCATTCCAGAGATTTTGGTGTTGTCTGATTGCCGTCAGCATCTTCATTGAAACCTGATTGGAGAATATCCCAGTTAGAAAGATCTCCATAATCAGCCTCAGCCATTTTTATTGCCTGATTCATTGTACTGTAAAATTTTGCAAGTCGTGTTTCCACAACTTTTTTACGATGATTTGAAACTAATGCCGGCATTGTTAAGGCTGCTACTACACCGATTATACCAAGAGTAATTAATACTTCCGCAAGAGTGAATGCAGTTTTTTTCATATTCAAGCCCTTTCTTATATGTGATGTAATACTTCTCCGCAGTAAACTATAACTAATCTCATTTCAATTATACAATATTTACACTTGTTTTTCAAGTGCAAAATACACTTGTAAAGTTATATAAAAATTTGTTGTATAAAAACAGGTGTAAAATAATGTATATTGTTTATATGTTTAAAGTAGAAAAAGAAGAAATGACTAATAAAACTTTCAGACTTCCCGTACCATTGGTTGAAAAATTATACACCATTGCACAAAATAAAGGCGTTTCTCTTAACAGTCTGGTGCGCCAGTGCTGTGAATATGCACTTGACAACCTTGAAGAAGAAAATAATAACAAATAAACTTTATAATTTGACTATATCACGTTTAGTTTCTAAAATATTTATATGAAGAGATTAGTGTTATTAGTGCTGGCAATAATATTTATGCAATCTCCGGGATATTCACTCAACAAAAAAATGGTTCCCGCCACAGGAGTTGAAAATCCCCTGCCGAATATTTTTATTTATTCGATACCTGATGACACTGACAAAAAAACTGACACCACAGAAAAACAAGAAGAAGTTAAGTATATTGAAAGTTCACAAGAAGACTCTGAAGACGCCCCCATAACACTTATCCCCGAAGGCCTCGAAGATGACGTAACACTCGGCGCAACAGTATTAAAAGGCTATGCACAGTATATTGAAGATTCAAATGCAATATATCTGAAAGATGAAGACAACAATTTTGTCCTTAACTTAAAACAACCGCAAAAAATTTCTGCTTCGCAGGGGCTTGATCTGTCATCAGCTGTTAAACCTGTAAAAGCTCTCTCACAATATAAAAACAGCGAATATCAAATAAAACCGAATAATATACGCTCTTCGGAAACAAAAGGAGATTTTACATTCGGTGCGCTTTATAACAACGAAATAGACAATATTGCAATGCTTGAATCTGAAGCAGGCTTGTTCACAAAATATGAAAAAAGTAAATTTGCCCTGAGTTCATCGGTAAAAAAATCTTTAAATACTACTTATGCACAGGATTACAATACAATCTCAGTAACTCCCGAATTAAAACTCAACAGTTATTTTTCGTTAAAAACCAATTTGAGCGCAGATGTTACCAGAAACAGAAGATCTTCCGAATTAATTTTTTCACTTAATCCGCTCGGAAAAAAAGACAAAGACAGAATGCTGCTGGAGGCAGGCGCAAAACAAACATATTTTGCAGACACAGGAGAAAATAAAACACAATTTAACTTTTCCGCGAAATTCAAATTGTAAAGTTATTCTAATTTAGTTGTTTTAAGAGTTTATTTTGTTTATAATTCAGTTGTGAGGTTTTATGGCTGATAACACAGAACAAGGACAGGAAGAAATCAAAATTACTTCGCAGAGAAAATCGAAAAACAAAACAGGCTTTTATTATTCATTTTTAACGCTTGTTCTTTTATTCTGCCTTATCCAGATAGGCTTCGGAGCCATATTGAATATTTCCAAAACAATATCTTACAGAGCCAAAATCTCAACTCTTTCAAAAATTCGTGATGAAGCAGAAAATCAAAATCAAGAACTGAAACAGGATATAAAATTGTTCTCATCAACATCAAGCCTCGAAGGCATTGCAAGAAACAACCTGAAAATGGCAGGAGAAGATGAAGTTTTAATTCTTATTAACAATAACCAGAAACAAAATACAAAAAATAAGAAGAACAAACACAAAAAAAATCATAAGAAAAAATAACGGAGTATAAATGCAGGAAACTTTAGAATACATAAAACAGGCATTTGATTTAAAGTCGCAGGGGTGTTACAAACAGGCAATAGAAATGCTTTATAAAGCTCTCGAGCTTGAAAGCGATAATATTGAAATTCTGTTTCAGCTCGGAGAACTATATTTTCTGCTTAACAATTTCCAGCGATCTGCGCAGTATCTTGATAAAGTTCTTAAAAGCAAGCCTCAGCATATTGAAGCACTTAAGCTTATGCAAAAAATTTATAACTGCTCTGCTGAAAAAGAAAATGCGGTAAAAACAGCGCAGACAATTTACGAGCTTGAAAAAACTCCGGAAAATCTTATTAAATTAACAGATTCGTTATCAAGCTCATGCGAATTAAACAAAATAAAAGAACTCGAAAATGAAATTCCTGACAATGACAGCGTTATATATCATATTGCAAAAGCATTCTATGATAACGGAAAAGTTGAAGATGCAAAAACAAGACTTGAACAGGTTTTAAAAATTAATCCTGAAAATGAAGACGCACTTGTACTGCTTGGAAAAATATATTTTGAAAAAAACGATTTTGAAAAATCAAAAAATATTTTTAATACTTTTTCCAAAACATCTGAAAATCCCGAAATTCTAAACTATCTGGGGGTTTTTGCTCTCGAAGATATGAAATTTATTGATGCAATAAAATATTTTTCTAAAGCATCATCAATCGACAAAAAAAATCACAGATATTTTTATAATCTCGGCAACGCATATTTTTATAACGGCTGGTACAAAGAAGCTGTCCGGTCTTATCTTCAGGCTGTCCGCATGGCGCCCGATATATCAGGTTACAGATATTCTCTGGCTTATCTGTATTATGAACAAAAAGATTTTGAAAAAGCTCAAAAAGAAATTGATTACATTCTTGAACACACACCGGATTATAGTCCGGCGCACGTTCTCAATGCACTTTTAAAATATGAAAAAAAAGATTTTCTGGGCGCTCAATCTGAACTGGAAACAAACTTGAAAACATCAAAAGACGACAATTTTACACTTACGGCTCTTTCAAAAGTTTATAAAGAACTTTCACTCTTTGAAAAAGCTGAAAATACAATCTTAAAAGTAATTTCGCAGAACCCGCAAAGTTTAAACTGCAAATGCGAACTTGCACAAATATATACTGCCGAAAAAAAATACGAAAAAGCGCTGGCAATTGTAGATGAAATACTAAAAGAAAACGAAAACTATATAACAGCATACGAAACAGGCGCCCGAACAGCATTTGAAATGCAGGATTATGAAAAGGCTAAAACTTTTGCACAGGAAGCAATTGCTATTGATATGAACTTCGCGCCCGGTTATTATTATCTGGCACTTGTAAGATTTGCCCAAAAAGATTTCGATGAAGCAATAGAATGTATGAAACGCGCAATTATGTATGACGCAAATAATGCCGGATATTACGCGCAAATGAGCAAAATATATAAAGAAAAAGAGGATTACAAAACCGCTCTTGAATACATTAAAGAAGCCGAAAGCATATCACAAAATCTGGAATACAGAATAATGTATAAAGAACTTGCTTCGCTTAACAGAAAAATTTGACCTCTGAATTTATATAATTATAATATTAAGTATCTGCTACATTTGTAGTTTTGAATTGGAATTATAGGAGAAGATTAGTGGATAGCAAACAATTTAGAAAAATTTTATTTATTACAGCAATAACTCTGGCATTTCAACTTCCTGCATTTTCTGCAAAAAAAAGTGAAGAACTTATTGAACTTCCTAAAACATACCCGGCTAAATACACAAGCGAGTATATAAAAGAAATTAAACCAATGTACAAATCTGTCGGGAAAGATGAAATATTTTATGTTGCACTTGATATGCTGAAAGGCACAAACGGAGAATTTTCAAGAAACGCAATACTTGGCAACAATCTGTCAGGCCGTCCCGTAAAAATCGAATTCAGAGATCTCGGGACAATCAACCCTGATTATGCAAAATTTGATGCTCTAGGCTGGAAAAAAAATAAACAACTTTTTATATTTATAAATCCGCGCCATAAAGATGCTCCCCCCGGTGCGCTTGCTGCCCTTTTATCGCACGAAGCACTGCATCAGGACGAATTTAATTCGCTTGCGGAAGAAACGTATGCATGGACAATGGAAGCTTCTGTCTGGTACGAAATATCAAAGCTTTATCCTGAAAGCAATGACGAACTTCACCCGCTTGTCGTGCGAGAAAATACCTTAAAAAAACTGTTTGAACGCGGAGGCTATTCAAACAAATACATAAAGAAAACCGTAATGTCCAATGAAGGCTACAAAAACCTTCCTTCAACTTCACCCGGATTTGAGGATCTGTAAATCTCTAAATATAGACCTGCGCAAACATTATACTAATCTTTTATACTACTTAAAAAGTATATTGATTAAAAAAAATTATTGATGTTAAATATTCGTATGAAGAGAAGACAGGCAGTAATTTTAATAGTATTAATCGTTGGACTTTTTGCCCTTAATGCGGTTTTTATGGGCAAAAAAAATGTTGAAATTTCTGAAATGCCTGAGATGGTTGACCATGATCATATTTCTTCGCAAAAACTTTTTGACAGTTCATGGAAAATTATCAGGGACAATTACTATGATGCAGAATTGAACAATCAGGCCTGGGGTCGCTGGAAAGAACACTATCACGGCAAAATCAAAAGCGATGACGATGCAAAAGTTGCAATAGACACAATGCTTGCAAGCCTTAATGACCCGTATTCACGATATATGTCAAAATCGGAATACTCAGAACAGAATAATTCTATAAATTCAAAAATTACGGGTATCGGTGTAAATATCACTTCAATTGCAGGGAAAATCCATATTGTAAATGTAATGGAAGGAACTCCCGCTCAGTTTGCAAATCTTCTTCCCGATGATATTATACTTGCAATTGACGGGAAAGAAGTGAACGGCCTTGCGCTCTCTGAAGTTGCAAATCTTGTCAGAGGGCCTGAAAACAGCTTTGTAAATATCACAATTATGCGCAATAAAGATAAACTGATTAAAAGAGTTATGCGCAAAGAAATCAAAATTAAAACAGTAAAAAGCGCTGTTGTGGATAAAAACATCGGCTATATACAAATTACAAGTTTTATAGGCTCAACAACGCCGAATGAATTTTTGGAAGCGCTTGAAAAAACAAAAGATACAAAAGGCTTAATACTTGATCTTCGGGGAAATACAGGCGGACTTTTACCTAACGCCGTATTTGTCGCCAATTTATTTCTTCCTGAAGGCAGCAACATAGTGAGTATAGTCGGAAGAAACGGCTACAAATACAATATTGACGCTCAGGATACCGAATTCGGCATAAAAAAACCTACAATTGTTCTTGTTGACGGCAATTCCGCAAGTGCAAGCGAAATTCTTTCAGGCGCACTGAAAGATTACAATAAGGCAAAACTTTTAGGAACAAAAACCTACGGTAAGGGTATGGTTCAAAAAATTATTCCGATGCCGAACGAAACGGGTCTTAATCTGACAGTTGCAAAATATTTAACCCCCAAAGGCACAGACATAAATGAAAAGGGCATAAATCCCGACATAAAAGTAGAATTCAGCCTGAAAGACGTAAAAACTAACAACGATGCACAATTACAGGCAGCAAAAAATATTCTCTCCAAAATGATGCTGAGTAATAAGTAAAGATATTAATGCTCATAATTTAGGCGGACGTTTAAAAATGTTTATGTCTTTTAAATCTTCTTTATTCACAACAAGCCCGCATTTTGAACATGCCAGAATATCCCCTGTACTGTCAACGGGCAGAAAAATATGTTCGCATTCTTCCAAATTTTCAATATCATCATGCGCAAACGGATCAAAATCAATTTTCCGTTTGTATTTTTTGCCCATGATGTATCGGGTTATAAGCTCAAATATATACATATTTATAATTCAAAACAATCCGGCAGAAGAACCTTTAAAGGCATAACCTTAATCCCGTTTTCTTCCTGCAGAATAACATCAAGCCCCTCGGCAGTTTGAAATTCGCTCAAAACTTGTCTGCAGGCTCCGCATGGCATACAATTTTTCATCTTGGGCGAAAATATTGCAACAGCTTTGATTTTCGCTTCACCGTTTGCGATTGCTGTTCCGACAGCATTTCTTTCCGCACATATTGTCATACCGTAGCTTGAATTTTCAAAATTGCATCCTGTATAAACTTTCCCGCTTTCTGCAAGAACGCACGCGCCGACAGGGAATTTGGAATAAGGAGCATAAGCATTATGCGAGACTTCTTCCGCTAATTTTAACATATCTTCGTATTTCATATTAAAATTTTATATCACATTAAAAAAAATATAATCCTTTATGTAAAGGATATTGTGATATAATTTTGTTATGAAAATTTTAATAAAACTTTTTGCAGTATTTATACTTTTAATATCGCCTGTTATGGCTATAACTTTTGATGTTCTTGTACTTCCTGCAGATTTACTCAATCAAAAAGAAAATTATTACAACTTTGATGAAGTATCTGAGATTATTGCAAATGATATTATCAAAAATTTTAACAGTTCAAACGGTAAAATAAAATCTCCTGATCTGTATGAAGTCAGAGCTAAATTAAATAAATCTCCGGAGCTGAAAAAAACAGTTAATGATTTGCTTGAAAAATACAAAGACACGAACAAACTTGACTATGAAGAAATAAAAAAAGCCGGCAGTGCATTTTCCTGCAAATCCGTTCTTATTGTGTCAAGTTATGCCGTAACAAATAAAAATTCCAAAAAACGCGGAATATGGGAAGTCTTAAATATTTCATCAGCATTTGATATATCTTATCCGTACAGGCTTGAGACATCTGTAGTTCTTCTTGATACCGTAAACAACCTTGTAATGTGGAGCAATAATTATTCCGCAAAACTCGGTGCAAACGACAATATATTTGCAGCAAAAAACTATGCACAGGCAAACGCGGAACTTGAAAAAATAAAACTTTACTCAAAAACAATAGTATCATCAAGCGCATCTCAAAATATTATGCTGCGTTTTTTCCCGAAAGCTGTACGCCCTGTTGAAAACAAAGTTGAAGACACAAACGGAGGAGCTTTGAAATATGAAAGAACGCTTCCGCAAACCCGTAAAGATGAAAACAAAAATGAAGATATACCTTATTCCGGCGATATGATTTACGGAATTTAGTTTGTCTGCCGAGGAATAGTACTTCTGCGCTTTTCTACATTTTCAAATTTGTTTTGCAAATTTTTATCTTGAGGATTAGCTAAAGAATTATTCTGAACAGGCTGAGATGTTTCTTTAAAATCCGGAATATGATTTTTCATCTGTTCGCGCGGTTTATTGATCATCTGCTTCATCTCGACCTGAGAGGGCGTATTGGCGGCTACCTCATCAAGTTCTTCTATTCTGCCTTTTGCGTCGAAAAATGCAATAAAGGCAACAGTTAATATACATAAAAATATTAAAGATTTTTTCATATATATATCCCTTTCGTTTAGTTAATTCTAACTCTTTGCGGCAGAGACGTAAATTAAACATGCAATTAATATTTACGACTTGCATTAAGATTCTTAAAATGCTAAAATAATCTTGTAATACAGAATAATTAAGAGGAAAGTTTTATGGCAAGATTAATAAGACCGAGCTGGGCAATCAGATGCGTACAGTCAGGATGTAAAACATTGTTTGAAGTTGCAAAATTAGAAGACGGTAAACAGCAGGAAGTTGTATGCCCGAACTGCGGAGAACATTACGTTTATCCGATTTACGATGAAGAAAATAAAGAAAATTAAATTTTTATATTTATCCCCTTGAGGGAAGAGCGAAATCTAAAAAACGATTTTATAATAAAGATTTCGAGGAGGGGACGTAATTGTTTAACAATACTGACAAGCGCTACAATCAATTCAGCGCTCATTTGAAAAATAAATTCGGCGTCAAGGTTTATAAAATTACACTTGATGCCGGTTTTTCATGTCCGAACAGAGACGGCACAATTTCCACAGGCGGGTGCATTTTCTGTGATGACGGAGGCAGTTTTTCTCAGGCGCATTCAAATCTTTTATCAATAGAAGAACAGGTTAAAACAGGAGCTGAAAAATTAAAAAACAGGTTTAAGGCTCAAAAATTCATGTCGTATTTTCAAGCATTTTCAAACACATATAAACCTGCAAAAGAACTTGAAAAAATATATAATTCTGCCCTCAACCATCCTGACGTTGTTGGAATTTCAATCGGCACACGCCCCGACTGTATTGATGACGAAAAAATAAAACTTATATCAAATTTTAAAGATAACTATTACACCTGGATTGAATATGGTCTGCAGTCCGTTCATGACAAAACTCTCAAAAAAATAAACCGCGGACATGATTTTGACTGCTTTTTAAAAGCTTACGAAAAGACAAAAGAAGCAGGCATAAATGTATGCGCTCATGTCATTTTCGGTCTGTGGGAAACACATGATGAAATTATGCAGACAGCACAAAAGTTAGCACAATTGGAAATTGACGGAGTAAAAATTCACATGCTCTGTGCGCTTGAAGGAACAAAACTTGCCCGAATTTATAAGGATGGCGGGATAACTTTTATGGATGAGGATGAATATGTAGAAACTGTCTGTGATTTTCTTGAATATCTGCCTGAAAAAACAACTATCCACCGCCTTGCAGGAAACGGACTGAGCACCGAATTAATTGCCCCTCAATGGCTCGGCAAAAAATTTGACTGCCTTAATAAAATAGACAGAGAATTTATTAACAGAAATTCATATCAGGGCAGTAAATTTATTTACAAATAAAGCTTTATGTGTAATAATGTATCAGCATGAAATTTATTAATTTTTATGTAAAGAATTATTAACAAAACAATTCAAAACCCGCAACAAAAAATTTTTACACTTGTTAGGTAATATTGAAAAAACTATTTAATCGGAGATGAATATGTTAACAGTACAGCCTAAAATTTCAAACAATTACGGTCTTACATTCGGAGCATCCGGACGAAGAGAATTAACTCCGGAAGAAATTGAAGAAAGAAAATATCAAAAAGCGCGTGCTGAATTGGAAAATCAGCAGGAAGAACTCTTAAATCTGGCAGAAGACGACGAAATCAAAATGCCGAAAATTGCAAAAACTGCATTAAAAGGCGGTGCTATTGTTACTACAGGCCTTTTGGGAGGTATGGCTACAGGTTTCGGGACAAAGAAAACGATTCAGCTGTTCTCTAAAATCAATAAATCATCGGCAGTAAAAGGTTTAAAAGAACAAATCAAAGCAACAAATACATTTATAAAAGAAACTGCAAAAACAATCAAAACAAAATTCTTAGCCTCAGATGCCTACAAAATGCCTGCAAATAAAATAAATAAATTTGCAAAAACAAAGGCAGGCAAACCCGTTGTCGGATTTTTCAAAGCCATCGGCAAAAGTGTTTCTACTGTTTATAACGCAGTAAAAACAGGCATAACAAAAATTTATGACAAAATCAGAGGCGTAAAAAAAGAAACTTACGAAAAAGCGGCAGTTAACTTTATGGGTGCATCAGGCGGTGTTGCATCAGGTGTAACAGCACTTAAAGAACAGGATGAAGCAAAGGATAAAGAATAATGGCTATTTCTTTAAACGACAGACTTACATTCACATCCAATCCGCAAACCGCGAAATCTGACAAAGATAACGATGCGGAAAAAAAAGTTGTAACAGGCGGCGGTGCGATAGCTGCTACAACTTCTGCGGCAAGGGCAAGAGCTGCAAAATCATTTGACGTATTCAATTCTGCATCAAAAGTATCAAAGGGGATGCAAGGCTTTACAGAAACTACCAAAACAGCAAGAAATGTTGCAAAACAATCAAAAGGTCTATGGGCAAAAGTCGCAGAAAATGCTAAATGGGCTAAAAACAGCATTCTTAACCAAGGTTCAAAATTCAAAAATATGAAATACATCAAACCGCTTGTTGAAAGCAGAGCTTTCAGAGCAGGAGCAGGCGCTTTAGGCTACTGCTTCGGATTTGTAACTCTTGCATCAGGAATTTCCGATATTGCAAAAGTTACAACAGAAACGGTTGAAAATAAATTAAACAATTAAAAGTTGTTAAATATAAAAAATCGTGCTAAGCTGAGCTTATGCACGATTTTATTTTGCGAGAATTAAAAAATACAAATATCGAAAAAGAATTAAACCGCATAGGTTTTGATAAATCGTATGCAAAAAAAGCTGTTGGCAAATTTGAATACAAAAATATAAAAATATATTCACTTTCACCGGCTCAGGCAAATATTCTAAAACAAACAGCAATCTCTGCCGGAGCTGATTGTGCAACACACAGAGAAGTTATAACGGGGAAAATTGAAAAATCTGATTGTATTCTGGGCGCATCAGTTTCACAAATAAAAAAAATTGCAGAAAAACTAAAATTGCAGCCGTTCGGGTTGAAAGAACTCGGGGAAAAACTTCTCTCAACCTCATCAGCAGCAGAAAAAAGATGCAGGATTGTTGGAATATTAAATCTGACAGATAATTCTTTTTCTGACGGCGGAATGTACAATGATTTTGAAAAAGCTAAAAAACATTTGCTTGAAATGATTGATGAAGGCGCAGATATAACTGACATCGGAGCAGAATCAACAAAACCGTATTCACAAGCTGTCAGTGCTGAAGATCAATTAAAAAAACTGCTCCCCGTTATAGATTTTGCAAAAGGGAAAATTCAGCTGAGCATAGACACCAGAAGCTCTATTGTAGCAGAAGAATGTATAAAAGCGGGAGCAAATATAATAAATGATGTGTCAGGATTTGATTATGATGCAAAAATGTCTGATGTAATTGCAAAATACAATATCCCTGTAATTATACAGCATTCAAAAGGCACACCTGAAAATATGCAGGATTACCCTGAATATGAAGATGTTATAGAAGAAATTTACTTAAATCTCAAGAAAAAAACAGATTTTGCACGCTCAAAAGGGATTGAAAAAATTATAATTGATCCCGGCATAGGTTTTGGTAAAACAAAAGCGAACAATTATGAAATCTTAAGACGCTGCGAAGAATTTAAAACTCTGGGATATCCGGTTATGCTCGGAATTTCAAGGAAAAGTCTGCTTGATATGAAAGATGCCGACAATTTTGAAAAAGATATCTATACAACAGCACTTAACGCAGTTGCAATAGAACACAGAGTTGATTATATAAGAGTTCATAATGTAAAAATGCATAAAAAACTTATTGAATTGCTTGAAAATTTCAAAAAATAGGTTATAATGAGTATATAATAAACTGGAGTCTGTTTTGGGAAGAAATGCTTTTAATTTTGCTGAAGTAATGATAACTATTACGATAATCGGCGTAGTAGCAGCACTTACTATGCCGGGGATTGTAGCCCATTATCACGAAAAAGAATATGTTACACAGCTCCAAAAATCTTTAAGCCAGTTTGAACAGGCTATGCAAAATATAATGTTCAGGTATGAATGTACAGATATTGTATGCACGGGAGCTTTTGACGGAACTGCATCAGATGCGGAATGGAATAAAAAATTTGAAAAAGAAATGACAAAATCCATAAAAATTATAAAAACTGCTAAAAACGGCACAGCTATGCAGCCGGAACTTCAATCTTCTCCGTTGAAACCAAAAAATACAAAATTAAGTGTACAATCAGACTGGAGATCAACTGCAGGTTTTAAGTTTATGACTCCTGACGGAGTAATGTATCTTGTAATTCCAAAAAATTGTGAACCTGCGCCTTATACTAATTTAAGCACAATAAAAAATATTTGTGCAGAAGTTACTATTGATGTAAACAGTTTACGCCGACCGAACCAGTACGGGCGGGATATACACAAATTTATAGTTGCACAAAACGGACATTTATATGCTATGTACGGGAGTGAGTATTCTAACGCTATGACCGGCAGTGCATCAGGAAACAGCTACTGGCGGACAAATCCTGAGCTTTGCGCCGGTGAAGGAATTTTAAATGACGCACCTGAAAATGTAAGCGGAGAAGGATGCGCTGCAAGAATTATGGAAGAAGGCTGGAGAATGACTTATTAACCTCTTTACTCTAAATCTTTGTTTATGGTAAAATAAACTTATAAATAAAAGACAATTATCATCGTCATTCTGAGGTGTAAAAATTGAGATTCTTCGCTGCCGAAGCTCAGAATGACAGAAGCCGAAGAATCTCAAAATGGAATGTGATATCCGTAAACAAGGAGAAAAATGGAAGATTTAAGAGATAAATACGAAGTTGTTATAGGTTTGGAAGTACATGCACAGCTGAAAACAAAATCAAAAATCTTTGCCCCTGACGGCTGTGAATTCGGGAAAGAACCAAATTCGGAAACAAGTCCGATTACTTTAGGTATGCCGGGGGTTTTACCTGTATTGAATAAAGAAGCTGTTAATATGGGAATTTTAACAGGACTTGCATTAAATTGCGAAATTCCCGAAAGATGTAAATTTGACAGAAAACAGTATTTTTATCCGGATCTTCCTAAAGGTTACCAGATTTCTCAATATGATGAACCTATTTGTGTAAACGGATACTTAAATGTTAAAGGTAAAAAAATCGGTATTACACGTGCACACCTTGAAGAAGATGCCGGAAAACTTGTTCATGCAGGTGCTGACGGGCTTGCAGGGTCTTCATATTCTCTTGTAGACTTAAACAGAGCAGGCACTCCGCTTCTTGAAATAGTGTCGGAACCAGATATGAGATCTTCTGAAGAAGCCAGAAATTATATGGAAGAATTAAGAAATATTGTCCGCTATATAGGAGTATGCGATGGAAACCTTGAAGAAGGCTCTATGAGATGCGATGCAAATATTTCGATTATGCCTAAAGGCTCAAAAGAATTCGGGACACGCGCGGAAATTAAAAACGTAAACAGTTTCTCGGCGCTTCAAAGAGCCATTGAATACGAAATCGACAGACAAATCGAAATCGTTGAAGAAGGCGGAAAAGTTGTTCAGGAAACAAGGTTGTGGGACGACAATGCAAGAGAAACAAAATCAATGAGAGGCAAAGAAGATGCTCACGATTACAGATACTTCCCTGAACCTGATTTGATGCCTTTAAAAATTTCAAGAGAATGGGTGGAAGAAATCAGAGCCAAAATGCCCGAGCTTCCGCAGGCAAAACGCGAACGCTATATGAGCTTAGGTTTGAGCGAATACGATGCATCCGTTATTGTTGAACAAATGGGACTTGCACTTTTCTTTGACGAAGTTTTAAAACTCGGTGCTTCTCCTAAAATTGCCGTAAACTTCATTATGGGCGAAATTGCAGCATACCTTAAAGAAAATAAACTTGAAATTAATGAAACTAAACTGACTCCTGAAAATCTTGTCGAATTAATTTCTCTTATCGAAAAAAATACTATTTCAAACAACATCGGAAAACAAATCATTGTCGATATGATGAAAGACGGATCAAAAGCATCTGAAATCGTTGAAAAAAGAGGTTTGAGCCAGATATCAGATACAGGTGCTATTAAAGAAATTGCACAAAAAGTGTGCGATGCAAATCCTGCTCAGGTTACGGCATATAAAAACGGAAAAGTTCAGCTTCTGGGCTTCTTTGTCGGACAGGTAATGAAAGAAACTAAAGGCAGAGCTAACCCGAAAGCGGTTAACGAAATTTTGAAAGAAATACTTGGTTAAACACAATGTCCTCCCCTCACGGGAGGGCTGAAACCTATACAAAATCGTACAAAGATTTCGAGGAGGGATCTTGTTATTTAATCAAAAACCAAAAACCAGCATGGAAACAGAAATTTTTGAACAGGCAGATGTTCTTGAAAATCTACTGCAAACACATGTTAATGACAATAACTACATATTGTTTGATATTCCCGCTGATGTTCAAAAAATTATAATTGTTGCAAGCGGTTCATCATACCATTGTGCAAGATTTGCCGCTGATCTTTTCGGAAACATTGCCGGAATGGAAGCTGCTGCAATTTATTCTAGCGAGTTCCTTTTGAAGTCGGCAGTACCGAAAGATAACGACTTTTTATATGTGTTTATAACACAGTCAGGCGAAACTTCAGATACTAATTCTGCTCTGAAAAAAGCAAAAGAACTTGGGATGCGGACACTTTGCATAACAAATAAAAAAGGCTCAACAATCTGGGAAGCATCGGATTTCAAAATAGATTGCTGTGCAGGGGAAGAAAAAAGTATTGCGGCAACAAAATCCCTGACAACACAAATGCTTTGTTGTACACTGCTTGTCCTTAAATATGCTGCACACAAAGGGATTGATATTTCTTCTTATATTAATGGGTTGAAAACTCTGCCTTCATTTATAAGAGCTTCTTATGAGCTTCATCCCGAAATTAAGGACATGGCCAAGTTTTTATGCAGATATAAAAATATAGTAATAACAGCAGACGGAATTTCATACGCTCTTGCAAAAGAAGCTTCTTTAAAAATTAAAGAAACATCTTATATAAATGTTTATTCAAATATTTTAGGCGAATTTATGCACGGACACGTTGCGATTTTGAACAATAAACCGGCAATGATACATATTTCCGTAAATGAATTAAGCTATACGGCAATAAAGAATTTGAATAAAATTGAAGAGGATTACAACCCGCCTTTATGCATCTTAGGCTGTTCAAACGACAAAATTAACACAAAATTCAATATCGATATAAATTGTGAAAGTGAAATTGTAAAATCCTTTTGTATTATTGTAATTGCCCAGCTTCTTGCGCTTGAAATTGCTACAGCTCTGGGTAGAAATGTCGATAAACCTCATGGTCTGCATAAAGTTGTTAAATGAAGCATACCGCTTTGCGGTATTGTCATATCGAACTTAAATGACAAAACGAACCGGAACTTTGTCATTCTGCACTTGTTTCAGTATCTTAAAAAATTTTGTGTGAGCATGGCTTACGGGGTAGAGAATTAATCAAAGTCTCAGCCCATAAAATAAATTCAGGGGGACAAAAATAATATCAAATTTTTCCTATACTTTTCAAAAATTTGTATGTCATAACAGTTGCATCTTTATCGCTTTTCAGTTTATCTATGATTGTTTCTAAAATTTTGTCATAATCATTAAGATGAGAAAACTGAAATAACTCGGCGATTTCAACACCAAGAACTTTACTTATTTTAACTATATTTTCAGGTTTTGGAAAAGAGAGACCGTTTTCTATCCTTGAATAATTTTCCGGTTTTATATCAATCAATTCCGCAACAGTTTCCTGAGTGAGCATTTTTGCGGTACGTAATTCTCTCAATCTTTTACCGAACATTTTTTTCATATAAATATTAAACTCCATACAGCAGATTTAATTAAACCTGTATTACAGGCTAAAGTTAATGCATTGCATCAATAAAGATAATGTGTTACAATATAAAAAGAAAGAGTTATTGATATAATACAGGATTACTATTGAAATAAATATTGATATAGCGTATAATGAGATGTATCTCATCACTATAAAAGGAGAGTTTTTATGCAAGACACAATTTCTGTTGATATTCGCAAAACCGCCTTTACTCTTGCCGAGGTCTTAATCACTCTTGGAATTATAGGTATAGTAGCGGCAATGACAATGCCGGCACTTATAGGAAATTATCAAAAGGCACAAACAGTTAATCAGTTAAAAAAGGCCTATTCTGAAATAAGTCAGGCAATAAAAATTTCTGAAGCTCAATATGATACATTAGATAGCTGGGATTTTTCAGGATTTACGAATGCACAAGAAAGAGCTGATCATTTTGCAAAAAATTACCTGTTCCCTAATATTAAAATACTGCAAAGCTGTTCTCCGACATCCGAAAAATGCTGGGCGGATAGTTATACTATTGATGGAGCAAAAGCTAATATTTCTACAAACGGAAGAGACGGTCGTAATTCTTTTATAACATCATCCGGTTATGCTGTATATTATTGGCTTCATGGGACAGGCAACGGCGGATGGTTTTTTATTGATTTAAACGGCTTAAAAAAGCCTAATAAACTCGGAAAAGATGTTTTTATATTTATGATGAGCTGGGGAAATCGCGGATCTGCAACTACCGGTTCAAGCGGCGACAAATGCACTCAATATAAACTGGGGCTTTTACCTTATGGAGTGCACTGTTTATCATTATCTCCGACAAGAGATGAGCTGGCAGAAGGTACATTTGATTTTGGAGGGACAGGCGCCGGTTTTAACTGCAAAAAAGGCACAGACGCAAGCGCTGCCGGAGGCTTTTGCGGAGCTGTTATTATGATGGACGGCTGGCAGATAAAAAAAGATTATCCGTGGTAATAGCATATAAACCAGAATCTATATTGAAAAAATAAAGAAAATAGTTTATAATATAAAAAAAGGAGGCTGGAATTATGAATAGAGAAGAGCTTAGAATTGCCCCCCCCCCGCCGCCGCAAAAGCAGCTTATATCAAGGGGTTAAAGGCATTTACTCTTGCCGAGGTCTTAATCACTCTTGGTATTATTGGTGTTGTTGCGGCCATGACAATGCCTTCTTTAATTACAAATTATCAGAAAAAACAAACTGTTGCACAGCTTAAAAAAGTTTATACAACAATTTCTCAGGCATATATTATGTCCGAAAATGCTAACGGACCGTCTGAAGACTGGATCGATTCCTCACAGACTATCAACACCGAAAGTGTAAAACAATATGTACAAACATACTGGCTTCCGTATTTTAAATCAGTTCAGGAATGCAGTAAGTACGGTGATTGTTCTTATGATACAAAAGCCAAGGCTCCAGGCGGAAAAGAAGACCAAACGTTAAACATCACCGGAAACAACAGGTACACAATTATACTGACAGACGGTACAATGATTGCATTTGTTCCTTTTTCTTGGGATGCGGATGAAGAAAAGCAATATTGGGGCGGAAATCAAAAATTTTATATAGATCTTAACGGAGCCAAAAAACCGAATATTATCGGCAGAGATGTATTCCTACTTGAAATATCCGATAAACGTGTAACAGCGAGCTGCTCTACATCTGATGAAAATACATTAAACAGAAATTGCAGCAAAACAGGCAACGGACAATGCTGTGCAATGAAAATAATACGAGACGGCTGGGAAATAAAAGACGATTACCCATGGTAAATAATTTTATAACATTGAAAAGCTCCTTCTTGTAATGAAGGAGCTTTTTTATTTTAAAACTGTTTTAAAAATCTTTCGTCATTATTGAAGAATAATCTTATATCGTCAACCGCATATTTTAGCATCGCCAGTCTTTCAACCCCCATACCGAAAGCAAATCCAGAATACACATCAGGGTCAATCCCGACACCTTTCAATACATTCGGATCAACCATTCCGCATCCGAGAATTTCAAGCCAGCCTGTCCCCGAACATGTTCTGCAGCCTTTGCCTTCACACATAATACATTGAACATCAACTTCTGCAGACGGTTCCGTAAACGGGAAAAAACTGTTTCTGAAACGTGTCGGACGGCTTGTGCCGAAATATATTCTGATAAACTCGTTTAAAACACCTTTTAAATCGCCGAAAGTTATGTCTTTGTCAACGTAAAGCCCTTCAATTTGGTGGAAAAAGTTATTTTTACGAGCATTGATATTTTCATTCCTGTAAACTCTACCCGGAGCAACAACTCTTATGGGCGGATTTTTCCCTTCCATAGCATGAATCTGTGCACCTGATGTCTGGCTTCTCAATACCACATTCGGCGCAATTTCAGTATAAAAAGTATCCTGAACATCGCGCGCAGGGTGATCTTTCGGGACATTCAACGCATCAAAGTTATAATATTCGGTTTCAACTTCCGGAGAATGCTCCTGCGGAACAACCGAAAAACCGAGACTTTGAAATATCCGAACAATTTCATTTGTAGTAGATGTTAAAAGATGTTCTTTTCCGCGCGGGATAAATTTCCCGGGAAGCGTGATATCAATTCTTTCATTTTTCAGTTTTTCATTCAATTCTTTTCTGTAAAATTCATCATGCTTCAACTTCAAAGCATCTTCAAGCTTTCTTGTAATTTCATTGGCAAGAGAGCCTACAATTCTTTTATCTTCATCTGACAGATTTTTCAGATTTTTCTTAATCTCGTTAAACTCACCCTTGCGGCTCAAATATTTTCCTCTGATTTCTTCAATATCGTTAATAGAAGAAGCTTTTTTCAAATCTTCTGTTGCGCATTCATATATTTTTTCAAGTTGTTCTTTCATATAATCTTCCTTTGTTGCTTATATTTGCATTTATTGCTTAATAATTTGACCCCTCACCCGAATTTGTAAATTCACTGACATTCATTAACAAATTCTACCCTCTCCCTCAAGGGGCGAGGATTTTATAAGATTTCGTTATATTTTTTCTCGTGTCCTACTGTTGTTGCAGGTCCGTGTCCCGGATATACCGTTGTATTATCATCAAGTTTGAATAATTTGTTTTTCACACTGTCCAGAAGTTCCTGAAAATTTCCTCCGAACAAATCAGTTCTGCCAACACTTTCTCTAAACAATGTGTCGCCTGAAAATAATTTATCTTCGATTAAATAGCAAACACCGCCTTGCGTATGACCTGGGGTATGAATAACTCTTATCTGCATATCACCGACAGCAATTATGTCGCCGTCTTTTACGAATTTTTCATACACGGGCGGAACACTTTCGCAAAGCCCTCCGAAAAGCCTTGTAAATTCATTAATATTATCTGAAATTATAAGATCATCATGACAAATAACGGCTTTTGCATTCAATGCCTTCTTCAATTCATTCAACCCCATAATATGATCAAAATGACCGTGAGTTAAAAGAATATATTCAACATCCGCCCCATAAGCTTTTACAGTATCTGTTATTTCAGGAATAAGAGCCGAAGCATCTATCAAGACAGCTTGTTTTGTATTTTCATCAATAACAAGATACATGTTATTTTCTAATTGTCCGGCTGTAAAACATTTTATAATCATTACTTTCTCACCAGTTCAAAAATTTCTTTGCAAATCTTAAATACACTTTCAGCACTATCAAGAGCCAGCATATTAGGTCCATCGCATTTTGCGCAGTCAGGGTCAGGGTGGACCTCAAAGAATAAAGCATTAGCACCTGCAGCCATTGCAGCTTTAGCAAGAACAGGTACAAATCTTCTGTCTCCGCCTGAACAAGTTCCCTGCGCACCGGGAAGCTGTACGCTGTGAGTAGCGTCAAACACCACAGGGTAACCGAAAGACTGCATAATAGGAACAGCTCTAAAATCAACCACAAGATTATTATAACCGAACGAACATCCTCTGTCAGTTAATAAAATTTTGTTATTTCCTGCTTCTTCAACTTTTTTAACAAGCGTACCCATTTGCTCGGGCGCCAGAAACTGACCTTTTTTAATATTAACTATTTTGCCTGTTTTTGCAGCTGCCACTAATAAATCAGTCTGCCTGCACAAAAATGCAGGGATTTGTAATATATCAGCGACTTTGCTGACAGGTTCAGCCTGATCAGGTGTGTGAATATCCGTAACTATAGGAACATCAAACTTTTCCTTAACAGATTGAAGCATTTCCAGCCCTTTTTCAAGCCCCGGTCCCCTATAGGAATAAATAGAGGATCTGTTTGCTTTATCAAAAGAAGACTTGAATACAAAATTTATATCAAGTTTTTGTGTAATCTCTTTTAATCCTTTTGCTGTAACATCAAGGATTTCTTGACTTTCAGCCGCACAGGGGCCTGCAATAATTGTAAGCTTATCAGCACCGATTTCAAAGTCTCTCAGTTTAACAGTTTTCATACTCATAACTGAATTATATTAGAAATAAAAGTTAATTTCAAGTTTGAATTATGGTAAAGATTTGAAATATGAAGGGTTATTAATGGCTTCGTAAGTACAGCCTATACCATTTTTATTAGAAGCAGTTGTTCTAGAACATTCTTTTTCATAAAAATCAGTTCCTTCTATTCCCATAGGCATAAGCTTTCCGTCAGACATCAACTGGAACGTAAATAAATCGTGTCCCCATTTATTCGGACGTTTCTTTGCACCATTTACATCAATAGATATGTAAATATTTGCAGTTCTTTCCTTATTTGCACCTTCATTTTGAATATATACATTCATACCGTCAGGCAATACAAATTGACCGTCATCTATATACTGATTAGTTATAGAAGTTTTGCCTGAATAATCTTTATAAGTGTTATTAAAATCACCACAAAGGCCGTTTCGATTATAAAATCCACAATCTACTGCATCCTTAAAATACTTTATATATTCAGCTTGAAATTCTCTGGAGCTAAAAGCAGGAACAACATCACCTCTATCTGCTGACATTAGCAATAATGCCTGCTGTGCCACAGAATAAGCTTTTTTAAGTCCTGTTTCCAATTCTTTTTGTTTGTGATTTGCAATCAATACAGGTATTGTCATCGCAGAGACTACACCGATAATTCCTAATGTGATTAAGACTTCTGCAAGAGTAAACGCTGCGCGTTTACGAAGTGAATAAGTAAATAAGTGAATAGGTGAATAAGTTCGTTTCAGGGAATTCGCGTCATGCTGAACTTGTTTCAGCATCTTTTGAACATCTGATTGACCTGTTTGTTTCTGCATCTTGTGAGATCCCGAAACAAGTTCGGGATGACTATTACTTGCTCCCTCTCCTATGGGAGAGGGCTGGGGTGAGTGCTGATTTTTATCTTTAATTAAATTGTAATTACTTATTACTTCTCCCCTGTGCGGGAGAAGGTGACACTTTGTGCCGGATGAGGGGTAAAACGTAGCCGTTCCATACAACACTTGAGGTTTGCATAAAACTTTTATAATACTTCCTACGGCATTACTGCCAGAGTATCCCAGTATCTTTAAAATGCCTGCCTTCCTGACATCTTGTCCTCTGTTAGCTAGAGAGTGCCCCCCCCCCGATTAACAAATCTTAATAAACTTTTCATAGCAACTCCTTCTTTTTCATTATTATTTTTACTTCATATTATTAATTATAACAGACTTTTCTTATTTTTCAATACAAAAAGCCTCTCTTTTAAAAGAAAGGCTTTTTTATTAGTTTATTAATCAGCTTATGCCATCAATTCTTTAACTTCTGCAGCAAAGTTTTTCGGATCTAATTTGATTCCGGGCCCCATTGTTGTTGAAAGGTAAACCGATTTAACAAATGTACCTTTTGCAGAAGCCGGTTTTGCTCTCAATACTGCATCAGCAAGAGTAGCATAGTTTTTAAGCAAATCTTCTTCGCTGAATTCAATTTTGCCGACAGGACAGTGAATCATACCCTGTTTGTCTGCTCTGTATTCAACTTTACCTGCTTTTGCATCTTTAACAGCTTTTGCGACATCCATTGTAACTGTTCCTGTTTTCGGGTTAGGCATCAAACCTTTAGGCCCTAAAACACGTCCTAATTTCCCGAGCATACCCATACAATCAGGAGTTGCAATCAATGTGTCGAAATCAAACCAGCCGTCAGAAATTTTATCGATAATTTCTTCAGCGCCTGCATAATCCGCACCTGCATCTTTTGCTTCTGTAGCTTTAGGACCTTTTGCAATTACGCAAACTTTTACGGTTTTACCTAAACCTGCAGGCAAAACAACAGTTGATCTGATCTGCTGGTCAGCCTGACGAACATCGATACCTAATCTCATGTGGCACTCTACTGTTTCATTAAATTTAGAAACTTCTTTTGAAATTTCTTTCAATTTTTTAATTGTATCAGCTGCAGTAGCCGGCTGAACAAATCCTTCCAGCATTTCCTGCATTTTCTTTTGTTTTTTAGTTAATTTACTCATTATTTTAAATTCCTTTCGTGGTAATAACGGACTTACGTCCTTCCATCTAACCTTCTTTTACAGTAACACCCATAGCTCTGCAAGAACCTTTAATCATGTTCACAGCAGCTTCCATAGATGTTGCATTTAAGTCGTTCATTTTAATTTTAGCAATTTCTTCAAGCTGTTCTTTAGTAATTTCGCCTACTTTATCCTTATTAGGAACAGCCGAACCTTTCGGAAGGTTTAAAGCTTTCTTAATAAGAACAGGTGCCGGCGGTGATTTTACGATAAATGAAAAACTTCTGTCTTCATAAACATCAATAACAACCGGAATAATATATCCAGCTTGAGATTCTGTTTTAGCATTAAACTGCTTGCAGAAATCCATGATGTTAACACCATGCTGACCTAATGCAGGGCCAACCGGCGGGGACGGATTTGCTTTACCTGCTTCAATTTGAAGCTTGATTTTTCCTACTACTTTTTTAGCCATTTTTTTCTCCTTTTGTGGTACTAACGGTCTCCGTGTTTTTACGAGTTTTTGCGGAGGGTCCTTCCACAGCTTTTGTACTAATTGTTATAATTTATTAATTTGTTTTTATTCGTGCTGCCCACGCAGTCATCTTTAAAAAGTTTAGATTACAACTTGTTAATTTGTTTGTATTCCAGTTCTACAGGAGTTTCACGTCCAAAGATTGAAACATTTGCACGAAGTTTAGATTTATCAGGATAAACTTCGATAATATCAGCGATAAAGTCAGCAAACGGTCCTGATACAATTCTGACTTTGTCGCCCGCTTTAACATCAAGCTCAATTTTTTGAGAAGTTGAACTTGAACGGTTAATAATCTTTTTAATTTCACTGTCGCGCGCAGGAATAGGTTTCTTAGCCGAGCCGACAAACTTTGTAACGCCTGAAGTGTGTCTTACGACATACCAGCTGTCTTCGTCCATAATCATTTCAACAAGAACATAGCCGGGAAATATTTTTTCTTCACGTTCCTGTTTTTTACCGCCTTTCATTTGTGTTACGGTTTTTTGCGGAACTTCAATTCTAAAGATTTTATCACCCATGTTCATATATTCAATACGTTTTTCAAGGTTAACTTTTACTTTGTTTTCATACCCTGAATATGTATGAACAATATACCAGCGTTTTTGATTTTTCTTAGCTTCTTTAGCCTCTTCTTCAGCTTTAGCTTCCTGAGCTTCCTGAGCTTTGTCTTCGTCAAGCTGTTCTTTCATTGATTTTTCTTTTTCAGTCATAAGCCACCTTTATTTTTTGTATGCAGGACTATTTTATTAATCCGAGCAAACCTTTAAAAATTATATCCATTAAATAAACCGCAACGGTAAAAACAAAAACTATCGCAATAACAAAAACAGTTTCGGCAACAACCTGACGTTTTTCGGGCCAGCTGATTTTACCCCATTCGGTTCTTACACCTCTGAAGTATGTTTTTACTGAATTTGTAGATTTTTCAAGCCATGCCGGCATTTGATTTTCTGCGCCTATCATAATTTTGTTTCCTTACGTTTTTATAAAATCGCGCCCTGAAGGACTCGAACCCTCGACATCCGGTTTTGGAGACCGACGTTCTACCAACTGAACTAAGGACGCAAGTCAGAGATTCGGCTGACAAAAGGAAGAAGACAGGCTTATTATTAACTTGACCTCTGACCTCTTGACATCCGAACTTCTGTTATTTTGTTTCCTTGTGGTTGGTGTGTTTTTTGCAAGTCGGGCAGTATTTACTCAACTCAAGTCTTTCTTTAATATTTTTTTTGTTTTTTGTTGTTGTGTAGTTTCTTTCTTTGCAATCTTCACATGCAAGAACTACCATTCTGTCATTTTTTCCTTTGATACCCATTGTTTTATTTCCTTTTCAGTTAATTAAATTTTAAATTATCAGAGCTCTTTCGCCCATTTTATTCGCCCTTTAAAAAAGAATGTGATGGAACTCACATTCTAATTAAATCGGCTTATGTTATCATAATAAACCAAACAAAATAAATTGCAAACAATATGTTAAAAAACTATAAGCATGTACAAAAAAATCAGCCGGTAGATTAACCTGCTGATTTTATTAAAAAATTTAACACGTCTACTTTATTACAAAATCAGAACCGGAAGACTGAGCTCTTTCCGATGTGTAAGATGACGGAATATCATAGCTGCCGAAAGAATCTGAACGAAGTTTTTCCATATAAACCTGACCGTTTTTAACAATTTGCTGCTGCTGGGTCAAATTCTTTTCCAGATTAGTTAAAACCTGTTCGGCATAAAGTTCGGCACCTTCTTTAGTCTTCATAGCTTCTTCTACAGCCTGTGCACGAATATTATCGGCTTCTTCCATTGCTTTGCGCTTTAATTCTTCACACTCCTGCTGAACCTGAGTTCTGATTCTGATGCCTTCACGTTCCAAAGCCTTAATAAAGTCTGCCTCTGACAGCTTTCTGTCTGCTTCTGCCTGAGCATCCTGAACAATTTTTTCAGCCTTTTGCTGTGCTTCTATCTGCAGTTCTTCCCTACGTCTTAAAAATGCTCTTGCTTCCTGAACTTCTACCGGCAGAGAAGCATAAATTCTATCAATTAATGTTTCGATTTCTTTAGTCTTTACAACGGTAAACTTGCGCGGAATAATAGGAAAACCTTCCTCCAAAGAAATTTCCAACATTTTTAATAAATCATATACACCATTTTGTTGCATTGTTACACATATACCTTTCTTGCTATAATTACATTCTACATAAGCGTATATCAATTGTCAAATAATTTGTTACGGAAAAATCTATATATTTTAACATTTATAAGAATTTTGCAAATATTCATTTACAGGCTCCGGAACAAATTTTGAAATATCACCGTTATTAAGGAAAATTTCTTTGATTGTACTTGATGATATAAAGTTGTATTTAGGTTTTGTTGTAAGAAAAACTGTCTTAACCTCATCCGCTAAAGCGCTGTTTGCCTGAGATAACTGCATTTCATATTCAAAATCAGATACTGCACGCAAACCTCTTATAAGAACGGTTGCGTTACGTTCTCTTGCATAATTAATTGTCAAGCCTTCAAAAGAATCAACTTCTACGTTTTCTAAATCTTTAACGCTATCTTTTATAAGTTTTACACGGATATCTACAGGCAAAAAACCTGTTTTATCGGGATTTTTTGCAACTGCAATAATTACTTTATCAAAAATTTCCGCAGCAGTTTTTAAAATATCTAAATGTCCTTTAGTAATCGGGTCAAAGCTTCCCGGATATATTGCTATTTTCATATACTAATCCTTTTTTAATATTAACAATTATAAAACAAAAATAAATATGATACATAATAAATATTATAAGTATTTCAATAATAAACTAAAGAAAATTCTTTGTACTTTCTTGTACCGACAAGAAAGTACCGCAAAGAAGCTCTCGACCGACATTACGCTCATTAATTAATTGTAACGCTCAACTTAAAACGAGTGAACTCGCTACATTTTTGTCATTATAAACTTGTTTCAGAATCTAAAAAACTTTACCGCTCAGACAGCACTCGTTTTGTTGTTGTTTCGCTAACATTAATTATTCGCTTCATTAATGGTCGAACTTTTTTTAATTTTAAATAATTATATAAATAATGCGACGATAACGGAACGAGCAATAATTACAGACGAAAGCAAATTCCAAAGGCGTGTATTGTCTGAGTGTAACGAGTTTACACGCCTCAAGCTGAGTCTTGTAAATTATTAGCGAGTGGATGTGTGTCGCTGGTTTTGAGGAACTTTTTCCATAAAAAGTTCCCCTGTCTGGAAGACCCTGCCGGAGGCAAATAAAGTATGATTAGTTTATTTTTATTTTCTGATAATATTTATTATGTAAAGTTTTATTACAATATATACGGTATTGCGCAATTATATACTCAATAAATACTTTATTAATATGTAAGAAATAAATCAAAACGCAAAAGCGAATTAATAAATTTTCACACTACCTACTACACTTTCTACCTACTAACCTTTACACGAGGAATCATAAAGATTTCGAAAGCTTCTGAAAATATTTTTTAGAGGCTCTTTTTATTTACATAATAAAAAAGACACTTTTTAAAAAGTGTCTTTTTTAATGATGTCTTTTTCTCTAAAACTATTTAAGTCTTACGCTTACAGAAGCACCTTTTTTAGAAATTTCAACTTTGTCTTCTCTTGCTAACCAGCCAAGACCTAAATCTGCAAAGTTTCCTTTAAGATCTAATTCTTTTTTCATTTTTGAGAATGTAGATTCTCCGTTGCTGTTCAAATAGTTGTAGATTTGACCTGCTGATTGTCCGATTTGTTCTTGTAATTCTTGCATAATTAACCTCCATGCATTTTTTCTAAATTTTGTATTACCTTCTCTCCGTTTATGGATATATAATAGCCTAACGGCTAAAAAAATGCAATAGTTCAGAAGGATGAGGACAAAATAAATTTTTTATTGTTCATGATACAATTATTTTTGAAGGAGTATGGATGTTAATTTCAGGCGATATATCCACTAATAAAACGGATTTTCTGATAAAAGCATATTCTGATTTACTGAATTCAGGCGTAAAATCTTCTGAAATTTTAGTGCTTGTACAAAACTCTAATCTTAAACAAAACTTCATAAACAAAACTTTAGAAAAATTAGAAATAAATTGTATTGAAAAATTACAGGTGCATTCATTTTTTTCGCTTGTATATAATACGATAAGCGACAACTGGGCATTTATTGAAAATATTAACCCTTTCAACAGTCCTGCAATATTGCCTAATCTTGCAGGACTGGAAGTTTCGCAGTTTATTCTGAAAGATATTTTAAAAGAAATTCCTTTTAAAGGTTACAATTCAAAAAAATCACTGCTGCATCAGATTTTTAGAAGATACTCACTAATAGTTCAAAACAATTTAACGGATGAAGAAGTTGAATGGCGCTCCAGGGTGTTAGGAGAAAGTTTTGCTGATGATGCTAAAATTACATTAAAAAAATTACTTTCAAATACTCTCGCATTACGGGACTTTGATTATCTCAGACAAACTCTTGTTTTTAATTATGTTTACAAGAATTCCGATTACTTTAAAAATATCAAATATTTAATTTTAGATGACGGAGATGAAATAACCCCTGTTTGTTTTGATTTTATATCACATCTTGCACCGCAGTTAAAAGATGTTTTCGCAGCGTTTGACGAAAAAGGCGCAAGCCGCGCAGGATATTTGAGCGCCGATAGAACAGCGGTATGGAAATTTGAAGAATTGTTTAAACAAAAAGCTGAAAAAATTAAATCTGAAAATCAGCTTTCACATGATGCAGAAATTTTATTTTCTAATATTACCGAAACAAAACAAGAAACGCTTGAATATTTTTCGATGCAGTCGCCTTCCAAAAGAGCATCAATGATTGATCTTGCTGTCAAACAAATCAATGAACTTCTTTCAAAAAATGTTTTGCCATGTGAAATTTCAATAATTACTCCGGTAATTGATGATATGCTCAAATTTTCTCTGAAGGAAAACATTAACACAAATCTTATGTTTTTATCAGGGAGTGAAAAACTTATTCAAAACAGACTTGTAAAATCAATATTAACAATTTTGAAACTCTACAGCGAAATGCCTGTAAATGAATTTGATATGCGTGTAGTGTTTTCGGAATTTTTAGGAATTCCCGTAAAATACTGCAAAGAAATACTTGAGAATTTCAAAAAAAACGGAGAGCTTATTGAGTACACATTTAAACTTGAAGAATACAGCGAAAAATACAAAAAATTTCTTGAAATTCTTGCCAAATTATCTCAAAGTAATGCAAAACTTTCTGAAAAAGTTTATGATATTTATTATGAACTTGCGCAATTTTACGAGGTTAAGCCTGCCGAATTAAATAAATTCAATTTCTTTATAAAGGAATTACAGGACTTTGAAAATATATTCGGGCAGGATTTTAAAAACAGACAGGAAGAAATTATAAATCAGATTGAAAATTCAATAATTGCAGAAAATCCCTATTCAACTCTTGAAATTTCATCAAATGATTTGATAATTTCAACCCCTCAAAAAATTATTGACAATCAAATCAAAACAAAATATCAGCTCTGGCTTGATATTTCAAGTGATGAATGGATTAAAAGCGACACAGGACCTCTGTATAATGCATGGGTTTTCCAGCGCGGCTGGGCTAAAGATGAATTCACAATTGATGACAATATTGAACTTTCAAAAGAAAAAACAGCTCGAATTTTAAGGAAACTCACACTCTGTGCATCTGAACAGATTTATACGTATTCAAGTCTTTTTGACGGAAACGGGATAGAGAATTTCGGCGGAATAGAAGAATATATTAAAGTCAAAGAGATTCTGAAACAAGTTCAGGATGAGGAGAAACATTTTAATATAATACCGCGGGAGGATCAAAAACCCGTTCTTGATTATGAACATGGGCAGATGGCTATTTCGGCTGTTCCCGGAGCAGGAAAAACTACAATTCTTCTTGCGTTAATTCTCAAACTTCTTGATAAAGGCGTAAACCCCGAAAATATCTTTGTAATGACTTATATGGAAAGTGCCGCCAGAAACTTTCGCGACAGAATTAAAAATATAAGACAAAATTCATCGCAGCTGCCAAACATCAGCACTATCCACGGTCTTGCTCTCAGAATACTGAAAGAAAACGGTAATTTTGAAAGACTCGGACTTTCATCAGATTTTGAAATTTGCGATGACACCCAGAGAACAAGAATAATAAGAGAAATTTCTAATAAATTAAAACTTAAAAAGAATGAATCCGAAGAATTTGACAGAGGTATTTCGGTGTTTAAAATAGGCGGGTGCTACGCACATAGCCACACTAAGTCTGAGCAAGATTTTAAAGAAAAATCTAATGATAAAAAAATTAATAAATTTCTGGAATTTTTCAATGAATATCAGCGAATTTTAAAAGAATCCAATTTAATTGATTACGATGATATGCTTACATCTTCGGTTAAACTCCTTGAAGACAATGCCGATATACGTGCATACTATCAGGGTATATGTCATTATATTATTGAAGATGAGGCACAGGACAGCTCGTCAATTCAGCAAAAACTGATTAACATTTTGAGCGCAAAACACAAAAATTTAATCAGATGCGGAGACATAAATCAGGCAATTACCACAACTTTTTCAAATGCGGATGTTGAAGGATTCAGAAAATTTATATCAGAAAGTAATAACGTCAGTATGAACTGTTCACAGCGTTGTACAAAAGATGTCTGGACGCTTGCCAACAATCTTGTAAAATGGGCAGATACGCAAGAGGAAACAAAAAATGCATTCTTTGAAATCTTTATGCAACCTGTTGAAGGAAGAAATCCTGTATCTGAAAACGCTCTGCATTCAATTATTTTTGAAAAACCGCTTGAAGAAAGAAATTATATCTTAAAAGAAATAAAATCAGCATTGAAAAAAGACCCTAAATGCACAATAGGAATTCTATTAAGAAGCAATTATCAGGTTGCACAATGGATTAACTTTATAAATAACAGCGGATTGAAAACTATTACAAGAAGCGAAAGCCTTGAGCAGAAATCTATTTTCAGAGTGATTTTTGCAGTAATGCAGATGATTATAAATCCGTTTGACAACAATGTTATTGCCGATAATTATGAAATTCTTGCGGAAGCAGGTTTTTACAAACAGCGTCTGGGGCTTGAAATCAGAAAATACGAAAATCCGTTTATACAAATTGACTGCGACAATATAGAAAACGTTCATCTTTCTCAATTTTACTGGGATTTAAACTACTGGCTTTCGTTCCCGCATCTTGCCCCGGAAGAACTTGCCATAAAAATCGGGCTTCATTATTTTTCATCAGAGATTGAAAAATCAAACGTTTATCTCATATCAACGTTAATAAAACGATTGAACCTTAACTATAAAGATTTTCCAACTCTTGTCGAACATCTCGGGGAACTTGCTAAAAAACCGAAATTAAGCGGTTTTAACTTCTTCTCCGAAGAAGATGAAAGTGATAAAGAATTCTTTGCAGGAAAAGTTCAGATTATGACACTCCACAAATCAAAAGGTGATGAATTTGATTACGTGTTTATCCCTGAAATGTCTGAAAAAAATCTTACACTTGACTTTAATCAGATTAAACTAAAAAATTCTGATTTTATGGAAAATTTAAAACGTCTTAATCCTGATTACAAAGCAAAATCCGAATTTGATATGAAGCAGGAATTAGTCTCGGAAAACCTGAGACTGCTTTATGTTGCCATTACAAGAGCAAAAAAATATCTCTGTTTTACAACCAGCAGAAAAATTAAATCTTTTGAAAGAATTGTTGATCAGGAGCCGAGTTTGTTATTTACTGATATATTAAACCATACGGAGGTATGCGATGAATAGTTTTTCTCCGAATATGCTCAAAACATTTGAAGCCTGCCCTGTAAAATACCACTTTAAATACATTCAAAAAATTTCGGTACCGCAAAAAAACACACTCTTTGAAAAAGGTAAAAAAGTTCACGCACTGGCGAACTATTATCTTCGAGGCGATGATATTTCAAAATTAGAAAAAGCTTTAAATTCTGAAGAAAAAACAATTTGGGAAATACTCAAAAAAAACGAATATTTTCAAAAGAGTTATATAAATTCTGAATATAATATCTCATGTAAAGTTGGAGATTACTGGATAGGCGGTCGTTTAGACGCTTTAATGAAATATGAAAATAATTATTATATTCTTGATTATAAAACAGGCTCAATTCCCCAAAATCCTGAATACGATTATCAAACTATGGTTTACCTTTTATGCACATCTAAATTATTAGAAAAACAGACTCTGAAACAAGTTCAGAGTGACGTAAGAAATATTAAATTTGTATATATTGACTTAAAAAATAATCAAAATCGTATAATTGATTTCACCCCTGAAAAAGAAAAAGAATACGAAAAAAATATACTTGCGATTTGCGATAAAATAACAAATGCTCAACTTCCTGAAGAAATTGAGCATTCAAAAATGTGCGAATTTTGCGAATACAGAAAAATTTGCCTGTAAAAAACGTCCTCAAAAATGAGGACGTTTTTTGATTGAATAAATATTTGAAATACTTACTTGATTTCAACTGTAGCGCCTGCAGCTTCAAGCTGTTTTTTAATAGCTTCAGCATCTTCTTTTTTAACGCCTTCTTTAACAGGTTTCGGAGCACCATCAACTAAATCTTTAGCTTCTTTCAAGCCAAGACCTGTGATAGCTCTTACTTCTTTCAATACAGCAATTTTGTTAGCGCCTGCTGATGCCAAAATTACAGATACTTCAGAAGCTTCGTCAGCTGCTGCTTCACCTGCTGCTGCAGGAGCTGCTGCTGCAACTGCTACAGGAGCTGCTGCAGATACGCCGAATTTTTCTTCCATAGCTTTTACTAATTCAGCAGCTTCTAACAAAGTTAATTTTTCAATTGATTCTAAAATAGTTTCTACGTTACTCATTATTTTTCTCCTTTTAAATTGTTTTTAATTTGTACATATTTGAGGCTTATTGTGCCTTTGCGTCTCTAACGGCAGCCATAGTTCTTGTAAGCTGAGACATAACTGCGTTGATAGATCCAACGATACCTGAAGCAGGTGAATTGATAGAACCGAGAATTTTTGCAATAAGTTCTTCTTTTGAAGGCATTTTTGATAATGCTTCAGCTTCTTTTGCGGTTAATAATTTACTGTCTAAAGCACCGCCTAAAATTGCGCCTTTTTTGGTATCTTTAATAAATTTTGCAACTGCTTTTGCAGGACTAACCTGATCTTCAAAACCAAACGCAATAGCTACAGGTCCGGTTAAAGAATCGGTTAAAACTTCAAAATCAGTTCCCTTTAAAGCAATTTTAGCAAGAGTATTTTTGGTTACCATGTAATCTCCGCCGTCTTTTTGAAGACTGCGTCTCAAGTTTGTAATTTCTTCTACGGAATAACCTTTATACTCTGTCAAAATAGCTACCTGGGCTTTTTCTGCTTTTGCTTTAATAGCATCTATTTTTTCAGATTTAAAAGCTTTTGTTGCCATGATTATTTCCTTTTCTTGTATTTACTGATTGCTTCAACAATCACTCGACCTTATATCTTTCCGAATACTAAAAAAGATTTCGCTTTTCCAATACCGGACCGCAAAATCTCACAAGTGAACAAATCTGTTTTTTATATTTCGACTGTTTCACCTCGGTTAGCTGGTATATTAAGGGGAGAGTTATAACTTTTATAACTTATAGTGGGGGAAGTTCATCATAAGGTTTATCTAAAGCCGGAGCCCTTAAAATGTTCTGCCCCCCCCCCGCTAACTGTCTGCGGTTGTACAAAATTATATTAGCCGAAAATCTTTTAAAAATCAATAGGGTTGTTAATTTTTCTTAACTAATGACCAGACTTCGCATTCACCGTCTATATTATAAGCACCTCTCAAAAAAGGCTTAAACATCGGTTCAGGGTATAATTCGTATCTCATGCAAAAATTTCCGAGACATACAGGTTCATTCTGAATTTTTAATGTCAAAAGTTTTTCAAGAACGGGGTAAACATCTTCTTTAAAATTTGTGTTGTTATCAAAAACATCTACGGCAATATAGCTTATTAAAAGCCATTTTTTCTTTTTCATATTTAATTTTATTCTGCTTATTGACAATTCCACAAAATTCAAAAGATTATCAACATTTTCAAAACTATTAAGCATAATCAGCATTTTATCACCTGTTTTCGCGAACTTGCAGCCTGTTAAATTCTTGATCGATGCATAAAATGTTTTAAAAGCTTCTTCTTCTTTTTCTTTTACACCGGCCTGTGCATCTCCGCCCCAGCAAGCATCAACCATCATGTTCTTTGCTGTAAATTGAACAAGAACAGCGACATTATTACATTTTCTTATATTTGCTTCAGCTTCTCTTTGCAACTCTTTATTGAATTTTTCTTCTCTTTTTTCTTCACATCCGCCTATTAAAAGTTTAAGAGAATCAATCCACCTATGACAGTAATATTTCAGTTTCGCAAGAACAAAAACAATTACTATTGCAATGATATCAAAAAGTAATAAAGACCCGTCAATATAGACTCCGCCTACACTGACAGATTGATTATAAAATATTTTTACAAAATCAGAAACAACATCAGCTATCGGCTGAACAAAGGCGAAAAACGACATGTCAAGCAGATTAAAAAACCAGTAAGTCGCCGTTAGAAACACAAGTATCATTAAAGTTATCTGTATTACAAACAACACATTTATTAATCCGTTTATAAGTCTCGATAAAAATTTATAAATCTGAATCATAAATCCTCACGCTAAAGCTATATTATCAATTAACCTTACATCTCCAATTTTCAAAGCGATAAATACAATTGTGTTATCATCTGCAATCTTTTTCTCTTCCAGATTATCTGCATCTCTGAATTCAAGATATTCAAGCGAATGATTTTCATTCAAATACGAATATGCTGTTTCTGTTAATGCCTTAACATCTTTTATACCTTTATTATAGCATGCTTTTATATTAAATAAAATTTTACTCAATGCAAGAGCCTGAACCTTATCCTCTCCCGACAGATATTTATTTCTTGAAGATAAGGCTAATCCGCTTTCTTCTCTTACTATCGGGCAGGGAATAACTTCAACAGGGATGTTTAAATCCTTAACCATTTTCTTTAGAATGATCAGCTGCTGCCTGTCTTTTTCTCCAAAAAATGCAAAATCAGGCTGAACAATATTAAATAATTTATTTACAACGGTACAAACTCCGTCAAAATGCCCTACACGAAATTTTCCGCATAATTTGTTTGTATAGAAAAACGGAGGAATAACGTATGTTAAAAAATCATTACTCAGCATCTGCGCATCAGGATACATTTCAGTAGGCGAAGGAGCAAATACAATATCAACTCCTGCGGCATTACATAATTTTTCATCTTCATCAAGAGTTCTCGGATATTTATCCAGATCCTCACCGGGGCAGAACTGAATAGGATTGACAAAAACTGACACAACAGTTCTATCACATTTTTCAACGCTTTTTTTAATCAGACTTAAGTGCCCGTTATGCAAAGCCCCCATTGTTGGTACAAGACCTACCGTAAGCCCTTCCCGTTTCCATTCTTTTACTTTCTCTCTTACTTCTGCTATTGTATGAAGCAACATATATATCACTCTCTTTCTCTAAAAAAATTATATCACATAAATACGATTAAAATTTATACTTTGCATTTAGTCATGCAAATTTACTAAAAAACTTCATCATCACAGGGGAATTTTCCTGATTTTACATCATCATTAAATTGTTTTGCACAATTAAATATTAATGATTTCATATCACCGTATTTTCTTGCGAATTTCGGTTTAAAATCAGAAAATTTACCAAAAACATCATCAGATACAAGAACTTGAGCATCACAATATTTTCCTGCTCCGCACGAAATTGTCGGAACAGTTAAATTTTCTGTAATATATTTTGCACTCTCCTGCGGAACCATCTCGAGAACTATAGAAAATACTCCTGCTTTTTCCAATTCTTTTGCCTGACGTAAAATTTCATCTGCAGCTCCTTGAGTTTTCCCCTGAATTTTATAACCGCCCAGAGTATTTATAAATTGAGGAGTAAAACCTAAATGTCCCATAACAGGAATTCCGGTTTCGGTTAAACGTCTTATTACATTTAATGTATAATCACTGAAACCTTCTATTTTTACGGCATTAGCTCCCTCTTTTATCATCAAACCGCAATTCATTACGGCAGAGGCAATATCAGTATGATAGCTTAAAAAAGGCATATCCGTAACAACCATTGCGTGCTCGACCCCTTTTGCAACCGCACGGGTAAAAATTTTCATCTCATCAACGCCTACACTGTGAGTTGTATCATACCCTAAAGCTACCATTGCAAGACTGTCGCCGATTAATACAATATCAATTCCTGCTTCATCTATATATTTAGCGGTAGAATAATCATAAGCCGTCAAAACCGAAAATTTTTCATTATTTTCTTTGTATTTGCGAATTGTACTAACAGTAATTTTTTTAACCATTACACACTACAGCCTTGTTTTTCATTTTCTTTATGAGAATTTGCAAAAATTCCTTTTTCATTTTTATGTTCTTTTCGGAACCAGTAGTAAACAGCTCTTGCCACACGATGAGAACTGTGTCTGACAAGCCCTTCTTTGCTGTCTTCGATAAGTTTGCGCGTAACAAGTTTTACACCGAGCTTTTTCAAATTCTCAAAATCCGGTTTCACAGGATATGAACCCGCAATCTGGTATTTTTTTGCTAAATTTGAAGGCATGAAATCATTAACAAGAACAGCATCTATAACATTTTTGCTTCCCGCATGTTTCATTATAGCGTTAATATGATCACAAACGCTGTAGCCGTCAGTTTCTCCCGGTTGAGTCATAATATTGCAGACATATATTTTTTTTGCACCGGATTTTGCAATTTCATGAGCAATTTCTTTTATTAAAAGGTTAGGGATAACACTTGTGTATAAACTTCCCGGTCCGAGAATTATCAATTCCGCATCGCGGATTGCAGAAATTACATCGGGCAAAGCTCTGCAGTCTTGCGGATCTGTAAATAAGCGTTTAATTTTTCCATGAGCTTCAGGTATATTTGATTCCCCGTGAATAATTCTTCCGTCCTGCATTTCTGCAACAAGTTTCATATCATCAAGAGTAGAAGGCAAAACACGCCCGCGTATGGATAAAACGTTGGAAGACTCCTTAACTGCACGAACCATATCTCCTGTAATTGCACAGAGTGCCGTCAAAAACAAGTTGCCAAAGCTGTGGCCTTCAAGTCCTTCACCTGTTTTAAACCTGTACTGGAACAATTTTGTAACAAGATCTTCATCGTCAGCGAGAGCTGCAATACAATTTCTTATATCACCTGGCGGGAGAACCCCCATTTCCTCTCTGAGTCTTCCCGAACTTCCGCCGTCATCACCGACAGTTACAACCGCAGTTACGTTATTTGTAATATTTTTAATCCCTCTTAAAAGCATTGAAAGACCTGTTCCGCCTCCCACCGCTACAATTTTCGGGCCTCTGTTAAGTTTTCTTCTTCTATAAAGATTTTCCAGTAAAGATTGGTTATCGCTTCCGTCAAGGATTGACAAATTTGTTTTCTGCCAGCCTTTAAAAAATATACCCGCTCCAAACATTACTGCCGCAAATGCAATCCATTCTGTTGAAACTGTCATTGCGATTTTACGTATAAATTCCATAGTGTAAAATACGGGTTTTATATCAAATAAAATCAAGACACCGAACGTCATTAATACTGCTCCGAGAAATATCAGAGCAAACCATCTTTTCACCTGCAAACCAGGCATCAGCCATCTTACATCTTCGGGGAATTTTACGTTTTTTCTAAAATCTTTCATCACCTTATAATCTATCCTTATTATTTTATTCTACCCAGCCTGACAAACAAGCATTTTTATAATTAACAGGAACAGGTTTAATAACATCATACGCCTGTTTTATCAACTCTAGAGAGTTAGAAAGTCTGTTTGTAAAATGAATTGTATCAGCCGTAACAACAGTTTTACCGCCTTCTATGTTAGAAACCTGAGAAGATGAAAGCAGTTGTTTTAAGCGTGATATTTCCATTTCTGTATTTTCACAGTCTTTAGCTATAGTATTAACGGTTCCGTCAACATTATACATCTTTTCGAGACAAATTTCCTGTGCAACAGGTATGTTTATAAGTTCACCTGTTTTTTCGGTAATTTCGCCTGCAGCTCCATAATAAACAAGCCATTTTGAACACTTTTGAACAGCTTTTGCAACAGAACAGGCAAAAGCAAAATCTGATGCACATCTTTTATACATGGCACCGTGCGGACGTACATGCTCTATTTCCATATTGAAAGTTTTGGCAAATGACATTAAAGCACCCACCTGATAAATAACAACAGCTTCAATCTCATCTTCATCCAAATCCATATCGCGGTAGCCAAACCCCTGAATATCATCAAACCCGATATGAGCACCGACCACGACATTTTTTTCTTTTGCTCTTAATAAAGCATCCCGTATAGTCAGAGGATCACCCGCATGAAATCCGCATGATATATTAACAGAGCTTGCATAATCAAGCAAATCAAATTCTGACTTGTTTTTATAAATACCGAAACTCTGAGCCAAATCTATATTAAAATCTATGTTTTTTATTGTTTTTCTTTCAAAATTTTCCTGCATAATTATCTTTCTTACCAAAATATACTGTAATGAGATAATTATACTCAATAAATATTTAATTACCAATATCTTTACATAATATTAATCAGAATAATATTAATGTTTCATAACAAAATCATACTCTGTAAACATCAGAAATTTCCAGAAACATATACTGCTTCGTAAAATATGCGAGATGAGCGATATCTGCTTTTGAAAAACTTTTTACGTTAAAACAGAATTCAAATTTTTCACTGCCGGAAACATAATGCTTACTGAAAAACAAATATAAATATCCGTTTGTTAAAACATAATATTCTCCGTTAAAATACAGTTTATTCATTAATTCATCAATATTAACGCCCTGCATTTTGTTATCTTTATATGTCTTATGTTTAACATCAACAGCACTGTCCGCAAATTTTTCAAATTTTATATACAAAGAACGTTTACAGAGCCTGCTGTTATCCCATTTTTTGGTAATATAATCTGGTTCTACAGATGCTCTCCTCTGCGTTCTTACAAATTCCCGCCTGTCAAACGTGTTATATCCCAGTACAAGAAAAAATGGAATAATCAGTTTTTCTCTAATCTCGTCATCCGACAAATTGTCATAATCTGCAAGCTCCTTAGAATTTTTCAAAATTGCAATGTTACGTGCCAGAACACGCTTGTTGAGCTTATAAATTACTCTTTTGCAGAAAAGATAAATAATAAGCGAACACAGCAGAATAACAACGAATAATAAAAGAGACGCAAAAACCATATCTATATTTTACCACTTTTTTTATAACGTTGCAATAAATATAATAATTTTTTATGAACTTTTATTAATCTTTTTTCTGCCCTTCAACGTATTTTGTATAAATCGGATTACCACCTTGTAAAATATTTTGAAGACTCTCCCAGCCTGTTTTACTCCAACCACTGGCCTTACCGTCTTCGCGTATTCTTAGTTCAAACGCATCTGCTCCATATTGATTCGGTCCCGAATTACCGTTTGTATCAAACCTAAGCGAAGCACAATAGTTGCGTGTAGAAGTATAAGTTACAGGATTTCCATCTTTATCCACAACAAGATTTCCATCACTATCATAAGAATTCGAAGTAGTAATCTCCGTACATTTAGAAAACTGCTGTAAACCAATAAAAGAACCATCTTTCAAAACAATTAGCGGATTTGATTTCCAAGAGCTATCTGCAAAAGCACCGGAATCAGGCTTATATAAAGCACTTGCCCATAATACATTATGCGCATACATCTCACAATCTTTAGACGGACTTAAGCAAAGTTTTGCACCGTCAAAATATTTTGAAAAATTCGTTAAAACTTCTTTTGACGTTTTTGAAGTATCAAACAATCCCGTAACATCGCCGGGAGTTTCATTCTCAGCTTCATAAAGTTTTATAGCCTGAGATATAACTGAATAAGTACGCTTAGCACGTACTGCAAGTTCCTTATTCTTATAATTCGCAATCAAAGCGGGCATTGTCATGGCAGCTACAACCCCGATTATGCCAAGGGTTATCAATACTTCCGCCAAGGTAAAGGCGGGTTTTCCCTCCCTGATTAGGGAAGGTTGGGGAGGGTAACAATCAGAAGAACAAAAGTTCTGAGGGCAAGATGGCAGGCTGATTACATTTAAATTAGTTATAGTGGGAGTATTCAAATCCTCTTTACTGATATTAGCTTGCCCTCCGCGCTTCCTGACCTCCTGCCTTCCAACAAGCCCCTCTCCTGTCCTTCGGACACCCTCTCTCCAAAGGGCGAGGGATTGAATATTAAGACCCGTCATCGCGCATATGGTGCGCGATCTTTTTATGACAAATTTTAGATTGCGCAATAAATGCGCAATGACATTAATGTATACAACCTGACTTCCTGACTTCTTGCCCTCTGCTAACTGAGAGTGCCCCCCCCCCGATTTTCATTTCTTAATAAACTTTCCATAGCAACTCCTTCTTTTTCTATTATTATTTTAACTTCATATTATTAATTATAACAGATTTTTCTTATTTTTCAACATAAAAGAACCGTCTCTTTTTCAAAAGACAGTTCTTATAAGTTTTTAAATCAGCGGATTATTTTGACTGTAATTTGTTTACGGCCTTTGTTAATCTTGATTTCTTTCTGGCTGCGGTATTTTTATGCAAAATACCTTTTGAAACAGCTTTGTCGCACAACTGATATGCTCTTGACATTGCTGTGTTTAAAGCTTCTTTATCATCAGCTTTAGCCAGTTCCAATACTTTCTTAACAGCTGTTTTTATTGAAGTTTTGAAAGCAACATTTCTAACTCTGTTTCTTTCAGCTATTAATACTCTTTTTTTAGCAGATTTAATATTTGCCATTTTCGTTTTTGCCTTTCTTTACTCTTACGTCCGGTTAATGACTCCGGAACATTTTGAGGATGTGAGCAGATTTATTTTATACAAAAAAATTTCAATTTGCAATATATAAACAATCTTTGTTAAGATATTTCAAAAAGCTTATTTTAAGACAGTTATTACTTTTGTAGTATTTAGTGTATTTTTTACTGTTAAAAATTGTAACATTATACACAAGAATTAGTTCTTAAGGATTATATTTTTTACCCGTTTGTGGTATAAATAATATATAAGTAAGAATTATAGTTATATAATAATTCGTTTAAATGAGATATGGAGGCACAAATGTCAGTAGGACAATTCGTATTTATGTTACACAGCCACCTTCCTTATTACAGAAAAGCCGGTATGTGGCCTTTCGGGGAAGAAAATCTTTATGAATGTATGGCAGAAACATACGTTCCATTGCTGAATGCAATATCAGAGCTGTATGAAGAAGGTATCAAAGCAAAACTTACGGTAGGTATTACCCCGATTCTGGCAGAACAGCTTAACGACAGATATCTGCAGGAAGGTTTTGTAAAATACCTTGATTCAAGAATTGCACAGGTATCTAAGGATTTAGAAAGATATCCTGATCCTAAAGTTGCTCATTCTCAGCACTTAAAATACTTGGCAAAATATTACTTTGACTGGTTTTCTAACATCAAGGATGCTTTCGTAAATAAATACGGAATGGACTTAATCGCACAATTTAAAAAATATCAGGATTTAGGTTGTATTGAAATTACGACATCAGGAGCAACACACGGATTTTCACCGCTTCTTGCGACTGACAGCAACCTTAACGCTCAATTTAAAGTAGGTTCTGATACCACAAAAAGATTATTCGGTAAAAAAGCTTGCGGATGCTGGCTTCCTGAATGCGCTTACAGACAGGGCTACGAATATGTCGGAAAAGACGGTAAAAAACACTGGAGACCGGCAATTGAAGTAACATTACAAAATAACGACATTGAATACTTCTTCACTGAATCTCATGTTATAGAAGGCGGAAATTCAATCGGAAACAGACGTGTCATCGGTGTTTACGGAAACATTGAATACATTCCGCTTCCGGAACGTCCGGCAACAGGCTATGACACATATTCAGCATACTGGCTGCCCGATGCTCAGGTGGCAGTTATGGGGAGAAACGACAGAGCAGGCTATCAGGTTTGGTCGGCTGCTGACGGATATCCGGGGGATGGAGTTTACAGAGAATTCCATAAAAAAGACGACAAATCAGGTATGCATTACTGGAGAATAACTTCTCCAACTACCGATTTAGGCGATAAAATGCTTTATGACCCCGTTTTGGCGCTAAATAAAGTTAATGAAAATACAGATCACTATACAACATTAATTTACCACATGCTCAACGATTACAAAAATGCAACAGGTAAAGAAGGTCTTGTTATGGTTTCATTCGACACAGAACTGTTCGGCCACTGGTGGTTTGAAGGTGTTGAATTTATTAAACAGGTAATTAAAAAATTCGCAATATACCTTCCGGAAGTTGAAAGAATGACCGCAGGGGAATATATTCATAAATATCCGCCTAAAGAAGCTATACAAATACCTGAAAGCTCATGGGGACAGGGCGGGCATTTCTATGTATGGAACAACCATTTAACGGAATGGATGTGGCCGATAATTCATGCCTGCGAAAAACGAATTAATGCAATTGCAGATAAATATCCGGAAATCCCTCAGGATAAACTTCTGCATAGAGCATTAAATCAGATGGCAAGAGAAAATCTGTTATTACAAAGTTCTGACTGGCCGTTTTTGATTACGACATGGCAGGCTAAAGACTATGCTACGGACAGATTTAGAGAACATGTTGACAGATTTGAAACAATCTGTGATATGATTGAAAGCGGTAATATTGATGAGGCAAAACTTAAAGAAATTGAAAGCATCGATAACTGCTTCCCCGTAATTGATTACAGAGTTTATCAATCAATAGAAGAAGGTGTAATCCCGCAGCAATCGGCAAAACTTGCACCTTTATATAACTAAAACTAAAAAAAAAGATAAAAAAAACAGCTTCTTATAGTTTAAGAAGCTGTTTTTTACTGCATAAATTCCTTGGTTATACCCGGGAACATCAGCTTTTCATGCCTTAATGTCAGTAATAAGGCTTCCTCGCCGGGTATATTCAAACTTTTTATATCCCTAAAACCTATTTTTGAGTTATCTTTAAGATTAAAAAAGTATTGTTTACAAAGATTTTTGTATTTTAAAAACATATTAGAAGCAAAATCAGCCGCTCCAAGCCATGGATCAATAACTATAGTGTTTCTTGTAACTTTACCGTCAAAACTTGAACCGTCACGATTAAACACACAAACTGAATGGTCAATATTTAAATTATTAACTTTCAACCCTGCAGTACAGGCATTATCAACGCCGTTAAGTTTCAAAATTGCTTCTGCTAACATTGCATCTTCACCGCAATTACCGATTTTATTATACTTTAATTGCCCTAATAAATTATTTACCCTTCTTGAGTCCGTTTTACAACCGCACTGCCATTCTTTTCTGACTCTGTTTAATTTATCAATCAGACGCTTTTGCCAATCAAATATAGCAACGAGTTTTAATTGTTCAAAATTAAACGGGGCTGAAAAATGAAACGGATTTTGGTTTAAAAATTCATTATACAACTCAGGATTTTTTTGTTTAATCTTAAACATAGGCGCGCTGAATCTCGTAGTAGAAACATGCGGATATGCAGTATTTACGACATGACATACCCACTGGGCATCTTTAATCTGCGGACATCTTCCCTTAAAAGAAAAATTATTATTTATATTATTCACACTATTCATATAAAAATAAATGTGCCTGAAAAAATAAATTGCTACTAAAAAAGCAATTTATTTACACTTTTTCATAAAAAAATAAATTACCTACTTGCAAAAAAAAAATCAGCATATTATAATAAAAAATGTCGACAGACACTGATAAATAAATAAGGGAGCGTAGCTCAGTTTGGTTAGAGCGCATGCCTGTCACGCATGAGGTCGCGAGTTCGAGCCTCGTCGTTCCCGAATTAAAAAGCGGTAGATTTTTCTACCGCTTTTTAATTTTGTATGATAGAGGGGAGAACTCTTTTTGAGTTCGAACGACCTGCGAGCAGAGGGCGGAGGTTTGACGACAAAATGCCAACGGCATTGAAGGCGTCAACCGTAGTCCCGTTTAACGCGAGCAGGTCAAGACAGCCTCGTTGTTCACGCCATTTTAAGAGGATTTCAAGCCCTCTTTTTTAATGCAAAAATGCTTGCGGGTAATCAGCGGATAATTATTTATACAAAACTTAAACGCAAAAATTTTTTTGTTCCGTTTTATTCATAAATATGAAAATTAATTCAATAACACAGTCGCATTCTAATATAAATTTTAAAAGTTATAATATGATTGATGATGATACCGGAAATTCAATCAGCACAAATTTTTATCATAATCCGGAAGTTTTACAAAGGTCTGTTAAAATTATAGAAAAAGAATTTCCAAACGGGGCTGACATATTAGTGTACGCAGGTTCTAACGGTGAAGAAGCTCTATCCGTTAATACGCTCTTTAACAATCGTCAAAAATACAAGATTTATTCTATAGATAAAAGCAGTAAAGCTATAGATTTTGCTCATAAAGGAATTTATGCAATACATCCTCTGGCAGAAGACGGATTTTTAGTAAACCATAATAGTGAAAATAGTAAACAATTCTTAAGTCAAATTTTTCATACAAATTTTATAGAAACAGATAAACCAACATTCCCTGTTAATAATGTTTCTGACCTTGTATATACAATACGATTTGATAATATTGATTTTTATCCTCAAAAATATTTCATTCCGAAAAAATCATGCAAGGAAAATGTTAGTTTTATTAAGGGTGATATTAAAGATATAGAAACATTTAATAAGCACAAGAAAACCGGAGCCATATTTTTCAGAAATGCAATTTATCAGTTGACAGATAATGATTTAAACGGAGTATTTAAATATGGAGATAAGCCTAATATTGAGACAAACAAAAGAAAAATAATATATGAACTTATAGAAAAAATATATAATAAGCTTGAAACTAATGGGATTTTTGTACTTGGCAACCATTTACAAGAACATCTTTATATAGCAGATAAAACAATTCCTTTAAAAGATACAGTCTTAGTTGATAAGGATAGAAATATAAGATTTATGAAAAAACATCCGCTTATCGAGGCATTAAATAAAAACGGCAGATTTAAACCCTTATCTGAATTTCTGATTCAGGGTTTGGGTAACAACACTTTAAAAATACCGTTGATATGGCAGAAAATAAAATAGAGATTTGAATTCAAGTTTTATAAAATCTTCAAAACCTTTATTAAAAATAAGCAATCCGCATTTAATTTACGTTTTACATTTTTTATTATTTTTTCCGTATTCATCATTAACGAATTTTTCATATAATCTGTCTAAAAACAATTTTGCAGCAGGAGAAAATACCTGATACTTTTTCCAGACAATATCAAGTCCGGATTCGAGTCTCGGGCTTAACGGCCTGAAACATATTTCGCTGTCTCCTGTAGTATTTACAAGCTTGTCTAAAGTAACAGCATACCCAATTCCTGCTTTTACCATAATCGCAGCATTATAAACAAGATTGTAAGTCGCAACAATATTGAGCTTTTTAAAATCTTTACCAAACCAGCTCAGAAATCCGCTGCGGGCAGAATATTTTTCAGACATTTGCCTTGATGCTATAAGAGGAACAGATATCAAATCTTCAAGTTTAATTTCTTTTTTATTCGCAAGCGGACTGTCTTTACGCATTATAACACCCCATACATCTTTTTCCGGCAATGCAATATTATTATATTTTGACAAATCTATGGGTTGTATCAAAATTCCGAAGTCTAACAAACCTTTATCTAATTTCTCCGTTACATCTTCTGCATTTCCGCTGTATATATGAAATTTTATATCAGGATAAATCTGCTGAATATCTTTCATAATTTCAGCTATATATTTCATAGAATCGGTTTCTCCGCTTCCTATATAAATATCTCCGCCTATTATATCATTTATAGACCTGAAATCAGCTTCTGTTTTCTCAACCAGCTCAACAATTTCCTCAGCACGTTTTCGAAGCATCATGCCTTCAGGAGTAAGAATTACTTTATGTTTTCCCCTTATAAGCAGTTTCTGCCCCAATTCTTTCTCCAAATCCTGAAGCTGTCTTGAAAGCGTAGGTTGTGTGAGATGAAGATAATTTGCAGCTCCCGTAATACTTCCTTCTCTTGCAACGGTAAGAAAATATCTTAAAACCCGAACCTCCATATAACCTCCTTGTATTTAATCATACAGCATTTAACTATGCCCGTCAAGTATAGATAAATATGTAATATAAGTATTTGCTATTTTATAAAAATCGTAAATAATATAAAAAGGAGGCAGCTTATGAAAATTATAAGAGTAAATACGCCCAGAGGCCTTGAATTAAAAGGAGCGATGTGGGGTGATAACACGATGAATACGGTCGTTATCATAATGAGCGGAATATGCAGTAATGTATTTCAAAATGACCTTCTTACAGCAGCAGGAGAGTTGTTAAACGCCAATAATACAGCCTGTATTGCAGGACACGCTATGGATGCATTTTCATGCATTGCATATTCGGATTTTACAACCGGTAAACAAAAGTATACAGGTGTAGTCTATGACGATTTCAGCCTAGTTTATGAAGATGTGGAAAGTTATGTAAAATACGCAAAAGAACTCGGCTTTACAAATATAATACTTGCGGGACACTCGCTCGGTTCAAACAAAATTATACATTATCTCGGCAATACACCCGATAATTTTGTTGACTACTTTATTGTATCGGCTCCTGTAGATCTGGCGCACTGGTTTAATGTTATGCCAAATGTAAAAAAATGTATTGAACTTGCTGAAAAATTTGAAGCAGAAGGAAGAGGAAATGAAATTCTTCCGTATCTTTTCGGCGGATTTTCACCAATGTGTGCAAGCACGGTTCTGGATTTTTACAACGCATATAACCTGAAAAACTGCCCTGTAATAAGCAATGAAGGCGAGACTGATTCGCTTTATAATATTAAAATTAACGGTTCATTTGTGATAGGCGAAAAAGACAGCCTGACAGATGGCGATGCAAAAGGATTTATGGAGAAAATAAACTCGCATTGCAAACATCCGCAAGACAACGAAATTATCATAATTCCTGACGCATCACATATTTTTTACGGAAAACATGAAGAATATGCGGGGGTAATTTTAGAGATTGCTCGGCAAAAAGTACCGGCAAAAGTTTAATACGAGAAAGGAAGGTAAATGAAAGGTGTATTAATTAGTTTTATTATATTTTTATTACTGATTGGAGGTTCATCTATGAGTAATGCAGAAAATTGGGACAAAACTTTTCCGAAAAGCGATAAAGTTAATATTGAAAAAGTCCATTTTACAAACAGATACGGCATAAATTTAACGGGCGACTTATATATGCCAAAAAGTATGCCTGAAGGCAAATTAGCAGCCATTGCAATAAGCGGTCCTTTCGGAGCCGTAAAAGAACAGGTTTCGGGGCGTTATGCACAGACGCTTGCCGAACGCGGTTTTGTAACTCTGGCATTTGATCCTTCCTACACGGGCGAAAGCGGAGGCGAACCGCGTAATGTTGCATCACCGGATATAAATACGGAAGACTTCAGCGCAGCTGTTGACTATTTAAGCAATTTAAACTTTGTTAATCCTGACAGAATAGGAATTTTAGGTATCTGCGGATTTGGAGGATTCGGCTTAAACGCAGCAGCTGTCGATACAAGAATAAGAGCAACAGTTACCGTAACAATGTATGATATGACAAGAGTTACGGCAAGAGGCTACTTTGATTCAACGGATGAAAATGCCCGTTATGAATTAAAAGAAAAACTCAACAAACAAAGAACCGAAGATTTCAAAAACGGAACTTACGCAAAATCACAGGGTCTGCCTGACAAACTCACAGGTGATGAACCGCAGTTTGTAAAAGATTACGTTGCATTTTATAAAACAAAACGGGGATTTCACAAACGCTCAATAGGCTCAAACGGTGGCTGGAATACAACATCATCGCTGTCTTTAATAAACATGCCCATACTCGCTTTCAGTGATGAAATAAGAAATCCCGTATTGATGATTCACGGAGAAAAGGCACACAGCCGTTACTTTTCGGAAGATGCTTTCAAAAAATTAAAAGGCAGCAACAAAGAATTATACATTGTACCTGATGCAAACCACACAGACCTTTATGACAATCTTGAAAAAATACCTTTTGATAAAATAGAGGCATTTTACAAAGAATATCTTAAATAACTTTAGAAATAAAGTTAAAAAAAATAGATTGTCTGAGAGACAATCTATTTTTTTTATAACAAGCTGTTGACAGGAGATACAATTAACGGTTATAATAAATCATACAGGCCGATATAGCTCAGCCGGCAGAGCAACTCATTCGTAATGAGTAGGTCGTGAGTTCAAATCTCACTATCGGCTTGTTTTTTTAGGCCTGAATCCGTAATCATTAGCAACGGTTCTGCCTATTGATTTGAGTCTATTTTCAATTATTGCACGCGATTTTAATATATCATCATCAAGATGAGCCTTATTAGGGTAAATATCATATTTTTCACTGTAATTAAAATCCGTTACATTCGGCATAATAACATTTGCCCCGCACTGAAGAGCAATTAAACGCCCGTCCGGATTAAGTGTTTCCATAGCCGTTGTTGCAGGTATATTAATATCTTTGAGCAGAATTCTTGTGATTGCCATTACCTTTAATGCAAGAGTAAAATCGCCGTTCGGGTAATCCTTTAAAGGAGTCTGAGGATGCGCAATAAAAGGACCAATCCCAACCATATCCGCATTTATATCCTTAAAAAACAAAATATCACCGGCTAGAGATTCTATTGTCTGCTCAGGCAAGCCGACAAGACAGCCCGTACCGGTTTCATAACCTAAAGTTTTTAAATCTTTAAGGCATCTTATTCTGTTATCAAAATCCATTGAAGGGTGCATTTTTTTATATAAATTTCTGTCGGTTGTTTCAATTCTTATTAAATATCTGTCTGCACCGCTTTGCCTGAAAGATTTATACTCTTCAAAACTTCTTTCGCCGATACTTAGAGTTACTGCTGTATCAAATTTTTTAATTTCAGCGACTGTATCTGACATAATTTTTCGGGTAAAATACATATCCTCGCCCGACTGAAGAACAATTGTTTTATATCCGGCTTCACATGCAGTTTTAGCTGTTTCAATAATATCATCCGGAGCAATTCTGTATCTTCTTGCAAATTTATTTTCGGCTCTCACTCCGCAGTATTTACAAGTACCTCTGCAAAAGTTTGAAAACTCGATAAGACCACGTAAATGAACTTCGTCTCCCGTGTATTCTTTTCTCACTTTATTGGCAAGCGAAAACAGCCAATCATTTTGACTGTCATCTTTTAACAAATCAATAATTTCTTTTTTTGAAAAATTTTCCAAAACGTCCTGCTCCCGGCTTACACGGCAGAATTTACCGGTTCCGTCTGATTCATCGGATTCCACGTATCTTTAAGATTATTTTTTATAAGATTTTGATAAAAAGCTTCTTTAAATTCAAGAACATCTATCTGCTTTTTACATTCCTCCATTTGCTTTAAAGCTTTAACTTTTGTTTCATGAATAATATCATAACGCTCTTTAACTGTGGAATCTCCCATTATACATAAATCAATATAGCGTTTTATTGCCTTATTTTCGGTACCGACAGAGCGGAGGCATTTAACCATTTTAACCCACCCGAGATCGTTGTCGGAAAACATTCTTACATTATTTTTATCTCTTTTTACAAAAGGGAAAAAACCGCTTTTGGCCCAAAAACGCAATGTGTGTTCCGATACATCCATTTTTTCCGCCACTTCTTTTACAGTATACATAAAATACCTCCTGAAAAAATTATATCATAAATAACTCATACTTGATAGTAACTCAAAGATAAAATAAAAAGCGGTCTTATATCAAAGGCCGCTTTTATTATATCTGATTAAAATAATTATTTTAAAATCTTTTCTATATCTTCCGATATCAATTCTTTCCTGAGTCTGTAACGGCTGTAAAGTTCACTCAACGGCACTCTGTCCGTAAACTCTTTTTCGGCTCCGTAATTCAGAACTTTCATATCGGAATTTCCGTAAAAACGCGCGATTTTTTCGCCGAATCCGCCGTTTAGTATGCCGTCTTCAAGAGTTATTACGACTTTATGATCGGCTTTCAAACTTTCAAGAAGCTCTTTATCAATACCTGTAATAAAGCGCGGATTAATAAGAGTTGCATTAATATTGAGTTTATTTTTAATCTCATCTTTAACGTCTTTTGCAAGATTAAAGAAATTGCCAAGTCCTAATAATGCAATTTTTTCACCTTTTTCTTCGAGCTTAAATTTATTCGAAGCCGAATAATCCGTTCTATCTTCAACACCTGTTGAATAAAGCGGAATTGACGGAACTCTTATTGCGACAGGACCGTGATTTTGCGAATATGCATATTCAAGCATTGCCAGATATTCTTCTTTATTTGTCGGCGCAAGATATGTAAGATTCGGGATATTCGACATCATTGACATATCAAACGAACAAAGATGAGTTGCATCCGCATCCGATATTCCGCCCCAGTAAACAAGAATAACAAGCGGAGATTTATTAAGACACAAATCCTGAGAAAGCTGGTCATAAGTTCTTTGTACAAAAGAACTCATTATTGTTAAAATAGGTTTTGCACCGGCCTTTGCAAGCGCCGAGGAATAAGCAACCGCATGTTCTTCTGCAATACCGACATCAGTATAATGAACACCCAGCTTTTTCCTGTATTCCGAATCGAATCCGAAAACTCCGGGAGTTGCGGCTGTAACCACCACAGTTGTTTTATCTTCTTCAATTTTTTTGAGAATAAAATCTTTTGTTACCGAATTATAATCTTCAATCTGAGGACAAGGAGCAGAAGTTTTTGCATCTAAAATTCCAGGGACTACCCAGTGAAATACTTCTTTATTTTCTTCTGCTGCTGCAAGGCCATGCCCTTTTATGGTCTTAATATGAACAACAACAGGATGATTAATATCTTTCACCTTTTGAAAAGCTTCAATCATCTTTGCAATATTGTTGCCTTCATCTACATAAATATAATCAAATCCCATCGCTTTAAACAAATTGCATTCGGCCTGACCTTCTGTATCTCTTAAAAGTTTAAGGTTTTTATAAATCCCTCCGTGGTTTTCCGCAATAGACATATCATTATCATTAATCACAATTATAATATTTGTTCCGAGTGCAGCAGCATTATCAAGCCCTTCAAGAGCTTCACCTCCGCTCAAAGAACCGTCTCCGACTATTGCAATTACGTTTGATTTTTCGCCCTTTAAATCCCTTGCCTTTGCAAGACCTGCAGCTAAACTTGCGGCAGTTGAGGTATGACCTATTTTAAAAATGTCATGTTCACTTTCTTCAGGCGCTGTGTAGCCTGTATATTCCAAATATTTGTCTGGATCAGTAAATCCTTCTTTTCTGCCTGTCAAAATCTTATGAGGGTAACACTGGTGAGAAACATCAAAAACAATTTTGTCAACAGGAGAATTAAACACATAATGCATTGCGATAGTAGTTTCTATAATACCTAAATTAGGCCCCATGTGCCCGCCTGTTGTGTTTACTTTTTTTATAATTAATTCTCTGATTTCATCAGCCAGATAATTCATTTCATCAACGGATAAATTTTTCAAATCATCAGGATTGTTTACTTTGTCTAAAATCATTTAATGCTCTCCTTTTTTAATTTATACAATAATATTGTATATTTGAGAGTTCACTCTCAGTCAAGAGGGGAAAAATAAAAATCTTAATAAGTGTTTACAAAATATAGCAATCCGTCTGATGAAAAATTTTTATTATTTTCAATAATTAATTTATGGATTTAAACTGGTACAACACACTGAATAAATCGCCTCTTACTCCGCCGTCAGAGATTTTTGCACCTGTTTGGGGAATTATTTATATACTGATATTTTTGTCTTTTTTTATTTTTATGTCTGCCAAAACGGATAAAGATAAAAAATCAGGTGCAGGATTTTTTCTTATTCAGCTTTTGTTAAATTTTAGCTGGAGTCCTGTATTTTTCTATCTTCATAACATTCCGCTAAGTCTTATCATAATAATCTTGCTTCTGGTATTTTTGATTTTGACAATTATTTCATTTTATAAAATTTCAAAAGTATCAGCATACTTGTTAATTCCGTATATAATCTGGATATGCTTTGCAGCATATTTGAATTTGGGGATTATGGTGCTAAATTAAATCTAACAAAAATATTTATCTATAATCTTTTAGTCAAAAGTTAACAATTCCGGGAGTGTCATATTCAAGCCATCAGCAATTTTTTGCAAAACAACTAAACCAGGGGTACGTTCACAACGGTCAATTCTACCAATATAAGTTCTGTCAATTCCGCATAAAAAAGCTAATTCTTCTTGAGAAAGACCTTTGTTTTTCCGTATTAAATTCAGCTTTTTAGCAAATCTTTCTTGTACATTACTTGACATACAAAATAATGTATGCAATTATGTGCCTATAGTCGACCGCCAGATGGCACATAATACAAAAGCTCTTTATTACCAATATTATTTAATCTTCTTCAAAGACGAAATAAAGTTATTATGTTCAACATCACCGTCAACTTTTGTTAAAAATATCTGACAGTCTTTTTCATCAGCGTCTATCGGCGGAAGCTGCGATATTTCCGCTGCATAATAATTACTGTCATTACTGCTGCTCAAAGGCATTCTGTTTGCAAGACTGTTAAGTGATATATTTCTTAAAAATCCGCCGAACCCTTTGTTTCTGTTGCTGAATTTTGTATAAATTCTCAAAGTTGCATCTCTTGTTTCAAGATCATAGCGCCCTACAATAAAAGAACTCAGCTGTGGTGCTGATGATTTTATCATCATATTTTCAATCACATTATTTTTAATCCGTATATCACCGTTAATCTTATCAAAATTTCCCTCAGGAATATTAACAAGATCAGAGAATGTTGAGGGGCTGATCATTACAAGCGGATTTCTGAATAATGCGGCGAATTTCAAAATATATTCAACGAGCCCGACTTTTTGAATTGTACCGTCTTTCACCGCGAATTTAATCGAACCGTTAAGTTTTAATGAATCATCAGTATTTAAAGAAATAAGTCCGCTGGCTTTGCCGGTTATTTCTTTCTTCAATGCAAGAATAGTAGTCGCCATCAAATCTGAATTTACATCTTTAATACCGAGAATAACATTATATTTATGTTTTTTCAAATCACAGTTAATTTTCGCTGAAGAATGACCCTCTGCAATCGCAAACCTGTTTGAATACATATTTAAAATGCTGTTTTTATCAAGAGAAAGCGTTGCTTTTACATCCTCAAATTTTATATCTTTATAAGCCCCTTTCAAAATATGGAGCACGCAGTTTTCAACAACAAAATTACCGATATCAAATGTCGGAGTGTTGTCATCATCGTCAACAGCTTCTCCTGAAGCTTTCACATCAAACTTATCGGATTTTACAGCCTCGGAATTCTGATTATTTGCAGATGCAATAAATTTTTCAACATCCACGTCATCAACAGTTAAATTAACATCTTTTACAACAACAGGAAATTTAATTTCATTAATAAGACTTCCGTCAAAATTGTAAGCTGAACGTCTGTATCTGCCTTCAGCCGCGAGGTTTAAAAGACCGTTTGAAGTATTCATTTCACCGTGCTTCAAATAAACTCGCTGGGAAGGTATTCTAACATCATCCATTGTAAGTCTGCCGTTTAATACAGGATATTTCCCCGTATTTACAAATTCCATATTACCTGCTATTTTTCCGTTTTTAAAGAGCTTTTGACCGATTAAAACATTCAAAAATTCGCTCGGGAGAGGATTAGGAATTTCAAACCCCATATTTTGTACGGTCGGAACAGGCGTTGAAACATCTATTTTTCCTGCAACACTTACAACAGGTTTTGCATTTTTCTTCTGTTCGATTGAAAAACTGTCAGGAACAATATAATAATCAACTGATTTGATATCAAATATATTCCCTTCAAAATGCATATCAGCATTCAAACCTCTGATAAATTTATTCGGCGTTAAAGACGCACCGTCTATCAAAAGGTCTTGACCAGGTTTAAGTCCGAAAAGCCATTTTAGATCAATTTTGTTATTTATCGATTTGATATCAAGTCTTGTTTTTGTCGAGCCGCCTGTAAGGGTAATCGGAATCCCGACCATATTAGAAAACTGATTTTGAGCGAAATCATTAGTAACAACAGCACGTGCAATCAAATTAGTATCAATGGTTTTCAGGTAATCTTTAACGGTACCTTCCATTTCAATGCTGTTTTCTTTTTTATTGTTGTAATAACCTTTGAAATCTTTAACAACTATATCTTTTTTGCCCATAACAATCTGCCCTTTTTCGAGCATCAGAGGAATATTGTCAACAGGTATAAGTTTGCAGGAAATTTTATTAAGGTTTACAACACCGTTCAAATCGTTTTTTGTAAGTTTGATATTAAAATTAAAATCGCCCTTCAAATCCTTGAAAAATGCTAAAGGCTCATTTAAATTATTTTCAATTATCTGCGAATTGATAAGTTCTAATACATCCCCTACAAGAATTTTATCCGTAAAAATTTCAAGATAAGAATTTTTCTTTCTTGCTGCAAATGCATTAAAATAAATCTTTGATTTATTAACTGTCAGCATACACTTATCAATATGCAGAGCCTTATCTTTGATATAGACGGAATTTCGGTCTGCTATATTGATATACATGCTCTTTCCGGCTTTTTTGATATCTGATGTAATATTAAAACGTATATATCTCATAGCTTTTTGAGTGTTATCAATTTCAATATCATCAGCTTTTAGAGAAATATAAGTTTCGGGTTCAACTTTATAAAGAAACAACGATTTTTTTATGTAAAGCAGTGAATCAAAAAAGTCAAAATTCCACTCGCTTTTTTCTTTTTCTTTTTGTTCTTTCTGCTTCGGAGCAAGAGCCATAAGATTATTTATATCTGCAAAAATATAATCAGCACCCAATTTTTTTACAATAATATTTTTATCAAAAATTTCCTTAAATGAAATTTCCGTATCAAAATTTTCAACCGCCAAAAGGCTTGCCCCTTTGTTTGCCAGAGTTAACTCATCAACTTTAAAAGCGATGTCAGGCTTAAAAGAGGTTTTTAAAACAGGATTTTTAATATCCAGTCTCAAACCTGCCATATCATATAGAGTTTTTTCAACAAAATTTATTACATGCTCATTTGAAACTGCAGCAGGCAAAATTTTCAAATAAATAACAAACGGGGCCGCAGCGAGTATAACAACGGCTGCAGCAACAGATATTCCAATCTTTGTTTTTTTATCTAAATTCATCTTAATCATCCTAAATATATAATAGCATAAATTATTTTATGCTATTATATATTTATGAAGAAAATTTTTATACTGTCAGCTATAATTTTATTATTAAACGGATATTCTTTTGCAGAAGAACCGGCACAGGAGCCTATAAAAGCTTCCGTATCAATGTCTGATTTAACAGTATTCAGCAATGAAAAAAATCTTTTCGGGCTGCAGGATAAATCAGGAAATATAATTGTGGAACCGCAGTATAAAAAGCTGATAAGACTCGGAGATTCTTCATGGATTATTCTGAAAAAAACAAAATACGGTCTTATAGATAACAACGGCAACTATCTTATTGAGCCTAAATACAGACACGTTGACAGAATTTTAGGCAAATACCTCAAAATCGGAAACAGCAATAATTTTGCAATTTATAATGAAAAAGGTGAAATAATTATACCGCCTGAATACTCTTCCATTGACATACTTTTCGGCGGAATGTTTCTTACAAAAAAGAACTACAAATACGGAGTCTGCGACAGAAACGGAAATGTAATTCTTGATAATATTTTTGATGATATTTATATGCCAAAACCCAACATTATGCGCATTCAATATAACGGCCAGTGGTATGAAATAGAACAAATCGCAGGCGGAGAACTCCAGCTTCCCGATGACGTAAAAAATATTAAAGGTGATGACAACTTTAAAGTAACAGAATTTATTACAAATCCTGTTACAGCTTCAGGTTATTCTGCCGTTACTTTCACTGATTACTTTTTAAAAGTTTTCTCTTCAATTTCCCCCGCACACGAAGCAACTATTGATGAACTTATGCTTTCTCAAGGGGCAGATACGGTAAATATCTTTATAAAATTTACGTGGCTTCCCAAATATCCGTTTACGTTTGCTAAAAACTATTATCACAACATCAGAACCCCGAACAACGGCCCTCTAAGCGATATTAAAAACGAGCTTAAACAAAAAATGTGAAGCGTGCCGCTTCACCTCACATCAGGTATTGCATAAACTTGCCAAATCATTTTAATAGAAGGCAGCTGTTCAATCGACTTCAATAAACTCTGGTACGTCATCCTGAAATTGTTTCAGGATCTCTTGCAAACAACAAGGTGTGAACACTTCGTTTATCCCACCCTACACATGAATACTTCCTCTCCTATGGGAGAGGGCTGGGGTGAGGGCTGATTTTTGTCCTCTCTTCTCATTGGGGAGATAGTCAGAGAGAGGATCTACTCTCTTATATGATCAAGCGCCATCTCAAGCACTACCTTTACATGATCATCAGCCAGCGAATAATAAACATTTTTCCCTCGTTTTTCAGCCTTTACAAGTTTTGCCGTTCTCAAGATTTTTAACTGATGAGAAACTGCCGATTTTGTCATATCAAGAAGCACCGCAAGGTCATTTACGCACATCTCAGCTTCCTCTAAAGCCCACAAAAGACGTATTCTTGTGCTATCGCCCATGACCTTAAAAAAATCCGATAAGTCATATAAAACGCGCAAATCCGGCATATCAGGCATAACTTTTTCAACTATTTCAGGATTAATCGCTTCACAGTCTGTCTTTTTAATTTCCATGACTTTATTATAGTTTAACAATTGTTCAATTGTCAAATTTTTGTAACAAAATAGTTTTATACACTTGACAATTGAATAGTTATTCAATTATAATACTAATAGATAGTTGAATATTTATTCAATTGTTAAGGAGATTATAATATGTGCGAACATCACCATCATCACGAATATTCAAAAGAAAATGACAAATTGCATTTGATAAAAATTATACTGGCACTGATTTTATTTATTCTTGCTATTGCAGTAATGCCGGCAGGAATTGCAAAAGTAATAATATTTCTTACCGCATACATAATTGCAGGCGGTGATGTTTTAATTAAAGCTGTTAAGAACATATTCAAAGGAGATATGTTTGATGAAAACTTTTTAATGTTTATAGCAACAGCAGGGGCTTTTGCAATTAAAGAGTACCCTGAAGCAGTTATGGTTATGATACTTTATCAAATCGGCGAATTTTTGCAGGAAAAAGCTGTTGAAAAATCAAGAAGATCAATCTCACGGCTTATGGATATAAGACCTGACTATGCAAACATTGAAATTAACGGGGAATTAACCAAAGTAAACCCGAAAGAGGTAAAAAAAGACGCCATAATAACTGTAAAAACAGGAGAAAAGATTCCGCTTGACGGTACAGTAATTGAAGGTCATGCATCTGTTGACACATCTGCTCTAACGGGTGAATCAGCTCCGAAAGAATTAAATACAGGAGACAGTGCAATCAGCGGGTGTATAAATACAAACGGCCTTTTAAAAATAAAAGTTGAAAAAGAATTCGGCGAATCAACAGTATCCAAAATTCTTGAACTTGTAGAACATGCCGGGGTAAAAAAAGCAAAAGCAGAAAACTTTATTACAAAATTTGCCAGATATTATACACCTGCCGTTGTTGCAGGGGCTTTTATATTAGCAGTTATCCCGCCGCTAATTTTACATACGGGATTCAGCATCTGGGTTCAGCGAGCATTAACATTTCTTGTAATTTCATGCCCGTGTGCGCTTGTAATATCGGTACCTTTAGGATTTTTTGCAGGTATCGGCGGGGCATCAAAGCACGGTATACTTATAAAAGGCGCATGCTATACAGAAGCTCTTTCAAATCCTGATTCCGTTGTATTCGACAAAACAGGAACACTTACAAAAGGCACATTTAAAGTAACGGAAATTCACCCGGAAGGTCTAACAAAGCAGGAACTTTTGAAAATGTGCGCACACGCAGAAAATTATTCAAGCCATCCGATTGCTCTTTCTTTAAAGGAAGCATACGGTGAAAAAATCGATTCGGAAAAAATTAAAGAAATTGAAGAAATCGCAGGAAACGGCGTAAAAGCAAACATTGAAGGCTCAGAAATTCTTGCGGGAAATTCTAATCTTATGAAAATGTTTAATATAGAATTTCCGCTGATTGACAGTGCAGGAACAATAGTTTATACAGCAAAAAACAGAAATTTCACAGGTTATATCGTAATATCCGATGAACCGAAAGAAGATGCAAAACTTGCAATTAATAATTTAAAAATATTCGCAAATCAAACAGTAATGCTCACGGGAGACTCTCAAAAAACAGCAAATTATATTGCTCAAAAACTCGGTATAGATAAATTCTATGCAGAATTACTTCCGGCACAAAAAGTTGAAAAGCTTGAAGAATTAATTGCAGACAAAGAAAAAAACAAAAGTGTTATATTTGCAGGCGATGGGATTAATGATGCTCCTGTTTTAACAAGAGCCGATGTCGGGATTGCAATGGGGGGGCTTGGTTCTGATGCTGCAATAGAAGCTGCCGATGTTGTTATAATGGATGATAAACCTTCAAAAATTGCAAAAGCAATACTCATTGCAAGAAAAACAATGAGTATTGTTAAACAAAATATAATATTTGCTCTGGGTATAAAAGCGTTGTTCTTAATCCTCGGTGCCTTCGGTATCGTAACAATGTGGGGAGCCGTATTTGCCGACACGGGCGTAGCGCTTTTAGCCGTTATAAACTCTCTCAGAGCCTTAAAAGCTTAGCAAATTCAGCGGATAAAATTCGTCATAATCTTATCTTCCGTCTGCGGGTGGAAAATGCCTTCTTTTTTGCCTGCTTCAATACATTTCAAAATCCATGCCATATTCTCGCCCAGAACTTTCATTATCTGCATTCCTTCTAAATCCTGCTTTGCCTGTTCGGGAGAATTTTGAGCACCATGCGTCATACACCAGTAATTTGACGAAATAACAGGCATTTGATTTATCGTAAAATGTTTTGTAATTGCATCAAGAGATGCGGTTGTGCCTGCACGTCTTGCAGAAACCACAGCAGCAGCCGGCTTGAATGCGAAATTTGCACCGCCCGCATAAAACAATCTGTCCATAAAAGATAATAATCTTCCGCTCGGATGCGCGTAATATACAGGTGAACCGAAAATAAAACCGTCAGCATCTTTTGCTTTTTCTATAACTTCATTTACAATATCGTCTTTAAAAACGCAATTGCCTCCGTTTTTACGGCATCCTCCGCATCCGATACAATCGCGGATTGCATTTTTCCCGACCTGAATAATTTCTGTCTCAATTCCGTTTCTCTCAAGCGATGCAGCGGCTTCTTCAAGTGCAGTGTAAGTACATCCGTGTTCATTTGAACTGCCGTTAAATAATAAAACCTTCATAAAAAACACCCTCTTAAAATTTTTTACATTAAAATTACAATGTTTATGTTAGCATAAAAGTAAAAAGTTTTATAAATTTATAGCAAAAAAATTTTTTACGTTTTTTGTTTAAATATCTGGAGAGAAAACAGGAGTTTAAAATTTAATGAAAGTTTTACAGGTCAACCCAAATTTGACGTTTGGTCGTTCTTTGCGTAATGACGAGGTGGATGAATACACAAAAACCTTAAAAGAAGCAAAAAAAATTACGGGGCAGACCGGTAAATCTGCATTTATTATTCCAATGCTAAGCCTTCCGGTCTCAGAAGCTAAAGATATCGGGATAGGACATTTAGCATCAAAAGAGGGGATTGACTTCATAGACTATATGCACACCTATCTGGATTTCAATATAGTAAAAGATCTCCCGTCCGGACAAATAAAAAAATATAAAAACTTTTTTTGCAATTATGAAGCTTCAGCACTTGCGCTCGGAGACCAAAATATTAACCCTGAACTTTTAACAGAAGATAAATACTCTTCAATTTTAACAAAAGAAGAATTTCAAAACATAGTTAATGCTAATACAAAAAGCAATAAACACGAATTTATCAACTGTGAAAATGCAATGGAAAGCGGAAGCACACAGGATAATATCTTAAAAAAAGCCTACGAAAGATTTACTAAACTTGATGAAAATTCTCCATTAAAACAAAAGTATGTAAAATTTGTAAAAGATAACGAATTTTGGTTGAATTTTCCAAGAAAAGAAGAACCTGATCAGGAGTTTTTCAAATTTAAACAATTCCTTGCAGAAGAACATCTTGCAGAAGGGAAAAAACTTCTTAATGACAGAGGCATCAAATTATGCGGGGATTGTCTTATAAACTTTACAACCGATGAAGTGAACGCTTTTCCTAAAGCCTTCAAAAAAGGCTATAATACAGGTCTGCCTTCCTGGGGAATTCCAACACTTGATTATGACAAAATTCTTGATGAATCCAGTGATGCATATAAGCTTTTAAAACTAAAAATTCAGCTTATGGCAAGACGCTATGATGTTATAAGATTTGACGTAGGATGGAATTATATAACCCCGGTAATGACACCGCACGGAGAAGATAAAGTTTTGAAAAAAAATAAAAAATATCTTGGCAGTGCTCTTGTCGATAATATTGACAAATGGGTTAAAGAAATAAAAGGAGAGGACTTTGACTTAAAAAATCTTGTTTATGAAGTTGAAGCAGGACCTGATGAATTTTCTCCGTTTGATGAATATTCGGGAAAACTTATAGAACCTTTGGAAAACAGAGTAAAAGTCTATTCATCTGTATATATGGATAATAACTGGGGTAGTAACGATGCATTTCTTAAGCGTAAATGGCCGGGGGATACATTCTCCATAGGTACCGGAAATCATGACCATCAGCCATTAAAACAAATAGCAAAGGGGATTCCTGATTCAGCATCAGATAATTTTATACGTAAAACAAATTCAATAGAACCGCTGGCTAAAATACTTAAAATGAATCCTAAAGATTTGGATGACCCTGCAACTTATTCAAAAGCAAAATTTGCCGAAATTATGAGTGCAAAAAATATACACTATTTCTTTATGGATGTTCTCGGCAGAGAAGAAAGATATAACGAACATGACCCGCATTCTGCTACAAATTTTAGAAGACGTGTTACGCCCGATTACAAAAAAATTTATCAGAATGCACTACATGAAGGTTTCGGATTTAATATAATGGATGCACTGGAAAGAGTATTTAGGGCCAAAGGATATGATAAATCAAATCCAGATTTATATGCAACAATAATAAAATTCAGGGATATACTTATTGAAAAAGAACCTGAAATAACAAAAACTGTTAATAATACGGCCGATGACGATATTGTGAAACTCGCTTCTGCAGGAAAAAATTCAACAAAAAGTTTAAAGTCTTCAAAAGGCTTATGGATTGGTTCTGCAATTGCTGCAGCAGCAGGAATTTTCGGGATTTATAAAAACAAAAAATCCCCAAAAGATGCTTAACAGATTTATACCTATATAAAAAAAGACATTGATGAAGTATTATCAATGTCTTTTAATTTTAGGAAAAGCCGGCTAAAAAGATTTATTATTTTATTTTGTCAAGAAGCAATTTATGAGCCGGCAGAAAAATTCTTATAGTTTATTTTATGTTCTCTGCAATATCTTTCTATATCATCTGATATTTCATCAAAATATTGCGGATTTTTTTTATTATATATATCATCGTATATTGTTTTGTATAACGGGTATTCTTCGCTTATAAATCTGAACATTTTTGTCTTGAAACTGCTTCTGAGATTTAACTTATCAAACCAGTATTCATCAGTATAATCTCTTGTAGCTTCTATAATTTTTTTAAAATCCGTTATTTCAGGAATTATAGGAGAAATAAATACTATTGTCTTAATTCCATTTTGCTTCAATCCTTTTAAAGTTTCAAGTCTTTCTTTTATGGAAGAAGAATTTGGTTCTATCTTTTTCTTTAAATTTTCATCTAATAAGCTTACGGATAGCGCGACTTCAACATTTTTCATTTTTTGTAATAAATCAACATCTCTTAACACAAGTTTTGATTTTGTTACAATTGATATAAAAGCCTCGGATTTCACAAGCTGCTCCATAATCATTCTTGTTATTCCGTATTTTTCTTCATAAGAATTATATGGATCTGTTACGGTGCTTATCATAACTTTTTTATTTTTAAGTTTAAAAATGTTTATTTTTTTAGCAGTTCTTTTTACGTCAATAAATTCTCCCCATTCCTCAGAATGTTTGCTGAAGCTTGACATATAAGCCGCATAGCAATACAAGCATTTGTTCGGACAGCCCACATAAGGATTTATAACGTAATCCAGATATTTTAATTTTGTCTTATTTAAGTAATCTTTTACTCTGGTTGTGTCTTCAACTACCATAATTCAATAATATGCGGGCACACTAAATATGTCAATACGGCTGACTTCTTATTCACGAATAAGAACATCTTTTTCTACAAGCAGCGGAATTGGCGATGTAATAATGGTTTCCAGATATTTATCGTTATTTTTTTTGATATTTTCCGCAATGGATTTAATTTCAGCATCATTCGTGAAGTAATGCTTCACAGCGTACTTTAAGACCATAATTCCTTTGTTTGGATTTTTTTCAAATCTGTATATATCATATTCGAAATATTTCTTAGCATTTTCACACCCGTTTACAAGAAAACTTATTGCAGCCTTATCAGCTTTTTTGTTTTCAATAAGTTTTAAAAGAACGCTGTTTTCAGTATTTTCAACGGTTTTGTCAAAGTTTTCGGCATATTTTACAGGATCTTTTTCTTCCGGGTAATAATAAACTCCTATCATTTTAGTCCAGTTCCCGACATTTTCAGAATTTCTAAAATACTCATTGCCGTAACCTTTTGTCTGCGGAGCCAGAGAACTGTATTTTAACTTATACACTTCATTGTCAAAATGAATTTCTTCCGCAAAACATGAAATACGCGGTAAAAATATTGCAAGTAATATAAAAAAAATTCTTTTCATACAAAAATTTAAACATTTTTTAATACGAAAAGAATCAGACATAAGTGTTATATATAAGATTGATTTTAGAGATTATCATTCACGGTGGTAAAATCTTTTCCGCCGACTGCCTTATAAATATCAACAGTAGAAATCAGATAATTCACCTGATTATTTACTTTATCTTTATCTGCAACAATAAGTTTTTCGCTATCTTTCATCAAATCAAGGTGTGATTTTGCGCCGATATTGAATTTTTTATCAGCAAGTTTATATTTTTCATTTTCCAGATTGTACCGTTTTACGCTTTCTTTATAATTTTTCTCTCTTGTTTTTGCACCGCCCAGAGAATCATTTACCTCCTGTATTGATGTTAAAATTGTTTTTTCATACATCTGCCGAGCCTTTTCAAGTTCAAGTTTCGTCCATCTCAATCTTGCCATTTTAGCCCCGCCCGTAAACAAATCAAGTGATGGAACAACACCTGCAAGAGATTTAAAAGTATGATTTCCGAATATATTTGTAAAATTGTATGCGCTGAAGCCTGCCTGACCGTATAAAATAAATTTAGGCAAAAAGTCGCGTCTTGCAACTTTAGCATCTATTCCTATCTTTTCAATATAATCTTCAGCCTTCAAATAATCCGGTCTGTATTGTATAACTTCCGCATTGATAGTTTCCGGCAACGGTAAAAGTTCAGGCATTGAATAATCCGATCTTGCCATTTGAGACAAATCTTTTTCTCTTAAACCTGTCAATACACCGAGTTCTCTTGCAACAATCAGTCTTTTATCAATATAAACATTCAATTCTTCTTTTAACTGTGTCAAAAGCTGTTTTTCATCCATAAGTTCGGTTACGGGGCACAAACCGTTATTATATTTTATTTCTTCTAATCTTACGATTTCTGTCTGGAGTTTGACAAGTTCTTCCTGATCCTTTATCAACTTATCAAATTTTATAAGGTTAAAATATTGAGATGCTACAGCAGAAGTTAAAGATATGTAAGAAGCTCTTTCATTCTGTTTAACAATTTCATGCTGCTTTTTAAATGATTTTGTTCTCAAATAATTTTCGCCCCAGATATCAATTTCATAACTCATCGTAAGCGGGAGAAAAAAGTTGCTCTGTTTGTAATCCGGAATTACAACATCCCCGAATTTAACGGTTGATGAACTGAAATCTCTGAACAAATCTCCCTGAAATCCGACCTGAGGAAGCTGTCCCGCAAAAGCCATTTTGACAACCTGTTCAGACTGCTTTACGTTAAAAGAGGCAATTTTTAAATCCTGATTGTTTTTAAATGCAGTAGTAATATAATCTGTCAAAACAGGATCATTATATTTCTGCCACCAGTCAAGGTTTAAATATTCAACTCTGTAATCGGGTGTATTTTTTTTGTTTTTTGCTTCTGCTGCTATATTAAATGAACACAGCAAAATAAACAGGGTAAGTAATATTTTAAAATTTTTCATATTTAGTGTATCCTTTTTTGCATGTTTGTGTTATCATAATAACACAAAGAAAAATCATGGACAAGCATAATTTATTAAAAAGCAGAATAGGGATGAAATTAGTACGTGTAGGCAAAATGGTACGCGCAATTGCTAATCAGAAATTTATTAAGGCAAATTTCCAGATTACCCCTGAACAATTTACTGTTTTGACAGCTATACTCGACCATGACGGTTTATACCAGAGGCAAATAGGTGCACTTACCCTTAAAGACCGCCCTAATATCACAAGAATTATAAATATTCTTGAAGAAAAAGGACTGGTTACAAGAACTCCTGATATAAACAAACGTAAAATATTTAAAATTAATATAACAGAAGAAGGCAAAAAAGCCTATGACGAAGTTTTACCGACAGTCGCAGAACACTGGCAGAATACGGTAGAAGGAGTTACTGACGAAGAACTGGAAAATTGCCTGACAGTTTTAAATAAAATTAAAGCAAACCTGGAGGAAAAATTAAATATACAAATATAAGAGGTGAAATATGGCAGACAAACCCCAAAATAAAAATCACGATGAACAATTTGAAGAAAAAGCTAAAGAAAGATTAAAAGTAAGAAAAGAAAAAGCAAAAAAGAAACGCCCCGAGTATAAGAAAAAAAGAGTATTTGTGCCTGTAATAACAGCGGTAATTCTTGTATTGACGGGTATATTTCTTGCAGTGCATGCAACATTTTACCAGTCAACAGATGACGCTTTTGTTGAAGGCAGACTTATATCGGTTGCTCCGCGTGTATCAGGGCCTGTAATTAATCTGCTTGTTGATGATAACGATGTTGTTAAAGCAGGTCAGCTTCTTGTTGAAATTGACCCTGCTGATTATGAAGTTAAACTTCATCAGGCAGAGGCAAAACTCGCAGAAGCAAAGGCACAGCTTAATGTTACGGAAAAGCAAATTGAAGAGGGCAGTTCAAACGTAAATCAATCTTATGAAGATGTTACATCCGCTCAATCAAAACTTGATTTTGCAACAAAGGATCACAAAAGATACACCGATATGTATAAAGAAGGCATAGTATCAAAACAGGACTTCGACAACAGCCAGAACCAGTATACAGTTGCACAGGCTAACCATAAAGCTGCCGCAGAAAAATCAAAGGCAATGGAATCAGCTTTAGAATCTCACAAAGCAAAAGCAGAAGCTGTTCAGGCCGAAATTAAAAGACTTGAAGCCGAAGTTGAACAGGCAAAATTAAACCTTTCATATACAAAAATTTATGCCCCGCAATCAGGTATGGTTTCAGCCAGAAGCGTTGAAAAGGGCAACTACCTTCAAACAGGACAGCCTTTAATGAATATTGTTCCCGAGCATGTCTGGGTAATTGCAAACTTTAAAGAAATTCAGCTTACACATATGAAAAAAGGCCAGCCTGTTTCAATAAAAGTCGATACATACCCGGACAAACGCTTTAAAGGTCATGTTGACAGCATCCAGCGTTCAACAGGTGCAAAATCGAGCTTATTCCCGCCTGAAAATGCTGTCGGAAGCTATGTAAAAATCGTTCAGAGAGTTCCAGTCAAAATTATGTTTGACGAAGATATTAAAGATTACAACATAGTCCCCGGAATGTCAGTAGTACCAAAGGTTAAAATAAGATAATGGAAGAAACAAAAAAGCAGACTAACCCCTATATAGTTGCAATATCCGTATTGCTTCCGGCATTTTTGTCGCTTGCGGCATCTTCTGCCACAAATGTCAGCCAGCCTCATATTGCAGGATTTTACGGAGCAACACAGTATGAAACAAATACCGTTATAACCTGCTATATCATATCAGGCGGGCTTATGCTCCCCGTTACAGGGTATCTGGTCAGAACAATAGGTAAAAAACTTTTACTTTTTTACAGTATCTGGTTATTTGCATTAGGCTGCCTGCTATGCATACTTGCCCCGAATTTGCAGGCGCTTATAGCTGCTAGAATTGTTCAGGGCATCGGAAGCGGAGCAATATTACCTTTGTGTCAGGCTGTTTTGCTTGAAATTTTTCCGTCCGAGCAAAGAGGGGTTGCAATGGGATTATTCGGAGTTGCCGCGATGTTTTCTCCTCTTGCGGGACCTTTCATCGGAGGGTATCTGACGGATAACTGGTCATGGCAGTGGATTTTTATTATGAATATTCCGTTGTGCATGATTTCATTTGCGCTTGTAAAAATGTTTGTACCTAACGACAAACCACAAAAACAAAAGTATAATAAAAAATTTGATATAATCGGATACGGTTCAATAGTTATAGCAATGGCATGCATGCAGATTGTGCTTGATAAAGGACAGCAGTACAACTGGTTTGACACAACATGGATTTGTTGGACAACGGGTGTATGTATTTTTGCTTTTGTATTCTTTTATGTATGGGAACTTGAATACAAATATCCTGTTATTGATATCAGAGTATTTAAAGACAGAAACTTTATGTTCGGGACTTTAATGAGTTCATTTATCAATGTTACAATATATTCAACCCTGCTTTTGGTCCCTATGTTTGTCCAGAGTCTTTTGGGATACAGCCCTTCGAAATCAGGACTTTCAATGTTTCCGCGCTCAATTGTCTGTCTTGTCGGATTATTGCTGTTCGGAGAGCTTTCAAAATATATAAAGCCAAAAATCATGGCAACAGCAGGACTTTTAACAATATCTGTTTCTTTATTAATGCTCACACAATTGAATACAACATCTTCAATCGAAAGTGTTATATTGCCGAACCTCTTGTTGTGCGTTGGTGTTCCGATGGCATTTGTTCCGATTACAGCCCTGTCATTCCAAACTCTTCCTGCTTCTAAAAATGCCGATGCGGCATCATTACATGCTCTGTTTAAAAATATCATAACGGCAATTGCAACATCTGCTTCGGCTACGTTTATTGCAAGAGTTTCACAGGTAAGACAAACATACCTTGTCGAAAATTTATCGCCGCATAACCCTGTATTCCAGCATAAACTTCTTGCATTGAAAACAAAATTTTTAATACATTATCCTGATGTGATTGCAGCCAAAAAAGCAAGCGGTACATTATATAATCAGCTTTTACAGCAGTCGAAACTGGCATCGTTTTTTGATGCGTTTACTGTTCTTGCGCTTATGGCAGTTGCTGTTATTCCGCTGTTACTGCTTATTAAATATAAAAAACAAAAACTGAACGGCTGATTTTGAATAACAATATTAATTTAAAAATCTAAACCATATATACAACGAACTTATAAGAAGCGAGATAAGCATCGTAACAACACCGTACTTCAAAAATCCCATAAATGAAATCGGATACCCTTTATGAGCAGAAGTTTCAGAAACTATCACATTCGCGGCAGCTCCGATTATTGTCATATTTCCGCCAAGACATGCACCGAGAGACAAACACCACCATAACGGGTATGTGTAATCGGCACCCATAGCCTTTTGAATCTCTAACAGCATAGGTGTCATGGTAGCAGTGTAAGGAATATTATCTATAACCCCTGAAATCAAACCTGAAGCCCAGAGTATCAGCATAGATGCGGCATTTTGAGAACCCTGTGTGATATTTAATATCCATTTTGCCATCAGAGCAATACCGCCTGAAGCATCAAGACCGCCGATAATTATAAACAAACCGATAAAGAAAAATATCGTATTCCACTCAACATCGCACAAAATATCTTTCGGCTTTTCAAACAACAAAAGAACACTTGCACCAAACATTGCAGTAACGCATGTTTCAATATGAGTTACATCATGGAGTACAAACCCCAAAATAACAAGCACGAGTATAACCGCACTCCTTATCATTAAAGAAAAATCCGTAATCGTTTTAGAATTATCCAGATTTGCAACTGCTTTCATTTTTTCAGCATCCGCAACCAGAGATTTCCTGAAAATAAACATCATTAAAACAGCAACTACAACAAGAATTAAAGAGACAACCCCTGTTAATTCTCTCACAAAATCCATAAAAGATAATCCTGCAGCGCTTCCGATTATAATATTTGGCGGATCACCGATTAAAGTTGCAGTACCGCCGATATTTGATGCAAATATTTCTGTTATCAAAAAAGGTACGGGATTTATCTCCAGCTGTTCAGCTATAAAAAACGTAACAGGCATAATAAGAATTACCGTAGTTACATTATCAAGAAAAGCAGACGTTACCGCCGTAAAAATCCCGAGCGTAAAAAGAACAAGTTTCGGGTGCCCTTTTGTAAGTTTCAAAAGTTCATTAGCAATCCAGTTAAACATTCCGCTTCTTGCGGCAATACTTACAATAATCATCATTGATACAAGAAGAAAAATTACGTTAAAATCTACAAAATTGATAAAATAATCAGGATTTAAAATTCCGTTCACTGATTTTGACTGGCTCACAAGTCCGAACAAAATCGTAACCACCGCACCCAGTAAAGCTATAGTAACCTTTGGAATTTTTTCAAGTGCGATAAATATATATGCAATTATCAAAATTGAAGCAGAAATAAAAACTGCATGATTTTGAACAATATTATGCAAATGTTCAATCATTTATTATTTTCTCCTTTATTCAAAATAAATTAAAACAAGTGAATTATAACACAAATTCCATAATAAATTATTTATTTGGCAGAATATAATCGCAAACTATTATTCTGCGCGGGTAATCAAATGCTCTTATTTTAAATTCGGAATCCGGCGGGAGAATAAATACTGCATTTGCACCTCTGTCTGAATTTACCATTGAACATCGTCTGCAATCCAACCCTTTTGTTCCCTCAGGCAGACGTATTTTCATAATAACCCCGTAATTTTGCAAACGTTCGTCAAGGTTTTTAGGGTCTGTTGCGGCTAAATCAACATCATAAGAGCGTGATGTTGCAACAAACGCCCTGTCTTTTAAAGTATCTCCGACTTCCATATCTTTTGCAAATTCAAATTCTTTATGCTCTCCCCACAATTCATGTGTTCTGATTCCGCGGTATACATAAGAAGCCTGTTCCAAAGGTTCTGCCTCTTCAATAAGTCTGTTTAATCTCTGAACTTCATCAATATTTGATACATCCATGCCTGCACGCATTTTTGCATTATATTGATATTTTTCAAGGAAAGATAATACGGCATCTAAATCTGCCTCATCCAGTTCTCTTAAATCAGCTTTTATCGGCGGAGAAATAAATTCAGGAGCTATAACATTTTGTATACGGTATTTATCAAATTCCGGAGCGGCCTCCTGATCCTCCCTGTATCTTTTAAATATTTCCGTAATTTTCTCTCTTATCGGAGTTTCCGCCTCAAGTCTTAAACGTTCATAATTCTCATTGTAAGGTATAATTTTGTCAATAAGTTTAGGTACCGGAGGTGTATATTCGTAATCATCGCCTGAAATATCATCAATATCATCAATATCATCAACAGGATTTTTATCATTGCCAGGCAACTCTACAGGATTTTTATTTTTATCAGACAGAGGATTAGAATGAGTTTTCGGAGGTTCATCCGACTTTATATTTTTAGGCTTTACAGAAGAAGAATTTTCTGAAGCATTTAACACCTTTTTTGTTTTAAAAAGACTGCCAATTCTGTTTCTGTTTGCGATTAAAATTCCCGCGATTGCAATACTTGCAGCAGCTGCTGCCACAATTTTTAAATTTTTGTCAGATAATGAGCCTTCTTTTTTCTCCTTAATTTTCGGTACAGAAGGCTGAACGGCAGTAGTTTTTACCGATTGCGCAATTATTTTTTGATTTAGTGCTCCCACATTCAGCATGCTTATACAAAACTCCTGAAAAATTTTTTTTGCGCTAATTTTATACAAATTCTAAATTTTTTATTGAAAAATCGTTTACAAACCCGTAAAACTCACTGCCTACACCGGTACAACGCAGCTTTGCCGAAGGATAGTTTTGCGAAATATAGGCAGATGAAAGAACTGCAAACTTTAGTGCATCAAAAATATTCAATGATGAAAAATCTGCTGTAACTTTTGAATAACCGTATTTTTCAATGTACTTTTTAAATTTTTCAATTCTGTGTTTTGAATTATCAAATTTGTAATATAATCTTTGCTTCATACTTTAAAATTCGAGGCAAATTAACAAAAATTAAATATTTTATAATAAATTAATACTTTTATACGATATTTATTATATAATTTTAACTGATGGGGGATTAAGGAAATGGAAACAATAATGGATCGCAGTAAAATCAATGATTTAGCAAAAGAAGTTCTGGATATTGAAGCAAATTCAATTCTTCGCCTGAAAAATAATATAGGAGAAGAATTTGATAAAGCAATAGAAATTCTTTATAACTGCAAAGGCAGAGTAATTGTTACCGGTATGGGTAAATCAGGGCTTATCGGACGTAAAATTGCCGCTACATTAACTTCCACAGGAACCCCGTCATATTTTCTTCATCCCGCAGAAAGTACACACGGCGACTCGGGTATTATTACCAGAAATGATGTTGTTATTGCAATTTCAAACAGCGGTGAAACACAAGAATTGTTAAACCTTCTGCCGTTAATCAAAAGATTTGGCGTAACAATGATAGGCATGACAGGGAAAATGAATTCTACTCTTGCTCATTCATCAGATGTTACCCTTGATATTTCCGTTGAAAAAGAAGCCTGCCCGTTGAATAAAGCCCCGACAGCAAGTACAACGGCAACCCTTGCAATGGGAGATGCCCTCGCTGTATGTCTGCTTGAAAAAAGAGGCTTTTCTGAAGAAGATTTCCTTATTTTCCACCCGTCAGGCGCACTTGGCAAAGGCTTTACATACAAAGTCTCGGATCTTATGCTTACTGATATCGAAAAATTGCCCATCGCAAAAGAAGATGACAGTTTTGCCGATGTTATTAAATTAATTTCGGAAAAGAAACTCGGCATGGCAATGATTGTAAATTCAAACGGAATTTTAACCGGTGTACTTACAGACGGTGATATCAGAAGAACTCTTATTAAATATGAAAATATCAGACCCCTGCTTGCAAAAGATGTCATGTCCGTTAACCCGAAGCATATTTCAAAATCAGCTTACGGAGCAAGCGCACTGAATCTTATGGAAAAATATTCAATCACTGCACTTGCGGTTGTTGATGAAAATAACAAACCGATAGGAGTTATACATATTCATGATTTGTTGAAAGCAGGGGTTGCATAAGATGACGATAAAACTTACAGCTTTTGATGTCGATGGAGTTTTAACTGACGGAAGCCTTACTTTTGACGAAAACGGTCATGAGTATAAAACCTTTAACGCAAAAGACGGACAGGGAATTGTAAACCTTAACAAAGCCGGAATAATTACGGCTATAATTACGGCACGCGAAAACGGAACCGTATTCCACCGCGCAAAAAATTTGAATATAAAAGAACTACATCAAGGCTCAAAAAATAAAATAGCAACTCTTGAAAGTATTATGCAGAAATATAATATAACATTTGATGAAATAGCTTATATGGGAGATGACCTCCCTGATATATGCATACTTGAAAAAGTTGCACTGAAAGGATGCCCGAATGACGCAGTTGATGAAGTTAAAGCCGTAGCAAACTTTATTTCATCCAAAAACGGCGGACGCGGAGCTGTTAGAGAATTTTGTGATTACATACTGAAAAAGGGGATATAAATGTTTGAAATTAAAACACAGGCTTTTTTTGCTGCTGCCCACCATCTTTTAAATTATGAAGGCGAATGCGAAAATCAACACGGACACAACTGGATGGTAGAAGTTTTTGTAAAAGGAAACACACTTGATAAAAGTAATATTTTAATGGACTACAAAGTCTTAAAAAAAGAGTTAAAAGCAGTCTTAGATATACTTGATCACAAAGATTTAAACGCACTTCCGGAATTCAAAGGAGAAAGTCCGTCAAGTGAAATGATATCCATGTTTATTTATAACAAACTTAAAGAAAGAGTTGTACAGCTAAGCAAAGTAACAGTATGGGAAACACAGACTTCATGCTGTTCTTATTTTGAAGAAGAATAGTAAAAATATAGAAGAATAGAAGTTCAGATGTTAAAAAGGCAGGCCGTTTACCGGAGTTTCTTTTGAGTTAAACAAGATATATTACTACCGGATATTATGAACTTCCGATTATAAAAAATTTAACAGTAATTAACAGAGAGGGAAAATAATGAATTTTATACAGGCAGTATTAATGGGAATAGTTCAGGGATTGAGCGAATTTTTACCTATATCAAGCTCGGCTCACCTTGTTTTTACCTCAAATTTTTATAAAGTAATAAAAGGTATTGAAATAGTTCAGAGTTCAAATGAAGAAGTATTTTTCGATATCATGGTTCATCTGGGAACTCTTGTTGCAGTATTAATTTTTTTCAGAAAAGATATTGCAAATATTATAAAAGCAATGTGGCATGCTTATAAAACAAAAGATTGGAAGGACAAAGAAGCAAAATTGGGCTTATATATTATAGCCGGTACAATTATTACTGTTGCACTGGCACTGCCGATTAATGAAGTTGCGGAAAAACTCGTTTATACCCCGTCAGTTGTCGGAATTTTACTTTTCATAACAGGATTTACGCTTTTATACAGCGAATATAAATCTAAAAAAATTGAAGCAAAAAAAGATCAGGTTGATTTAAAAATATCAATATTTATAGGTCTTGCTCAAGGTTTAGCTGCTCTGCCCGGCTTCTCCCGCTCAGGCTGGACAATAGCAACAGGACTTTTTTGCGGCTTGGACAGAATTACAGCAGCGAGATACTCTTTCCTTTTAAGCATTCCGATAATTCTCGGCGCATCCATGGTTTATCCGCTGATAAAAATTGATATCCATGAAGCCATGCTCTATAACTGGAATGCGATTATTGCAGGGACATTAGTATCGGCTGCAGTCGGTTATTTATGTATAAAATATTTTATGAAATTTATTTCAAAATTTTCACTTGCAATATTCGGCTATTACTGCATTATTGCCGGGATATTTACCGCAGTATTTTTCACGATTTTTACTTAAAAACTTTATGTTAAAAAATGTAAAATTGATTAAAAATTACTGTCAAAAAATAATATTTACGCATCTTATATAAATGCATTGATGTGTGGAGTAAAAATGATTTTACCTGTTAATAATACAAACTCTAAAAACAGCATAAATTTTTCTGCAGACGGCAACGAAAAAGATAAAAAAGCTTTAAAATATAACCATGACACGCTTTTAAAAAATAATCTTGCCACGCGAACCGATATAGCCATTGACAAGCTGACAAATGCTTTTACGGTTTATCCTGCCAAAGGACTTAAAGGGAGCAGAAACGCAAACTTCTATGAATTTTTAACAATGGGCAATGTACCATACTTAATCGGAAGCTTAATGCTGATGAATGTATTTATAGGTCCGGTAGATTCCTATTCAAACTTTGACAAGATGAAAGCTAACCCGCTGGGTAAAAAACTGGCACTCGGCGTAATTTTTTACGGTATTGCAAAAAGTCTGTCCAAATCACTTATCAGCAAACCTGTTCATCTTATGACAGGAATTGATATTGAAAGACCTTATGCAAAAGTTAATTATGAACTGCCCGATGATGTTAATGATACAGATATCACGAGTATTGAACATCATAAAGTATTTGAAAGCGTAGAATTTCCTCGTTATGATTTATATTACGGAGATGTCGGAAAAGGGGAAGAACGAAACTTCAGATATGATAAAATTGCAAAAAAACTCGGGATGGGTACCGGATTAAATGATTCTGATCAGGAAGTAAAAGCAAGAATTAGAGAAATTGTAATCAAAGCAAGTCTGGCCAAAAATATATCATCTTACTTATGGGCTGCTACAGGCGTAGCTCTGGCATTCCAAAAACCGTGGGAGAATTTCTTTAATGTAATGACTTTCAAATTCTGGAAAGGCAAAGAATTTGGAAAAACTCTCGGCTCTTTCGGGAAAAATTTTGTAAAAAGCGTAAAAGCTCTATATAAAGGAGAAGGTAAAGGCTTAACAAAACATGCAGGTAAAATTTTAATCGGTGCATCTGTTTTATCATCCGTTATAGGAGTTGCAAACACAATGCACAGTTCTCATAAACCTTCCAAAGTTGATGCTGCGGATGTAATCAAAAAAGACGAAAAATACGTGGTAAACTAATATGACAACAAATTTAATACACAATTACATAGCATCCGGAACATCACTCAAATCAAAATCCGGAAACCAAAAGAGTCAGGGTAACTCAAAAAAACCGATGCCTCATTTTGATATTGAGCATGAACTTAATAACAGAACATTTATAAAGCCTTTGGAAGGTAAAGGACGGTTAATTAACGGCAATATATTTAATATGCCTGCCTTGATGGTTAAAGATACAATTTATGATGCAAAAGCATTTAAACATGCTGTTAAAGGAGAAGCTAACGACCATGAACTCGGAAAACTGAATGATGTAGGTTTGAAAATAGGCGGACTTGCTATTGCAGGCTACCTGTTTACAAGAAAACAGACACCTATGACTAAAGGTATGGAATTTATAGGTCTGGCATCATTTTTAGCTTCTATGGCAATATGGCCTAAAATAGCTATACAGCTTCCTGCATATTTAATCCACGGCATAAATGTTCAAAAACAGTATGAAGACAGTTTCGGACGAAAGAAACCTTTCTATCAGGATCCGCAGTTTATACCATGGGATTTATATTCAGATAAAGAGATACAAAAAATAGGTAACCGCCTGGGAGTTCCAAAAGATATTCCAAACAGACGCGAAGCCATTCAGGAAAAAATGAAAAAAATTGCAATCCAGAATAACACTTTATGGATGCTGACCGCAGGATTTGCAACACCTGTAATGAGTGCACTTATATGCAACAGAACAGAACCTTATCTTGCAAAATGGCTTAACGACAGAAAAAATAAAAAAGCCGATAAAATTTTAAACAACCTGGAAAAATACTCTGAAAAATACAAGACACATACAGTAAGTAATAAACTTGAAGAAGTTATATCCTTGTACGGAAATAAACCAATTGATAATAAACTGGTTGAAAAAATTACCGATACTTTTGCTCTAAGACTTGATCCCGTTACATCGGAAGCTCTTAAAAAAGACTTGAAAGAACTTATGTTGTCTGATAAAGCATACACAATTGATGATAACACAGCAAAAGATATCAGTAAAAATCTCAAAAAATTATTAAAGGGGCAGAATATAAATGACAGTGTAATCAATGCAATTGTACCTGACGAAGATACAATGATAAAATTGTTTAAAGATAATAATTTCTTTAATCCCGCAAAAGAAACAAAAGAATTTCAAACAATAAAAAATAAAATTGCAAAAGCTCTTCAGCTTAACCTGAGAAAATATAATAAAACTGTGCCGGAAGAATCTCAATATGACTGGACGCTTATACAGCAGGCTATAGCGAATAACAATAAGGCAAACCACCCTGTTGATAAAGAACTTTTCAAAGTTCCCGGCATTAAGTTTGATACTACAATTCAGGCAAAATTGCGTAACATCGCCCGCATTACGGATGATTTCGTATCAAAAGCCAATGCACTTGACGAATATGCGGTATTAAAAGTAGGTTCAGCCCCTGAAACCGTAATCGCAAATTATTGGAACAATATTTCAAAAGACATATTAAAGATTTTTGGAATAAATTATAAGGACATAAAAAATGTACGATTCGACAGAAATATAGTCGGAGCCTTAGTAAGAAACAAGATAGAAGATATTGTTTCTAATGACGAATTATACAAAAAAGTTATGCAGGAGCTTGTAAGCAAAATAGCACAGATTAACAGCGAAATTAAGCCAAGCGATTTATCAGTACCTTTATTGAAAAAAGAAGAAAATCTTAATGATGCACAAAAAGCTGCAGCCAGATCAGCTTATGATACTCTTGTTGATAAAGAATTTAATTCTTATGCTAACTCAATGAAAGAAAAAGGATTTACGCACCTTTCACATGCTATTGCAGGCTTTGGTCCTGATGATAACAAAGGTACAGCCAAAAATATTCAAAAAACTTTTGTTTCCGAAAGATTACTCGGAGTAAAAAGTTCATTCTACAGACTTATTAATACTCTTGATTTCTTCAGAAGAATAGCCAAACAGGCAAATAACATGGAATCAATAAATATGTATCCTACAGAAATAAAGGAAGAAATAATTGAATTATGTAAAATTATTACACTTGAAGGTCATTCATCAGACAATGCAACTAAATTCTATATGCTCAGAAATCAGCATCCTTCAACTGATAAGAGTCCATTAGAGGTTAAAAACGGCAAGGTCGTAAATAAATATTACGGCAAAGCCGCAGGCACTGCTGATATTGCAGGCGATAAATACTTCTATCAGCGGGCTATGCAGTTAATGTTTGAAGAAAAATTAAATCCTGAAACGGCTGAAATTCTTGAAAAAAGTATAATTAAAGATGAAGTATTAAATTACAGAGATCTGGTACTCAATAAAATAGGCGGAGAATATTATATGCATAAGCCCCGCCACAGAATCAGACCGAAAAGCGATGCAGGTTCGACTCTTAAATTCCTGCTAACCGGTATTGCTCCTGATGAATTCTTCTTTAAATCAGGTCAGCAGTTCTTTAATTCAAATAAATGGTTCAGGATATTCTCAACATTCGGAGCTGCTCTGTTAGGTGTAACAGTTCTCGCTCAATTCTTCTTCGGAAAAACAAAACAAGGTAGTGCAAAATGATAAATTCAACAAATCTGCTTTCGTTAAAGCTTCAACAGGTAAATAAATCTCAACCGCAGACTCAGGTTAATACAAATGTATCTGTTCCTGATAATTCTTCTAAATCGGGACTTATAAGCGCATACCTTGACAACCTTGCAATGATTAACACACCTGCTGTAAAAAAAGCTGACAATACATCCCCTGTTGATTACCACAATGATTTAAAAACTTTATTCCGGCATAACGAAGCAAAAATCCTTGCAATAGTGCCGAGAACTTTTAACGCAAAAGATACCAACGGAAATGAATATATTGACGGCAATGAACAATGCGGAACATTTTTAAATGCAATAGAAAGATTGGACGAAGTAAAAGCAGAAGGGTTTAATACCCTCCATGTACTTCCCATAAGCACTCCGGGCAAAATCAAAGCAATGGGAACGGCAGGTTCCGTTTATGCTCCAAAAGACATGCTTGAAATAGACCCGAATCTGATAGATAAAAACGACCCCAGAAGTGATAAAGAACAGTTTAAAGCTTTTGTAGACGAATGCCACAAACGCGGAATAAGAGTAATGGTTGATATTCCAAGCTGCGCATCTTATGAAATGTTTTTAAACATGCCTGATTTAATGGCAAAAGAAAAAGACGGGCTTGCAAAAACCCCGCAGGGCTGGAACGACATCAGAATGCTTCAGCCATGGGAAGATGAAGGCAAACGTACATTAAATCCGAAACTTCTTGCATACCATAAACAATTAATAGATATGTTAATTGATGCGGGAGTTGACGGCGTAAGAGTCGATGTAGCAAGAACAAAACCTGCAGAATTCTGGGATGTTTTAATTCCTTATTCACACATGCGCGATCCCGAATTCGGCTGGCTTGCTGAAACATATACCTATGAAGATGCTTCTCCGCAGGCAAACATGCCTTACGACAGACCGGAAGATTCTTTACGAGCAGGGTTTGACCTGATTTACGGGCAATATCACATTTTCCATGAATGGCCTGATGCAACAACATTTATGAATTATGTAAAAGAACAGCTTGATATGTCTTACAGACTGCCGAAAGGCAAATCTCTAATCGGATCATTTGCAACGCACGATGACATTTCCCCGATGTTCCACGGAGGAAGAGATTACTGTAACCTGACTATGGGCTTGCAGGCAACACTGCCTATGCTTAACCCGTATATCTTAGACGGTTATCAATCAGGCGACAATTACTCTTATTCGTATGAAAACAAATATAATCCCGTAACAGAAACCGATAACCACGAAATGACGGTTCATACAGGCAGACTTGATATATTTAACCTGTCCAGAAAACCCGGAGGCAAAGAACCTGAAATAGGACAGTTTATGACAAGCGCTTTCAAAATGAGAGATAAATATAAAGATGTGATTACAAAAGGGACATTTATCCAATTAGACAAAGAACAGGACAAAAACGACCAGATTATAGCTTACGCAAGACATCTCAACGGTAAAACCCTTCTTGTAGTTGCAAATAAAAACGTAAACCGTTCTGTTGCAGGCAAAATTAAAGTTCCTACTCTTAAAGCCGGACAGGAATTGAACAATCTGCTTCCGTCTTACGGAAAAGAAAGCATCCTTCAGGCAAGAGACAATGAACTTTGTGTTGATCTGGGTCCTGCAAGAGTTCATGTATTTGAAATAGATACCCCGAATATTGAAAACTACTGCGATAAAATATTCAAACAAAACTTGTAAATAAGAAGGCACATTAAATAAACCACACAAAAAACAGTTGTTAATATTAATTAACAGCTGTTTTGCCGATTTTGATTTTTTTTTATGTTTGAATTAAAATATTCGGGCGGGATATAAATCAGCAAAAAAAAACGAGGTATAAATATGCTGCAGGAATTTATAAGTTCAAAAATTCACAGAGCCACGGTAACAGATGCAAACCTTAATTATGTAGGCTCAATTACCATTGACGAAACTCTTTTAAAGGCTTCAAACATTAAAGAATGGCAGAAAGTTGATATTTTAGATATCAATAACGGAGAAAGATTTCACACTTATGTAATTAAAGGTAAAGCAGATTCGGGAATGATATGCCTTAACGGAGCTGCTGCAAGAAAGGTTCAGCCTGGCGATAAAGTTATAATAATCGCATACGGGCTTTATAATCCTGAAGAAATGGAGAATTATAAGCCTTCAATCGTAATTGTTGATGACAACAATAAAATTATATAGATGACAAACGGTCAGGCATTTATTAGGATTAAGATACTATTGCACTAAGATAGTAGGAAGTATCGTTAAATAAACCCTCTCCTTGGGAGAGGGTTTATTTAAAAAGTAGGTTATTTTTACTAAAAGATTTAACTTTTCTTCCCCTCGCCCCTTTGGGGAGAGGGTGTCCACAGGACAGGAGAGGGGCTGCTTAGAGGGAGGGCTGAAACAAGTTCTGGATCTCACAAATATACAAGCCGTCATGCTGAATTTATTTCAGCATCTTAACCGTGATAATGTGAGATTCCGAAACGAGTTCGGAATGACAATGGATGGAGCGGTAAATGCCATTGTGATGACATAAAATTTTATGCAGAAACTAACTAATAGTAACAAACGCAGCCGCAAGCAATTTATAAATGAGGCGTTTATTATTCTTATCCTGCCTTTCAATAATATCAAAAATAGCTTTATCAAGATTTTCTGGCAGATTTACTGATGAAAACTTAAAAAACTCGATTAGTTCAACGTCAAAAACAGAAGCTATTTTTTCCAGCACATGCAAAGAAGGGTAAAACCGTCCCGACTCAATCCCCGAAAGCGAAGATGTTTCAATATCAATCATTTCTGACAATTGCTCCTGAGTCAACCCCTTGCTTTTTCTTATTTCTTTAATACGTTTCCCTAACAATTTTTTATTATCCATAGCATAATAATACCCTGATTAAGCGAGAAAAATAAGTAATAATATCACGTTTTTTAATTCAAATAACGTAATAAACACTTTACACCCCTTGACAATCACTTAAAAATGATTTAAAATAAGTGTATAACTATTACTTTAATCCGAAAGACGATTTTTGCATATACAAAATTGAACAATAACATAGAGTAGTTTTAAAAAGAGAGTAAGTCTTTACAAAAAAAGAAAGGTGAAAAGATTATGAGAAAAATTTCAGGTTTTACTTTGGCAGAAGTATTGATTACCCTTGGTATTATCGGGGTAGTTGCCGCAATGACCATGCCGACATTGATGAACTCAACTCAAGGCGCACAGTACAAAGCCGCTTACAAAAAAGCTTTGTCAGCTTTATCTCAGGCTGTAACTTTGAATGTTGCACTGGATGAATGGAGCTTTGCGGATGCTACTGGTTCTACACCATATACAATTACAGAAATGCTTTCTTCACGTATGAATGTTGTTAGAAACGAAGTTGGAAGTGCTAATATTAAGGATGCTAAAGGTCAATCCTACAAAGTTTCAGTCAGCACAGTAGGGAAACTACAGGGCGTTTCAGGTACATCTGTAAGTATTGCTAGTGATAATACAACACTGTTCTTTAATGATGGTATTATGTTTACATACCCGACAGCTACAAAAGGATGTACACAAGCTGATGGTGCAGATCCTAAAGTTTGTACAGGCTTCATTGATGTAAACGGGATAAAAGCTCCAAACAGAATTGTTCAGTGTGATAATGCTGATGCAAGTGAAACTAAATGCGAGATTAAGAACCCGACAGATGTTTATCCTGTTAAGTTCTACGATCAGACTGTATTACCAAACTCTACTCCTGCAAGAGCAGTATTGTACAGCAAGTAGAATAAAAGCGCTGTCTTTCACTGAATACAATTGGAGAAAAGACACGCTTCAAAAAAAATCGAATCTTTTTGTCGGCGGAGTTTCACCCCGCCGTTTTTTTATGTCATCATAATGGCATTTACCGCTCCATCCATTGTCATTCCGAACTCGTTTCGGAACCTCATATTATCACAGTTGAGATGCTGAAATAAATTCAGCATGACGGTCTGTGAATTTTTCTCCCTCCCCGAATGGGGAGGGCAGGGGTGGGGTGCAAACAAAAGGATTGGAAGATTGGCTATTACTACTCTAAATGCTACCTTCTTAATCAGCCCCTCTCCTGTCCTGTGGACACCCTCTCCCCAAAGGGGCGAGGGGAAGAAAAGTTAAATCTTTTAGTTAACCTATCTTCCTAACTTCTAAATCAGCCCTCTCCCTTACCCTCTACCGAGGAGAGGGTAAAATTTGATGTATGCCAATTACCTGTAGTTGGTAAATTGCAAAGGATAATCGTATTTGTCTTCATTGGAACGCAAAAGTCTTATAATCTCCTGCAAATCATCTTTATCCTTACCTGAGACTCTTACCTGATCCCCTTGAATTGATGCCTGAACTTTCTTTTTGGAATCTTTAATATCGGCAACAATTTTTTTGGCAAGCTCTTGAGTCAGACCTTTTCTTAATTTGAAAACCTGACGTACTTTTCCGCCCAGAGCATTCTCTACAGGCTGAGGTTCAAGAATTCTTATGCTCAGATTACGTTTGACAAGTTTTGATTGAAGAATATCATTGATGTTTTTTAATTTCATCTCATCGCTTGTCGTTATGGTAATCGTTTTATCCGCCTCAAGTTCAACAGAAGAACCTGAATCTTTTAAATCAAATCTTGATGCGACATCACGCTTTACCTGATCAACAGCATTTACAAGCTCCTGCCTGTCAAATTCCGATACAACATCAAAACTGCAATCTTTAGCCATTTTTTGCCCTCCTTATTTTTTATACCTGACTGTTTTTATTAATTATAACATGAGGAAAAGTGCAGAACAAAATATCCTGCACCTGTATTGTTGGGGGTCGTATATTATTATGGTTAAAAGTTATGATTTTTTCCTAAACTTATTTTTTACTTTCTGCCAGAATGAAACTTTATTTGTATTACTTGATTTATTTGATTTTCCCTTGAAGAAGTCTGTAATATCTGCCCATTTATTTTTCATATATTTGCCGAAACCGCCGGCTTTTTTAATCCCTTTTCTTAAAATCGGAATACATCCCAGACCGACAACCAGAGCTAAAACTCCGAGAGCTTTTTTTAATGTATTTTTATCTTCATTTTCTTTTTTATTTTTAATAACAAGCTTATCCCTGTCAGGCTGCTGCTGCATTTGAACACCGCCCAGATATGAGGTATTGTAACCGCTGACAGGCATACCTAGACCGTACATCCCGCCGAAAGGCATATTCAAAGGCCCCATTGTACTGTTTGCGAGATCCTGATACATTATCGGTACATTAAAATTATCGCCGACCATAACGATTTCTCCAAAATTATTAACCTAACCTTTACATGTATATAAAGTATTTTTTGAGAAAAAAATTTACTTTTTTATTAAGAAATGTAAAATTATATACCGCTTTATCGCTGAAAAATCAATATCGCCAAACCGAACTTGTTTCAGGACCTCACATTATCACGAGAGAGGGGAAATTTGCTTCTCCCTCCCCAAACTGGGAGGGATGGGGTGGGGTACAATCTAAAAACACAGAAACTTACTCTATTAGAAGAGGACGAGATGCTGAAATAAATTCAGCATGACGGACTGTATTTTGTGTCATCCTGAACTTGTTTCAGGATCTTATTATTGCCCTCTCCCTTAATCCCTCTCCAAATAGAGGGAAATAGACACACCAAAGGCGAGAGGATGGAAAATCTTTTAGTATAAATCCATAAAAAAGAACCCCGCCCAAACGGAGTCCTTTTCTTTAAATCCAATAAATATTAAAACTATTTTGCTGACTTTGCAGCTTCAAATACAACCGTAAATGCTTCAGGATCTCTTACTGCCATATCAGCAAGCATTTTTCTGTTTACGGTAATATTTGCTTTTTTGCAGGCATTAACAAATCTTGAATAGCTCATACCGCGTTCTCTAACTGCTGCATTAATTCTTACAATCCACAAACGGCGCATATTGCGTTTTGTAGTACGTCTGTCTTTGTAAGCATATTTTAAAGCTTTCATAACGGCAATATTAGCAACTTTAAATATTCTGCTTCTTGCGCCGATAAAGCCTTTAGCTAATTTTAATATTTTTTTATGTCTTTTGCGTAATACATTACCACGTTTTACTCTCATTTACCTGCCTCCTATCTTGCATACTTTCTGTAGGGTAACTCTTTTGAAATCAATTTGAAATGTGATTCAGAAATTGAAATCATTTTGAAAATTCTGCGTTTTCTGGAAGCAGATTTGTGCTGAAGCAAGTGGCCTATGCCTGCCTGTCTTCTGACAATTTTGCCTGTTGCAGTAACTTTATAGCGTTTTGCAGCAGACTTGTGTGTTTTCATTTTTGGCATTTTGTCCTCTTTCTGTGCATTGCACGGTTAAGTCTCAATAAAAAAGCTTGTGGCATACCAAAGCCATAAAACTTTTGCGTAACAATTATATTACGCACAATTTTGATTTGCAAGCTTAATGTTAAAAATAATTAATCAACGTTTATTCTTAGGCCTGAATATACTTCTTTTATTTTAACATATTCGGAAAGAACAATTTTTGAATTCAAATCACAGCAATGACACGGGTAGAAGTTTTTGATATTCAAATCTCTCAAATATATACCGAGTTCGCGTATTTTATATTCTGTTTTATTAGCAAGAAAAATACCGCCGATAAACGTATTAATACGGGGTTCGCCCGTAACTTTTTTTGCGTATTCTATTATATTAGGAATACCCATATGGCAGCATCCTGCAACGATAATAAGTCCGTTCTCCCCTTTATAAACAAGAACTGTCTCATCTTTGTATTTATAATCAGTATTAAAATACTTCGGAATTTCTCCCAAAAACAGAAGTTTCGGCGTAATCCAGCGCGGTTCTCTTGTGTATTCCACATCAAATATATCGCACAACTTGCCTGCATCCCCCGGGAAACCAACATTTTCGGATTTTTCATTCAACTTCGGTTCAAATACATCAGGATGAGTAATTATTGTTTTCAAATTCAGACTAATACCTGCCATAAGCATCTTGCGGTATAAAGATTCGAGACGTAAAAGTCCGCCGGTATGATCTTTATGCCCGTGCGACAGGATTATTTCATTTACATCTGCAAGGTCAAGTCCGAGTTTATATGCATTTTTTATAAACGCATCACTGTAACCGCAGTCAAACAAGACTTTATGAAAATCATTCTCAAGCAGCACAGAAAAACCCGGCTCGCCGAGTAAAAAGTAATTTGTCTTACAATTGTTGTCAACAAGAACAGTTAGATCCATTAATTCCTCGAGTATATATCTATATTATAACAGACATTTTATCAAATTGCAATATTTACAAATTACCGGAATAAAAATATCAATAAAACCTCTGAACAACCGGCAAATTTACACCGTTGCAGAATGAACGTTCGGTAAGTCTTACCCCGAGACATCCCTGATGACGTTTAAACTGCATTCTGTAAATCTTTCTGATTGTTTCATCAACAACGGTTTTATCATATTTTTTGTAAATATCTTCCGCTGATTTGTTTTCTTCAAGGTACATTTCTATAATATCGTCAAGCACCGCATATTCAGGAAGCCTGTCCTGATCTTTCTGCCCCGGATGAAGTTCCGCTGACGGTGCTTTATCAATAATTTCCTGAGGTATAATTTCTCTATCTCTGTTTATATAATTCGAAACTTTATAAACATTAGTTTTTGTCAAATCACAAATCATATTAAATCCGCCTGCCAGATCACCGTACAAAGTACCGAACCCCATGGCACTTTCAGACTTATTGCCTGTTGACAGCAAAAGCATGTTTTCTCTGTTTGAATAAAACATTAAAATCAAACCGCGCAATCTTGCCTGCAAATTTTCTTCCGCAAGGTCATGGAGCCTTTCTCTCTTTTTCATAAATTCGTCAAACAAAGGGATTATAGGTTCTTTAACAGTTTTAATACCGAGATTTTCAGCAAGCTTCAGACTGTCTGTAATACTTCCTTCTGACGAAAACATACTCGGCATTAATACTCCAAGAACATTTTCAGCACCTAATGCTTTAACAGCAAGAACTGCAGTCAACGCACTGTCTATTCCGCCTGACAGTCCCAATACAACCTTTTTAAATCCTGTATTTTCACAGTATTCTTTCAGTGCAAATGTCGTTACATCTACAATTTGAGCTTCCAAAGGCTCATCAGTAAATTCTATATTCCTTGAAAAATCAACAGTATCAACATCTTCACGGCATACAGGCATCTGCATTACAAGTTCATTATTTGAATTTTTTGCAAAACTTCCGCCTGCAAAAACATTTTCATCAGCAATACCTAAAGTATTTATATAAATGAAATCACAACGGGTATTGATACTTTCAACAAACTCTTTATAAGTATGCATTGCGTAATATCTGTTTTTTGCAAGAATATATAAATCACAATCAACATCTTCCTCAAAAGTATCGGAAACATACACTTTTTTCCCGCATATATCAAATACACCGTAGTCAGCGACTTCAACTTCGCCGTTTCTGATTAAGATATCGCCTATAAGAATATTCTGCTTATAGTTCTTATCAGCAATCTCTCTATATAATTGCGATTGAGCAGACATACATTTTTCATCAAAAACAAGATCTTTCCCGCCCAATTCTTCAACATCTGTCTGCGGAAAAACGATCAAATCACAATCTGAATTAATATTCTTAATTATATTATCCAAATTAAATTTGAAATCTGCTGTTTTTAGTCTTATCTGTGCAATATTAATCTTCATTTCATACCCTCTATAACAACTTTTCAAGTTTTACTCAAGTTTTAAATAATTTACCTTTTCCCAGCTTAAATCCAGATACTTAATCTTTGAATCAACAAGCTTTACCTGAGGCAAAATTGACGGAATTCTTTCTATCCGTTTATAAACATTTTCGTCTATTTTACCTATTCTTATATTAACAGTTTTAATTTTTACATAAACATCATCAGGATTTCTAAAATCTATATATTCAACAGGCTCTTTTGAATAAGTCTCAACATACCTGTTTATTTTTTCAATTTCATGTATTCTTTCTAAATTCCACTTACGGTAATCATCTCCCCTGTTACCATAGGACAACACTTTTATTGTTTTGTAAGACGGATTTAAAGGGAGATATTCATGCCCGATAAGTTTCCCGTCTGTTGTAAAAAACGCGACAGGCGAAACTTTTTCATCAGGAGCAATTGTTATAACAGGGATTCTTTCTTTTACAATAATTTGAATTCTTGCAGGAAATGCGTAACGTCTTATATAAACATCCTCAATAGGAGTCAGTTTCATAAGTTCTTTTTTTATAGCATCAGTTCGTGCCATATATATCGGAACATTCGGAACATTGCTGTTTTTTAAAAGAACCAGAATTTTATGCGATGGTACAATTCTGTTATTTATAATTTCAACAGCCCTGCCGCCTACGTAGGTAAAAGCCTTTTTGTCCATATACCAGCCTTTACAGCGCAGACCGTATACAAGAAAGAAAATAAAAAACAAAGAAAGAAAAAATCTCACAAAAGCGCGAAAACGTTCCTGTTTCATACGCCCCTTACGCACAAGACGCTCACGGCGTTTCTTTTTAACAAGATGCTTTCCGTCAGGAATACCTTCCCGTTCTTCAACTTCATTAATTTCTATTGTCTCGGAAAATTCATGGTATTCCGTTATTTCATTATCCTGATTATGAGTTATTTCATCATCTGCCATTTATTTATTCAATCCTGCACTATTCAAAATTAATTGTACCAGATTATCGTAATTTATTCCCATTGCTGCCGACTGCGCCGGAAGATCACTTACTGTTGTCATTCCGGGACTTGTATTGATTTCGAGCAGATAAGGAATATCATCTTTCATCATAAAATCAATTCTTGAAACCCCTCTGCAGCCTGCCGTTTCAAATGCTTTTACCGCAGCCGCCCTGACCCGCTTTGTAACATCTTCCGACAACCTGGCAGGACAGATAAATTCCGACATTCCGCTGGTATATTTTGCCTCGAAATCATACCATTCGGTTTTTGGTCTGATTTCCAAAATTTCAGTTGCAAACGGTTCGCCTTCACACTCCAACACTCCGACAGTCACAAAAAAACCGTCAATAAATTCTTCTATCAAAACATCATCATTATATTTTAGTGCTGTTTCATAGGCGGATTTCAAATCTTCTTTTTTATCAACCTTTGTCATACCGAAGCTTGATCCCTCGCTTACAGGTTTTACAAAAAGAGGATAAGTTAAATCTTTTGTTTTCTCAAACAAATCATCACCTTTTTTTACAAAAGCTGATTTTGCCATAACAATAGCAGGATTTGTTGATAAAATTCGTTTTGTGAATTCTTTATTCATACAAAGAGAACTTGCCATAACACCGCATCCTGTGTAAGGAATTCTTAAAATTTCCAAAATTCCTTGAATACAGCCGTCTTCTCCGTATTTGCCGTGCAATGCGTTAAAAGCGTAATCATAATTGCCCTCTTTTAATTTCAAAGCAATATCTTTATCGACAACAACCATTTCGGAATTTTTATACCCGAGTCTTTGCAAAGCATCATAACAGCCTTTGCCTGATCTCATGGAAACCTCGGCTTCCGATGACATTCCGCCGCATAAAACCGCAATTTTTGAATTTTTATCTACAACAGATTTAATTTCCTGCATAATTCAACCTCTTTTTCATTTTTCCCGCCGAGATATCTTACCTCGGGTTTTAATTCTACATTAAACTTTTCTTTTACGCGAGAATACATTTCATACATTAATTCTAAAATATCTAAAGATGTTGCACTCCCTTCATTTATAATAAAGTTCGCGTGATTTTCCCAAACTTGAGCACCGCCGATTTTAAGTCCTTTAACGCCTGCTTCGTCCAAAAGACGCCCCGCTGAATCACCTTCCGGATTTCTGAAAGTACTGCCGCAGTTTGGCAAGGTCAAAGACGGCTGCTTGTTCTGTCTGAAAGATAAATTTTCATTCATTTTTTCCTGAATTTTATCTTTTGCACAAGGCTGTAAAACAAATTCCGCCTCTAATACGGAATAAGGCAGCTTCTGACATATTGATGTTCTGTAGCTGAACTGCATATCTGCATTTGTAAGGGATATAACACCTTTTTCAGGACAGTAAACCCTTGCGGATTTCAAAACATCAGCGATCATCTGCCCGTGTGCTCCTGCATTCATAAAAACTTCACCGCCGACCGAGCCTGGGAAAGCTATCATAAATTCAAGTCCGCTCAACCCTTTTTCAAGTGCAAGTTTTGATAATTTTGTACCTCTGACACCTGCACCTGCAAGCACCGTATTACCTTCAATCCTTATAGCGTCAATCTTTTTTGTACAGATAACGGCATCTTCATAGCCGTCAGACGATACAAGAATATTGGAAAAATTTCCCGCAACAAATGCTTCAGGTTCTTTTTCTTTTATCTCGACAAATTCTTCAACCGATTCGGGAAAATACATCCTTGCAATTTTCCCTCCGATTCTAAAAGATGTCATTTTTTTTACATCAAAATCAGTTTGCAGCACCGACAGCCTCTTTTCTGGCATTCAAAAGTTCTTTTGAAAGATTTGTAATAGTTCCGGCACCAAGACCGATTACAACATCATCTTTTTTAAGTTCAGGATAAAGTTTCTTTGCAACATCCGCAATCGAGCCTTTTATGTATTCACATGGAATATCAATATGACCTGACAAATCTTTCACAAAATTTTCGGAATTTATGCCGTCAAGAGCATCCTCAGATGCGGCATAAACATCTGTTACAACAACTTTATCAACTCCTGAAAATGCATCCAGAAATTCATCCCAAAGATTTTTCAATCTGCTGAATCTGTGCGGCTGAAAAACTGCAATAATATGTTTCCCCTGCATTCCTTCGGCAGATGAAAGAGTTGCTTTAATTTCGGTCGGGTGATGCGCATAATCATCATAAACAGTTACCCCGTCAAACTCACCCGCTTTTTGAAATCTCCTTCCCATGCCTGAAAAAGTCGCAAAATGCGGTTTAACAACATCGATATCAACGCCTGCCTGATGAAGACTTGCAAGAACCGATAAAGCGTTATAAACATTATGCTTCCCGCGCAGGATAATTTTTAGGTCAGTTAAAAATTCTCCCTTGTAATAAATATCAAATGTTGTACAATCAGGCTTAAATTGAATATTTTTAGCCGTGTAATCAGCACCTGATAGCCCGAATGTCAATACCTTATGGCCGTGAAGGTTCATTGTTGCAGGACAATCTTTATTAACAAGCACAACGGAACTTTCTGACATATTGGAAATAAATTTTTCAAATGTTTCCAGTATTGACTTTAACCCGTCTTTATAAAAATCCAGATGATCAGGCTCAAGATTGTTAATAACACAAACATTAGGAGAGTATTTAACAATTGTACCATCGCTTTCATCCAACTCTGCGCAGAAAAATTTTCCGTCCTGAGAATGTGCATTAATTCCTAGCTCGGGAATAATTCCGCCGACAACATAAGAAGGCTTAAGCCCTGCTTTTTCAAGAACATAAGATGAAAGCCCGCTTGTTGTTGTTTTTCCGTGAGTTCCCGAATACCCGAGAAAAAACTTGCCCCATCGTGAAATTTCGGCTAAAATATCAGATCTGTGATAAACTGTTAATCCGAGCTCTCTTGCTCTGATCATTTCGGGGTTATTTTCACGAATTGCGGTGCTTGCAACAACCACGGCATCCGATGGCACATTTTCAGCCTTTTGTCCTATATAAACTTTAGCACCTAAATCTCTTAATTTTTGAATATATTTACTGTCAACTATATCCGAGCCAGAAACATCGCATCCGTTTTCCAGAAGATACTTTGCGAGTCCGCTCATTCCTACACCGCCTATTGCGATAAAATAATACTTTTTATTTTTCAAAACTCTATCCCTTATCCGTAATTTACATATTCTATTATAATACATAAATCCTGATAAGGACGGAATTTTACTATTTGTAAAGAGATTTATTCATATTATTTAACGCATAGTCAATACATTGAATAATAAACTCATTACGGCTAATATCAGTCTTAGCAGATATATCATCAATACTTTTAAGCATATTAACATCTAATCTGATACTGGATGACGGTATTGTTAAACCAATGGGAGCTGACGGAACTGCATATGATGATGAAGAATATTGCTCGGGAACATCTACAGATAAATTAAATGGAATCGGATGTACTTATAAAGCACTAACAGAACTCGATTATTTCAAAAAATTGCCTTAAACTTTAACAGCTCTGAAAATAAATATTTTCAGAACTGTTAAAAATCTAATTTGCCCCTTATAGTCTAGTTAACAACGATATTTACAAGCTTTTTGGGAACCACAATTGTTTTTATAATAGTTTTTCCTGCCGTAAGTTCTTTTATTTTTTCGCTGTTTAAAGCAAGAGCTTTCAGTTCATCTTCCGATAAAGCTTCATCAGCCTCTATTTTATTTTTGAGTTTGCCGTTAATCTGAACAACAAGTGTGATTGAACTTGCTTTTGCAAGATTTTCATCCCATTTGGGCCATTCTACATCGTGAATAGAACCTTCGCCGCCAAGATCATGCCATGCCTCTTCAGTCAAATGAACAGCTACAGGAGACATCAATTTAATTAATGTTACGATTGCAAAGCTCAAAATCGCCCTGTCTTCATCATCAAGCTCTGACTTTTTGCCTCTCCAGTCATATATTGCATTAACAAGTTCTCTATATTTTGAAATTACCGTATTGAACTGGAAGTCATTTGAAATATCATTGGTAATTCCCTTAATTGCAATATGGGCAAGACGAAGGAGATTGTCATTGTCTTTCTTTTTCAGAGATCCTGAAACAAGTTCAGGATGACTAAAATCAATTAATTCCGCATTTGAAGAAATCAATCTCCAAACCCTGTTCAGGAATTTGTAGCATCCTTCAACACCAGCATCCGACCAGTCAAAATCACGCGCCGGAGGCGAGTCAGACAGAATAAACAATCTTGCTGTATCTGCGCCGTAATTTTCAAATATTTCATCCGGATCAACCGTATTACCTTTGGACTTAGACATTTTTGATCCGTCTTTTAAAACCATTCCCTGAGTTAAAAGATTTTTAAAAGGTTCGTCAAAATCCAAAAGTCCCATATCTCTTAATGCTTTTGTGAAAAATCTTGAATACAAAAGATGTAAAATAGCATGCTCAATACCGCCCACATACTGATCAACAGGGAGCCATTTATTTACCTTGTCTTTCGCAAACGGCATTTTGTCATTTTTTGCATCGGAATATCTGAGATAATACCAGCTCGAGCAGACAAATGTATCCATTGTATCCGTCTCACGTACGGCAGGTCCCCCGCAGCACGGGCAGGTAGTATTAATAAATGTTTTGGAAGTTGTAATCGGAGATTTGCCGACAACACTGAAATCGACATCTTTCGGCAGTAATACCGGCAATTGATCTTCAGGAACGGGCTGAATACCGCATTTTTCGCAATAAACAACAGGAATAGGAGCTCCCCAGTATCTCTGTCTTGAAACAAGCCAGTCTCTCAGTCTGTACTGGGTTTTAAATTCTCCGAAACCTTTATCAACAGCTTTTTGAGTAATTGCTTTTTTAGCTTCTTCATTACTCATTCCGTCAAATTCGTTTGAATTTACAAGAACTCCCGGCTCTGTATAAGCTTCTGTAAGTTCCCTCACCCCCTGTGGGAGAGGGTCAGAGTGAGGGGTTATAACAACTTTGATAGGGAGATTGTACTTTTTGGCAAAATCAAAGTCTCTTGTGTCATGCGCAGGAACAGCCATAACAGCACCAGTACCGTATTCTGCCAGTGCGTAATCCGCCGTCCACAGAGGGAATTTTTCTCCCGTAAAAGGATTTATACAGTGAGTTCCCAAAGGCACACCGGTTTTAACTCTGTCCGTTGAAAGTCTTTCAATTTCAGTCATTTTGCGGGCATTAGCACGATATGCTTCGACAGCCTCTTTATTTTCGGGAGTTGTCAATTTTTCAATATCCTTGTATTCGGGAGCCACAACAAGATAAGTTATACCGTGAACCGTATCAGGTCTTGTTGTATAAACAGGAACTTCCAAATCGTTTTCTACAACTTTAAATCTGAAAATCGCACCTTCGGATTTTCCAATCCAGTTTGCCTGCATTGTTTTAACGTTTTCGCCCCAGCCTGTTAATTTGTCTAAATCTTCAAGAAGAACTTCCGCATAATCTGTAATTTTCAAAAACCACTGGGATAAATATTTTTTCTCTACAACATGGTCGCATCTCCAGCATTTGCCATCGATTACCTGTTCGTTTGCAAGCACTGTTCCGCATTCTTCACACCAGTTTACAGCAGCTTCTTTTTTGTAGGCAAGGCCTTTTTTATACAATTGAAGGAACAGCCACTGCGTCCATTTGTAATAATCAGGCTTGCAGGTTGTAACTTCCCTGTCCCAATCATAAGACAGTCCGAGCATTTTCAACTGTTTTGTCATATATGCAATATTTTCATCAGTCCACATCTCAGGATTTGCACCGTGTTTCATTGCAGCATTTTCGGCAGGAAGTCCGAAACTGTCCCAGCCCATCGGGTGAAGAACATTATAGCCGTTCATCTTTTTAAAACGTGCAATAACATCTGTTATGGTGTAATTTCTGACATGTCCCATGTGAAGCTTGCCTGACGGATATGGAAACATTGACAAAGCATAATACTTCGGTTTATCGCTTGTATCAGGGGTTTTAAATACTCCTTTTTCTTCCCAGATTTTTTGCCATTTTTTTTCTATTTCCTGCGGAAAATATGCATCTTTCATCTTTTTCTTCTCTCCTAATCTACGTTAAAAATATTAGCACAAAAAAAACTTTTTATGTATAATATAAATTATGAAAAAGATATCCGTTTTATTAATTTTAGCTTTATTAATTTGTGCTGCAGTTCAAACACCTTCACAAGCCGGATTTTTTGCGGAACAAAAAGCAAAAATAGAACAGAACAGAATATACAAATCAACATATAACGATATCAAAAATGTTATAGAACAGCAGAATATTTATGCAAACAAATACGACTTGAAAGGTTTGTCAAACCTTTATGCGGATGATTTCGTAAATTCTGACGGCTTTAATAAAGATATTTATTTTAAACTTATTGAAGAAACATGGAAAACTTACCCTGATATTTCATACATCACAGATATAAAAAATATCGAATTCAGCGATAATTATGCAACTGTATTTGTAAATGAGACCGCAGTTGCAACATCAAGGGATGAAATCGGAGAATTTACTGCAATCGGGGAACTTTATTCCACCTCACAGTGCGTTTATCACCTTGAAAAACACGGTGCAAAATGGCTTATCAATTCGGAAAAAATTATAGAAGAAACATCTGCACTGAAATACGGCGATGCAAGGTATACAAATATACAGCTTAATACCCCCAAACAAATCGGTGCAGGTAAAGAATACACAACAACTTTAAAAGTAGATGCACCAAAAGATACTGTAGTAATTGCATCTATTAATAAAGAAAATATTATTTATCCGCAGGAAAAATCAGAAGATGCTTTCAGAAAAATGCCCGATGATAATATTTTAGAGAGACTTTTTATATCAAATACAGAGAATGTTAATGAATATGCGGTCGCATCTATCGGAATCACAAGAGCCGAAAACTATACGGATAATCAAATAAGAGTTTATATGGGCGGACTCGCATTTATTATGACGAGAATTAATGTTATTCCGGAAAATAAATTCATAAAGTTTGATGAAAAAGAGGCAAAAACGGACAAATAAGGCAAAAAAATGGAAAAAACCGCTAAGTTTATATATTTTGCAATATGCTATGTATTTTTTATATTTACTGATTTGTACCTTTCAAATATAATGGTAGAAAACCTCACCAGCGGATTAAAATATTCAAACCCTGTATTTTCGCTTAATTATATTAAAAATACAGGAGCAGCATTCAGTATACTGCAGGATTCCAGAGAACTTTTGATAATCCTTTCCATGATTGCTCTGGTTCTTCTAGCTTTATACGTTATCAAACATCTCAAATCAATTTCACTGAAAAGCTGTTTCTTTATAGCAATTTTATCGGCAGGAATTGCGGGAAATCTTCATGAAAGAATTATTTACGGCTATGTAAGAGATTATTTTCAACTGAATTTTATCAACTTTCCTGTTTTTAATATTTCTGATATATTCATAAATATCGGAGTTATAGCGCTGATAATTTTAATACTTTTAAAAAGAACAAAGTAACAGGAGACCCTGAAATAAATTCAGGATAGCAACATGATATTTTTTACAGATGAAAATGATGAAAGTAAAAGATTGGACAGTTTTTTATCGGAAATAACGCCTGAGCTGTCGCGCTCAAAAATTCAAAATTTAATAAAATCAGGCTCTGTAAAAATAAACGGCAGCATAAAAAAGCCTTCTTATATTTTAAAAGAAAACGACAAAATAGACTTTGAAATTCCCGAACAAAAAAGTTTGGAGATTAAACCACAAAATATTGCACTCGATATTGTCTACGAAGATGAAAATATGCTTGTAGTAAACAAGCCATCGGGAATGCTTACGCATCCGACATCTCAAGAGCGGGAAAATACACTTGTTAACGCACTCTTATACAAATACGGGCAAAATTTATCGGATATAAACGGAGAATTCAGGCGGGGAATTTTACACAGACTTGATAGAAATACATCAGGCTTATTAATGGCTGCAAAAAATAACAAAGCGCACGTATTTCTCGCTTCTCAAATTAAAAATCACACAGTTACCAAAAGATACCGTGCAATAGTAAAAGGCATTATTAAAGAAGATGAGTTTGAAATAAACGCGCCAATCGGCCGAAATCCGAATCAGCCTCATAAAATGACGGTGAGAGATGACGGCAAACCCGCTAAAACTATTGTTAAAGTCATTGAAAGATTTAAAGATGCAACGTATATAGAATTAACACTTATCACAGGCAGAACACATCAAATAAGAGTTCATCTGAAAAGTATAAACCATCCTGTTTACAATGACACTTTATACGGAGCAGGACAGGGAAAAGTTAAAACCGATGAGCAGGTTTTACAGTCATACTTTTTGAGGTTTACAAAACCGTTTGAAGATGAGATAATAGAACTTGAAACAGAACCTGATGAAAAAATTAAGAAAGTTTTAAAATATTTAAGGAGTTAAAAAAATGCAAAAAGCCATATCAATAACAGCAGCATTAATCTTAATATACCTGATTATAATGAACTATCAGGACACGGCAGGCGTAACAGTTTTGAGCAGTCAAATTGCACAAATTTTAAAAATATCCCCTCATGCCCTGACTTTAAATATGGCGCTGTATACTCTTATTATATTCATTCTTGGACAAATTTCCGCAATATTCTTCTTTGCGCCTCTTTATACTTCTTTAAAAGAAAAATTCAATGCATACAAACGCGAACTTGAAAAAGGTTCCATATCAAATACCTCGGCAGAAGCTAAAATTCAGGTTCTTGAAAACAAAATTACCGTACTGGAAAAAGCCCTGAACGATGCATTGAACAATAATAAATAACCTGTTCAAAATTTATTTATACAGGCATTAAAAAAGGGCTTCCGCCCTTTTTTAAGCTTCCTGTTTTGCTTCTTTCTGCTGATTGATAAGGTTTTGAAGTTTTTCTTTGATTTCATCACCTTTTCTTTGCATATCAGAAACAACATCATCTGCTTTTGATTGAATTTCTTTTACAGTTTCATCGGCTCTTTTCATAGCTTCTTTAGCGCCGTCTGCCAACATTGCACGTGTTTCTTCACCTGATTTCGGAGCAAGAAGAACACCTGCAATAGCGCCGATTGCACCGCCGACTATAAAACCTGCTAAAAATTTAGTTGCTGACATAATTTATATCTCCTTTACTGTTTCTTATACATTTTAACAATTCAAAAAAAACAAATAATCACCGGAAACTACTATTTTTTAAACAGATTGTAGGCAGTTGTAAAACCCTTTATCAATCCGCCGAAGATTGTACCTGAAATGATTTTTGTTTTATCGAAAAATTTGCCCACGGCATATTTGAAATCACCGACTCCCTTATCCGTACTTTTTACTATTTCATTAATTGAGTTCAATGTCTGATTTAATTCTTTAAGTGTCGGTTTCAATTCCGTATTAACGATAATTGATGTTTCGTTCAAATTTTTTGCCAGAGCAGAAAGGTCTATCAAAAGTTTAACGAGAAAGCCTGCAACAACAATTATAACTATACCTGTTGCCCAGGTTAGAAAAGTTAAGCCTTGATTTAACGCAATTTGAGACATTTCCATTTTTTTATTTTTCCTTTTTAATTGTAAATATACAGTTATTACAAAAAATAACTAGTTATCATAATTGTATTCATCGTCCATTTCTTCAAGCTCTTTTGCTTTCAGAAGTTTCTTTGATTTTATCATATTATTAAATTTTCTAAATTGCCTTTCAAGCTTATATTTCATTAAGTCAATATTCTCTAAAGCCTGCTTTTTAGCTTCATTGATTGCAGGAGAATTTTTCTCATATAATTCACACGCTGCTTCTTTTATTTTGCGTCTGGATTCTTCTCCTGATTCAGGAGCATACAAAACACCGGCGATAAGTCCGCCGACAACGCCTGCAAGCAAACCCATTCCAAACATAAATGATTTGTTTTTACTCATAACATAACCTCATCTTTCATATATAATTTTAGCATATTTTTTTAATTATTACAAGTCAAACAACGAAATCTGCCGCTATATCGCGGATTGCGCCTGCCAGCCTGTAAAATTTCGAGACTTTATCGGATTTTATTTTAAAAATAAACAAAAGAGAATAGACAGCAATAATCAAAATTGTCTTGAATATAATTTGCTCGCGCTTTTTTTCAACATAGGCGACAAAATTACCGAAAGATTTGCTGAAAGCGGAAACCAGACATCTTGCATACTGCATGCATGTTTTTGCAAGCGGATTAAAAGCGGTTACGCACTGATTAAGCTTGAGCACCGCTCTGTCAGCTTTTACTATACAGTTAATTATTGTACAGGCAATGATTAACTCTGCTATAAAAATTATTGCAATAAATAAATACATTTTTTTATTATTTCTTACTTTTGTATTATTATAAAGAAGTATAGAATAACATTGAGGGAAAGAGAATACGTCTAAAGGACTATTTATGATAGGGAAACTAAAATTCTATCCGGCATTAATAACGGCAAAGTGCGCATATATGGGGATAAGACTTTTAAACATGTCATCCGGCACCTCTTTTGCAGGGATGACTGCTTTAAAAATCTGTCCTGATTTTTTAAAATATTGCTCTAAATATGTCAAAAAACGCATTGTAACAATTACAGGCACAAACGGTAAATCAACAACATCGGGACTTATTGCGCATATACTGGAAACCGCAAACCAGAAGGTTATTCATAACTTGAAAGGTGCAAATATGCTGACAGGCGTTGCAAATGTGTTTGCGCTTGAAGTAGAACCGCTGAAACGATTTGATTATGCCGTAATAGAATCTGATGAAGCCTATCTGACAAAACTCTACGACTATATGAAGTCTGATTATCTTGTAGTTACAAACCTTTTCCGCGATCAGCTTGACAGATACGGAGAGCTTAATACAACTGCAGGCTTTATAAAAAATGCAATAGCTAAAAATGCGGGCTTGAAACTTATCTTAAATGCCGATGATCCTATTGTTGCGACATTTAATACAACAAAATATGCCGTTTACTACGGATTTGAAAATGTTGAATATGACTGCACATATACACATAAATCAAATGCGCCGTCAGAAGTATTTAACTGCTCCTGCGGGAAAGAACTGAAATATTTAAAACAATTTTTCGCCCAGCAGGGTCACTACTATTGTCCCGAATGCGGGTATAAACGCCCAGAATGCAATTATCCTGCCGATGTAAAAGTATATAATGATTATTCTATAATTACGGTCAAAAACAGAGGCTTGTCCTTTGAATTTAGGGTAAACCTCTCAGGTCTTTACAATGCTTATAACGCGCTCGCTTCTATTGCTTTTGCGTTTGAGAACGGCTTAAATCAGGAAGAAATTCAAAAAGCGCTTGATACATATCACGCAATTTTCGGGCGGACAGAAAAACGCATGATCAACGGGAATCAAACAGTAATTCAGCTTATAAAAAACCCGACAGGCGCAAGTGAAGTTTTGAAAACCGTTGATTTAAACTCTAATATCGTAATTGCAATTAACGATAACTATGCAGACGGAAGGGATATTTCCTGGCTGTGGGACAGCGATTTCGAGCAATTGAAAAATGCGCAGAAACTTGTCATAACATCAGGTACACGTGCAAACGATATGGCATTAAGATTAAAATATGCAGGAATTCCGCAGGAAAAAATTATCATTGAGCCGAATATAAAAAAAGCAATTGATAAGGCTACAACAGACGGTAAAACAACCATACTGCCGTCATACACGGCACTTTTAAAATTAACAAAAGAAAGTAAATAATGTCATTCCGAACTTGTTTCGGAATCTCAGATATAAGGAGGTAAAAATGTTATTAGGCGTAAATATAGATCATATAGCAACATTAAGAAATGCAAGAGGCGGCGTTGAACCATCTGTAGAAAAAGCTGCAGAAATTGCAGAAGAAAACGGCGCATCATCTGTCACTACACATTTAAGAGAAGACAGACGCCATATTAAAGATGAAGACGTATATTCATTAATTAGCAAACTTAAAACACGTTTAAATCTTGAAATGGCAATGGCAGAAGATATTCAAAAAATCGCCCTTGATATAAAACCGTATTCAATCTGTCTTGTACCTGAAAAACGTCAAGAAATCACGACAGAAGGTGGTCTTGATGTTGCAGGGCAGCTTGACAAGGTTACGGAATTTATAAAACCGCTTCTTGATAAAGGAATTATCGTAAGTTTGTTTATTGATCCCGATGAAGAACAGGTGAAAGCATCAGCAAAAACAGGTGCACAATTTATTGAACTTCATACAGGCACATATTCAGAATGCTACGGCTACGAAGAGGAAGAACAGGAATTTCAAAAGCTGAAAAAATCGGCAGAATTAGCACAGTCTCTAGGCTTACAAGTCAATGCCGGACACGGACTAAATTACGAAAACGTTCACAGGATGCATGAAATACAAGGGCTGCAAGAATTAAATATCGGACACAGCATAATTTCACGCGCGGTATTTACAGGGCTGCCTGAAGCAGTGAGTAAAATGAACTCTCTTATAAAATAATTACCTTTCTGGTAAGGGACTATATCGTATAATTGGTGAAGTCTATAAAATTGAATGTTAAATATATACTTTACTTCCCTTATAAAGGGAGGGGGACCGCGCTAGCGGCGGAGGAATTTATGAAATCAGAAAAAGAAATTATAGAAGAAATGGCTCAGGTAGTCGAACAAATGAGGTTAGACGATATTGAAGACAACCCTGACATTACAGATGAATACTTTGACTGCGATTGCTGCGGAAAAAACAAATGCCTCGCAGGTTCGATTGAATATGAAGGATACAGACTCTGTAACGATTGTGTGCTTCTTGCAGAGACAGGTTTTGCTCTCGGAAAAATTAAATCAGTAAAAGAACTTATTGATGCGATCGAAGACAAACATCTTGAAGCCCTTGCTAACTTTGTAAAAGAAGAAGAAAAACGCCTAAATAATTAGACTTACAATGCAGTCTTTCAAACTAAGTCTTAAGAATGTTTTGTTTTTCTAAATAATACTAAAGAATTAGAAATATTTCTTTACATATAGTTATAAAGTATTAGTTATGTGGTATATATATAATATAAGAGAGAGCTTGATGATAAGATAGCTAACACAACAATACATATATAATTCATAAGCATGACGAGTATGTAATCGCAACCTCGTCATTTTTTTTTGCGTTCTCTTTCTTATTTTTACTATTACAAAATGCATAAAAATGTATTTGTAAAGATTTATTAATACAATTAAAAAGTTCTATTTTCGCATATTAAGACATATATATAAAATTCCGCACGCAATTTTTTATTGCATGATTTTTTAATAATACATAGGGGATTAATCACTTAGGGGAAAATTTTAAAAGTAAACACGAAAGGGGAAAATTATGGGACATCCTGAAGTAAAAACTGTACAAATTAACGGACAACAATATTATCTTAAACCTGTTGAACAGCAAAAAAAACAATCCGATAATGAGGATAAATTATTACTTGCAACATTGCTATCCAGTCCTACAGCAGTAGGGATTTACCGCGCGGTAAAAAAGAATCCTGAAAAAGCAAAAGAAAGTGCCCAAATGGCCGTAATGATAAATCCTGTATATGGAATTTTAAATTACTTCCTGGGTAAAGAGAAAAATGATGTTAAATAAAGTAAACAATTTTTTAAAACAACTTTTTAAAATATAAACTAAAAAGCCTCTGCGATAAGAGGCCTTTTTAGTTTGTATGGAAATTTATGCTATAATAATAGTATGGATAAAAAAATTTCAGACAAAGTTATAAACAGGCTTACCCTTTATCATTGCATATTAACTGACTATATAGATAAAAAAATAGAATTTATTTCCAGCAGACAGATTGCCGTATTGTTAAATATCGATGATTCTCAGGTCAGAAAAGATATAAACCTGTTAAACAACTCGGGCAAAAACAGAGTCGGCTATATTGTTAAGGAATTAAAAATTTCAATAGAAAAGACACTGGGTTTTAAAAAAACAAAAAAAGCTTTTATAATAGGGGCAGGAAATCTTGGAACAGCCATTGCAAATTACGGAAATTTCAAAGACTACGGTTTAAATATCCTTTCATTATTTGATAATTCACCTGAAAAAATAGGTAAAATTGTCAATAATATGGAAATTCAAGATATTAAAAAACTTCCTGACATTGCAAAAAGAGAAGAAGCAGATATCGCAATCTTAACAGTTCCCGCACGTTTTGCACAGTCAACGGCAGAATTTCTCGTAAAATCCGACATAAAATATATATGGAACTTTGCGCCTGTTGTGCTTTCCGTTCCGTCAGATGTTCAGGTATGGAACGAAAACTTAATGGGCAACTTTCTCCAGTTCACTTACGACATCTAATTTGTTTATCTGATACAAATACCTCAAACCTTCAAGAGTTAAAGTCGGGTTTATAAAATCAAAATGTCTTTTCAAATAATTTGCGACAAGGCCTGAATATCCGCCTGTTGCAACAATAACAGCTTTTCCGCCGAGTTCTTTTTCACACTGCTCTATAAGACCGTCAATCATTGCGGCAGAGCCTCTTAAAACTCCCGAAAGTATTGCATCCGAGGTATTATGTCCTATTGCAAAACTTGAAAGAGCAACTTCGATGCGAGGAAGTTTGGAAGTAAATTTATTTAGCGCCTTCAACTGAAGATTTAATCCGGGAGCAATTATACCGCCTACAAATTCTCCTTTGCTATTTACTATATCAAATGTTGTAGCTGTTCCAAAATCAACTACAATAACAGGGTGTTTATACAAAACATAGGCTCCTGCAGCATTGGCAATTCTGTCAGCCCCTGCTTCTTCAGGATTATCAAGAGCTATTGTTACACCTGTATTTATATCAGTTGATAAAATAATTGCACCTGTTTTAAAAACATTATCAACTGCTGTCTTAAATTTTTGCGTTAACTCTTCTACAACTGAAGATATAATACAGCCGTCTACTTTAAAATCCTTAAACAATGTTTTCAAAAGAACTTCATATTCTTCCAGAGATAAATCTTTGTCAGATGCAAGCCTGTATTCTTCTACAAGGGCATCTTCTTCAAATAGCCCCAGGGTAATGCTTGTATTTCCAATATCGGCCGTTAATAACATAATACACTAATCCTCTTTCGAAGATTAGTGTATTACAAAGAAAAACTTTTTGCAAAGTATCAGCCTAAAAATGCCCCTTGAGTTTCAGTACCCGGCTTTCCTACCGTAAAGGCACTGTTAAAATTTGAAGGCAAGTTCATTAAAGAACCAATCCCGTTCATCGCTGCTCCGATTTCATCCCAGGGATTTTTCTTTTTTACCTGAGAAGTATATGATGCATTGGTTGATTTGTCATTTAAGCCGATAGCTTCAATACGTCCTGTTGTCATAGTTATATCTCCTTAGTAAATCATACTCATATCTCTTATATATATACTAAGGATATAAATTCCACAAAATTGACCTGTTTTCACAAAATCGTTACATAAATTAACAATCTACTTTAAAATATTCTTTTCCAGAGCAATTGCAGTTTTAGTCTTTGCAAGTCCGCCTTGAGAACTTTCTTTCAACAACGGGGACATAAGTTTTCCTGTCTGTTCCATTGCGTCAACAATTTCATCAGGAGGAATTTTAGAGATAATTCCTGCCATTGCAAGCTCTGATGCCGTAACAGCGTGTATAGCAAGAAACGGATTACGTTTTACACACGGTATTTCAACCAGACCACACACCGGATCACAGGTTAAGCCCAAAACATTTTTCAATGCCAGAGCTGCAGCATTTATTATTTGTTTAATATTTCCGCCTCTCATTTGAGTCAGAGCTGCAGATGCCATTGCAGAAGCGACACCGCATTCTGCCTGACAGCCTCCGACAGCACCTGCGAGCGCCATTTTAACGGAAACAATTCTGCCGACTTCTCCCGCTGTTATAAGTGCATTTATCTGTTCATCTTCACTTATGTTATTATCTTCCGCATAAGCAATTAAAACAGAAGGAACAATTCCGCATGAACCTGCTGTGGGGCAGGCTGCAATTATACCCATTCTTAAATTCTGCTCGCTTGTTGCAAGTGCATAAGTCATTATTTTTTGAGCGGTTTTACCCAGAACCGAGCCTGATGCATTAAATTTTTTCTGTAACTTGCCGCAATCATCACCGCTCATTCCGCTTGGGGAAGGCTCGGTAGAATTAAGCCCGACTTTTATGGCTTCTTTCATCGCTTCAAGACTTTTCTTTGCCTGAAATCTAACCTCTGATTCAGAATACTCACCTTTTGAAGCCTCATAAGAAACCGCCGTCTCATAAATTTTCTTATTCTTTTCTTTACATGTGTAATAAAGTTGTCTGAATGTAGTAATTATATTTTCCATATCAGCTTTCCAATTTCTTAATATATCTTACAATATACATATCTTTAAGCTCGCTTACCTTATCAAGGCAATGCTTTGAAAGTTCACCGTCAATACAAATACACATAGAAGCGTCCCTGCCTTTTCCGCTTCTGTCGCAGTGAAGCGATGCAATATTAACATTTTCTTCCTGAATAATACGTGTTACAGAAGATATAACCCCTGGCATATCTTCATAAACAAGAAGCAAAGTATTATATTTCCCGTCAAGGTTTACCGAAAATTTATTTATTTTTGTAAGTACAATTTCTCCTGCGCCTATTGAATCTCCTGAAATTGTCATATTAAGACCGCCTTCAAATATAAAATCAACAGCATTCGGATGGCGGTTAAAATCTTCCAGAAATTCAAATTCATAATTTATTTGTTTTGCTTCCGGAGTGTCAAAAACGTTTTTAATCCTTTTGTCATCAACAGAAAAGCCTAAAATCCCTGCAAGCAGCCCCTTATCCGTTCCATGACCTTTGCCTGTCAAAGCATAAGAGTTATATAATTTAAAAGTTATTTTATCCGGTTTTGTATTATAAACATTACGTGCCAGAAGCCCCAGCCTCACTGCACCGGCTGTATGAGAACTGGAAGGACCTGCCATAACAGGAGAAATTATATCTATAATTGAAGATTGACGCATATCTAAAATCCTTTATATATAAGAATTATAACATCTCATTAACTATTGTAAATAATTTGTAAATTAGTAACAATAAATTTTAATTTTATGTTTTTATATATATACAAGGTGAAGTGTATTTTAAAATTTTAGTGTAGTAAAGGAGTAAGATGTTTAGTCCTGAATTCATGAGATATTTAATTAATTACCAGAAATCCGAGTTTACCCCGCAGGATACCAAAAAGGAAATCAAATTTAAAAATAACAGATCCGGCAAACTCGCAGAAGTTCTTGCTGTTGTTATGAAATAATGCAGGCTTAATTTTAACTTATAGCAAAGCATGTGTTTTATATACTCTGGCTTAAATAATCGGTGTAAGTCTGCATACACAGTACAAAAAAAACGCCGTTCTCTTTCGAAACCGGCGTTGGAATTCTTTAAATAATTCCTCGTAATAGTGTGAAGTGTAGTGTGCAATAAAACGCTCTTTTTGATTCCTCGTTTTATGCTTTTCCTCGTGTCATATATATAAACAAATTTTTGTATATATAATTGCTATATTTTAAATATCATATATATATTTTGTTACAAATTTTAATATTTGCGGATAAAAAACAGCTTATAGTATTATATAAATAGAAGTTTTTAACAAATTATAACAAGGAGAGATATGAAAATATTAGTATCAAATGATGACGGGATAGCCGCAAACGGAATAAGATGTTTGACAGAAACTCTGGCACAGGAACATGATGTTTATGTGATTGCCCCTGACAGAGAAAGAAGCGCGGCAGGGCACTCTTTGACATTGCATACGCCTTTAAGGGTTGAAGAAGTTGATGCATATCACGGAGTAAAAAGAGCGTGGGTAACAACAGGAACTCCGGGAGACTGTGTAAAAATAGGCATTAACGCTATTCTATCTCCTGAAGAACAGCCTGATATTGTAATTTCAGGAATCAATCACGGACCTAATCTCGGAGCGGATATTCTATATTCAGGCACCGTAAGCTGTGCAATGGAAGGTGCAATGCTAGGCGTTCCAAGTATTGCAGTATCGCTTGCAAGTATGAATTATGAATATGAACAGTTTAAATACCCTGCAAGGTTTGTAAATTTACTGCTTAAAAAATTAAAAGAATTTAATTTCCCGCAAAAAAGTATTTTGAATATTAATGTCCCTGCACTTGATGAAGATGATATTGCAGGAGTAGCAATAACAGAACTCGGGCGTAAAATGTTTACAGACAACTATGAAAAAAGAATTGACCCCAGAGGCAAAGTTTATTACTGGATGGCAGGAGAATTGATTACTGAAGCGGAGGATTCAAATACAGATATTGCCGCAGTTAAAAATAACAAGATTTCAATAACACCCGTAACCTATGAAATGACTAAGGAAGATGTTATGGCAAACCTTGACAATATTTTATGCAAAGGCGATGCCTGCAATTGGTTTGCATAATCCTGAGTTGAGGCATTTTTATTATTAACAATAAGAGAATATTTAGTAATTTCCGTTTTATATTCTTTTATTGCTTTATCGAATTCTTGCGTTAAATAAGCTTCTAACTTATCAAAATTGTCCGAATTAAACTACTCCGTAATTATTCTTGCGGGATAATTATTTCTCAAAAGGTCATTAACAACGCTCTGGGCTTTTTCCCTTGTTGTATAAGAGCCGACCTGAATTGTATAAGCGCCTCCGATACTTCTTACAAACGGAGAAATATTCATGCCTGACTCTGCAATAATACCTTTTGCGACTTCCGCCTGTTCTTTTGTTGCATAGTAACCAACAACCACTTTTGATGTTGGCTGTGCGGGCTGCGGCTGAACAGAAGGAGTTTTTGGAGCCGGAGATGCTGTTTCAGAAGGCTTCGGATTCGCTTCTTTGTCAGCCAGAGTAATAGGTTCTTCCGATACAGCGTTATCAGCGGGCTGATTTTCAGCCTTTTTATCCTCAGGTATAACAACTTTTTCGTCAAGCTCATCCGCAAATGTATTGTCTTCCTTAGCTGTAGCTTGAGAATCTTCGTCCTGAAGTAATTTCAATCTTTCATCAACAGAAGATTTGTCTAATTCTTCTGTCTGCTCAGCACTTGTATTGTCATCGCCTATCGAAACATCTACTTCAGGCGAAATTTGCTTTGCTATGCCTAAAAACAGCAAAAGCAAAATAAAAAATGCCGAAACGAAAATTATAATTCCTTCATTCGGATTTTTAGTAACTTTTTTTTGGTATTCTTTATAGCTGATATGAGAAGGTTTTCTTGAATCTTCTTCCATTATACACCTCTGACTTTTGTTGATGCCAATATTATATCACTGATTTCTTCAGAATAGTTGTTTAAAATTTCATTTGCAAACTCTTTTATATCATAAATTCCAAGCTCGCTTGAAAGTCCGCCGGCTTTAACGGGAGCACCTGCAGAATCAATATTTATACCTGTGTGAATCAGTATTGAATTGACTGACTTTGTCGCAATTGAAACGGTAAGTTTTTTCCCGTCATAAAACAAGTCATCACCTTTTCTTGTAATCAAAAATCCGCGTTTTTCAAGGGCTTCTTTGATTATGCAGATTAAAAGCCTCTGCCTGAAAACACCTTCAACAAGACCTGTATTAAACTGTTCGGATATAAAACTCAGCATGGACTTGCTGTATATAGGTTCGTTATTAATAACGTCTTCTATATCAACCATTTCAGTCAATTTAACTTCACATTCTCCGACAAAAGCAACAGCTGCATCTCCCTGAATTTTAAAATTTTTATAAATCCAGTGAGGAGAAAGCTGCCACCCTTCGTATTTAATTTCTTGCTCAATAAATTGTGTTTTCAAAAAAGTTCCTTTATATAATGTGTGTCATGATTTGCGATTAAGGCATTTTTCAATCTGATACAGGATTCGCACTTTCCGCAGTGTTTAACTCCTCCTGCATAACAGCTCCTGACATATTCAAGAGGTATTTTATGTTCTAATGCCAGCTTTACTATAGCATTTTTATCATAATTTATCAAGGGTGCAATCACTTTTGGCTGTTTTTTCGTTGAATACTCAAATTCCGCATTAACTCTGTCAATAAATTCCTGTGTATTGTCGGGAAATGTCTGCCCTTCCTCTTTGTTTGCCCCTATTAAAATATAATCATAATTTTCTCCGTCTGCTACAGAACCCGCAATATTCAAAAATAAACCGTTGCGATTTGGAACCCAGACGCTTTTTGCAGATTGCTCTAGATTATCAAGTTCTGCACCTTCCGGAATATTTTTATCACCGACAAGTGCAGTATGAGTAACTCTTTTAAGCCAGTCAAGTTTTATAACCTTATGCTCAATCCCGTAATATTCACAGATAGACCTTGAAGCATCAATTTCATATTCTGCGGATTTCTGTCCGTAATCAAAAGTCATGGCAAGAGACACGCCGTATTTTTCTATTCCTGCACCAAGACTTACAAGAGAATCAAGCCCGCCTGATAAAAGCACTATACCTTTACTCATCGTCTTCCTCATCCTCTTCGTACTCGGAAATCATAGATACGGCTTCCATTTTTAAAGAGTCAGGATAATCAGAGCCGTTTGCCACTTCATCGAGAATGTCTCTGCCTACAAGATTATACAGAGCTATAAGTGCATTTTTCTTAACTTCTTCATTTTCATCTTCAATAAGGCAGGTTTTAATAGTATCTGCAGCATGCGGATTATCACTGTCCATAATCGCTTCTATTGCATTAATTCTTATCTGGGGAGATTCATCCAGCAAAGAGTTTTTAAGAGCATTAAACACCCTCTCATTGTTATCAAGCCTGAGTTTCCCGAGAGCCTCTATAACCCGCTCTTTTAAGAAAGTAAATTTATTCCAGATGCCTTTTTGCGCCTCAAGAATACTTACAAGAGGATCTACAGCACGTATATCTCCAAGCATACCAAGAGCAGATGCTGCAGTTTCCCTTAAATAAACAGATTTTTCATCTTCATCTTTAACAACTTCAATCAAAGGCGCAACAGCATACCTGTCGCCGATTCTGCCGAGAGCATCCGCACAGGCAAGCCTGACTTTATAATTTTCGTCCTTATTGTTTAAACAGTATAAAAGCGGAGTTACCGCCGATGTATCTTTAAGATTTGCAATAGCTTTAGCGCACATTGCCCTGACATTAATAAAAGCATCTTTCTCACTATCAATATTTTTCATCAAAAGCAAATCAAGAAGCGGGCTTAAAGACGATTTATCTCTTAACCTGTCAATACATTGAATAACATGCATCAATATTTCGGGATTTTTAGACACTGATAAAAAATAATTATAAATTTTGACAAGATTATCATGCTCATAAAATTCGTCAAGAGCGGTAATTTTGAGAACAACAGAATTGATGTCGGATGCATCAAACAGGTTACAATCTTTAGCTATTGAATCTAAATCCAGGTAATCTTTTTCCACGCACTCACCCCGTGTATACCTGAAATATACTATAAAACCTAAATTTTTTCAAGTAAAATAAAAATTATTACTACACATTTAGTAATAATTTTTATATATTCTAATCATCATTTACTACATTTTTATACTTGAGCTTACCACCAGATAATATACTGAACAAACTGTCTGCACCATATATATTCCACTGACTTTTATCCATTCTATCAGCCCATACAGTCAAACCAAAAGCGTCATATCCAAATTTATTAGGTCTTTTGGTTCCATTTACATCGAAATATATATCACCGCAATCATTTCGGGTATCATACCACATAGAAGTAGAACCATCAGGATTAATAATGGGTTTACCGTCCCCGTCAAGGTTTGGCCCAGACATAGCAGTATCAACACACTTATTCCCAAGTGTCAAAAATATCACACCGTTATCAGGCAGAATAATTGCAGGAGGAGTTACTTTCGTAAAACTATTTTTATAAGCAGACTTTAACACGTCATACTTCAAATCTTTGCATAATTTATCTTTAGAATTTGACAAACACAAATGTCCGCCGGGTATATATTTAGATAAATTTTCAGCCACATCATCCGCGGTTTCTGCACCTGTGTATAAAATGGAATTATCCCCAGGAACACCTGCCTCTGCCTGCGCAAGCCAAAATGCCTGTGTAATTATGGAATAATCTTTTTTAGCCTTTGTTATTACTTCTTTTTCTTTGTAATTCGCAACTAATGACGGTAAAGTCATAGCTGCTACAACGCCGATAATGCCTAAAGTTATTAAAACCTCAGCCAAGGTAAACGCAACTCTACGAATATTGTTAAAGTGGACTACGTGCACAGCACCTTGTACAAGAGTAAAACTCTTTAATCTCTTCATATTAAAACCCTTATAATTGTGATGTATTATAGCACTATTATAACAGGATTTTTTATTTTTACAAGTTTCAATTATTGATAAGGAGCTTAGAAACGCCCCCCCCCCGTCTTAATATAACTTAATATACTCTTCATACTTTGCTCCTTTCTTATTTATAAAAAACAGGTTATATTTATTATAACCTGTTTTTCTTTTATTTTCAAGATGAAGTTTTTCCTATTAAGATAATTTTTCTGATTTGTTTTTTTCTTCCGATTTTGATTTTTTGTGAGCCAGATATTTTTCACAAAGAAGGTTTGCAGGTTTTGTTACCACAACCGGTACAAAGTAACGGTAGACAAAACCAAATACAAGCATTGATCTTAAAAGTCCCATGCCTTT
>CASDVM010000004.1 GCA_949284415.1 uncultured bacterium | reverse complement strand
TATTCCGCGGAGAATACCGCCACGGGGATGAATAATCCGACTTATTGCGTGTCGTCATTACAGGTGCCATGGCTGCCAGAATGATACTCATGATTAACATTACGACCATCATTTCAGCAAGCGTAAAACCGCTTTTTTTAGTAAATGTTAAATCCCTAAAACTATTGGCAGGAGTGCTTAGATGCCCCCCCCCCGACTACTCAAACCCTTGACAACAGAGGGTTTTAGGCCGTTTCTTAATATCTCTTGTCCCATGCTTCCACTCCTTTTTTAATGTACATGTTTATTATAAACGATTTTTTTATTTTTTCAAGAGTATCAGTCCGTGATTTACCTGTTAAACTTCATTATAAGTTTTAAAATGAGCCTTGCAGACTTCTTTTAATCTTTCTTTACCATATTTTTTAATAAACTCTGATGCTGCTGTTTTCACAAGCCCCGAGCATCCTTTAGGAAAACTTATCCCGTAAGTCTGCTCCATCGCCTGCATTTTTTGGACAAAAGATGCTCTGGCAAGAACCGATGCTGCAGCGACTGCAATATCACTCTCTGCCTTGCACATTTGTTCCAGCCTGATACTTCTTCCGTTTTTCATCAAAGCGGATTTTATCAAGTTTTCATCTCCGAATTTGTCTGACAGAGCATATTCACAGATCGAACCGTTCAAAATATTTTCTATCGCACGCGCATGCCCCCAGGCAAGAAGCCTGTTCAAATTTTTTATATTTGAGTAAAGTTCGTTATATTTGAAATTTGAAATGGCAATTATTGAATGCGGTGCATGTTTTTTTATTTCAACCGAAAGCGCAAGCATTTTTTTGTCGGTAAGCTTTTTACTGTCTTTTATCCCGAGTTCATGGAAATATTCAGCATTTTTTTCATCGACAAGCACACCTGCAATCACAAGAGGCCCGAAAAAATCACCTTTGCCTGACTCATCTGTTCCTATATGTGCAATAAATTCTGTCATAATTCCTCTGTTTTTATCGTTAAGGTGCTGCTAAAGGTATAGGAGCTGCAGCAGGTTTTGCGACCGGCGCAGGTCGGACAGCCGGTGCGGGTGCGGGAGCAGGTGCTTGAGCAGGCTGTGTATGTTGAACAGGTTGAGGTTGAACCGTAACAGGTTTTGATTGTTCTATTTTTCTTATAGATTCCGGAAGTTCAGGCTGTTCGGGCTGCGTGTTAAGCTCGATTTCTTCCTGTTTTTCCTGCTCTTGAGCCTCTTTTTCTTCTTCACCTATAACTTTTGAACCTTTTACACTGCCAAAAGGTATTAAATCAACTTTCGGATAGTTAAAATCCGCTTTTCCGTAAGGTTCGGTAGCAACTTTCATAACATCTTTCCATATCAAAGCAGGAACAGTACCGCCCTGAATTGATTTATTCATAACAGTATTATCGTCATTACCTACCCAGACACCTGTTACGACATTCGGCGTATACCCCATAAAGTATGCATCTTTATTATCATCCGTTGTTCCGGTTTTGCCTGCCGCAGGTTTACCTATATTTGCAGCGCGTCCCGTTCCGTTTGTCATAACCATTTTCATCATAGCAGTCATTTCTGCAGCCGTATTTAAGCTTAACTGATGCGTAAATTTTGTCTTCGGAGCTTTATAAACAACTTTTCCGCGTGAAGTTTCAACACGTTCAATTGCATAAGGCTGAACTACGTATCCGCCGTTTGCAAAAGCTCCGTAAGCTCTTGTAAATTCAAATAATTTTACGCCGTTTGAACCAAGTGCTATTGTATAATCGTATTCAAGCGGTGTCTCTATCCCGAGAACTCTGGCAGTCTGAATAACGGGACGTATGCCGACTTCCTTAATTAATCTTGCCGCACAAACGTTTGAAGATACCATTAAAGCCGTATACACAGGGATATTACCTCTATATTTGTTTCCATAGTTGTGCGGAGACCACTGTCCGATTGTAATTGGTCTGTCTTCAATCATATCATTCGGACTAATACCTTTTTCCATTGCCGCAGCATAAACTATAGGTTTAAACGAAGATCCGGGCGGCCTTACAGCCTGTGTAACCCTGTCATACTGGCTTTTTGTATAATCTTTTCCGCCGGAATATACAAGAATTTTCCCGTCAATAGGGCTGAAGGAAAATACTGCCGCCTGATTTTTATCTCCCGAAAGCCCCCAGTTTTTAAGATTTTTCAGGATAGCTTCATTTGCAGCCTTTTGAGCTTTATAATCAAGCGTGGTTACAACTTTATACCCGCCCTGAGAAATTTCTGTTTCATCAAAACCGAGTTTTTCAAGTTCCTTCATTACATAATCGCAGAAATACGGAGCCTTATTAGTCGTATAATACTGCGGAACTTTAGCAAGATGCAATTTTTCTTCTTTTGCTTTTTCATATTCTTCTGTTGTAATATAGCGCATCTTGTACATTCTTGTAAGAACCTGATTACGTCTTTGAACAGCAAGATCCATATTGTTAAAAGGATTATATACGGAAGGCGCCTGCGGCAATCCAGCAATTAACGCAAGTTCAGCTAAATCACAATCTTTTAAATGTTTATCAAAATAAATTTGAGCCGCGCCTTCAACTCCATAAGCACCTGCACCGAGATAAACATTATTCATATACATTTCAAGAATTTGATCTTTAGAAATCGTTTTTTCAATTCTTGCTGCAATAAACAACTCTTTTAACTTACGATCGAATGTTCTTTCATTATTTAAAAACAAAACTCTTGCAAGCTGCTGGGTAATCGTACTTGCTCCCTGAACAACACGGCCTGCCAGAACATTCTGAATAATTGAACGCCCCAGCCCCATAATATCATAGCCGTGATGACGGTAAAAATTCTTATCCTCCGTTGCAATCAGCGCTTTTTTTAAATTGTCGGGAATATCTTTGAGTTCTATTTTTTCATAAGTGTATGCCGTAAATGTTTTTATAATTTCATCATCAGACGAATAAATTTTCGTTACAATATTGGGCTTAAACTGTTCCAGATTGTTTATAGGCGGAAGCGATGAAAGATAAAGTTCTAAAGACGCAACTCCCGCAAGGGCACACGCACAAAACAGTATAAACAAAAATTTCAGGGTTGAAAAAAATCCGCCCTCTTTTTTCTGTTTCTTTGATATATTGGCCTTAGCCATTTCTTTCGCAGTATAATTTCGTTTTACATAATATTTTGACATGCACGCTCCCTCATCAACTTACATAAGTTTAATATAAAATAAATTTCTTGGCAAATATGGTATACTATTTTTTGTGAATATCGGTGATTTTTTATTTGTAATAATCAATGAAATCCGCTCATACTTTGTACCTGAAAAAGTAACATACGAGATAACGGGAGAATGCAAAAAGTGCGGAAAATGCTGCAATTATATGTACAGTTATGATACGTATACGGAAAAAGAATTCAAAATTATGCAGTTTATTTTTCCTGCATACAAAAGATTTTATATAAAAGGAAAAGATGAACAGGGGAATCTTATTTTTGCATGTAAACTCGTAACAAAAGACGGATTATGTTCGGATTACGCACACCGTCTGCCCATGTGCAGAAAATATCCCGCAAAACGTATAGCATACCCTGCCAAGCTCCATGACGGCTGCGGATATAAAGTTAATATAAAAAGTTTTAAAGATTATTTAAAATAACATCATACGAAATATATTTTTATGCTAATATAAAATAACAATTTAAAAAAATTTGACATGTAAAATCAGGGGCGTTAGCGCAGTTGGTAGCGCACGACACTGGCAGTGTCGGGGTCAGGGGTTCGAATCCCCTACGCTCCAGATTTTTATTCTGTCATCCTGAACTTGTTTCAGAATCTTAAAAAGTTTGTTATGTTAAACTAAAACACATCAGTCTTAATAGGATTTTTAAACTTGGTAATATTGCCCTGGAACAGTAATTTGACAGTGCCGACAGAACCGTTTCTGTGTTTTGCAATAATAATTTCAGATTCCCCTTTAGATTGAGCCTTTGCTGCTGCATCATCTTCGCCGTCTTCTGCTTTTCTGTAATATTCATCACGATAAATAAACATTACAATATCGGCATCCTGTTCAATTGAACCTGATTCTCTCAAATCCGAGAGCATCGGACGTTTGTCAGTACGGGATTCTACCGCACGCGATAACTGAGAAAGAGCAAGAACGGGAACATCAAGTTCTTTTGCCAAAATTTTCAAACCTCTTGAAATTGCAGAAATCTGCTGCATACGATCTTCTCTGCCTGCGCTTTCCATTAATTGAAGATAGTCTATCAATACAAGTCCGAGATTTTTTTCTTCCATTTTTAATCTTCTGCATTTTGCACGGATGTCTGTAATTGTACAGCCCGATGTATCATCGATATAAATCGGCGCCTGTGCAAAAGAATTCATTGCCGTTGCAAGTTTTTCCCAGTCCTTGCTCTGCATATTACCTGTCTTAACCCTCTGTGAATCAATTTCAGCTTCAGAACATAACATACGCTGCATCAATTGATCCTTTGACATTTCAAGTGAAAATATCGCAACGGGAACTTTTGCTTTCAAAGCGACATTCTGCGCAATATTAAGAGCCAGAGCCGTTTTTCCCATCGCAGGACGTGCCGCAAGAATTATTAAATCTGATTTTTGAAGACCGTTTAAAATTGCATCAAGCTCGTAAAAATCAGTGGGAACACCGGTCAATTCATCCTTATGCTCATAACGGTATTCAATTTTTTCATAAGTGTTTAAAACTAAATCTTTTACATGAACAAGATCTGATGTCGCTTTTTTGGAAGCTATGTCAAAGATAAGTTTTTCGGCACTGTCTAAAGACCGGTCAATAGGATTTACATCGTATCCGAAAGATACTATTTCAGAACCTGCATTAATTAAGGCTCTTTTAATAGCTTTTTCCTGAACAATTTTGGCATAATATTCAATATTTGCAGTTGTAATTGTCTTGTAGCATAAATCGTTCACAAATGCACGTCCGCCGATTGTCTCAAGCTTTGAATTATAATTCAAAACATCTGAAACCGATACGATATCAATTCTTTCATTGCTGTTAAACAATTGAAGCATGGCATCATAAATATATCTGTGAGCAGGTTTATAAAAACTTTCAGGTTTTAATATCTCGACAACTTTTGTAATAACATTCGGATTAACTAAAATCGCACCTAAAACTGCCTCCTCAGCTTCTATGTTCTGGGGCATCATACCTAAATTATTTTCTTTTTCTTTTACTGCCATGCCTTATTTTTTCTCCTGTAATCCCATGATATTACACAAAAAATAATTTTGCATTTGCATGTAAATAATTATTGACAAAGTTTTTTTATCATTCAAAAATCAATATTATGAAGAACGCATTCCTGAATTTCAAAGCATTTATGTTAAGCTGTAAATCACAGCTTCCTCACGATATCGGGAAAATTCTTCTAAGAGAAGCTCTGCAGATATCATGCGCAGAATCCTGCACCGGCGGACTCATTAGTTCAAGACTGACAGATGTTGCAGGAAGTTCCGCATACATCAAAGCAAATTTTGTAACATATTCTAATGAAGCAAAGCACAAAATTTTAAATGTTTCAGAAGATACAATCAAAACTTACGGTGCCGTAAGTGCCGAATGCGTACGTGAAATGGCGCAGGGGCTTTTTAAATTGACAGGAAGCGATATTGTAATATGCACAACAGGCGTTGCAGGCCCTTCAGAGAGCGAAAACAAACCTGCAGGTTTAATGTTTGCCGCTTGCGGGTATAATGATAATATTCGCGTACGCGAAATAAAATTGAATTCTGCTTACGCCCGTAAAAATATGAAATTCATGTTTTCAGAAGAAGCTCTTAAATTTGTACTTGAAACTATAGTTAAATAAAAGCTGACTGCTCTTCCTGATTAAATAAACCATTAACTCCCGCAATATAAACTGCTTGAGCTCTGTTTTTAACACCCAATTTCTTAAAGATTACGGTAATAGTAGATTTCACAGTATTTACACTCACAAACAACCTCGATGCAATTTCGCTGTTGTTGAATCCGTAAGCTATCATACTTAAAACCTTAAATTCTCTCTCTGTTAATTTTAGCGCATTCTTAGAAGTATAATTCATAGCCTTATGGATATTTATAAATTACCACTACGGGCAATTATAAGGTACAAGTAAAAATTTGTCAATACTTGTAAAATAATAAAATATGTATGACGGGCAAGAAATATTAAAACAATTTGGCAGGAATATAAAGGCCGAAAGAATAAGGCATGGATATTCACAGGAAACTCTGGCTGAAAAAATGGGAGTAAACCGTGAATATATAAGCCGTATTGAACGCGGATTGCAAAACATGTCTTTGTTAAAAATAACATCTCTGGCAAACTATCTTGAAACAGATATACATAACCTTTTGAGATTTTAAATTATTATTTCATTACAATTTCTGCAATAACTTCCGGGAATTCATTCATCAAAATATCAGCAAATTGTTCCGTATCCATCTGCGTTATAACAAGAGATAACAAATCATTTGGCAGTTCTTTAATCATATTTTGAATATATTCAGGTTCAATTACAGACATTGCCTTTACAACTTCCGGCTGTTGCTTTTCTCTATTAATAATTTTTGTGTATGCATCTGCATCAAACAGTTGAAACCATTCTTCATGTTCTTTGCCAAGCGACAAAACAAGCTGTTGTTTTTGTGTCGGCTGAAAAGCCATTACCGCATCTTTAAATTCGAGCGGATTTAATTCACCCATTTTTTTTGCAAGATCAAAACTTTTCAAATTTTCATGAGATTCTCCGGTAACCTGCTCCAAAACCTGAGCTACATATTCTTCCGGAATTGACTTAACATGCTGCAAAATTTTATTTTTATCAATTGCGGTGCTTGTCAGAAATTTATTCAATTGCTCATCAGGCATAAATTTAACAACTTCTTCACGCGAAAACATTTCAAAAACAGTATTTACAAGCTGTTCGGGAGGAAGTTCCTCAAGCATTTTCATCAACTTATCCTGAGTAAAAAAGCATAATCCCTGCAGCAAATCCTTTTCTTCCATTTCCGGCAAAAATACCTGAAGCTGCTGCGCTGTTAATTCTCTCAAAATCATATATTTATTTTCCGTATCAGCCAGATCAAAAAGTTCCATAATAAGTCTTGTATTGCTTGTCAATTCCTGAGCGAGTTCTATTGCATACTGATTTCCGGCTTCAGCCTCAGCTTCTATAATTTCATCAACCGACATATCAGAGTATTTTTCTTCAAAAGTTACCTGACTGATATGCAGAATATTTTGTAAGTATTCAAGATTTGAATCAATAACTAAGCTCATAATACTCCTGTAATTATTAAAATATTAAACGGCTAAAGATTTCAAAAACTTTAATATTTGTAACTTTTTGTAATAAAAACAAGCAGTATTAATGTAAATTATTCATGATGTTTTTCCATATCCGGCGCATAAATCAGGTAATAAGGATGAAGATAAAGACAAGCTGTGTAAAAACCGCAAAATGTGATTCTCTCCTGACTACAGAGATTAAAAAAGACAGGTCTTGTACCTGTCTTTTTTAATATGGGCCGCAGTGGACTGTCTTGCTCACTCGCGTTTAACGGCAATTCCACATTTTGTTTTCAGTGATTTCATCACTTCAAACAAAACTGCTCCAGCCTCAGCTCGTTCGCGCTCGAACCACCGACCTCACCCTTATCAGTGCGTTTCTAGAGTTTGACTGATTTTGATTTTTTCTTACTATACTTGCATTTGAACCACTTTTGTATATTCAGTAAAACTTGAAAAAACTACATAAAATTACATAACAGTACATATATAGTACATAAAACCATATTTCATAAAAGTTATCAAGGTTTGAAATTTATTAAAAAATATGTTAGATTGTAATAACTAACTCGTGAAGGGTGAAAGCTGGGTTCTCGAATGAGAGTAGGCGAAATGCTTAGAATTCCTTTGCTCCTAGGGTTAGCTTATTTTTTGTTTTTTGTGTTTCCTTTAAAATTTTGTTGGCATTTTACATTTTGCCATGCTTATTCTTCTGCCATATAATTAAACTATGCAGATTCAGGAAAATTTAGATAATCAGATAGTAATTTATCAAACTGCTGACGGGCAGACGCAGATTGATGTCAAAATGCAGGATGAAACCGTCTGGCTTACGCAGGATATGATTGTTAAGTTGTTTGACTCAAGTAAGGCAAATATCAGTGAACATATCAAACATATTTATGAAGAAGGAGAGCTTGATAAAAATTCAACTGTTCGGAAATTCCGAACAGTTCGACAAGAAGGCAGCAGAAGTATTTCCAGAGAATTGGAGTATTACAATCTGGATTTAATACTTTCTGTCGGCTATCGTGTGAAATCCAAAACCGCAACTCAATTTCGTATCTGGGCTAATAAAATACTTAAAGAATATTTAATCAAAGGTTATTCTGTCAATAAGCAGCTTCTTTCTTCTCAGCAGGAAAAGTTAAAGACGTTACAAAATACAATCAGTCTCTTAACAAGGAGCCTTACAAATCAGGTGGAAACTGTTGAACAGGCTCAGTCTGTTGCAAAAATTCTTGAAAATTTTACACGTGGATTAAATTTGCTTGATGATTTTGACCATAAAGAACTTGATACCAAAGGAAATACAGCAAAAGAAGCCATCAGAATTTCAAAAGAAGAATTTCTGAAAGTTATAAAAGAAATGAAATCTGATTTTGAAAGTGATGTGTTTGCTGTAGAGAAGGATGAAAGTTTTGAAAGTTCGGTTAATCAGATTTACCAGACCTTTGATGGTACAGAGCTTTACCCGACATTAGAAGAAAAAGCGGCAATGCTTTTGTACTTGATAGTTAAAAACCATAGCTTTACAGATGGCAACAAGCGTATAGGCGCAAGCTGCTTTCTTTACTTTATGAATAAAAACGGAATACTTTACAATGACGGGGTTCCGATAATTGATAATGCAACATTGTTTGCTCTGACACTTTTGATTGCAGAAAGCAATCCTTCTGAAATGGAAGTTATTAAGCCGGTGGTTATTAGTGTGTTAAACAGAAGATAGCTAAGATATAAGATTTAAACTTATGAACGAAATAAATAAACCTAAAATTCTATATAAATACATGACAGCAGAAACAGGTTTTAAAGTATTGCAAAATCAAACGATAAGATTTAGTAATCCAAAATGTTTTAACGATCCTTATGATTCGGATATGCCGTTTACAATTAAAAATTATAAAAATCTTGATAACGATTATTTTATAAAATTAATTGACAACATAAGCAATAATAAACATGTTCAACAAAAATTGCAAGAAGGGTTTGACTTAAATGTAGCTAAAGATATACTAACAAGAGAGCCTATAAATAAAAATTCGATTGATTATATCAAGGATATATTAAAACCTTTTAAAGAAAAAATGCGCGTATTATGCCTTTCACAAAACAATGATAATTTATTGATGTGGAGTCATTACTGTTTTAACCATACTGGGATTGTAATTGGACTTAACGACTATTTCGACTTTTTTAAAAATGCAGTGCCAGTACCATATAGTCGTAATGTTCCTGAAATTGATGGTGTATTACTTGATGACCTTACATTAGATACAAAAGAAGCTATGGAAGAGTTTAGGAGATTGCTTCAAACAAAGAGTATTGATTGGAAATATGAATCAGAGTGGAGATGTACTTTTGATGTTGAGAAGCGTCTTGAATTCATAAATAAATTTCCTGAATTTAAATTTCAATATCCTAAAGTTTTTAATGAACTCAAAAACCAAGAAGATTTTATCCATGCTCCGTTTCCTATAGAAAGCATAGATTCTGTTTACTTAGGTGCTAAAATGAACATATTAGATGAATTACGTTTGATATATCTAGTACGAAACAAATATCCCAAATCGAAAATATTTAAAACTGAGCTTAGCCAAACAGAATTTAAAATTGAATTTTTTGAAATTACAACATAAACGAATTCCGTTCAAAAAATTGAAACATAAAAAAATTCTTTAGAATACCATAATTCTGTACGTATCAGAAAGGTTATAAGGTCATTATGAATTGTCTTAAATTTTTATGATTTTTATCTCTGTTACACCCACCATTTTGAATGCCATTGCACAAATCTTTTCCAAAATTTATCTCTGTTTCCCTGTTCAAATTCATATAATCTTAAACACGCTGCGGTATATTCTTCGGATGTTTCCAATCTGTTATTTACAATTCTAGGTTTTTCATCTGGAAATTTTATATAATTATCTGCGTTTCTGTATCTGTCTAAATATTTCAGGCAGATGTTTATTTGTCTTAAACAAGTTGGAGCGTCAACATGAATATCATCTTTTGCAATACAATTTCTCAATTCTTTTAACTTGACATCCAGAATATCATAGATATATCCAGAATCCCACTCTTCCTGCCGCCAGAGAACAGGAAGCCACCGGAACAATCTTTTTATAAACCTGCCAAATTTTCTTAGTCCGTAAAATCCAATTTCCATAATTATCCTTTGCGTAATTTATTGCAATTTTAGCATGACTGATATTATAAGCAAGCAATATTAACAATCCAGTCTAAATGCAATGTATTCTGCAGATTTGTCTTTTAGTGCCTGCAATTCCTCTTCTGTTATGAATTTATTTAATTCCGGTATTTCTTCAAATTCACCTAAATCGCACCAGTTGTCTGTTGAAAACTCATCTAAACCGGTTAAAATATTTATATTTTCCATAGAATCAACATCTTGAAAGCTTGTTATTACTTTATTTATATGCATTTGTTTGCTCCTTGTTTATTCATATTGCAGTAATTTAAATAATTGTATCCAGTTAGTGTCCAATGATATAGCAGTTCGTACTGTTAATTCTACGATATAACCTGTCAACTCATTTTTATAATTATAGACTTTACTTGCAATTTTGCCATTTGTAAATGTAAAACGTCCAACCTTAAACATTGCTTTATCCTCCTTTCGCTTTTTGTAATTTTTTTATCTGTCTTATAGCTTTGTTCTTGATTACAACCATTTTTCCAGGTGTAAATTGTTGAATATAACTAATTTTCGACACAATACTCTGCAATTCGGTTATTGACATTTGTGCCAGATTTTTCCCACTGATAGTCGTTATAACTGAATGTCCTACACTAAACGGTGCTGACATTTTTCTGCTCTGTGCTGTATGTACTCCTGTTATAACGGAGTGCCGGAAACCGTAACGCTTAGTTTTTGCCTTTTTAAGAAAGATACCATGTCTTTTTAAGGCATTGTTAATATATTTTATAACCCAGTTTCCAATATGCCCATGTGTTGAAAGTGTTATGTCATCAACATAAACCGTCATATCAACACCATGTTTTTGCATTGTTTTATAAATTATGTCAAAAACTTCTTTATGGGCAAAACATAATAATATTGTACTTGTCGGTGCACCTGTCGGAAGATAACCATTGTAAGTCGTGAGTTTTATAAGCAAGTCTAAAACTTCATCGCTAACTTCAAAATTTTCAGCAAAGAAATTTCTTATGTATTTTTCTTTGGTATTCGGGTAGCAGTGAGATATATCCATGGTTAATACTTCACGCTTTGCAAGGTGCCTTTGAGCATTTTTTATATTACTTTGCTTCTTAAATCCTGCTGTACAGTATGACGGGCAGGACATGTGTTCTTGCAAAAAATCTTTTAATGTCCTTTGAATGTCTTTAAGTTCAGGATTTGGAGCTTCAATATGTCGAGCTTTACCGTTTTTGTATTTAACAAAAGGTCTATATCCTGTGTTAATTGCTGTAATGAGTTCATATTTTGAGATTTTTAGCATTCTATATAAATCCTCAGCAGAAGATAACCTGCAAGGAACGGTGTTTGTTCTTTCCATGTTTTTTTCCTTATTTTTTATAAATCCTTAAAAGAGAGAGAATTTTTACTGCAAGAACATAGTTCAAGGTGGTTCAGTAACTGTAATTGCCCTATCTCTCAAATTGGGCGGAGCGACCGCAAGGAGCGGAGCCTGAAAAAGAAAAAAGAAAAAGAGCTTTTTATATATAATATTTATAACTATATTAAAAGACTTATCTTTTTTGGGTTATATATATAACTGGTTTAATCAGATACATTTTTATTTTTTATGTCAACCGATTAAACTTAACCACTTTAATAAGCAATTACAGTTTATATGTGTTGTATTGTAGCTTTTTTTATTTTTTAATTTATATTATCTCTCCTTTCGTCTGTCTTTTTTTAAGTTCTGCACCAGTCATGAACCATTCAATGACTTTTTCTTTTATAAAGATTGGTTTTCTGCCAAGTTTGCGATAGATGTTTTCAGGTATTTGACCGTACGATAACCAACTGTATATCGTGCTAATTTTTACCTTTAGCATGTCTGCTACCTCTTGGCAGTTCATAAATTGTAATTGTTTGTTTGTATTTTCCGTTTCCATAGTTACATCATAGAACACAAAAATTTACGCATTTTTAAAACTACAAAAAATTTCAAAAAAAAATATATTTTTTATAAAAAATTCTGTAAAAAACAATATGGCTAATGGCACTGAATACCGGCATGAGAAAAGGTGAAATATTAAATATGACATGGGATTGTGTAAATTTTGAAAAAAACGAAATTTCTGCCTTAAATACTAAAAACGGCAAGAAAAATACAATTCCCATGAGCAGTAAGCTCCGTCAAACACTTTTAGAATTGTACAAAGTCAAAAATAACAACAAATATGTTTTTACAAACCCTTACACAGGAACAAAATACAACGATATAAAAAAATGCTTCAAAACTGTTTGTAAGTTAGCTGGTGTTAAAAACTTGCGTTTTCATGATTTACGTCATACAGGAGCAACAAGAATGGTAGCAGCAGGCGTTCCTTTGCCTGTAGTTAAACAAATTCTAAACCATGCAAGCATACAAACAACCATGAGATATGCTCACACAATGCGTGAACAGGAAATTTCGGCAGTTGAAGCTCTGGCAAATTTTAATGCGTAAATTTTAAATCCATAAACTAATAGAGCAGTTTTTGATAACACTGTTCTATTTTTTTGCCCTAGTTTTTACCTATCTTGCAGAGTATGACTGAATTTTACTGATTTTCCAAAACAGTCTGGTACATAAATATTACATAAAATCATTTTTCATAAAAATTTGCATTAAAAAAGCAAGGTCTAAAAGCCTTGCTATTATTGAGTTTTAATATATGGGCCGCAGTGGACTCGAACCACCGACCTCACCCTTATCAGGGGTGCGCTCTAACCACCTGAGCTAGCAGCCCGTAATGTCAGCAGAATTAAATGTAACATGAACATTTTTTAAAATCAAGCATTTATTAAAAAAAGAGCGGAATTTCATTCCGCTCTTTTCTGTATAGAATTTTTAGATAACTATTTTACTGATAATTTCTTTTTAGAATCTTTTTCAGCATACTTTTTCGGAGCATGAACTTTTAACACACCATGTTCAAGTTTTGCTTCCGTTTTATCAACATCGATTTCATCAGGGAAATATACTGTTCTTGAAAATTCCCCGTATTTGAATTCTGATTTTTTATAAGATTTTTCTTCTTCAGATTTTTCCTCTTCTTTTTTAGCATTAATAACTATATAGTTTTTATCAATGTCGATATCCAAATCTTCTTTTTTTACACCCGGAAGTTCGGCTTTAACTTCATAATCACGGCCTTTATCAGAAATTTCAACAGGCATAGAAAATTTATCCATATCTTCCCAGTAAGCAGCTTCAGGGAAATAGCTGTCAAAATGTCTGTTTAATAATGAGCTGATTTCATCGTTAACCGTTCTTATAAAGTTTTCCGGAGCTTTTCTAACTAAAAATTTCATTTATAACACTTCCTTTCATTTAACTTCTTTTCATTTACATGTACATTATTGCTCCGATTTAACAAAAAACCTGTTTTTTTAACCAAATTTTAACAATTGTTCTGCTGTCTATCTCGTTCGTGAAAGCGAAGATTAAATTGAATTTGTAAAATAAAAAAATGCAGACAAATAAAAGAAAAAATTTAATTATGAAAACTCTGGGTAAAACTATTAAAAAACTCAGAGGCGAACAAAGTCAATTTATGCTGGCAAGCGAGAATGATATTTCTGTTTCCATTATCAGCACCGCTGAAAGAGGGATTAAAGATCCACAGTTTACAACATTATTTAAAATTGCGGAAGCCCTGAATATAAAACCTTCCGAACTTGTTAAACTTGTTGAAAATCAGCTTCCCGAAGACTTTACTCTTATTGATAAATAATTTTCCTGATTTTTATGACAAAAAAATTTCTGCGCGGTTTTTATTTTAATATTACTTAAAGATATATTGAGCTGAAAGGCTTAAAATTATATAATAATATAGCATCAAAAAATAATTTGAAAGGAATAAGAATGGTTGCAGAAATGACATTCCCTCAGCTAAAACGCACTATTAATCCGACTCATGATATTAAATTATTTGCCGGACGCGCTAACACAAAACTTGCTCAGGAAATTGCCGATTATTTAGGAACATCAATAGGGCCTATGGTTGTAAAAAACTTTGCTGACGGCGAAATTTATGTTCAAGTAAAAGAAAGTGTTAGAGGAGACGACGTTTTTATCATTCAGCCTTTATGCAATCCGGTTAACGAAAATTTGATGGAACTTTTGATTATTATTGATGCATTTAAACGCGCAAGCGCAAAAACCATTACGGCTGTCATTCCGTACTACGGCTATGCAAGGCAGGACAGAAAAACTTCTGGACGAGAAGCTATTACGGCAAAACTTGTTGCTGACCTTTTAACGACAGCTGGCGCTGACAGAGTTCTGGCAATGGATTTGCATACAGGGCAAATTCAAGGATTTTTCAATATTCTTGTAGACCATATTTTTGCAACTCCTATTCTGACAAACTATATTAAAAATTTGAATATTAACCCTGATGACATGGTTGCCGTCAGTCCTGATACAGGCGGAGTACAAAGAACAAGACATTTTTCAAAGGCAATAGGCTGTCCGCTCGCAATTATCGACAAAAGACGCGATAAACATAATGAAGCTATAGCATCACATGTTATAGGTGATGTAAAAGATAAGATATGTGTAATGTTTGATGACATGATTGACACAGCAGGAACAATATGTGAGGCTTCAAAACTTTTGAAAAATGAAGGAGCAAGAGATATTTATGTATGCGCTGTTCATCCTGTTTTCTCGGGGCCTGCAATAGAAAGACTTGCAAACGCTCCGATAAAAGAATGTATTGTAACTAACACAATTCCTCTGGATATGAGCAAAATGCCTTCTAAAATAAAACAGTTATCAGTTGCACCGCTTTTAGGAACAGCAATTGCAAGAATTCATGACGATGAATCCGTAAGCTCATTATTCGGCTTTGAAAAAGAAATGCAAGTCCAGTAGCGTGCTGCTTTTATAAGTTAACGCACCCGTCCCAGATTTCATGCTGAATTTGCTTGAATTTTTTGTCGAAATCTGTGATTTCGTGGAAAATGTACCAATGCGGACAGTATCTTCTTAGCCCATATAACAAAAAAAAGCCATTCTTTTAGTAAGAACGGCTACCAGACTTGGGGAGGAGGTATGAAAAACGTTTGTTTTTCATATCTAATAATTTTTACTACGGTAAAACTTCTTATTAACTTTTTTATTTTGTAAAAATCTCATACGTTTGGAGTATAAATAAAATAAGCAAAAGAAAACTCCCGCCTTATAAGACGGGAGAAGGAATGAAAGTAAGCATTACCGCATAACCCGATACAATTAAATATTGTACGAATTTAACGGTGTTCGCTTATTTCTATTATGAAATTCCGTGAACATTTACCTCGTACTCCCCTGGATCCTTGGGGAGAGGATGTCCGTACGACAGCAGAGGGGCTTAGCAGAGGACAGAATGTCAGGAGGTCAAGTATTATCGGTGCTACGTCTATAATAACTTCTGTAATCAGCTTGCCCTCGTGCCCTCTGAGCTTCCGTTCTTTCGAATTGTACCACACTCTGACCCTCCCCATTCGGGGGAGGGAATGAACAATCACTTAATAATTCATCTGACAGAACAAGTTCATGCAAGACTCATGTGACGGGTGGAGCGGCACGCTCCCCATCTCTCTTTATGAGAGGGAGCAGCTCTTGACGAGCTTCCGAGTCGCTAAAGATGCGGGTGAGGGTTGAATTTAATTGTCAATGTGCTTATTCCTTCACTTGATAGGAAAGTGTTGGATGGGTTACAAACTTTTTTACATCCGAATTGTTACCCGCCCATTGCCTCTCCCTAAGCAGGGAGTGAGAACGTAGCCGTTCCATCCGCCAAATTGGGTTTTGGCATAGAGCATCTACTTAATTTTTGCTTCTAATTGTTCAATTCGTTTCTCTAAATCATTAATACGTTTTTCCTGAGCCTGATATTTCATATCAAGTTCTTTAATTGCATTAATTACCGCATAGAACATATCTTCCATACGGATTGTTAAAAAACCGTCTACGCCTTTTTTTACCGCATCAGGGAATACTTTCTGCAAATCCTGCGCTATTACGCCTACATGAGGGGTTTTCTTTTCGTCTTTTTTAAAGGTGTAGTTAAACACTTTTAGCTGACGGATTTTGTCTAAGCCTGCACTGCTTTCTCTGCCTACGTATTTCAAACGCCGATCGGATAAATGTAAACTATTCCATAAGGACGGCCATTTCTCAGGAAAATTATGAGATCTAAGGAACTTATCACCATTTCTCTCATGTTCAACAAGATTATAAGTTATTGAACCATCTTTATTTTGTTCATCTCTACCTCTTGTTCTAAAAAATGTATTACCCATTACAATTAAATTTCCGTTAATTACAACCGAAGTATCATTATCAGTGCTGCCTAAACCTGTAAATGAATTTGATGATAAATTATGTACTTCTAATACAGCGGTCCCATTATTAAATTTAGACTTTCCTCCGATAAATATTCGTTCATCATTGTCGCTTGCACTTGCCCAATCTGAACTATTTGAAGGTCCAGAATTAGTTCCTATACAAGTCTTATTGTTCCCTGCAACATACTGACAAGCATTTGTTCCTATAGCTATATTATTTGAACCTTTCGCCTTTGATTTATTCCCTATAGCTATAGAATTTTCCCCCAATGCCTCTGTTGTCGGATCCGTAATCAAATTTCTAGTTCCACCACCTATAGCAATAGCGCCATCTTCGGATGCACGTGTACCAATACCAATTGCAACAGATGGATAACCACTTGCAATTGCATTATTACCAATCGCAATTGCACTATAACTTTTTGAATTGGAATTAGCTCCTATGGCTATTGACCAACTACTCATATCCTCTACATAACTATTATTACCTATTACGATTGCACTTGGAGACTCAGCTTTAGCATTAGAACCAATAGATATAGCATTTGCTGAAGAATTTGTATTATTTGCGTTGTTTCCGATTGCTATAGAATCATAAGACAGGGCATAAGCTAATCGGCCTATAGCTATAGATGAGCGCGGAGTTGCATCATAGTTTCCCCCATCGTCGGCCTGTGCTCCATTACCAATTGCAATGGAATTTCCACTTGTGGCTTGAGATGATGTACCCAATGCAACCGCATCAGAATTTATTGCACTGGAACCGTTACCTATCGCGATTGAACGCGAACCTGACGAATATGCACCGGTATATGATGTACCGTCCCCTTCCAAACTAATTAAGGAACTTCCGATAGCTATTGAACCATTACCGTAAGTTGAGGTCTGATTTCCTATCGCGATTGTCTTTGATACCTCGGAAGTAAAACTTCCATAGTTTGCATTGGTACCGATAGCTATATTGTCATTCCCCGTTCTGTTATTTTGCAAACTGTTGCTGCCGATTGCTACATTACCGCCGCCTGTGGTATTAGAGGTT
>CASDVM010000003.1 GCA_949284415.1 uncultured bacterium | reverse complement strand
TAGTACAAGGAAAATTTATACGGAATTTCATACTAAAAATAAGCGCACACCGTAAAATTCGCACAATATTTAATTGTATCGGGTTGAGCGGTAACGCTTACTTTCATTCCTTCTCCCGTCTTATAAGGCGGGAGTTTTCTTTTATAATGTTTGCCCTATCTGCTTTGTTATGCTATAATATTGCCAAGAAACGGAGAGAGTATGAATTTAATTAATATATTTACAGATATTCCGATTATGATTGTAATTTTTACTTTCATATTTTCGCTTATTTATTGTGCAAAGAATTATCTTTACGTTAATAAAAATTTAAAGATTTTTTTAGCATTTATTTCAAACTTTAAAAAAACGGATTTGAATTTTCGTTTTAAAGAAATTGATGAATGGATGTCATATAATCCTTATGTTTCTGCCGCGTGGATGGAGTTTAAAAATACGCTTGTTTTCTCGGAATCGATTGCACTTAAAGGCAAAAATAATGATTTGACATATAAAGAAGTGTCTTCTACCGTTCAAAATATTCAGACAACTGTTGATCCTCTGTATTTCTTTAATGAGGAAACACTTGTTACTTCAAAGTTTAATAACAAATTTTTACAGACTGTTCCGACTATTTTGACAGGTTTCGGACCTTTGTTTACATTTTTAAACATCGCTATAGCTTTCGGTAAGATTGATTTTTCTTCTCAGGAAAAAACAATTGCTTCTGTCGCAGGTTTGATGTCAAGCATGCAGACTGCTGCGCTTGTATCTGTTATTGCTGTTGGTTCTTCGTTGTTATTCCTTATGTTTGAGAGAATTACCTGTCAGATTTTGTGTAAAATTCCTCTTTCTAAATGCGAAGATTTAATGGGCAGGCTTTTTGATAATATTTCTTCGGAAAAATTCCTGCTTGAACTTTTGAAAGAAACAAAAATTCAGAACAATTCAATATCAAATTTGATAACGACTTTGCCTGAACAATTCAAAGTCGCTTTGAATTCCGGTATTGCCGGTAACCTTGTTCCGTATCTTGAAAATTTGATTTTCGGGATTAATCAGATGAACAAAAGTATGAAAGATGTAGCGAAAAGCGCTGCGGCAAAAGCAGATGATGTGGATGATTTGTTCTAGAGGGTTGTTCTAATGTCTTTGATGATGAGAAAAACACAAACTGCAGACGGTGATAATAATATATTCTGGACTACTATGGCAGATTTGCTTCTCGGTCTGGCAATTATTTTTATGACTCTTTTTGTGCTCGCAATGACGGGCTTCACCCAGCAGAGCCTTGAACAGAAAAAACAGCAGATTGAAGTTAACAAAGAGTTAATTGAAAATCTCAAAAAAGCTAATATAGAGGCTCAGGTTGATCCTATGACAGGTGATATTAAAATTTCCGATTTAGAGCTTTTTGAACTCAGCAGTTATAATCTTTCGCCTAAAGGAAAGGCTTATCTTGACAAACTTATTCCGATTTATATAAATACAATTTTTTCAAAAAAAGAACTGGTAGGCGAAATTGAAAATATAATTATTCAGGGGCATACTGACAGCCAGTCTTATGCGGGGATAAAAAATCCTGATGAACAGTATATGAAAAATATGTCGCTGAGCCTTCAGAGAGCAAATTCTGTTGCAGATTATATGTTTCATACCGATTTTGATAAAAAGTACAGCGACAGGTTGAAAAAAATGCTTGTTGTTGAAGGCAAAAGTTTTTCCGAGCCGATTTTGGTCAACGGGAAAGAAGATTACAATAAAAGCAGACGCGTTGAGATGCGTTTGAAGGTTAAAAAACTTGATGTTACAGAGGTTTTAGTTCACGGGATTCAATACTTAAATGATAAATGAAGATTTAATACTTGAAACAATAAATATGATAAAGCTGTATAACCTTGATATAAGAACGGTTACGCTTGCTTTGAGCTTAAGAGATTGCGTTGACAGCGATGTTGATGTTGTTTGTGAAAATATTTACAATAAAATTACGCGTTATGCCGGACATCTTGTTGAATACGCAAATGAGTTTGAAAATGATTATTCTATTCCTATTGTAAATAAAAGGATATCTGTTACTCCAATTTCTCTGGTAGGTGAAGGATGCAAAAATCCTGATTATGTTAAGATCGCAAAAACGCTTGATAAAGCGGCGGAAGATGTCGGGGTTAATTTTATCGGAGGATTTTCTGCGCTTGTTGAAAAAGGGATGACAAAAGGTGATAAATTGCTTATAGAAAGTATTCCTCAGGCGCTGTCGCAGACTGAAAGACTGTGTTCATCCGTTAATGTTGCATCTTCCAAAGCAGGGATTAATATGGATGCTGTTTTGAAAATGGCAGGGATTATTAAACAATCTGCAGAATTGACAAAAGACAGAGACGGAATCGGTGCGGCAAAGCTTGTGGTATTTTGTAACTCACCGGGTGATAATCCTTTTATGGCGGGTGCATTTTGCGGTGTAGGAGAACCTGAATGCGCATTAAATGTCGGTGTCTCAGGCCCCGGAGTAGTAAGAGCCGCTGTTGAAGCTCTTGATAAAAATGCTGATTTAGGCGAACTTTCAAATAAAATAAAACAGATTGCATATAAAATAACTACAACAGGAGAACTTGTTGGTCGTAAACTAGCATCAAAACTCGGTATTCCTTTTGGAGTTATAGATCTGTCTCTTGCTCCGACTCCTGCTGTCGGTGATAGTGTTGCTGGAATTTTTCAGGCAATGGGTCTTGAACATGCAGGTGCTCACGGCACTACTGCTGCTCTTGCTATGCTTAATGATGCGGTTAAAAAAGGCGGTATAATGGCAAGTTCTTATGTAGGCGGGTTATCAGGAGCTTTTATTCCTGTTTCCGAAGATGCAGGTATGATTGAAGCGGCATCAAAAGGCTACTTAACTTTTGACAAACTTGAGGCTATGACGTCCGTATGTTCTGTCGGGCTTGATATGATTGCAATCCCGGGGTGTACACCTGTTGAGACTATTGCAGGTATTATTGCGGATGAGACGGCAATCGGAATGATTAATAAAAAGACAACTGCTGTTAGAATTATTCCGGTTCTGGGAAAGAATATAGGAGATGAAGTTATATATGGAGGATTGTTGGGCAAGGCGCCTATAATGCCTGTAAATTCTTTATCATCAGCAGGGTTTGTCTGCAGAGGCGGAAGAATTCCTGCACCTGTTCACAGCTTGAACAATTAATTTGGAAAGATGAAATTTTTGGAGTAAATAATGCCGGAGTCAATACGTGTTTTTGAAAACAGTTTAAGAGATTACCTGTTGAATGTTCAGGCGGATTCATATAATACACAGGTAAAAATCCAGCATAAATACAATAATTTGAAAGTTTACATGGATCCTAAAAGAAATTCTATTCCTCATTTTTGGGTTTCCGCAAATATTTCTGCCGTATGTTATCAGATTGATCCGCTTGAAAAACTGGACGGCAGTATGGGTTCTGATGAAAGATTTGTAATGATGTGGGCCGGACGCCAGAATATTAACGGAGAACTAAAAAAACACTGGGTCTACCTTACAAGATCTAATGAAATTTTGTCCCAGCAGGTCCAAAATGAAAAGAAAACAGAAGAAAATTTAGAAATTTCAAAAGCAGAATTAAAAGAGGCTGCCGAGTCTGTTACGGGCTCAGGTGTCAAACGTCATTTGAAAGCTTTTGAGGCAAGAATAAGGAAGAACAGATATGGCAAAAACTCTCAACGAACTCGCAGGAGAGCTTAAAGATACAATAATTGAACTGCAGTCTGATGCACATAACAAGGGAAACTTAAGAGTTGAAAGATATAACAATTTAAAACTTTCAATGGACGTTTCTCAGAATAGTCCGCAGGTTACAATAAATGTGGGTATGTCAGAAGCTGTATTTAATTTAAGAACCGGCGAGAAATTAAACGGCGGTCTCGGGCCTGATGAAAGATATGTATTAAGATGGTTTAATAAAACAAATACTCTTTCAGCTCTGAACGAATGCTGGCAGGAACTTTCAAGGAAAAACGGAAAATGATATATTTTATTTTTTGTTTTCAATCATAGCTTTAGAGCGGAGTTGTCTGTGATAGGTTATTGCAAATCTGTGCGCTTCGTCTCTTATTCTCTGGAACAGAAACAGTGCGCTGGAATTTCGCGGAAGAATTACCGGTTTTGATTGTTTGGGTAAGAACACTTCTTCATGTTTTTTTGCAAGGCTGACTACATCAATTCCTGTTACACCGAGGCTTTCTATAATTTCCATAACGCTTGAAAGCTGGCCTTTACCTCCGTCAATTATCATCAGATCAGGTTTTTCCCATTTTTCTTCTCCGAGATGCGAAAGCCTTCTTGTCAAAACTTCTTTCATGGAAAGAAAGTCATCAGGCTTGCCTTCTGTTATTTTTACTTTAAATTTTCTGTATTCGGATTTTTTAGGCACTCCGTTTATAAATGTAACCATAGAGGCAACAGTGTTTGTTCCCTGAATATGCGAAATATCGTAACATTCCATACGGTACGGAAAATTTTTCAGGCGGAGTTTTTCAGCCAGATATGAACCTATTTCGTTAAAATCTTCTTTGATTTTTGACATTTTTGTAATTTTTGCATTTTCAAGAATTACTTTTGCATTTTTATCGGCCAGCATCTGGAGTTCTTTACCCTGTGCGGATTTGCCGTAGCTTATTTTTACTTTCTTTTTTGCAAGAATTTCAAGCCATTCTTCATATAGAGCTTTTTCTCCTACTGCTTCGAGTTCGTTTGAAACAATTCTGTCAGGGTATTCCAGTTTAAGTGTGCTGTAGTATTCTTTGAAAAATGTCGCAAAGAATTCTGTTCTGTCTTCTTCTTCAACTTCGTAAACAAAATCTTTTTTATCAATAAGTCTGCCTTCGCGTATCATTAGAATTACTATTGCGAAAATTCCATCTTCTGTCATAAGTGATATTACATCTTCATTAAGTCTGGTATTTTCATATACTACTTTTTGTTTTTCCAGAGTTTTTGCAAGGTCGTTATAACTGTCTCTCAGTTTTGCTGCTTTTTCAAACTGAAGTGAGTCAGAGTATTTTTGCATCTGTTCTTTAATCTGTTCCATTAATTCCGACTGTTTGCCCGACAAAAACAGTTCTGCCTGTTTTACAATTGCTTTATATTCTTCAGGTGTTACAAGATTCCGGCATGGAGCCATGCAGCGTCCTATATGGTAGTAAAGGCAGGGACGGTCTTTAAATTTTGGAGATTTGCATTGTTTTAGGGGAAAAATTTTTTTCAAAAAATCAAGTGTTGCATGCATTGCTCTGATATCGGTATAAGGGCCGTAATATCTTCCTTTTTCGGGATTCATGTTTTTTTTGCGGACAATTGTAATGCGCGGGAAGTCTTCATCAGTAATTAAAAAATACGGATATTTTTTGTCATCTTTTAAAAGGACATTGTATCTTGGTTTATATTTTTTAATTAAGTGGCTCTCTAATATAAGAGCTTCAACTTCAGTATTTGTAATTATATATTCAAGTTTTTCAATCTGAGGAACAAGAACGTTAACTTTAACACTGTCATGTTTTCTGTTAAAATAGCTCATTACACGGCGTTTTAATATTTTTGCTTTGCCTACATAAATCACTTCACCGTCTTTGTTATAGTATATATAGCATCCGGGAAGCGATGGCAGAAGTTTCAGTGTTTGTTTTAAATCATCGTTCATAATTTTTATTATAACATATATTCTTATATCAGGATTGAAAAAATACATTGTGTAATTTATAATAAATAATTATGAATGCCGGATTAAGAAAACTTATATTGCTGCCTGTATTTTTATGCTTTTTGCAATGTGCTGATGCAGAAGGTATTCGTCCACAATGGAAAGACTTTTGCCCTAAAGGTTTGGAAGATGCCGAATATAAGGAAATTCAATGGTTCTGGCCTGAGGGGACAAAATCCACTCAGGCGATATATAATTACTGGGCAGAGAGACGTATGGAATTTGAAAAGAGTCTTGCCGAGTGTGATTCAATACAGGGAGGCTTGAACAACAGCTGTTATGACGAATTACGCAAGCGTCAGCTTTTCGTTACGGAACAGTACAATAAGGATATTCAGCAAAAACAGATAAGTAATCAAGTTTGGCGTGATATCCATGATAAAGGTTCAAGCCCGATTATGATTAATATTTTTATGAAATAATTTATTGGTTATTTAATTATACCTGCGACCTGATCTGTGATGTCATCTCCGCCGAAAAGTACTGTATTTTTCGGCAAAACCAGATTGTAATGCATAGAACGTGCTTTTTCTACAACGGCTGTTTTAATTTTGCTGTCTATCGCTTTTAATTTTTCATTGTAAGATTCATCAAGCGCAAGTTTCTGTTTGTTTATTTCATTTCTGTATTTATCTTCCAATTGAGCAATTTTCGCGGGATCTTTTTCTTTTGAGATTTCAGCTTTTGCTTTATCTATAGTTGACTGCATATTTTGCATTTGTTTTTGCTGATCAAGTTTTAAGGCTGTTATTTCTTTGGAATTCGCTACAATTTGCTGAATATCAACTACAGCAATTTTATATTCAGGTGTGGTGTTTGAAACTGCAATACTGTTAATTGAATATCCGCAAACAAAAGCTCCTATTACAATAAATGTTGCTAATATTTTTTTCTTCATATCCGTAAATCCTTTCTTTTCAATTATCAGAATATAATAATTAATAAAATTTTTAATTGGTTACTTGGATTAATTTCATGTTTTTTGTATTATTTGGGTATAAGATATTCCGTTTTCGGAAGTGAAAAAAAGGAGAGAAAATATGAAAAAATCAATTAACGATTTAGGCGATGTAAAAGGTAAACGCGCTCTTGTAAGAGTTGACGTTAACGTACCTTTAGACGAAAATCACAACGTAACAGATGACACAAGAATTCAGGCTATTGTTCCGACAATTAAAGCATTGAAAGAAAAAGGAGCTAAAATTATTCTTATGGCTCACCTTGGCAGACCGAAAGGTGAATGGAAAACAGAATTTACTCTTGAACCTGTTGCAAAATATATGTCAAAAGTTTTGGGTGAAGATGTTTTATTTGTTAAATCACCTGTAGGCGAAGGTGCCGATAAAGAATTGGCAAATTTGAAAGACGGTCAGGTTGCTTTATTGGAAAATATCCGTTTCTATAAAGCAGAAGAAGCTAAAGATGATGACATGACTTTTGCCGGAGAACTTGCAAAACTTGGTGATTTCTATGTAAATGATGCATTTGGTGCAGCTCACAGAAAACATACATCTACCGCTAAAGTTGCTCATATTTTGAAACCGGCGGTTGCGGGTCTTTTAATGGAAAAAGAAATCAGATGCTTGTCTCAGGCTCTTGACAATCCGACAAGACCGTTTACGGCAGTTGTTGGCGGTGCAAAAGTTTCTTCTAAAATCGGTGTTCTTGAAAATTTAATCGATAAAGTTGATAATCTGATTATCGGCGGAGGTATGGCTTATACATTCGTAAAAGCTAACGGCGGTAAAATCGGCAATTCAATCTGCGAAGATGACCAGATTGAGGTTGCAAAAGCTATTGAGAAAAAAGCTGCTGATAAAGGCGTTAAAATTGTTATGGCAACAGATGTACTTGCTGCAGACGATTTTTCAGGCAACGGTACAAACAAAGTTGTTCCTATCAATGAAATTCCTGACGGTTTTGAAGGAGTAGATGCAGGCCCCGAAAGCCGAAAAGCATTTGCGGAAGTAATCAAAAATTCTAAGACAATTTTGATGAACGGTCCTGTAGGAGCTTTTGAAAACCCGAAATTTGCGGAAGGTACAAAAGCTGTATTGCAGGCAATTGTTGATGCAACTAAAAACGGTGCTGTTTCTGTAATCGGCGGCGGTGATTCTGTATCAGCCGCTAAAAAATATTTTAAAGCAGAAGACTTTACACACGTTTCAACAGGCGGTGGTGCTTCTCTTGAATTTATTGAAGGAAAAGTATTACCGGGTGTTGCAGCACTTGATGATAAGTAAAATTTAATAATAAATAATAAAAAAGTCCGTCAAAGATGGCGGACTTTTTTACTGTAAATTTTCTGTAATCGGAACTTTTTGCAGCCAATCCAGACAAATTTTTACAAAATACTCAGGGCTCTCAAGGTATAAGTCTTCTGCATGTATACCGTCTAATAGTTCAAAGCGCTTTTCGCAAACCGCTTCTTTATAAAGTTTTTCTGTATGCCAAGGGTGTACTGTAGGATCTTTCTTCCCTGCAATAAAAAGAGCAGGTGCTTTTATATATTTTATAATATCAATTGGTTTGATTTTTGAATGAATAACAAGCGAAAGCAAAGACGGGCGTACGGAACACCAGCGCTTTAGTTCACATTTTTGCAATGTCGGAAGCCAGGCTTCTTTTTTCCAAATCTGATTTTCTATCTTGCCGAAGTCGGCAGGCGCAGAAACTGCAATAATTTTATCGATATCGTTATACAGCGCGCTGTGAATTAAGACTAGAGCGCCGCCAAGCGAAAAACCTGCAAGATATATTTTTTTATATTGTTTTTTCGCGTAATCCACGACAGCTTTTACATCAACAGGTTCTTTGCTTGTGAATGTGTAAAATCCTGAGCTTTTGCCATGTCCTCTGCAGTCGAAAGTTATTACATCATAATATTTGGAAAAATCCTCCGCAAGATTTGAAAAAGCTTTGCTGTCTTTTGTCATAAACCAGCCGTGAACAATAATTAAAACTTCTTTGCTGCCTGTTTTATAATGGTTAAGCGCAAGCTTTATTCCATCCGATGTCTTTAAAAAAATCTTTTCCATATAAATATAATATCATGTTTTGACTTTATCGTAAAAAACCTTAAATAAAATGTGTAGATTTCATACGAAAGTATGACGCAGGATAGCAGGTTTTAGTATATAGTTAAAATACCAGAGGGTAGAATTTGTGTTAAACGGTATATTTCAACGTCCATATTTGAATAAAGACGGAAGAAGTCTTGTAAAAAGCAAGCAGGATGAAGAACGGAATGCGTCTTCTTCTGCTCAGCGCGAGGAACGGACGGATGAAAATTCAAGAAGCAGGGGGCTTCAATATGTTGAACAAAGAAAACCCTCTTATACTCCTGCATATCAACAGGTAAATAATAACGGCGAACAGGTTGACTGGCGCCGGATGCGTTCACAGATTCAAAGTCAGGCACAGGCAAGAAATTTACGCACTGTCCCGCAGACTGATGCCCAAACACAGGCAATTACCCCTTCTAAAACCCTTTCAGGCAGAAGCACTGTTATTAATATTGCACAAATTCTAAAAGATTTTAAAAATACAGCTGCAGCAATCGGCACTCCTGATGATTTGAAAGAAGAAGTTAACGGCTATCTGTCGCTTATCGAATCTCAGGTTAAAAAAGATAGCCCCAACACAAAACTGATTAAATCTAATTTGAAAAATGCTTCCTCCATTCTTGACGGCTATATTTCAGAAACTCTCAACAAAGATTCAAAGGTCGTTGAAAACTGGGTAGATGCTCTGTTTTTACAACAGATTGATTTTAAATACAATGAAAATGACATAAATCCTCAATTTCTGGTAAAATTCCCTGAGGGAAGCGTTCAAAAAGAAGAAAAAGCGGAAAATAAAACTTCTGTTCATGATACTGTAACAGAGCCTGTTCAGTCCGAGATTGAAACTGATGCGAAAGTTGTTTCTCTTATCCCGCAGGATAAAGAACTAAAATCATTGTTTATTCAGTCTAAAAAACTTGCTTATGCAAATCAGCCCGAAAAAGCAATAGAAACATTCCAAAAAGCATTGAAAAGAGCAGATGAAGTCGGTGATACCGAAACTAAATCCAAGATTTATTATGAAGTCGGCAGAATTTATGATGACCATGACTATTATGCACAGGCCTTAACAAGCTACAATCAGTCTTTGCAAAATACAACCGATAACAATGTAAAAACAAAAGCACACTACTCAATGGCACAGATTTATGATGATGTAAACCAGATAGAACCCGCACTTGACCATTATTTTAATTCCATATCTTTTGCTGGTGAGGCAGAAAACCTTGCTGCTCAGTCAACTTCATTGACGAAAATGGGTAATATATTCACCGACATGTACGAAGATGAAGCTATGGAATATTATTCAATTGCTGATGATCTGGCTTCTCAAACCGACAATTCAAAAGTAAAAGGCTTTGTTTCTTCAAGCATGGGTGATGCTTATGAGAAATTCGGCGATTCTCAGAAAGCTTTAAAATCTTATTCAAAAGCCGTAAAACATTATGCTGATGCCGAATCGCCGTTAAAAACGGCTCAAAATTACACAAAAGCCGCAGATATTATGGTTGAACACAGCAATGTCTCAAAGGCACTCGGACTTCTGGAAAAAGCTCAAAATTACGCAAGACAGACAGATGATGTCAATTTGATGACTGAAATTAACGATAAACTTGACAGTTTGACTGCGTTGAATTTATAAATATGTTTTTGAATGTTTCTTGCAAACAAACCTTTTTTATCTGATAATATTAGCAGTGTTTAGGTAAGAAAGGAGAAATATCATGTGGGAAAAAGATATTAACATTAACGAAATTGTAGAAATCCGTACAAGAACAACTGTTTATTTCGGTGTCGGAGCTATTAAAAAAATTGCCGATATCGCACGTATATTAAAAGACAAAGGCATTGATAAAGTTATCGTAATGTCAGGCCGAAATGCGTATAAAGCAACAGGAGCATGGGATTACGTTGAAAAAGCCTTGAAAGATAACGGAATAGGCTACGTAAATTACGCGGAAGTAACGCCAAACCCTAATACACACCATGTTAATGATGCGGCAAAACTTGCAAAAGATTTTGGTGCAAAAGCTGTTATTGCAATTGGCGGCGGATCTCCGACAGATGCCGGAAAATCAGTTGCAATTCTTCTGGAATACCCTGAAAAAACTGCTGAAGAATTGTATGATTTTGAATTTACACCTGAAAAGGCAGCTCCGATTGTGTCTATTAATTTGACACACGGAACAGGCACCGAAACAAACAGGTTTGCTGTAGTAACAAATCTTGAAAAGAACTTCAAACCTGCAATTGCTTACGATTGTATTTATCCTGTGTTTGCAATTGATGATCCGCAGTTGATGACAAAATTGTCTCCAAAACAGACAAGATATGTTTCTATTGATGCCGTAAATCACGTAGTTGAAGCTGCAACATCAAAAGTCGCTTCACCTTATTCAATTTCGCTTGCAAAACAGGTAATTGAGCTTGTTGCAAAATATCTGCCCAAAGCTATTTCAAATCCTGACGATTTAGAAGCCCGTTATTATCTTGCTTATGCAGCAATGATGGGCGGTGTAAGTTTTGATAACGGTTTGTTGCACTACACACATGCTCTTGAACACCCGTTGAGTGCTGTAAAACCTGAACTTGCACATGGCCTTGGACTTGCAATTCTGTTGCCTGCCGTTATCAAGACGATTTACAAAGACAGACCGAATGTCCTTGCGGAAATTCTGGCTCCGATTGCTCCGGGTTTGACAGGTAATCCGTCAGAAGCTGATAAGGCTGCAAAAGAAGTTCAGGATTGGCTTTTCTCCGTTGATGTAAAAGAAAAATTAACGGATGAAGGTTTCACAGAGTCGGATGTTGAAAAATTGACCGATCTTGTATATTCAACTCCATCGCTCGGCGGTTTGATTGACATTGCTCCATCAGGTAACGGCAGAGATGTTGTTGAAAACATTTACAGAAATTCCGTAAAACCATTGTAGATATTTTAAAATATTATTAAATTATTAAAGCCTCTGTAAAAATCAGAGGCTTTATTATTATTTTTTTGACTTAGCTGTAATATAAGTATATGTTCCTGCACCTGCTGCTATAACTCCGTTTGCAATAAAGGATGTAGCAAGCGGTTTGGTTTTTAAAAATTTCCCAGCAAAACTTACTGCTCTGTCCAACACAACGCCGAATCCAAACCATGCAGCGGTCGTTTTTAAACCGGCATTTACGGGATTGATTTTTACTGCAGGTTTAGATTTCAGACCTTCCATAGAACTGGAATCTTTTTTTACATTGTAAGTATTCGGGGTATTTGCTTTGAATGCTATGGGAGAAATCATTTTTTTCTTTCTGATAAATTTTTCTGCATTTTTATTATACTACAAGAAAAAATTTTGTTTTATAATAATTTCAATGAAAAAAGTAGAACTTTTAGCGCCTGCAAAGGATAAAAAGACAGCGATTGCAGCCATAAATTCAGGATGTGATGCACTTTATATCGGAGCATCAAACTTTGGCGCACGCAAAAAAGTCCCGAATTCTCTTGAAGATATCAAAGAAATTGTTGATTATGCACACAGGTTTTATGTAAAAGTTCATGTAACCGTAAACACTATTTTAACGGATAATGAACTTCTTGCGGCGCGGGAATTAATTCAAAAACTTTACGATATCGGAGTTGACGCCATAATTGTTCAGGATACGGGGATTTTTAAGCTTGCAATAGACGGCAAACTCCCGCCTATTGTTATTCATGCAAGCACCCAGTGCGACAACAGAACTCTTGAAAAGGTTAAATTTTTTAATGAAATAGGAGTTTCACGGGTAATTTTGGCAAGAGAGCTTTCATTAGAACAGATTAAAACAATTTGCGAATTTTCACAATCAGAGATTGAAACATTTGTACACGGTGCACTATGTGTTTGTTATAGCGGACAGTGCTATTTGAGCTATTATATCGGAGGACGTTCCGCAAACAGAGGTGAATGCGCGCAGGCTTGCCGTAAAAAATATTCACTTGTTGACGATAAAGGAAACATAATTGCTAAAGATAAATATCTTTTGAGTATGAAGGATTTTAATGCATCAAAACATTTGAAAGAGTTGATTGATGCAGGTGTTAAATCTTTCAAAATAGAGGGACGGCTTAAAGATGAAAATTATGTAAAAAATGTTGTAGCCTATTACAGGCGCGAGATTGACAAAATTGCTCAAAAAACCTCATCAGGCAAGATATTTTCGGATTTTGAACCTGACGTGAAGAAAAGTTTTAACAGAGGGTTTACGGATTATTTTTTAGACGGTCGTAAAAATCCCTCCACCGCTGATGCGGTTCCTCTTCCTTTTTCAAGGGAGGTAGAGTGTATATACAATTTTGACAGTCCGAAGTCTTTAGGTGAGAAGCTGGGTAAAATTACGTATGTCGGCAGGGATTATTTTGAAATCGGAAGACAGGAAGGCAAGAAGGCAGGAGGTCAAGCTTGTATCAGAATAAATTCTCAGGACGGATTGTATTTTAACGGTTATGGTTGTCTTGTAAATAAAGTTGTGGAAAATAAAATTTATCCGAATAAAATGGATGGGATTGCGGTCGGGCTTGATGTTTTCAGAAATTTTGACAGCAAATTTGAAAAACAGCTTGAAAATTCCAAAACAAAACGCCGTATAGGGGTTAAATTTATCTACACTGACGGGACTTTGAAAGCCATAGACGAGGATGAAAACTCTGTAACTATTCAGTTACAGGCAGGTGAATCGCCTAAAAATCCTGACAAAATGAAAGAAAATTTTGTAAATCAGCTTAAAAAAACAGGGGAAAGCGATTTTTATGCTGAAAATATTGAAATTGAAGATGATGTGCCTTTTATGCCCGTTTCAAAGATTAATGAACTTCGAAGGAATATCCTTGATTTGTTAATGTCGGAACGGTTAAAAAATTACAAACGTGAAATTCAAAAACCTCTTAAATATGCTGAATATTTTTTAAAAAAGCTTGACTACAGGGCTAATATTCATAATAAGGAAGCAAAAACTTTTTACGAAAGCTGCGGATGCGAGGTTTGTGAAATGTCTTTTGAAAGTAATCACTCTACCGCTCTGTGCCGTTCATCCGTTTACGGAAATTGCACTGAATTGATGAGAACCAAACACTGTTTGAAATACGCATTTAACATGTGCCAATCCCCTCAAAAACTATATCTTATTGATGAGAGGGGGCAGAAATATCCTCTGTTATTTGATTGTAAAAACTGTGAAATGATAATATCAGCTCCTTAATTAAGTAAAAATTAAAAAGTTTTTGTGCTATAATGGGGGCGCACAAATAAGAGGGCTGATATGAAAAATATTTTGGTAACAGGCGGAGCAGGTTTTATAGGTTCGCATTTATGCGACAAACTTTTAGAGCAGGGAAATCATATAATTTGTCTTGATAATTTTTTTACCGGTTCTAGAAAAAATATTGAACATCTTTTAGATAACAAAGAATTTGAACTTATAAGGCATGATGTAATTGAACCTATAATTTTAGAAGTTGATCAGATTTATAACCTTGCCTGTCCTGCAAGCCCGGTGCATTATCAGCATAATGCTATAAAAACTATCAAAACAAATGTTCTTGGTGTAACAAATATGCTTGATCTTGCAGATGAGACTAATGCAAGGATTTTACAGGCATCAACAAGTGAAGTTTACGGTGATCCTATAGTTCATCCGCAAAGAGAAGATTACTGGGGAAATGTAAATCCTATAGGCTTAAGAAGTTGTTATGATGAGGGTAAACGTGTAGCAGAAGCTCTGATGATGGATTATCACAGACAGCATAATGTTGATATAAGAATTATTAGAATATTTAATACTTACGGCCCTAGAATGGCACAAAATGACGGACGGGTTGTATCAAACTTCATAATTCAGGCTTTAAAAAATGAGGATATTACAATTTACGGGGACGGTTCTCAAACCAGATCTTTCTGTTATGTTGATGATCTGGTGCGCGGAATGATTACGTTAATGAATACCGAAGATTTTATGGGACCTGTTAATGTCGGCAATGACGGCGAGTATACAATTTTGGAACTCGCAAAAATGATTATAGAACTTTCAGATTCAAAATCAAAAATAGTATTTAAACCTTTACCTTCTGACGATCCAACCCAGCGCCGTCCTGATTTAACTCTTGCAAAAGAAAAATTAAATTATGCTCCTGCTGTTCATGTTAAAGACGGATTGATTAAAACTATTGAATATTTTAAAACGGTTATATAAAAATTAATCAATAAAAAAGAGCTTATTTAAGCTCTTTTTTATTAACGTCCGGTTACGCTCCCATGATTTCTATTTCGTTGCCGTCAGGATCTTTTAAAAAGGCAATATACTGATTGACTTCTTTCAGAAAATACGGTTCATAAAGATATTTGTATCCGAATTTTTCCATTCTTTCCGTAAATTCTTTAATTGATCTTGTTTTGAATGCAATATGCCCGAAGGCGTTGCCGTTTTTATAGCCGTCTTTAGGAGTTTCTTTGTTGTAGGTAAGCTCAATTTGTGAATGACCGTCTTCATCGCCAAGATAATAAAGCGTGCTGTCATCAAGCTGAATTTCGCCGTTTCTTGTGAGATTGAGCAGTTCTGTGTAAAATTTCATAGATTCATCAATGTTTTTTACTCTAATCATTACGTGTGCAAATTTCATTTTCTTTATCCTCCTTGCAAATCAATCTCGTTATTTATAATTTAAGCTTAGTCTACATGAGATATTACACCTATTGAGGTATTTTTGTCAATTTCTATAACATGTCTTATTATTGTGTGAGACATCAAAAGGAGATAGGGATTAATTTCATTTGTATTGCTCATATTAATTTTTGCCTGCGGTTTTTCCTGTGCTTCGTTAACGGTTGTTTGTGCTGAAGTTTCAAAAGATACAACGGATTCCATTGAATAATGTTTTTCATCTCCTTCTATACGCATCAAAAGTTCGTCTTTAGGAAATTCTTTCACACATTCTATATTTACGTGGACTGAATTTGAGCTTTCAAGAATCAGTGTTGCCGTTACTGTTCCGTAATTCAAGGTTGTTATTGTTATTACAAGAATGCTGTCGGAACCTTCGGAATTTTCACCTGCTTCTATCTCCAGATCAAAACCTACACCCTCCTGAAGCGGAAGCCAGGGAAGATATAAAAGCATTAAAAGTTTCATTGTTTGTGCGGAATCGTTTTGGGAAGCTGCCGCAATACTTGCATTTATGAGTTTAGCAGTATCTTTCATCTGGCTTAAGTCGGTAAGCCCGAGCTTTGCAGAATTTGCCATTGCTGTTATAAGTTTTGCTATCGCCTCTTTTCCGTTTGCCTGTATCATTGATGCGACTTCGGAAAGATTTATCAACCCGTTTGAAGAAATTGCGAGGTTTCTTATTGAGTTTTGCAGCTGGTTTAATATCGCTTTGTTGCCTGTCAGGAGCATATTTTGAGCTTCCGTAAGCGACATTCCCTGTAATTGTGCAAGAATTTGAGCCTGTGTCTGTGATAGAGAATTTTTTTGCATTGCTATTTGCCTTGCAAACTGCTGGTTAAATTGGGCAAGGGTAATATTTTTTTGCAGAATGTATAAGAGTTCATTCAAATTTTTTGGCAGGTTCATCATTTCTTTAACATAAACGGACTGATCTATCCCTGCCATGTTTGCTGTTTGTTTTGTATAAGCTGCACTCTGAGGAGCACCGGATGCAGGTGCTGCAGGTTGCGGCGCGGGGGTAAAAGAGCTTTGAGCAGGCTTATTTGAGGCGGCTTGTCTTTGAGTGTTTACTGCCTGATAGTTTACAAATTTTGAAATTAAATACCCCAAATTCAAATCTGCCATAGCTTTAATTATAATGATTTTTTTTTCTTTGTCCAGCAGGTAATTTATTTATAAATCCCAAATCAGTTCTAAGATTTTTGTACTTGTTAAAAGCCGTTTAATACACAACGAGATAGTGAAAAAGTTAAATAAACCTCAAATACTAATCTTTTACGGGAAGATAAGCCTGAGGATAATTGTAATCTTCTTTAAAACCGAGATGTCTGTACATTTTCAGCGCCTGAAAATTATTTGTTTCGGTTGTTGTATTAACTTCCGTAATCGGGCGTTCGCCGTTGTCTGCCATGCGGATAAGAGATTCAACGGATTTTTTCAGCATGTGTTTTGACAAACCCTTACCCTGATGTTCTTTTCTTATTGCAACTATCGGGATATTTGCAATTCTTCCGCCTGTAAGATTCATGAAACAAAATCCCACGGGAATATTGTTATAAAGCATTACGGTTGTTGCTTCCGGCAGAAATTCTGCATAGATATTTTTAACAATTTTTGTAATAATATCGCGGGTGCCGTCTAATGTTTTAAATCTGGGGTCAAACAGGGCATCGGCAGAAGTTTCGAATCCTTCCTGAACAACTTCCACAGCATCTTCAAAATATTTGTCCTGCCAGTCAACAAGGCGGTATTCGCTGTCAAGCTGTGATAATTGTGTGATTTTCAATATATCACGTGAGTTTGTCCCTGACATCATAAATCTTAATACTGCAATTCCTACAAATTTGAAACCGTAGCGGGCAATGTCGGCTATAAGATTTTTTTGTTCGCCGAGCATCGGGTAACATACAACTTTATCATATCTTTCGGATTTTGTAAGCTCAAGGAATTTTTTTATTAAGTACATTCCGCGTTCAATCATATTTTCCATTTTGAATGAGTGGATTATATTTAACTCAATAGCCTCTGATATCGCAGTTGTATAAACAAGGAATGCGACAGGAATTGAGCTTTCAAACAGGACAACACATTCGATAAGTTTTTTTTCAACCGCATCAACAAAATCATCAAACCCTAATGGTTCAAGTTCAAATTTGTATTCATCAACAGCTCTGTCTCTAAAGTCATTGTATACCGTTGCAAATCCTTTATAGTCATCTGCGGTTAATAATCTTGCTTCAAAGTTGTTGTTGTCCATTTCCTAATTCCTTATTGTTACAGCATGTGATGCATTTTTTCTTTTTTTGTTTCCATATATCTTTTGTTGAACTTATTAATATACGGGGGTATTTTAACTATATCATGAACAGTCAGCCCGTAACCCTTCAAACCGATGATTTTTTTCGGGTTATTTGTAATGAGTTTAAAATTATTAAAGCCTAAATCCCTTATAATTTGTGCACCCATGCCGTAATCTCTCAGGTCAGCTTTGAAGCCTAGAGAAATATTTGCCTCGACCGTGTCCTGTCCTTCTTCCTGAAGATGGTAAGCTTTAATTTTATTGATAATTCCTATTCCTCGGCCTTCGTGTCCTTTCATATAAATCAGTGCGCCTTTCCCGTATTCGTTAATCATTTCCAGAGCGCTGTGGAGCTGATAATTGCAGTCGCATTTCAGGCTGTGGAAGATGTCGCCTGTCAGACATTCGCTGTGAACACGGATTAAGGGAACTTTATCAGAGCCGTCATCTTTCACTAACGCAACACTTTCCTGTCCCGTAATATGGTTTACGTAGCCGTAAATTTCAAATTCGCCGAATTGAGTCGGCAGATGCGCTTCTGCTTCGCGGGTTACAATTTTTTCCGATTTCAGGCGGTAGGCGATTAATTCTGCAACCGAGATAAATTTTATCCCGTGTTCCTGTGCAAATTCATAGAGTTCATCACGTTTTGCCATGTGCCCGTCTTTACCCATAATTTCGCACATCGGACCTGCGGGAATATGACCGCAGAGCCGTGCTAAATCAACAACGGCTTCTGTATGGCCTGTGCGGGTTAAAACGCCTCCCTTTCTTGCTACACAAGGAAACATGTGCCCCGGACGGCGAAGATCAGACGGCTGAGCATCAGGTGCAAGACAAACTTCAATTGTCTTTGCTCTGTCAAATGCCGAAATCCCTGTTGTTACTCCGTATTTTTCAGCTGCGTCAATGCTTATGGTAAAAGCTGTTTTCATTGACTCGCTGTTTTGTTCTACCATTTGCGGCAGGTTCATTTTTTCTGCAATTTCCGGGGATATTGCAAGACAGATAAGCCCTTTTGCATTCTCTGCCATAAATTTTATAATTTCAGGCGTAACCATCTGTCCCGAACAGATTAAATCGCCTTCGTTTTCTCTGTCTTCATCGTCTGCAACGATAATCATTTTTCCGTTTTTAAAATCTTCCAGAGCAGATTCTATGCTATCAAATTTAAAGTTTTCCATTTTACATAAACCCGTTTTCTTTCAAAAAATCTTCCGTAATATTATTATTTTGCCTTGATAAAAATTTTTCAACATACCGTCCTAAAATATCTGTTTCAATATTTACAAGGTCGCCTGTTTTAAGATATTTAAGATTGGTATTTTCTAACGTGTGCGGGATTATTGCAACAGCGAATGTATTATTTTGATTTTTAGAAACAGTTAAGCTAACACCGTTTACCGTAATTGAACCCTTATAGACAATATATTTATCAAGGTCTTTAGAAACTTCAAACGTCATATCCCCGAGATACTTTGCCGTTCCGTCAACATGTCCTTGTACAATATGACCGCCCATTCTTGTTGATCGTGTGCTACGCACGTAGCCCTCTTTGCCGGCAGCGGAAACATTTTCAATTAACTCTTGCGGGAGTAATGCACGTTCAAGATTAACACACTCCCCTGTTTTAAATCCTTTTGTAATCCTTAAAGTTTCAGAACTAACATCAGCGCTGAACGTATTTGATGACATTGCCGTAACTGTCTGACAGCAACCGTCAATTGCAATACTGTCGCCGATTTTTGTACCGTCAAGTATATTTTTACATTCAATGACAAGTTTTTTCCCGTCAAAGCTTTTTATAAATCCTGTTTCTTCCACAATCCCTGTAAACATAAGTTTATTGTAGCATAAAAATTATTCCATTGTATTTTTCAATAAATTTTCAACAGTGGTATTTAGAACTTTTGCTATTTTAAACAACGTTTTTAAACTTGCCACTTTTTCAGCCCGCTCTATGCATCCGATATAATTTCTTGCGGAATCTATATTAAATGCAAGTTGTTCCTGTGAAAGCATTGCTGATTTACGTGTTTCTTTTATATTTTTCCCTAATCTAGTTAAAAAATTATTATATTCATCTTCTTGTAAATTTTTATGCATCACTTAATCAAAATCATTATATTTAAAATTTATATCTTTTAAAAGTTCACCTGGAGTTATATCAAGTGCATTAGCAATTTTTATGAGTGTTGTAAATTTAAAATCAACATTAGCATTTTCAATCCTGCTGATTGTTGCAGAGGTCAATAAAGTATTGTCAAAAGCAAATTTGTTAAGAGACTCATACTTTTCTTCTCTTAATTTTTTCAGTTTATTACCAAATAATTGTAATAAAATTTTATCTTCCTCTTGCATATATGTAATGGTAAATGTATAATAGTTTTAAATCATTACACATGTGTAATGATTGCAATTAATAAAACATTAGGTCAAAATATGAATGATAATGAAAAAGAAGAAAATCAATTTAAGCAGAAATTTGAAAGTATAAAAGAAAATATTAACAACATTGAAAGTCTTATCAACATGCTTCTTGTTGCACTGGATAATGATTTTGAACCGCCTAAAATTGCAGATGTTGTCGATTACATTTTCATAATTAAAGACTATTTAAAAGAATATAAAAAATTACTAAATAATTTTATTAATGAATTAAATTTACCTGATGGCAAAGCAAAATTGTTGCTTTTAAGAACAACAATTTTCGAGAAAAAAGATTAGCATTATTTTAATAATATTGCCTTTATTATTGATAAAATTTAAAATTGTAAACTGGCAAGCCCTGATATCATATCCATACCTTTGCGGCTCAAACTGTAAATTTGTTAAACTGAAAAAGGAGGGAGGTGATAAAAATGATTGTAAATACAGAAGAACTAGTAATAATCTTTTTGATACTACTAGTTCTAAAACAATCATAACAGGGGCTTTTAATGGGGCAAGCTGGAACTTGTCCCGCCCTTTTCTTTATTATAAATCATGTTTTTATAAATTTCAAGTCTTTTTATGTATGATTGCAATAAAATATTTTCCTCATATAATATTAATGTAATTTGGCATTAAAAAAGGAGGCGCAGCCTCTGATAAAGACTAAGTAACAGGATTATTTATAAAAAGGATAAAAAAGGAGAGTTACTATGACAAGAAAACCTATTATTGCAGGAAACTGGAAAATGAATTTGTGCCGTTCAGAAGCTAAAGAAGTTTTTGAAGGTGTTAAAAATTTTGTAAAAGATTACACAGCTGTTGAATTACCGACAATTGTTATTGCTCCGGTATTTACATCAATTTCAGCAGTAGAAGCCGTAAAATGTGATTGCGGATGCGGCGGCAATAAAATTTCTATCGCAGGCCAGAACTGCCACTGGGAAAAATCAGGTGCTTACACGGGTGAAATCTCTGTTGAAATGTTGAAAGATGCAGGTTGCGACTATGTAATTATCGGCCACTCTGAAAGAAGACAATATTTCTCGGAAACAGATGAAATGATTAACAAAAAAGCTAAAGCAATTTTAGCAGGCGGACTTATCCCTATCATCTGCTGCGGTGAAACTCTTGAACAAAGAGAAGCAGGTGTTACAGACAGCTGGATTGCAGGACAGATTAAAGCTGCATTAGACGGAATTTCATCAGAAGATGTTGCAAAATCAGTTATTGCTTATGAACCTATATGGGCTATCGGTACAGGCAAAACCTGCGATGCTGATGAAGCTAACAGAGTTATTGCAATGATTAGAAGTGTGGTTAAAGAAGTTGCCGGAGCACAAGCTGCTGATTCTATCAGAATTCTTTACGGCGGATCCGTTAAACCTTCAACAATTGAAGAACAAATGTCTAAATCAGATATTGACGGCGCTTTAATCGGCGGAGCTTCATTAAAAGCTGACAGCTTAAATGAAATTATCGAAAAAACAATGAAACTTTCACTTGTTCATTAATTTTAATAAATGATAAGATATAAAAAACGGAACTGTCTATAAAAGCGGTTCCGTTTTTTACATAATATATGTTATTTGAAGTGAATAAGTAAATAGGAGAATAAGTCATTACGGCGCGCAAAAGCGCACGAAATATAATCTCCCTCTCTCCTTGTGGGAGAGGGCAGGGATGCGGGGTAATAATCTGCACTTAATGAAACAGCAGCAAAGCGGATGCTGTTTGAGCGGTAAAAAAGATTCCGAAACAAGTTCGGAATGACAAAAATATAGCGAGTTCATCCGCTCAGGTTGAGTTTAGTGCAGATTAAACGGTCAGCGTGTTTTTCTTTCTTTGCTTAATTTCTTTCTTTTTGCATCGCAACAAAAAGAAAGAAATTAAGTGCGGGGTGCGGGGACGCACAGTTCCCGCATAACAAAACCCTCTCCCTTTATCCCTCTCCCGAGAGAGGGGCATCTTCCAATAACATATATTATGTTATAAAATTGACAATATATAAGCTTTTAAGTTATAATTCATTATGCTTGTAAAAGTGAATAAAAGGAGTGTGAAAATGGCACAACAATTTAATGCACAAAATATTAAAAAAAGAATTTCTGTATTAGTTTTTCTGAAAGGTTCGACAGCACCTTTAGTTCTTTATGTTGAAAAACCCGAAGAACTTTATGCGGAATTACAGCAATCTATAAAAAGCACTTCTGCAGTTTTGATAGAAAAAGAAACTCTCGGACCATTGAAAAAGGTTTCCTTTATATCAAACCAGATTGCGGCTCTTGCAATTCAGGAAGAACAGTACGTAGGATAAATTTGTTATGACTTACAAAATTTCAATCGAAGAAGTGGAAAACTCTTCGTCAAAAGAAATTGACTTTCATTTTGAGGATAACATTGAAGGAATAAATTGCATCACCCCTATAACTTCCGATTTAAAAATAAAATCTCTCGGAGAATTTATGGAAATAACAGGAAATGTTAAGGGAATTGTAAAGCTTGAATGTGATTTATGCTTGAAAGAATTTGAATACAAAATTGATTTTGATATAGACGAAATGTTTGCGAAAAAAGCTCTGCTTGACGATTACGGGCAGGAGTTCGAACTCAAAGAAGGACAGTTTGTAACAGATCTTGACGGCGCTGATGAAATTGATATTTATGACTTATTGTATCAATCTGTAATATTAAATTTACCAAATAAGAAAGTTTGTGGTATAAATTGTAATGGGAATAAATTTCTGAAAGAAGAAAATTTATCCGACCCGAGATTGGATGTATTTAAAAACATTAAGATTGACGGTAAAGAAGAAATATAAGTAGTATAAGAAAATAAAAAGGAAAAAAGAAAAATGGCAGTACCTAAGAAAAGAACAGGACACTCAGCACAAGGACACAGAAGAAGTAACTGGAAAGCAACAAAACCGGAAACTGCAAAGTGCCCTAACTGCGGAGCAACAGTATTAACACACACAGTATGTACAGCTTGCGGAACTTACAAAGGAAAACCCGTAAGCATTAAAGACAGAGTTGAAGATACTCCGGTTCAGGAAGAAAAGAAACCGGCTAAAAAATCAACCGGAAAGAAAGCTAAAGCTGAAAAAGCTGAAGATACTAAGGTTGAAGAAGTTAAAGCAGAAGCAGCAGAAGAAACAAAAGAAGAAGTTGTTGAGACTGAAGAATAAGAATACTAAGGCGTTAAGTTACTAAGGCAATAAGTTCTTTACAAATAGTAATTTTGATGAATAAATTTACAAAAAACAGTTTAAAGAAATATCTTATTGCCTTGTAGCCTTAGAAACTTAGTATTTTTATAACGGAGAGGGATAAGATGACAAGAATAGCAATAGATGCAATGGGCGGTGATCACGCACCTCACGAAATTGTGGCCGGTGCTGTTTGGGCAGCAAAAGAATACGGTGTCGCAATTGAACTGGTAGGGAAACAGGATAGAATTGAGCAGGAGCTTGATAAGATTTCCCATGAAGGTTTTATGACGGATCATGGCAAAGGCGGAGCCGCAAAATACCGCATGAAAATTGATACGTCTAAACTGGATATAAAAATTACCCATGCCTCTGAGGTTATTGAAATGGGTGAGGCTCCCGGACAGGCTATTCGTAAAAAGAAAAAATCATCTATTGTTCTGGCAGTTGATGCTGTCGCTCAAGGAAGCTCCGATGCGGTTGTTGCAGCAGGTTCAACAGGTGCTGCTATGGCATCAAGTTTATTCGGTTTAGGAAGAATTCCCGGAATTGACAGACCTGCAATTGCGGTTACTCTGCCTACAATAAAGAAGCCTATTGTTGTTATAGACGGTGGTGCAAACAGCAACTGTACTCCTGAAATGCTTCACCAGTTTGCTATTATGGGCGCAACTTTTTCTAAAAACGTTCTTGGTATTGAACATCCGAGAGTCGGTGTTTTGAATATAGGGGAAGAGGCAGGCAAGGGAAATGAACTTGCACAGGCAACATATAAACTTCTTGAAGAACAGCAGGATAAATTGAATTTTGTAGGAAATATCGAAGGTAAAGAAATTTTCCTGAGTGTCTGTGATGTTGTTGTATGCGATGGTTTTGTCGGCAATGTTGCTTTAAAAGTTACCGAAGGCACATCTCAGATGTTATTCAGAATGTTGAAACAGGAATTTAAGGCAGATTTGCTCGGCAAAGTTATCGGTTTGCTTGCAAAACCTTTTATGAAACGTATTTATACCAAAATTAACTATGAAGAATTCGGCGGTGCATTGCTTCTTGGTGTTAAAGGGATTACGGTAATTTCTCATGGCAGAAGCAAAGCTTACGCAATTAAAAACGCCGTCAGGGTTGCAAAATTTGCCGTTGAAACAGGTATAAACGAAAAAATAGCCAAGTTTTATGAGGAATAAAAATATATGACAGATAAATTAATTCCGTTGAGAATTGCGGGAGTAGGATACAGTTTACCCGAAACAGTTATTACAAACGATGATTTGACACAGTTATATGAAACATCGGATGAATGGATTTATACCCGTACGGGGATTAAGGAAAGACGTGTTGTGTCAGGTGAACAAAACGCTATTGATTTAGGTTTGGAAGCTGCTGAAAAAGCTCTTGAAAAAGCTAAGATGAACCCTGAAGAAATTGATTTAATTCTTGCGGCATCTTCTGCGCCTCCTGATTTATATCCTGCTATTGCATGTCATATTCAAGCAAGACTTGGGATTACAAAAGCTATTCCTGCATTTGATATTACTGCGGCATGCTCGGGGTTGATTTACGGCTTAAGCATTGCAAGAGCTTATATAGCATCAGGTATGTATAAAAATATTCTGCTTGTTGCAACAGATAACAACTCGCGTCTTGTTAACTGGGAAGACAGAAGCACCTCAATACTTTTCGGAGACGGAGCAGGTGCTATGGTGGTAACTCAGGCAGAAGACGGTATTGATGATATTATTGCAATTGATATTAAGGCTGACGGAAATTACGGAAATTTAATAGAACTTTCATTTGACGGAAAAAATTGCCCGCTTGTGGAGCAGTATGAAGAAAAGCCGAAAGGGATAAGAATGAACGGACGCGGAGTTTATACATTTGTTGCAAAAGTTCTTCCGCATTACGTTGAAAATCTTATATCTGATGCAGGTTTGAAGCCTGAAGATATAGATTACCTGATTCCTCACCAGGCAAATATAAGAATTATTCAGGCTGTTCAGGAAAGACTCGGATACCCTGATGAAAAAGTCGTTACAAATATCAAATATTACGGAAATACATCTGCTGCTTCAATTCCTATTGCTCTGGCGGAAAGTGTTGAAAAGGGTAATGTAAAACTCGGGACAACAGCTGTTTTATGCGGATTTGGCGCAGGTATGACCTGGGGCGGAGCAATTATAAGACTAAGAGAAGGTATTTGTTAATGGGAATAGGCAGTATTAGAGGAATAAAAACAAGTATAACAAAGCTGCGCGGTTTTAGTAATGTCCTGTATCATGGAGATCCTGTGCAAATAGCAAGAGCCAAACAACTTAAAAAGGATACGCTTTATTCTTGCAAGCCGTTAAAAGTTGATTGCGAGTTTTGTAAAGAGAAAATCGGCTTGTTAAATGACGATGTATTTACTAAGTCTTCTAAAAATTCAGATAAAAAGTAGTATGTGTGGCGGAAAAGTGTAAGTTTTCCGCTATATATTTACATTTTTCGTGTTTATTGTATAATTGAAACAGGAATTTAGAGAGGGATATGATTATGACAAAGAAAATTGCGTTTCTTTTTCCCGGTCAGGGTGCTCAATCTGTCGGTATGGGAAAAGATTTGTACGAAAGTTTTGAAAGTGCAAAAAATGTTTTTGACACTGCTGATAAAGTTTTAGGGAAAAGTATTACGACATTGTGTTTTGAAGGACCCGAAGATGCTTTAAAACAAACCGTTAATACTCAGCCCTGTATTGTTACAATGTCTGTTGCGGCTTTAGAAGCTTTGAAATCTCAAATGGATATTAAACCTGATTATGTTGCAGGGCATTCATTAGGCGAATACTGTGCAATGTATGAAGCAGGTGTTATGTCTCTGGAAACAACTTTAAAAGCTATCCAAAAACGCGCTGATTTAATGAATGCTTCGGCTAATGGCGGTGCTATGGCAGCGGTTTTGAATGCTGCCGAAGAACAGTTAAAAGCAGGTCTTGCTGAAGGTTCAAAAGTCGGCTATGTAGATGTGGCTAACTACAATTCACCTGCTCAGGTAGTAATTACGGGCGATGAAAATGCCGTAAAAGCTGCATCTGACTATTTACTTGCAAACGGTGTAAGACGCGTTGTTCCTCTCGCGGTTTCAGGCGCTTTCCATTCAAAATTTATGGAAAATGCGGGGCATGAATTTGAAGGCTTTGTAAATTCTCTTGAACTGCATAATGCTTTAATTCCCGTTATTACAAACGTTGATGCTTCAGAAACGGTTGACAGTTCCGATTTTAGGAAAAAAATGCCTAAACAGATTTATTCATCAGTTTACTGGACTCAGACAATTCAGAAAATGGCTGCAAACGGAGTTGAAATTTTTGTAGAAATCGGCCCGGGAAAAGTTTTAGCCGGTTTGAATAAAAAAATTGTACCTGATGCTAAAGTATTTAATATTTTTGATAAAGCATCACTGGATGCAACAATTACTTCTTTAAAAGAAGAATTAATGTGTGTATAAAATGTAGGCTGGGGTTTTGCCGCAGCAAAAATAAGGAGAAAGATTAATGACAGAAAGAAAAATTGCATTGATTACAGGCGGTTCGCGCGGTATTGGTCTTGCTTGTGCTAAAGAACTTGCAAAAGCAGGATGCGACATTATTATCAACGACATTTGCGAAGCTGAAAAAGCTCAGCCGGCTCTGGATGAAATTAAAGCATTCGGTGTAAATGCTTATTTCTACAGATTTGACGTTTCAAACGATGAAGAAGTTCAGGCTAACGTTGATAAAATGATTGCAGAACACGGAAGAATTGACGTTTTGTTAAACAATGCAGGTATTACAAAAGACGGTTTGTTTATCAGAATGGATATGGAACAGTGGGAAAGAGTTATTAAAATTAACCTTACAAGTGCATATTGCGTAACCCATGCCGTTATTAAGCACATGATGAAAGCACGTCAGGGTTCAATCATCAATATGTCAAGTGTTGTAGGATTGCACGGAAACCCCGGCCAGGCAAACTATTCAGCTTCTAAAGCAGGTCTGGTAGGTTTAACTAAAACTCTTGCCAAAGAATTCGGTTCAAGAAATATCAGAGTTAACGCAGTATGCCCCGGTTTTATCCAGACAGCAATGACGGCAAATCTTCCGAATATCGAAGAATATATGAAGGCTATTCCGATGAAAAGACTCGGAACTCCGGAAGATATTGCAAAAACTGTTAAGTATCTTGCACTCGATGCTGATTACGTTTCAGGTCAGGCAATCGAAGTTGCAGGTGCGTTAATTATTTAAAAGTCTTTAGATGAACAGGTTAATGAGTGAATAAGTCATTTCGTAAAATAGTTATTGAGAATATTTTAGAATATTGCTTTTGTAAAGAACTTATTCACTTATTAACTTTTAGGCTTATTTACTTCAAAAAAGTAAAGATTTTTAACAAAATGATGAGAGGATTGTAAATTCCTTGCAAAAAAATCTTGCTCTAAGTATAATATTAGAGAACAAATAGTATAGTAATTTAATTATGAGGAAATTAGAAATGAGTACATTTGAAAAAGTTAAAAAAGTAGTTGTAGATCAATTAAGTGTAGATGAAGCTTTAGTTACTCCTGAAGCAAGCTTTACAGCTGACTTGGGTGCAGATTCTTTAGACACTGTTGAATTAGTAATGGCTTTTGAAGAAGAATTCGGATGTGAAATTCCTGATGAAGAAGCTGAAAAAATTCAAACAGTTCAAGATGCTGTTAACTATATTGATGCTCACAGCAAATAAATAACATCCGGCGTTAAATTTTTGACGCTGTTAAATAATTTTATGCGGGGGCGAAAATTTAATAATGATTTTCCCCTCGTATATTTATTAAAAGATAGTTTTAAAAAGGTAAAGAGATGACAAAAAGAAGAGTAGTTATCACAGGACTTGGAGCCGTTACTCCGTTTGGTGTCGGCGTTGATAAATTTTGGAATAGTCTTGTTGAAGGAAAAAGCGGAATCAGTACGTCTGAACTTATTGATATTTCAAAACATGTTGTTAAAATTTCAGGCGAGGTTAAGAATTTTAACCCCGAAGAATATCTGGATCCTAAAGAAGCTAAAAAAATGGACAGATACATCCAGTTTGCTATGATTGCTGCGGATGAAGCTGTTAAAGATGCAAAACTTGAGGAAGTTCATGATGTTGACCCTTATAAAATAGGCGTCATGGTCAGCTCTGCTGCCGGAGGCTTCAGAACTTTTGAAGAAAATCATGTAAGAATTCTTGAAAAAGGCCCTAATAAATGTTCACCTTTTACAATTCCCATGATGATCGTAAATATGGCATCAGGCAGAATTTCAATGAAATACGGTTTTAAAGGTTTGAATAAAGTTGTAGTGTCAGCCTGTGCAACAGGTACTCATACTATCGGGGATGCATTCCGTTCTATTCAATACGGTGATGCTGATATTGTTGTTGCCGGCGGTTGCGAAGCAACGATTTGTGATGTTGGTATAGGAGCTTTCTCCAGCGCAAGAACACTTTCAAAACGGAACGATGAACCGCAAAAAGCTTCACGCCCGTGGGATGTTGACAGAGACGGTTTTGTAATGTCTGAGGGTGCAGGTGTTCTTATTCTGGAAGAATACGAGCATGCCAGAAAACGCGGTGCAAAAATTTACGCTGAAGTTGTCGGCTATGGTCAGACTGCTGATGCTTATGACGTTGTTGCACCTGATCCTGAAGGCAAAGGTGCTACTCATTCTATGAAATTTGCACTTGAAGATGCAGGATTGAAACCGGCAGACGTTGATTATATCAATGCTCACGGTACAAGCACAGGATTAGGCGATATTGCTGAATCTAAAGCTATAGAAGGTTTGTTTGGAAGCAAGGATGAAAATAAAAATCTTCTTGTAAGCTCAACAAAATCTATGCACGGGCATTTGCTCGGTGCAACAGGTGCTGTTGAGTGTATTGCCTGTGTTAAAACGATAAATGAACATCTAGTTCCGCCGACAATTAACCTTGACAATCAGGATGAAAAAGTCGGAAATCTTGATTATGTTCCGCATAAAGCAAGAAAAGCTGATATTCATGTTGCCCTGTCAAATTCATTCGGTTTTGGCGGCCAGAACGCTTCTATCGTAATAAAAGAAGTTAAATAATAACGTAATAGACTATATAGTGATGTAAAGCTCCTTTTTTAAAAGGGGCTTTTTATTTATTGAAATATTAAAAAAAATATGTTATAATAAAAGCTGTAAGATAATAAAATAAGGAGCAGTGTATGAAAAATTTTAGTTTACTGGAATGTCGGGGGGGGGGCATTTAGGCGCTCCTAAAGGATGTTTTGCCGGTTTGGCTGATGCAAGTTTACCGGTTTTTGAGAAAAATTTTTTCAAAAACACCGGCGCTTTTACACTGGCGGAGGTTTTAATAACGCTCGGGATTATTGGAGTAGTTGCGGCTTTAACTTTGCCGTCTATAATTCAGAGTTATAAGGAGCAGGCCTTGATAAATCAAGCTAAAAAAAGCTATTCAAATTTTATGAATGTCCTCAACAGAATGATGGCAGAAAATGAATACGTTGATTATTCTCCAATTTTTTCTAAAGCCGGCAGAACTGCGGAAGATGTAATTAAAGATATTGCTGATTACTATAACGGTGCTATAGTTTGTACAGCTTCCGCCAAGGGTTGTGGGCGGCAATATTCCGTAAAATTAAAAAATGCTACAAATAATGGCTCCGGTTCTATTTCAAAAGAGAGTTTCGGTTTCCCGAGAATATTACTTGTTGACGGGAGTTCAATATATTTCAGGGATGTAAGACAGGCTTGTGAACCATGGACATATACAGTAAATGTGAAAGATGAAAACGGATTTAATACAGGTGAAACACAGACTATTACGGATACAAGATGTGCAACTGTAATACTGGATGTTAATGGAGAGAAAAAAGGACCTAATCAATATGGTGCAGATGTTCACCAAATTGTTGTTAAACAGCAGAAATTAGAACCTCTGGAAGGTAATTACGGTGCATTAAAGACAATTTTCTTAAAGAATAAATTAGAGTATGAGAAATATTCTGATAATAAAAAATTTGATTAATGCAATTTATTCTTCAATCAAAACCCTGTCAAGGCATGCTTTCGGGGAATATTGCCATTCACGGAATGTTATGCGTTTAACCTTAAATCCTGAACGTTCTATGATTGCCTGTTTTTTCATGTTTGAAATGTGCGATTTGATTTTGTCATCAAGTCCGTCAATTTCGAGTACAAACTTGTCATCAACAAGCAAATCAGCGCTAAGTCCTGCGATTTCTGCTCCTGCAACGACCTTGTGTCCGAGTTCTCTCATTTTTTCAGCAACATCACGCTCAAGCGGATTTTTGTAGATATTTTCATCTATGTCGCCTGAAAGCATGGCCTGTTTGCGGTCTTGATAAAGCTGCATATATGATACATAATTTCTGAAATGACCTTCGGGAAGTTCTCTCGGGTTACGTGAGATAAAGTTTATAACTTTGTTACGACCTCTTGTGATTGCAACGTTAAAGAGGTTCGGCTTCTGCAAAAATATAAGACTTTGATTGTAGCTGTTATCTGCAACAGCCCATGAAATCAGCATAATATCGCGTTCATCCCCTTGGAATGTATGGGCAGTACCGATTTCTATCTGGTGTTTTTTTATCATATAATCTGAAAGCACTTTTGAGACAGAAACTTTCAGCTGTTCCACCTGTGCTCTGAACGGCGAAATTATACCGACTGAGACAGGATTGTCGGGATTTTGTCTTTCATCTTCTATGATTATTTCATGTAATCTTTTAACCAGCGCTTCGATTTCGGGAAGATTTCTTGTAGCGTCAAAATCAACTTTGCCGTCAAGAACTTCGACAAGCTCCAGAACTTTTTCATCGGGTTTGTCTTTTCTCATTACACGAATTCTGTCATTGTAAAATTCGTGGTTAGAAAAATTAATAATCGGCGGCAGACTTCTGAAATGCTCATCCAGCATAACGGAATTCATTGAGTAGTAATCTGCTAAATCAAACATTGAATTCGTTCTGAACCGCCACATTAACTGGTATTTATCGGGAATTCCGTACTGGCTTAAGAAAGATTGTTCTTTTGCTTTTTCAAGGAATGACAAATGCGGAAGCTGTTTGTCATCACCTACGATTACGGCGCGTTTTGCACGGAACAATATCGGGAAACAGCTTGCAATATCGCATTGTGATGCTTCATCAATAATTGCAACATCAAACATTCCCGGTTTCAATGGCAGTGAATCTGATACTGCATAAGTTGTTACGCACCAGCAGGGGAAGGCTTCCAGAAGCGGTTTAAAATCTTCTTCTTCAAGAATATTGGTTTGCAGGCGTTTTCTGTTTGTTACAAGGGATTTTGCATGTACTTTTAATCTTCTGCGTTTGTTTTCATCGCGCAAAAGACTTTTCAATGCTTCGCGCCGTTTGTTTTTCAAGATATTTGTTGCAAGAGTTTTTTGCTTGCGTTTCATTGTCCTGATTTGTTCTGAGAGCATGTGGAGGTTGCCTGTTTTTTGAATATCGGCTTCGATTTTTCTCAAAGACCATTCCATATTTGTAAAATCCAACTCTTGTTTTAATCTTCCGAGGTTTTCATAAGTTACATCAAATTCTTTCAAATTCAGAATTTTTTTGAGCTGTCCCAGACTTGTAAAGTTGGCTATTTTTGAAATAAATCCTGCTTTTTCCATATTATGTTCAAGAACTTTTATAATTCCTGAGACGATATCGATTTCGCCTTTTTTGAGGCTTTTTTTGATAAATTCTTTTTTCCCGAGAAGTTTTTCCTGTTCTTCAACTTCCATTAACTTGTCGTGCCACTCTTTTTCAAGTTTTATGATAGTTTCAGACTTAACCTCCATTGTTTTTAGCATATCAAGGTGGTCTTTCATGTCTTTAACATCAACAAGCAGAATGTCTTCAACATCTTCATCCAGATCGCTGTTTTGCGAGAGCAGATTGTTTAATTCTTCACTCAATTGTCTCTGGTAATTCAAACGGCCTGCTCTGAGTGCCATGTGTGATGCCCCGAGTTCATTCAAACGTTCAGCAACAACATCAACGGCTTTATCCATACGGGAAGCTACAAGAACTGTTTTGCCGTTTGCAACAAGGTGCGCGACAAGGTTTACTATTGTCTGTGATTTGCCTGTTCCCGGTGGTCCCTGAACGGCTACAAATTTGCTGTTATCAATATTTTTGATAACCTGAAGCTGGCTGTCGCTTAAAGAAAGCGGAGTTATCGGATAAAAATCCGTAATTTTATTCATATCTTTAAGCGGAACGGATTTTTCCCTGCTCTGGGCGTATTCTTCATTAATTATGCTCAGCGCTGTTTCTCTATATATCCCAGACGGCTTTTCGGCAATCTGTGTTAATTCGTGAAGCACCCCTGCAGTTACTGACGGGCGTTTGGTCAAAATGATTGCACTCTGGTAAGTTACGGCAATTTTTTCCAGTTTAACTTTTTGTTTTTCCTGTTCTGTTTCTTCTTCAATAATTTCGTCTAAGTTTTCGCCGTCTATTTTTTCTTTATAAAAATCTTTTGCCTTTGTAATATTATCCTCTTCTTTATAATCTCCGAGGTTTTCGGCAATTTCGATTTCGGGAACAAGAGATTTTAATGTTGTCAGGAAGATATCGAGTTTTTCTTTTGTTATAGGAAGATCAGGCACAACATCAAGAATACCTTCAAGAAGCAGGTCGACTTCATCTTCATCATCGTTTTTCCGCATTAAAGCAGCAAGTGCACCTGTGTTGAGCGATAAAACTTCATCAAGCGGCAGACAGTTTATATTTACGCCGTTTCGCTCAAGTTTGCATGGCATGTATAAAAGCGGGGTCAAAAATTCATTATGTTTTTTTGATTTTGAGCTTTTGCCGACAAGAAAAAGATATCCGTAAATAAGGTATTTATCTTTTTGCCCCAGATCGCTCTGAATCATTAATTCTGTAAGCTTCGAGTCGCTTCCGTCTAATGAAACGTATTCAGCGCCTGTAGAAAACAACTGTTCATCACCTTTAAGAAAAATCCATTTGTTGTCTTTGTCGCCTTTCAAATTTCTGAAAGTTGAGCTTTTAACTTCTTCTCTTACACAGTCGTGTAGATACTGGCTTAATTTTTTTATAAAACTGTTGTTAAATGCTGAATTTATCGCGCGGGAAGCTTCCTGAAGCATATTATCTCCTTACCAGAGGGTTGGAAGTTCGGAAGGCAGGCCGGTTACAAAAGTTGTTCTGTGCGGAGCACCGATAACAGCTTGACCTCCTGACATCTTGTCATCCGATCTTCTATTATCTTGTTTATTTATACATTTTACGCTAAAATGCTTTACATGAACATCATCAATATAAAGGATAATTCAAACAAACTGTTTTTTATAGGCGGTGTCGTCAGAGATGGACTTCTCGGGCGTGAATCTTTTGATATTGATATTACTTATGTCGGAAATGCAATAGAATACTGCTCAAAGTTTGGCGAAGTTGTTCGGGTAAATCCTGATTTCGGAACGGTAAGGGTGAAACTTTTACCACTCATCCAACCTTCGGACACCTTTTCCAGCATTGGGGAGAAGGATGCGGTAGTTGTTGATTTTGCGTCAACACGTTCGGAAAGCTACCCGCGCAAAGGACATCTCCCTGTTGTTGATAAAATAGGGTGTTCTTTAAGGGAAGATGTTATGCGCCGCGATTTTACAATAAATGCAATGGCTAAATCTGTTACAACAGGTGAAATTGTTGATTATACAGGCGGACTTGAAGATCTGAAAAATAAAAAACTCCGTGTATTGCATGACGGAAGTTTTATTGACGATCCGACAAGAATTATAAGAGCGCTTAAATTTTCAGTACGTTTCGGCTTTGAACTTGATGAGCATACCGGAAAACTGCAGCAGGATTACCTTGAAAATATTAATTACAATATGAGTTACAAAAGGCTAAAAAAAGAACTTATTGAAACTTTTAACCTTAATTCGCAAATTGCCTTTGAAAAATTTATTAATGAAAAAATTTATAAGCTTGTAACACCAAATGCAGTTGAAATGCCTTCTGTTAATATTGAAAAATTGGTTAATAATTACAAACCTGAAAATATCTGGCTTGTTTTTGTCGGAGTTCTCGGCGATTTGTCCCGTCTGCCTCTCACAAAAATCGAACAAAAAATTCTTGATGATGTTCCCGAAAATGTTTTGAAAACCGATTTTGAACTATATAAAGCGTTTGAAAATGCGCGCCTAGAAACAATTTTGCTTTACGGAATTTTAAAAGACGAGCAGGGTGCAAGGCATTACCTTGATAATTTGAGAAAAATAAAAATCTCAATAACAGGAAATGATCTGCAAAAATTCGGGATAAAGCCGTCTCCGAAATATCAGCAGATTTTTGATGAAATATTGAAACAAAAACTTAAAAATCCTAATATGACTAAAGAGGAAGAAATGTCAATTATAAATCATCTATCTGTTTAACGGTATCTTTTATATACTTTTTAACAGCAGTTGTTATCAAAAGATCCGGTTCTGACATTGCAAATTCATCAAGAACTATTATTCCGCGTTTTTTATTGCCGTTTTCTATGTATAAAAGTCCGAGCATTACTTTATTTAAGGCATTTTCTCCCTTACTGTATTCCTGTATTTTAGAATTGACAAGGCCGAGAGATTTGTAACATTTCGCTAAATCCTGATAGTATTGGAAATTCAGGCTGTATTGTTTAATAGCATCTTCATAAGGCTGACGTGCCATGTTAGCGTATCCTATTGCCATATAGGCATCTCCGATATTGTTATAATATACGGATGTTGCCTGTGTGTTCGGATTTAAGCTTATTGCTATTTTAAATTCCTGAATTGCGGCATAGTAAAGCCGTTCATTCATGTAGCGAAGCCCCATGTTGTTATGAAGATAAGCATTTTTTGTCGCATCAATTACGTATACGTCAGGTTTTCTGTATCCTGATGCTGTTATGCTTAATAGTAATAAAAACAGTATTAAATATTTTTTCATACTTATAAATTTAATTAAAATTTACATCAGGTCAATTTCAAGGCCTTCGTAAGCAAAAATAATATCATCGTTTTTGTAGTGTTCTTTGATCGCATTTAATTTGTTGTCATCATAAGCAGGATCATAATGGAAGAATACTACTTTTTCTGCATGAGTCTGATGTTTTGCTTCAATGGCCATATCAAATGTTGAATGCCCGTATCCCTGTTTGGGAGCATACGCATCCATATAATCTTCCATTGTATACTGGGCGTCATGGATTAAGAGATTACAGCCGCGTGCAAAGTTCGCAAGTTTTTTATCTCCTCCCGGATAGCTTTCTTTATCTGTTGCGTATACAAGAACTTTGTCTTTGTAAGAGATTTTGTATATTATAACTCCTTCCTGCGGATGTGCATAAGAGCGGTAGCAGGTAATTAAAACATCATCTTCCTCAACACATGCGTCATTTTCGTTTTCGATACGCTTAATAATCGGAGGTTCGCCGTGCCTCAGAATTATGCCTTCTGTTTCGTTCAAATCTTTTATGTTCAAATTCCCTGCGATATCACCCAAATCAAGCGGGAAAGATTTTCCGAATAAAAGTTCCGCAAGTTCATCCGACAAACTTTCATTATAGTTTACGTTTCCGTAAACATTTATAATTGAGGAAGGAATATGAAGCGGACGGAAGAATGTAAAGCCCTGTATATGATCTTGATGAATATGTGAAATCAGAACTGTTGCGTTAACAGGTGTTCTCTCAGCCGAATTAATCCCGGAGGCGATATATTTTTCCATAAGCTCGCTGCCTATATTTATTAACCCCGTGCCCGCATCAAGAATTATTAAATGTCCGTTGACATTTACTTCTACGCATGAAGTATTGCCTCCGTATTCAAGAAAATCCTTATTTGCTATAGGATAACTTCCTCTTACACCTCTGAATTTTACTTTAAATTCTCCCATTTTTTTATCCTCATTTTTTAATTATAAAAGTTCCGTTCTGATCTTCCGGTTTTCCTGTATAAATGCTTGTGCCGAATACAAGTATTTTGGCGAGTTTTTGAATATTTTTAAGATTGGTTTCTTTGTTTTGAATATTAAAAACAGTCTTATTTCTGTAATTTGTAACCGTTACCATTCTGAAAGCGTTCGGGTAGGATACAAGAGCAGGACAGCTTACGTATAAAATATTTCCTTTTTGTGTAATTTTAGCTCCGTGATAATGTCCCTGAAAAACTCCTATCGGATTTTTGTATTTCCCGAGAATTCTCTCAACCTTATCAGCATCTAGAAGTCTGTGATTGGGACTGTTGTAAGGTTCAATTACAGGAATATGCATAAAAATTAAAACAGTATCATTTTTAGAATTTGCAAGTTCATTATCAAGCCATTTGAGCTGTTCATCTCCTATCCTGCCGTTGGCTGTAAGCTTTTCTCTTATTATCGAGTCTAAAACGATTACTTTGTAGCCTTTTTGCGGAACAAAAGAATAGTATGATTTTTCGAATTTGTAATTTTTATTGTAGTTGTTTACAAGATTCATGTAAACTTTAGGAGTTAAATACCCTCCCACCATTGTATCGTGGTTGCCGAAAGCAAAATACCACGGAGTATTTAATTTTTGTGTATGCGGCAAAAACGCACTTAATTCTTTTTCAAAAGGTTTGTCTATCAAATCTCCTGTGAACATTACAAATGAAACATCAGGGGTTGAATTGATTTGTTCTATAGCGTCATCAAGAAGTTCAGGGGATTCTGCTATCATTTTATAAGTTGTATTATTTTGTCCGGTATAATAATGAACATCGCTCAGCTGGGCAAATTTCAGACTTGAGGTACCGCTGTAGCACTGAAGGCCGAAAAGCATTGCTCCTGCAAGAAGTATGGATATTGTCCAGTTTTTTATTCTTGTCATAATTGTTTCCTTTTTAGTATGTTTGGTTTGTTTATGATGTTTTTTTACGTTTTTTTTCATTGTTTATCCAGCATTGACTTTATTTCATTATATTTGTCATTAAGCTCTTTGTCCTCATTAGAGAGTATGATTGCTTTATCAATATTAAGCAGAGCAGAGGATAGGCTGTTCAATGAATAATCGCATAAACCCAGATATTTGTAAACCTCTGAGGTTTGAATATTTTTTGAAAGAAGCTGGAATTTTTCTCTTGCTTCTTCGTAATCACCTTTTGCATAAAGGATTTTGGCTTCTATGAGCAAATAAGAAATATTTTCTTCAATTTCCAGAGCCTGTTTAATGTCTTTTTCCGCTTCCGTAATATTGTTTAGATACAAATTCATCTCGGCCCGCACAGCGTATGCAATGTCTGATTCTTTATTGTATGTCAGGTATTTGTTAATAGCATCAAGAGATTTTGTGTAATCTCTAACTTCTTTGTATGCAATTGCAAGTCCCAGATAGCTCTGCGAATAAGCAGGCTTTAGGGCAGATGCTTTCCGGTAATAAAATATTGCATTTTGAAAATTTCCTGTATCGCGGTAAAATTCAGCAAGTGAATACAACGACCAAAAATCATTTGGTGCGTTTGATAGAGTATCGATTTGTTTAGAACTGTTTCCCTGTTTTTTGAAATTCTGTGCTTCTTTTATATTTTTGTCTGTTGTTGTCAGGTATGATTTTGTAGCAGGGTTTGTAATACGTGTAAGTATAGCTTTTACATCCTGTATTTTACTGTTTTGAGGTTCAATCTGAAGAATTTTATCGATATACGTCATTGCTTCTTTGTATTGTCCGAAAACCGCATAACTTGAAGCTATATCAAAATAATCTTCGGTCATTTCATTTGCACCGGCAGCCAGACAGGGAAATATTAAACACAGCAAAACAAATTTTTTCATAATTAGATTATAACATAATTTAATCCAAATAGAGGATTATGTTAAAGTTATAAGAATTTTTTACGTTATAATGAATATTATGGCTAAAAGTTTTTTTGTAAACCCGTTTGAAAAAAAAGAAAATAAAGATCCGATGGCGCCATCGTATATAAAGCCTGACGGAACTCAGGTTATAGAGCAGCAGACGGAGTTGGGACTGTCTGTTTATGAAAAATGTCCTGACGGTGCTTTAATTTTCAGAAGCTACAATAAACAAAACCGTCTTATCATGGATTATGCAAGAGACAGAAATTTTGAGGTTTGTCATCATTACGATGAATTCGGAAAGATAATTTATAAAAATGATTCTGTTTACGATGAACATAATGTCCTCGCAACAAAAGACGAGTATGATTATGACTATTACGACAACGGAGCGAAAAAATCCGAAATAATAACTTCATTCCCCGGTAATATTACAACCTATATGCAGTATGACGAAAACGGAAAAAGGATTGAAAAAATTGTTGAACGCGGTACCGTAAAAACATGGTATGACGAAAATGATAAACCTCTAAAACGTGAAATTGATCGCGGTTCGGGCGGCATTATAACAGAAGATTTAAGGGGGAAATAAATATTTAGGGTAAAAATTTTGCCCCGTGATTATCACGTCCACCAAGTGGAATTAAATTTTTTGAAACTAAAAAATTATTTATTTCTTTTAATTCTTCAAAATTAATTTTTGAATTATAAGCCTGATGATAAATTTCAGCGGTTTTGATTTTCCCGTTGGAGATTCTCAACAGATTTGTAAATTCTTTTTTATAATCTGTCATTTCTCGTGCAAGATAATACGGATGCGCAAAGCCCAACACTACAGTTTTATAATCTTTTAATATTTCTATTATTCTTTCAAAGCTGTTTTCTGTATTGGAGATTACTTTTCCGTCTTTGATTTTAGGATAATATTCTTTGCAGATATCTTCTATTTTATTTTCGACAGCATTTGTTTTAGTTGCTATTCCTGAAGCTTTAAGGTAACTGTCAAATCCTTCAGGGGATACATAGGGTTTTGCAACTCTGCGGTGCCCGTTATTGAAAATATAACCGTCCATGAGTTCTTTATAGAGTTGTTGGGGATTTTTCTTTTGTTCTTCTGCTATTTTATTTATTCTGTTTTTTATCTGTGCATAATTTCTTAATCTGTAATGAAGATTATATGCAAAAGTCTCTCCGTCTTTGTTTATAAAATAGTTTTCCATATCTTTTCTGGAAAAACCTGTTCCAAGTTTTTCTATGCAGTTATCAATCATTTTGCTGCGATTTTCATTTAATTTTATAATTAATTTATTTGCCGCAGGAGAATCTGGTTCAAGAAGATATACAAGCAGTTCTCCTGATTTTACCTTCCCATTTGAATTAAACGCAAAGCTCAGTTCAACTCCGGGAATAAAGTTAATGTTTTTATATTTATTAGGATTTTTCTTTATAATATCAAGAGCTTCTTTAGTTCCTGAAATTCTGTCATGATCCGTAATTGCAAATGAGAATTTTCTTCCGTTTTTTTTGAATAGATTATCAGCGTATTCGGCTGCCTCGTTTAAGATATCATTTACGTTTCCCCAGCCGTCTGAGTGGTTTGTATGTGAATGAAGGTCGGCAGAAAAAGTGTATTTTTTAATATTTTCCGGGGTTGCTTTATAATTTTCTGCAGTTAAGCTTTTACATGTCTTTAGAAAATTGTTTTTTGCATTCTGCCCTAAAAATAATTTATTATATCTTGCTAAAATTACTGCTCCGCAAATGGCTGTTCCTTCCGCTGTAACAGTAAGATATTTTTTGCTTGTATTTTGTTTTTTTTCTGATGCAGTTCCAAAATTAGTACATTGATGTACATTTGCGGGTTGAATTTTCATAACTTAAATTATGAACTCCATTTTTATATATTCATTGCTTTTAAAATTTCACTCATATCGACAGGTGTCTTTTTAACGTCTGAATTTGAATATTTTATTGCATTATCGGGATCTTTTAAGCCGTTGCCGGTTAGTATGCAAACGATTTTTGTTCCTTCGTTAATTTTATCTTTTACTTTGATTAAGCCTGCTACAGATGCTGCGCTCGCGGGTTCAGCAAGTATGCCTTCCGTTGATGCTATCATTTTGTAAGCTTTTACTATTTCTGCATCGGTTACAAAATTTATCATGCCGTTGCTTTCATCTCTTGCGGCTTCTGCAAATTTCCAGCTTGCCGGATTTCCTATACGGATTGCCGTTGCAAGAGTTTCAGGATGCATGATCCTTTCTCCTTTAACAATTGCGGCAGCTCCTTCTGCTTCAAATCCCATCATTTTAGGTAAAGAGGAAATTTTCCCCGCTTGATACCATTGTTTGTAACCTTTCCAGTAAGCGGTAATGTTGCCTGCATTTCCTACAGGTATAAAGTGATAGTCAGGTGCCTGCCCCAATGCATTGCAAATTTCAAATGCTCCTGTTTTCTGCCCTTCAATTCTATAAGGATTTACTGAATTTACAAGGGTAATCGGGTAGTTATCGGAAATTTTTCGAACCATTTCAAGAGCTTCGTCAAAATTCCCTTGTATTGCAATAATTGCTGCACCGTACATCATTGCCTGCGAGAGTTTACCCAGTGCTATGTAGCCGTCAGGAATCAGTACAAACGTTCTCATCCCTGCTTTCGCCCCGTATGCGGCAGCAGAGGCCGATGTATTACCTGTTGAAGCACAGATTATGGCATCTGAACCTTCTTCTTTTGCCTTAGATACTGCCATCGTCATACCGCGGTCTTTAAAACTCCCTGTCGGGTTGCAGCCTTCAAACTTTAAATAAATTTCAGCATCTAAACCTATTTTTTTTGCAAGATTATCAGCCTTAATTAACGGTGTGTTGCCTTCATTAAGTGTGATAACAGGAGTTTTTTCCGTTACAGGCAAGTATTCTTTGAATGTGTTTATTAAACCCTTGTAATACATTATATTTTCCCCTTCTTTATTAAATAAATTTTAATATAAAAAATAAAAGAAGGCAATTTGTATTTTACCCTCACACGAATTTATAACTTTCGCCTCAGCTCAAGTTGAAATTCGTGTGAGGTTTTTTATTATACCTGTACTCTTATTAGGCTGTTGACCTTATTGCCGTCAGCTTCAATCAATTTTATTGCATTTTGCATATTTTTTTCTTTTACAAGCTCGGTGATTACGGTAATATCTGCTGTATTGTCGTCAGAAACGCATCTCTGAACGATACTTGCAAGACTTATATCATTATCAGCGCAGATTGTTCCGATTTTCCCTATAACACCTTTGTTATTACGCGCGTTAATTGAGATATAATATTTGTTAATTGTATCTTCTATATTAACCATTTTGGCATCTTCGGAATGTCTGCATCTCATCATCGGCAGAATATAATCCGATGTATTTAATTCCGCGGCTATTGCAAGAATATCTCCCACAACCGAGCTTGCTGTCGGAAATTCTCCCGCCCCCGGGCCTGAAAGTGTAATACTTCCGACAGGATGTCCGCTTAAAGATACTGCATTTGTTACGTAATCAATATGAGCAAGGGTTGATTTTTTTGAAACAAGCATAGGATGAACCCTTACATCGGCTTCGCCGTTATCGTTGAGGTGTGCGGAGGCTATAAGCTTAATTTTGTAGCCTAAGTCATTTGCTGATTTCATATCTTCCGCGCGGATTTTTGTAATTCCTTCACGGTAGACGTTTTCAATTTTTATTCGTTTGTTAAAAGTAATTGAAGCAAGAGTTGCAATTTTGTAAGCAGCATCAAATCCTTCAACATCACCTGTAGGATCAGCTTCCGCGTAACCGAGTTTTTGCGCTTCTTTTAAAATATCTGCGTATTGTGCGCCTTCAACATCCATTTTAGTCAGAATATAATTTGTTGTTCCGTTTACGATAGCTTCAATGCGGTTGATTTTATTCCCTGCAAGAATTGTTTTAACGGGCATAATAATCGGAATACCGCCTGCTATTGCCGCTTCATAAAGAATTACTTTATTATATTTTTCTGCTATTGCAAAAATTTCTTCGCCGCGCTTGGCGAGAAGTTCTTTGTTCGCGGTAACAATATGTTTACCGTTTTTCAGCGCTTCTGCAATCAGATCAAAAGCAGGTGAAAGTCCTCCTGCGAGTTCTGCAACTATATCAATATCGGGATTTTGAACGACTTCACAAGGGTTATCCGTAAGCAGAGAGCTGTCAAGCCCTTCAATATTGCGGGGTTTATTAATATTTTTGACCGCAATCTTTGTGATTTCAACATTATCAAAGTTTTTTAAAGTTTTAAATACGCCTGAACCGACTGTGCCGAGTCCTATAAGTCCGATTTTTATTTTCTTTTCCATAAAAAAATAATAACATAAATATTAATTTTTGGATATCAATAAAAAAACCGGAATTTAAACTCCGGCTCTTTCTATATTATTGATTCTTCTTACGGTTTTGTTTACTTCTCCGTTAGTGATATCAATTGTGAGTTCTTCAGGTCTTCCTGTTTTTCCGCGTCTTTGAATTATGGTATGGACATCATCAGGAAAACTTTTTGTAGATGTCATTGATTTTAAAAGTGTACTATTTCCGTCCCTTTTTATAACGTTGTAATTCGCAACATACCATTGAGTCGGGACAAATTTAGCCTTTTTGTAAGTTAATTCTACTGTTTTTGCATTTTTTTCTGAAATTTCGATAATTCTTTTCATTGTATTTCCGTTATCGGAAAATTTTTCAAGCACAAGATTTTGTACTAATTTTTGGGGTCTAAATCCTATTTTCATAAAGTTCTCCTTTTTTAATTGGGGTAACACGCTTATTGTAGTACGTGAAATTTATTTGTAAAGGACTTATATTAAACATTTATTGTGATTATATTAAATAATTTTATTTCTTTTTTATCTCTGTAATATTTTATTTTCAAATATGTCAGCCCGAAAAGTTTGAACTTTTTAATTTTGTGAATTATGCGGATATTGTTGTTACGTAAAAATCTAAGCATTTTTACTTTTGTATATCTTGAATCGTGTTTTTTCTTTTTAGATTTAGTTTTGACTATGGAATTAGGGTTTGTCCGGTAATTGTAGTAAACATCCGGTACAGTAACAAGACCGTTCAAGTAAACAAGAGCCTGTGCCGTAAAATATCTGTCTTCATAATATGTATCAGGTTCAAAGTTTATATTCTTCTCTGTCAGTTTTTGTAATTTATAAATTTTATTCCATACATAACATTTGTCAGGCACATCGCAGAGTACAAATTTTTTGTTTGTATCGGTTGTAAATTCTTCTTTTTCTATTTTAAGATGATATTTCCATTTGTAGCTTCTTAAGCGTTTAATGCCGCAGACGGCAATATCAGCATCGTATTTTTTCGCATTGTTATATAGTTTTTCATAAAAATTCAAATTAATCCAGTCATCAGCGTCTACAAATCCGACATATTCCCCTTTTGCAATTTCAAGCCCTTTATTTCTGGCAGCTGAAGGTCCTGAATTTTTCTGATTTATAATTGTAATACGGTTGTCTTTATCTGCAAAATTGTTCAGAATTTTAAGGCTTTTATCCGTTGATCCGTCATCTATACAGATAATTTCAATATCCTTGAAGGTTTGATTTATTATACTGTTTAAACATTTTTCAAGAAATTGTTCACTGTTATAAACAGGTATGATTATACTAATTTTTACCATTTTACTAATCCGTATATTGAAATTTAATGATGTAATTCTTGATTATAACATGAAATTCTATATATTAATTAGAAAAATGTCAATATTATTCTTGTAAATAATTAGTAATAAATTTATCAATTAATTTATACACTATATATGAGGATTTATGTTCAAAGAAAAATTCGCCGGTAATTTGAAATATCTGAGGAAATCGCGAAAACTCACACAAGAGCAGTTAGCAGAACTTGTTGGAGTAGATTTTCGCTATATTTCAATTCTTGAAACTGCAAAAAGTTTCCCTTCCTGTGATGTTATAGAAAAATTAGCCTCCGCATTAAATGTCGGTTATTCCGAGTTGTTTGATTTTGATTATGATATGACACGCGAACAGCAGGAAGAAAGGTTAATTACTATAATCAAATTGTTAGATAACAAACATCTGCACATGCTCTATAAAGTTGCAAAAGATTTGATATAAATTTTTTTTATATGATTTTTATTTTTTCCCTAACAAAATTTTGAGCGCATTAACAATTTGTTCAATCAGTTTTGAAAACGGTGATTTTTCTTCCGGCATTTCGGGTTCTTTTTCAAAAGAGAAAATGTCTCCCTCGTCTTTTTTCATAAAGATGCTTTCATCTAAATATTTTCTTTCTTTTTTTTCTTCTTTTTCCCCTTGAGCCATGTAACCGAGATTACCTGCACCGCCGTCATTTTGCATAGATGCCGCTGCTTTGATTACCGGTTTTGTGCTCAAAACATTAACATCGAAACTCATGATTTTACCATATCTTACGACTTTCCGTGTTTAATTTCGGATTGTTGCAAGCCTTTCATTTTTTCCCTATATATATAAAGTATTTTTCATGAAGAAATGTTACAAAAATAAGAGAAATGTAACAAAAAATTTACAATCTGTTAATCGTTGAATATAATTACACTCTGGCACTTAAAACCTGTTTCAAACAAATCACGTTTTCTTATTGCTGCTCTTATATCCGGTTTTTGAAGTGTAGTATAAAGTTTAAATTGTGCAATTTGATTTTTTAAATCATATTCTATCTTTATGTCATCAATTAATCTTTTATGATCTTTGTCAAGCCCGTCAGCAAGTTTTAAAATTCCGCCGAGGCGTTTTACAACTTTTCTTTCCTGTTTTTCAAGCGTATTGTAGACATCATGTTCGATTTTATCGGGAAGTCCGCCCCTATGATACCTGCAAATACAGCCTATGATTTTTGTTTCCTGTTGTGTAAAGCCTTCAAGTCCGTTTTCAATAATCATGTGCATAGAATGTTTGTTATGACCTTTTGCTTCTTTAAAATAGCCTATATCATGAAGTAATGCTGCAGTTTCAAGGTATTCTTTTTCTCTTTCAGACATTTTAAAAATTTTTTTATTGGTTTCTTCAAATATTATTGCAGCCAGTCTTTGCACTTCCTGCGGGTGTGAAGTGTTTTTTGAAAATTTGTTAAGCATCTCTGCGGCTGTCATTTTCATAATTCCAATTAATTTTAGCAAAAAAATGGAATGCATTCAATATTTTTGCTATTATTAAAGAAGGTAAGGTTATGGAAAATATAAATATAAAATCAATGGATTTTGAAATTCCGTCTGATGTACTGGAGCAAATCCAGCAAAATATAGAAGATATTATCAGAAATTTTGATATTCCTGATGCAAACAAAACGGATGTTATCAAAAAGATTAATTTCATGTACTCAAGTACGATACACATGTCTGTTACTGACCCGTTGACAAAATTATATAACCGCAGGCATTTCGAGAGTAATTTTGAACGCGAATATATGCGAGCAAAACGTTACAACAGCCCGCTAAGTCTTGCAATTGTCGATATTGATTTTTTTAAAAAGTTTAATGATACAAACGGTCATTCCTGCGGAGATTATGTACTGCGCGAGCTTGCATATAACATGCTTCAAAATTTCAGACAGACGGATATGGTTTTCAGATACGGCGGAGAAGAATTTGCGGTAATTTTGACGGAAACTCCCGCAGAAACGGCCGTTGTTCCGCTTGAAAGATTAAGAAAACTTGTTGAAAATTACAATTTTAAATTTCGAGGTCAAGATTTGAAAGTTACTGTCAGCATCGGTGTAAGCTCAAATACAAAATTTGAAACGCCATGGGAAATGTTTGATGATGCGGATAAAGCTTTGTATGAATCGAAGAAAAACGGACGCAACAGAGTTAGCTCTGCCGGATAATATGAAAAATGGAAATTAAAGGTAGGATGTAGATATGATTAAAAATCTTTGTAAATTATTTGTAATGGTATTTTTATTAACAGGTGTCGTTTCTGCAGAGGAATACACTCAGGTTCATGCGGAACACATTCTTGTGAAAACGGCTGCACAGGCTCAGGAGATAAAAAAAGCAATTGATGACGGCGGAGACTTTGAATATTATGCAAGAACATATTCACTTTGTCCGTCAGGTCAAAACGGAGGAGATCTAGGGTATTTTGAGCGCGGACAGATGGTCAGGGAATTTGAAAAAGCAGCGTTTGAAACGCCTGTCGGTGAGGTGTCAAAGCCCGTTTATACTCAATTCGGATGGCATTTGATCAAGGTTCTGGATAAAAAATAATTTATTATCAGAAATAAAAAAACGCGGGGTTTAATCCCGCGTTTTTTTATACCTTAACTGATTTCAATTCATCTTCTATTTTTAGTAAAACATCATCAAGTTTAGAAGCATCTTTCACTCCGCCCTGTGCAAAATTAGGGCGTCCTCCGCCGTTTGCTCCTGTTGCTCTTGCAATTTCGCCGACAATTTTTCCGGCATTAATACCTTTTTTAACAAAACTGTCTGAAACTTTTACGGCAACAGTTCTTTCAGATGCGAGAACTATTATGCTTTCGCCGAGTTTTTGAGACATATATTCAAGACCGGCTTTTAAAGCATTTCCGTCAAAATTTTCAACTTTTGAAATAAAGAGTTTCCCGCCTTCAATATCCTGTGCTTTTGACAGGAAGGTAGCAAATTTTGCTCTGGCATTTTCTTCTTTTGCATATATCAATTCTTTTTGAAGTTCTTTATTTTCCTCAAGAAGTTTTTCTATACGTTCAACAATGCCGTCATAATGAACTTTGAATATTAGAGAAAGTTTGTCAATTTCTTTAACTTTTGCATTCATAAAATCAAAAGCCGAACGTCCGACACAGAGTTCTATACGTCTTGTGCCTGCTGCAATTGCGCCTTCCGTAACTATTTTAACAAGTCTCAAGTCGCGAATATTTCGTGCATGAGTCCCTGCGCAAAACTCTTTAGAAATACAAGTTTTACCGTCAGTAATTGAAACTACTCTTACAATATCATCGTATTTTTCTCCGAACAGTGCTGTTGCACCTGTGAGTTTTGCCTTTTCAATATCCATAACATCAGTTACAACATCATAGCCTTTTGATATCCAGTTGTTCATAATTTCTTCGACTTTAAAGATTTCTTCAGGCGTCATAGCACGCGAGAAGGTAAAATCAAAACGCATTCTGTTTTCTTCTACCTGCGAACCTGCCTGATGAACTTCATCACCGAGAACTTTAATTAAAGCAGACTGCAATAAATGGGCTGATGTATGATGAAGTCTGATATTTTCACGTCTTGCAACATCTATTTTTGCTTGCACTTCAACACCGGTCAAATCATCGCCGTTTATAACTTTACATCTGTGGACAAAAAGTTTGTTAACTTTGAAAGTTGTAAGAACTTCCAGCTTGACCTCCTGTCCTCCTGCCTTCCTGTCTTCTATTACGCCGCTGTCGCCTGTTTGACCGCCGCATTCGGCGTAAAAAGGCGTTTTATCAAGAACAACATCCGTATAGCCGCCCCCATCTATAACTGCAAGAATTTTAGCATCACATTCATTTTGGCTATAGCCGACAAATTCTGTAGAACCTACTTTTTCTTCAACTTTTGCGTATTTAATATCTCCTGTAACGCTGATTTTTTCGGCAGCTGCTTTGGCACGGTCTTTTTGTTCACGCATAGCTTTTTTATAGCCTTCTTCGTCAACATTTAAGCCGTTTTCCGATGCAATTTCTTTTGTCAATTCAAACGGGAATCCGTAAGTATCATACAATTTAAAAGCACTTTCGCCGTCAATGTCTTTTTTGACAGAAATAAATTCGTCAAGCATTTTATATCCGCGGTCAAGCGTTTTTGCAAAGCGTTCCTCTTCTTTTTTAATTGTATCAATAATTTTTGCTTTATTTTTAACGAGATCAGGGTATGCATCGCCGTAATTTTCAACAACAACATCAACGAGTTTGTATAAAAACGGAAGTTCCATACCGAGAATTTTTCCGTGGCGCAGAGCACGTCTCAAAATCATTCTTAAAACATAACTTCTGCCTTCATTACCGGGAATTACGCCGTCAGAAATCAAAAATGTAACACATCTTGCGTGGTCAGTGATAATTCTCAAAGATATGTCCGTTTTTTCAGATTTTTTGTAAGGTACACCGCTCATCTCGGAAACTTTATCCATAATAGGCCTTAATAAATCTGTTTCAAAGGTTGATGCCACTCCCTGACAAACCATTGTAATACGTTCTAAACCCATTCCCGTATCAACATTTTTGCTTTCAAGAGGCGACTGGTTGCCTTCTTCATCCTGATAAAGTTCAGTGAATACAAGATTCCAGATTTCAACCCATCTGTCGCATTCGCAGGTGTCGATACCGCACCCCCTCGGATCATTGCATTTATACTGCTCGCCTAAGTCGTAATGAATCTCCGAACACGGTCCGCAAGAACCTGATGCCCCCGGAGGCCCCCAGAAATTATCTTTTTTACCTTTGCGTTTGATACGTTCCGCAGGAACGCCAACGCTTCTCCAAATTTCATAAGCTTCATCATCAGTTTCAAAAATCGTAATCCATAATCTGTCTTTATCAAGTTTTAAAACTTCGGTAACAAATTCCCATGCCCAGGGAATAACTTCTTTTTTATAGTAGTTGCCGAATGAAAAATTCCCGAGCATTTCAAAAAATGTATGGTGTCTCGGTGTTCTCCCGACATTTTCGATATCAGAATCTTTTCCGCCGGCTCTGGCGCATTTCTGGCATGATGTAGCTCTTGGCGGATTGTATGGAGATTTAACAATGCCTAAAAATATCGGCAAAAACTGCAGCATTCCGGCAGTTGTTAATAAAACCGTGGGGTTGTCAGGCACAAGGCTTGAACTTTCTACAACAGTGTGCTGATGTTTATCTTTAAAATAATCTAAGTATAATTTTCTTATTTGATTTCCGGTTAGCATAATCTTTACTTCCTTATAAATTACCAATGTTTTAAGAAAATTATACTCTAAACAAAAAACAGTTGCAAAAAATCATATAAAAATAAGCCTTAATTTTGTTATGTAATAACAATTAATGTTATTAAACTAAAATTAAGGCTTATATAATTTATATAAATTTATATCTTATTTAAATTTATCGATTATTTCATCTGTTTTGTCTTTATCAACAGGTAACCCATGTGGAGGTTCGGGGAATTTAACGGGCTCTTTTACCTTAACTTCCGGCTTCTTCTTTGGAGTTTTCATGATAAAATCAGGAGCTTCATGTGCAGGAAAAGGTTCTATTTCAGGGAGTTCTCTCCCCGGTGTTTCAAACGGTCTGCCGGAATCATATTTTAATCTTTCTTCAATTTCCTGACGTTTTTGTTTTAATTCTCGTTTGTTTAAAATAGTCTGATCAGAGAAATTTGCAAGATCATTTAATAATTCTTTCTTTTCGTCATGCGGTAGATTTGACTGCATTATTTCATCACGCATACTGCCGACTTCCTTCACTGTTTCAGTTGTATGCGGCTGATGTCCGTTTGTTAAAACATCTGATACTTTAGATGATAAGGATTCTAACTCCTGAGTCTCTTGTGCGCGATTATTAACAGTATTACGTGTAGAAGCCTCTTCTTCACGAACAAGATTTCTTGTTTCAGTACTTTCATCATGAATTGTCTGGCGTGTACGAGTACTTTCCTGTCTTACAAGATTACGGGTCATTGCTCCTTGAAGCTGAACTTCTTGTCTTGTACGTGTGCCTTCCTGACGAACAACATTTCTTGTAGCTGCCCCTTCATTATGAACAGCTTTTCTTGTTGCAGCGCCTTCTCTGTCGACATTTGCATTAATTTCTTCAGCATTTTTGTTATCATTGTCTATAATTGCTTCACCGGTTGCAAGGGTAAAACCTGCATTCATCGCAGCATTCCTATTATCATTCATCATAATGTCGCCGGCAATTTCTTTGGTGCTTTGTTCTCTTGCATTTGCAATCTGCGTCATTGCAAGATCTTTCCAATCATCTAACTGCTGTTGGTAGTTAAAGAAGCCTTCACGTTTTTTCCCGCATTTTGTAGGATCAGGCATAGCTTCAAATTGTAAAATAATCCCAGGGAATTCATGCTGTAACTGCATATATGCTTTTTTAACATCGTTTGCCGCGCTGTTTGTCATACGCATTGCATCATTTTTATCATTTCCTTTGAATTTTTCAAAATTTGCGATATCTTTACCGTAAGCGTTAAAATCAGCCGGCTTTGCCTGCTCTTGTCCTTTCGGAAATTCAATATTGATTTTACTCTGTTCCTGTTTTTGGATTTCAGTTTGTTTTCTTGTATCAATCTGATTTTGAACACCACCCACACTGTTAATTTCGTTTGCCATAAACATTTCTCCTTTGAAATTTAAGATTTACACTAACAAAATATACTTACGGTTTTAGTTATACAAATCTTTAATAGTATTACAATAAAGTTACATAAGTTTACAAATAAAAATTTGCTAAATCTTGCAAAGAAAAATTTTTGTGTTAGGATAAATTTTATGAGGGATTATACAGGTACCCCACGAAACCAAACACTTGTCTAAGCCCTCTGGATCCAAGCCCGAGTAGCTCAGCTGGATAGAGCAACCGCCTTCTAAGCGGTAGGTCATGCGTTCGAATCGCATCTCGGGTATATGTACAATATAAGCGGGTTTTAACCCGCTTTTTTAGTGTATAATTTTAAGAAAATATGGTCTTTGGTGTCAAATTTATGCCAATTAAAATGCCGTTTTAAGTGTTTTAAATAATGTGCAAATGTGCTTTTTTATATACATTGTTCACAAAATATTTTTTTCTAATGTATAACACAATTGCACAAAAAATACTAATTATGATTAAAAAAAGTATATATTTTATGGTTGTATGGCTGCAAAATAGTTTTTATTATTTTTTCTTATATGCAATAAACAAATAACATTGACGGATTTTGGTATCAGATGGTATAATAATCAGATACGGTATAAACAAGGAATATTTAATGAAAAATTGTACCATCGCATTAATGTGTTTATTATTAGCTCAGCCTGTATTTGCATTTGGCAGTTATAAAAAGCTGGATTTCCTAAACGGCGAATCAGTTCCTCAGACAAACAAAATACTTTATGAATATGTCTTGAAGGAACAAAATATGACACCTGAGGAGATTGAAGATTTTGCAAGAATTGAACCACAGTCGGTAAAAGCTTTTGAGGTTGACTTGAACGATGACGGAACTAAAGAAATTTTGGGAGTTGTCTATTCAACACTTTATATGGGTACAGTCGGGTATTCCTTGTTTATCTTACAGTTACAAAATGGTGAATATAAAAACATAGCTTATTTGCTAAACCTAGAACCGCAAAAGATATTGAATGCCAAAACAAATGGCTACAGGGATATAAAGTTGAATGGTTCAGTAGCATATAAATTTAAACCGTTTATTGCGAAGTATAGAAATGGGTACTACAAAACTGATTACCAAACGAAAAATTTAGAAAGAGCACTTCAGCAGTAGGCAAAGAAATATGGATAGCATAGCAGGATAGGTATTACAAAGTGATACTCATATTTTGCAATGAAAACATGAAAGGCGGTGAATAATGTAAATTTTACACAAATTTGTTTTTAAGGTAGAATAATCAAATGAAAAATAAAATTCTAATCTCAGTTTTAATAATACTCATATTGTTTTTATGTTTCAGTGCTTATATTATTTTGAAACAGAATAAACAGCTTAAATCTTTAGAAATTCAGCTTTCTGATCGGGAGAGGATTATTGCGGGCTTGAAAGAAGAAAAAAATAATATAATGCCTGAAGCCGAAATTCATCCTATTGAAAAAGCTGTACAGAACTGCATGAAAAAAGAAGATTACACAACAGCTGGAATGTCTAAATGTGTTGATGATTCTATAAATGATTGGAACAAAGAAATTGACAAATATATCTCACTTTTAAAAGACATACTGCCGAAAGACAAATACAAGTTGCTGCAAATTTCTCAAGAAAAATGGGAAGAATACAAGAACGCTCAGTGGCAATTGTTAGAAGCAGGTTTAAGTGAAAAAAACGGAACAATGTATATAAATATCTTAAGTGGTGACAAAGCAGACATTGTGGAAAAGCGTGCAAAAGATTTATCCGGATTTTATTTTGAACTGACTGATTAGTTTTATTCTGCCTTATTTCGTTTAGTAGCAAAACTATAAGGAGAAAACTATGTATGACAAAAATTTTGAGAAAATAGTTCAGTTGGTTTTTGGTTCAGAAGGTGGTTTTAGTAATCATCCAAATGATAGAGGGGGAAGAACTAATTATGGTGTAACCCAATCAACTTATAACGGCTGGAGAAGAAAAAAAGGATTACCTGTAAAAGATATTTTTTATATTACGAAAGAAGAAGCAAAACAATTATATTATGAAGAATTTTGGAAAGCGTCAGGAGCAGATAAACTTACAGATCCCCGGGAAGCCTATATTTTATTTGATATGGCTGTAAATAGCAGTCCATACGAAGCTAAAAAATTATTTAAGCAAAGTAATGAAAATTTTTATGAATTTTTAAATAATAGAAAAAAATTTTATAAAAATTTGATTAACAGAAGACCTGATCAAAAAGTATTTGAAAAAGGTTGGATGAGCAGATTAAAACAAGTTGAAGACAACGCTAATTCAATGATTACTAATGGTTTTTACACTCCGTCGTATGCTAATTCAATAACTCCATTTGATGAAGAATATAGTGGAGAACTTAAATGAGTAGACAATTTGGATTCTTACGAGAGAGAACGCTTAAAAAATAAGTATCAGTATTTATTGAATAAAAGTAGTATTCCAACTGGTGGTGCAGCACCAATTCAGCAATCTTTTACACGTGAACAAATAGGCGGTATGACCCCTGAAGAATTTCAGGAAAATCTTCCGCTAATTGAGCAGCAGTTGAAAGACGGTCTAATAAAACCGCAAGTGCAGGATTATTCAGGTTATGTAAATCCGGTCAGTGGTAACAGCAAACTTTTTTCCAGAGAATTAATCTCTCAAATGACAGGAGATGAATACACAAGCAGTGAACCGGCTATAATGGCGCAGTTAAGAAGCATCGGCATACCCTATGAGTCAGACTTGGAACTTGCAAGTATTAGTGGCGGAGGTGTGGTTTATGTAAAACCTTATACAAGGTCTGATGAGACAGAAGTCCGCGGATATTACAGATCAGTATAGTAAAAAAAGCAGGTTCAATACCTGCTTTTAATTTGTATCTTTTCTGGAATTTTATATTAAATAAATGCACTACTTTGTGGCATTTGGTGTAAAAAGAAAGGAAAAGATATGAAACATCTGGTTGAACCTATCAGGGATAAGAAAAAGATTAGAGCTGTTGAAGATTATCTTGCAAATAGAAGCAAACGAAACAGGTTATTGTTTGTGCTTGGCTGTAATTCAGGGTTAAGGGTATCTGACATACTCGCGTTGGATGTAAAAGATGTCAGGAATAAATCCCACATAGAACTTAACGAAAAGAAAACAGGGAAATGCAAGCGGTTTCCGATAAATGATAAATTAAAAAAGCTTATCAATGAGTTTATAAGAAACAAAGCGGACAACGAACCATTATTCATGAGTCAAAAGCAGATGCGATTAGACCGTTCTCAGGTGTACAGGATGTTGAATAACGCGTGTAAAGCTGTCGGAATTGATGTGAATATCGGAACACACAGCATGAGAAAAAGTTTCGGTTATCATCACTATAACCAGTTCAAAGATGTTGCGATGCTGCAAATGATATTTAATCATTCATCGCCGCAGATAACATTACGTTATATCGGTATAAATCAGGATCAAATAGATAACAGCTACCGCCAGTTTGAGCTGTAAATGCACAATTTTAAAAAGCATTAAACTATTCATATTGATGTAATTTTTACATTATCTAGCTTTTATAGCATATTTTTACGGACATGACAATAAAAAGCTTTAATACTTTTGATGTATTTTTTACAAAATGTAAAGAATATCTAACTTTGAAAATAAGCGATTAATCTCTCTTTTCAGCATTATACACCATTTTGAATATTATGGTGTATTTATTGAGAGGACTAATTTTGAAATTTAAAGCAATCCATAAAAAAAATTTATTACTTGCTTGTGTTTTACTAACTTTACATATTGGTTGTACAATATCTGAAGTGACCTTATTAATAGAGGATATGGAAGTGTAGAAGATTTCTTATCCCATACACAGCCTTATCATAATGGTGATATAGTCACCAATCCGCCATACAAATACGCTCAAGAATTTGTCGAACATGCTTTAAACAAAGTCGATGAAGGCAGAAAGGTTTGTATGTTCCTAAAAGTCCTGTTCTTAGAAAGTCAGAGCAGGAAGAAACTTTTTACCTTATATCCACCTAAAACTATTTACGTATCAAGCAGTCGTATAAATTGTGCTAAAAATGGCGATTTTAAGACATACAACAGCAGTGCTATTGCTTATGCATGGTTTGTGTGGGTTAAGGGGTATAAAGGCGAAACAGTTATAAAATGGATAAATTAAGACCTGTATTTTGCAAAATTGCACTTATATATTTTACAAAATAACAGATACATATTTTACATTTTAACACACTTCTACTTTACAAAATGGTAAAAGAATGCTATAATCCAATTATGGTAAAGCAAAGATGGATTGAGGATAAAATTAAAACTTCGCTTGCAACCAGACGGGTTACAGTCCTTGTCGGCGCAAGACAATGCGGTAAAACAACTCTTGCATTTGAACTTGCAAAACCTAATGACTTTGAATACGTTACTCTTGATGATGAAGAAGATGTTGCAAACTCTGACCCTAATGGATTTATTAAGCATAACAAGCAGACCATGATTATTGATGAAATCCAGAGGGTGCCTAAACTCATTACTGCAATTAAAAAGGCTGTGGATTCAGATACAAGGTACGGACAGTATATAATAACCGGCTCTGCGGATATTCAAAGTCTGCCGTCTGTTAAAGAATCCTTAGCCGGCAGAGCAAAGAAAATTCGCTTAAGACCCTTTACTTATGGTGAATTTTTAGACTTACAACCTAAATTTTTTAACCGTTTAATGAACAAGAAATTTATAAATAATAACGGTTATGATAAACGTAAAATTATTGAAATAGCTTTTAAAGGCGGATTTCCGGAACCCTTATTACATCAAGATGAAATAAACGTAAAAGATTGGTATGAGGATTATACAGACTTAATCCTTGACCATGATTTAAAATACATTGCTAACATAAAACGGCAAACAAAGTTAAGAATGCTGTTTAATATTATTAACGCATATTCTTCTAAATTTATAACCAAGTCTGATTTATCAAGGGAACTTGCTATATCAAGACCTACACTAGATGAATATTTAAGCCTGTTAGAAAAAGTTTATTTAATAGACTCTGTACCGGCTTGGTTTAGTAGAGATTATGAAACAGCTAACGATAGAGATAAGTATTTTATGTGTGACACAGGTCTGATGTGTTCGATTTTAAACTGGAATGAAAAAGAAGTTTACAAAGATAGTGATAAATCCGGTAAACTTACAGAAACATTTGTATATAATCAGTTAATACCACAAGTTGAGTTAGAGCGAAATGTTGTTTTATCTCATTATAGAGATAGCAGGAAACGTGAAATTGACTTTATTATAGAAACAGATAATGCCATATATGGTATAGAAGTTAAATCAGGCACAGATATTAAGTTGGATTCCTTTAAGCATTTAGAATGGTTTAGAGATAACATGGCAAAAGATAAACCTTTTACAGGGATTGTTATATATACAGGTGAGCGTACAATGCACTGGAAGAATGGCATGTATACTGTTCCAATAAATAATTTATGGGAATAAATATTTTGCCGGCAAATTGCCATATTCTTACCGGAAAGTTAATGTTAAAGTTTTAGAGAAAATTATTAATTTTTTAGAAGCTCGTGTTAATGCTACATAAAGATTTTTAGGACAAGTAAAGTTATGTGCATCTAAAATTGCTACGGTATCAAACTCTAATCCTTTAGTAAGGGCTGTTGTGCCGAGACACTTTCCTTCAACTTTTCGTCCCACTCTTCTTATTCTATTTCTCTGGTTAATCATAGCTTTATAAATGGATTCTGTATTTTCAGCACATAAACAATCCAAGATACTTTTTAATAAGGAATAACGTTGATTTTTCAATTTTAAGTTATCTTTGAGAAATTTCAATAATAAGTAGAGGTTTTTAGCCGATGGGGTTTCTATAAAATTAGTGATTAAAATTTTTAATGTTTCAGCTTTTTGTTTTTCTTCTGGGTTACGTTTATTTATTATCGTACTGTCCTTAATCCATGTATTTATATCCGTTTTATTAAATAATTTTTCTAAAACATTTTCTTTAATCTTTTTGATAGGCAACCTTGCATTATGAATACTTGAGATTAGAGTATCAATATCTTTAGCTAAATTATAGAAATCTTTACCGTCGATTGCCTCTAATAGCTCTAGTTGATGGTTAAAATCAATTATGTTTTTAATTTTCGCTCTATCAGTAATGGTGCCATGCGGTCGAGTACTAGTAGGATATTCGGGAACTAATATTAAAAGACTCTCATAAATAGGATTGTGGTTTGGATTGTTAATTAATTGTTTAATATATTTTTTATAACGATTTTCAGGATTACTTAAAAATTCCGTGTCATAAATTTCTTCATTTGTTTTTACAACAGTAATAATATCGTTAGAAATACCATTTAAATCAATACTTTGTGGAATATCATCTATTAGTTTTGCTCGTACATCTTTAAGAAAATCTCCTAATTGTCTATTATTTCCATCTTGATACCAGCGATGCGGAGTATCAAGTTCAGGCAAAATATCAAAGTCCGTTAAGTCATTGGTAAAATCAACTAATTTTTCACCAAATTCCATAATTCCCTGTAAAGGGTCTCCTAGTATATGGGTAGGGAGAATTTCTGCAAGAGCTAAAATCATTTTATGCTGTGAAATGGTACAATCTTGATACTCATCAACAAACAGATTATTGTATGTGGAGTGTATAACCTCTCTTATATGTGATATTTTGAAAATACTTTCTGCTTTTTTCAGGATAAATTGCCAATAATTCTTTTCATCTATGGATGGCAATTCACCCACATAGAAAGATTTAACATACTTCTGAGCGTAACTTGTTATTGTTTCTACTTGATACTTGTCTTTCGAAATATTTGCAGAAAACAATTTCTTTTTTATTGCTGCAATTCCTGCATGGGTATGGGTTAGAATTAAACTCTTACCCTGAACTTTCTTAACACATTCTACTATTGTATAAGTTTTACCATAGCCAGCAGGTGAAACTAATAAACTTTTCTTCTTTGATAAAAATTCTTCAAGTAATTCATCATAAGTCATTAACTTTCAATCCACCTCATGATTTGCTTTAATTGTTTTTTTAAGCAGGTTTCATCATTAATATTATCAAAGTATTTAAAAATGAGATTGCCTAATTCTTCACCTCTATCAATTCTCTTAAACCACTCTTTATCTTTAATAATAGAAATATCAGCAAGGGTTTTTCTAACCAATTCATAATCATTATCTTTCCAATGACTAGGGAATTTTGAATTTTTTGCCTTAGCAGAATCAAAAAAATGACTTTCATCAGAGTTGTATCTTTCTTCTATAGCATATTGAACAATTTCTTTAACAGCTTCATATGGTAAGTCTTTAAAAATTTGTGTTTCAATTTTATTGCCCTCTTCGCAATCACATAATATTACACCAATATTCTTCAAATCCTCTTTAGATGGCGTGCATCCTGTGTCTGAGTCACAAAGTACTAAGGTTTCAAATCCTAAGTTTTTAATTGCATGGCTGCGTTTTGCAAACTCAGAACCTGAACCTTCGATTGCAATGCAACCATAATATGACATTACATGCTCTTTGTTTTCTTTTAAATAATTGTCTATAGCTCTACAAATTCCGACTTCGGTTTTACCTTCACAAACTATTACCTTTTTGGCAAAAAACGCTTCTGCGCAAGCTCTAACAATATCGGTTAATTCTTTGGGAACTTCTTTTGCGATTACTGTACCATCAGTATCGTTTCGTCTTATTATAAAGATATTTTCAGCTCCAAGTTCGGTTATAACATTATTTGAATGAGTTGTTATAAAGATTTGACTATCGCTTTCTTGAGCGGTAGTTTTAATTAAATTTACGAGTTTTTTTATCCTATCGGGTTCTAATCCTTGTTCAATTTCATCTATTAAGGTGATACCGCCTTCTTTAGCAGTTGCAAGTTGAATTGTAGTAGATAACAAACGCTTACTACCTTTACCTTTCAAGCGATAAGGTATACCATTTTTATCATGAAGAGATAATTTGCTTATACTAAAATGAACATCTCTTGCCTCCAATTTAGTTTTAGTATTAGCTATAGGTATCAATTCAGAAGATATAGAATCCTCGAAACATTTATTTAAAGAGCTAAAATCATTCTCGTTTATTTTATTAACAGCATCTCTAATAGGCTTTATAAATTTACTATTATATTCACTTAAATCCATATCACCTTTTGAAATAGCATAAAGTGGAGTTCCACTTCCCCAAGTAAAATGTTTTTCAAGGTAATCGGAAACCATAAAACAGTTAAATTTAGCTCTATCTTTATTATTAATATCTTTCTTATTTTCTTCCTGACACTCATTATAAACATACCAGTGAGGTTCTAAATCATCAGCAACCTCTAATCTGATAGTAATAATACGTTCATATTCTTCTTTAAGCTCGTTACTAATCTTATTATTGGCAGAATCCCACCCCCTCAAATACATGCCATACTTATCTTCTGACAAAAAATTTTCAGGTACCATAATAGAAATATCAATAGTAATAGGAATAGAAGTATCACCGTTATAAAAATCATTATCATTAAATGGTACATTCCAGTTCGGTGATAACGCATAAGCTATTGCGTCAAGAATAGTAGATTTTCCACTATCTCCCCTACCAATAAGGCAAACTAATTTTTTATTATAAAAAGACTGTTTAAATGCCTTAATACCCCTAAAATTCTTAATATCAACTTCTACAATCTGCATTAAATACCTTTTTCTCAATATTTTCTTTTTGTTTATTAAGGTACTCTGTATTTTTCCCCATCCATTCTTTTATTTTTTCATCTAACTCCCCAATTTTTGTTTCAATATCTGTTTTATAAGTATCGGCCTGATTTTCTAACGAGCTAAGTCTACCATTATAATCATTTAGTGTATTATTGAACTGTTGCAAAATATCATTTATTTTATTTTCAGATTTGCTAAAATTATTAGTTATTTCATCAGGTTTATTGCTTAAATCTTCAACATCAGTAGTAATATACCCAACTTGTTGTTGTAGATTAGTGTATCGAGTTTCAATCTCTTCTAGTTTTTCAAAAAGTTTTTTTATTTTTTCTTCTATATTATCTTCCGTAATGGCATTCTTTTCTTCTGTCATAGGGTTAGATAACTCCTTTATTATTTATTATTTATAAATAAAGAAATTTATGCAAGCCTATGTTAATATTCATTCACATTTTACGCGACATTCGCAAGTAGTCAAGTTCTTAACTTGTATTTTGCTATTAAAAATAATCCTGTTGTTGAGCATTAAATGATGTTTCCAACCGTTAATTAGCATGTATAAACTAATCTGCTGTCCATCTTGCTTCAAAATTTTCCTTTGGCATTTTTAAATCAAGAGTAAATTTTTCCAGCATTTTTTTACCATCAGGGAATATTCTTAAACTAGCAAGATATTGTTTGACTGCTGTTCTAATATCTTTTAAGGAAGTTTTAGATTTTATCCAATTTTGAGGTACAAAAATTTTACCATTATCAGTAGCTTCTGAAGAAGCCGTTTCCATAGCCAGGTTTAAACAATTACCCGCTGTATCAATAATAATATCCAGATTATTACTGTTTTTCATTTTTTCAAGTACCACAGAAGGTGATGGTACTGAGTCATTCATTTTGTTAACTTCACAAAAAATCACTGAAATGGCATAAAGTTGATGATAGGGTGCATATGCTTTCATTGCTAATAAGGTTTCGTTTAACCCCATTGGATTTTCTTTATTCCATTTTTTATATAATGCATTAAACAATTCATGTAAAGCTTGAATGTTTTCCGGTGAATAGGTTCTGCGAAATAATTGGTCAAAATATTTATCGAAAATTTTAGTTTCGCTATACGAAATTGTGGGTCGTTGTGAATGCCATGCAATTAACTGTTTGCCAAGTTCTGTTAAATCAACAATATATGTTGTATTATATCTAGTATTGTCAACATTTTCACCGCGCTTTGTTTTAAAATAGCCTCTTGGATAATATTGTTCATATGCTTTTTTCATTTCAAGTACAGATTTATCATTACTTCTCAGGTCTCTTGCTTTAACAGCACTCTGGCTATTTGTTGAAGTACTAATCTTGTCAGCTTTATCAGCATTTTCTATTTCATAAAATCGGAACATTATGTATGCTTTGGAACATTTTTTTGCTGATTCGCTGCAACTAAAAATAGTATTTAAAGATTGACAACCGTTTACCACATTTAGTTCTTTTACTGATAATAAATTGTTTTTAATATTCATATATGAGCATATTGCAGTTATTCCGTTATGGAAAAAGAAAAAATCTTTAGCACTATTCTTTATGGTATATGCAATTCCCTTATTAACTTTATTGTTAGTTCCAAGAGACTGTCGAACATTTTTACGGAAAAGACTTCCATCCTTGATTCCTGGGATTTTTACACAGTCTTTTAGTGGTATTGCAGCTATTACAGCCTTAGTGTTACCTATGAAAAGTTGCATATATTTCCCTTCTTCAAGGGTAAAATTATAATTAATATAAGGCCTATTTTTATTTAAGGCTTCATCATATTTATATTTCAATAAATCATTATCGATTACAAATAAATTTGCTTGTAAAGTTTCATCTTCAGAAAGCTCTTTTTGAAATACTTCCAAATCTTTTTTTGCAGATTCTGTTAGTTCAGAGGTGACTATTAGTTCAAAACAAATGTCATAGTTATCTTCTATTGCGGTGGCCATTTCTTGGATTTTTATTTGGAGTTTTTGATTTGCACCATTTTGAAGTTTTTCTAGATTTTTAATTTGAACCCATGAAGACAAAACTTCTCTTAGGGGTTCTGCATCAACAGATGAATCTTGATAGAATTTACCCTGAATGATGTAAATTGTACTATTTTCATTGTCGATATATATTGCATCAATTTGTTTATCTCCGGCTCCGTCTGTAATGCAGTCTTTAGTTTCACAAATATCGAGGTTATGGATATTTCTTAGATACCAAGCTACAAATCTCTGTCCATCATTTTGGTATGTCGTCTGATAATAATCTTGTCCAATATCGGTTAAAATTTTCTGATACATATGCCACCTAATATAAATGATATTATAACACAAAAATAATATTGGCATCATTACAAATTTTATGCCACATTCTCGAGCAACCAGGTTCTGAACTCGTAAACTCTATGGTAAATAAAAAGGACGGGTTTATCCGTCCTTTTTATTTACTTGTAATAGCGCAGGGAAAAACTGTTGTATAAGAGTAGATTCCCGTACGGGCTACAATAGCGAAAGCGGGTTAATCTCAAAACAGAAACAATATATTGAAATCTTCAAAAATATATGTTAAAATACAAGTGTATATGAATATAAAAGTTTAAATAAAGGAGACGATTATGAAGATGTTATTAAGTTTTGTAAATCGGGGGGGGGGCATTTAACAGCTTCGTCTCAAGGTTTTACGCTTGCTGAGGTATTAATAACTTTAGGAGTTATCGGAATTGTTGCTGCAATGACTCTGCCTTCACTTATTCAGGAGCATCGTGAAAAACAGCGTGTTGTACAGTTAAAAAAGGTTTATTCTATACTTTCTCAGGCATTTTTAATGGCCAGGAATGAATACGGTGATATAGAAAACTGGGATTATGTTACTACTAATACCGGAGAAAAAGATGAGGATGGTAATGCTGTTTTAGATGAGAGCGGCTCGGACATGTTTGCTGATAATTTGAGAAAATATATTAAGCAGTCAGGAAAGACGAGCCATTCGTTCAGACGGTATTTATCTCTTGACGGAAGGAATTACTCATCAAGCGGCGGTACAACAATATCAGATGATCATAATAAAATATTTACAGCTGATGGTGCTATAATAATGATAGGCTGGGTTAATAAAGATTGCAGCAGAACCTCTGCAGGATGCGGTGATATTGAAGTATTTTTGCCTGAAAAAACTGCTAAAGTTGGTGTGAGTGCTTTTTGGTTTTATATTACACCTCAAGGAATAAAACCTTACGGACATCAAGACCATGCAGTATCATTTGAGGATTATTGTGATGTTACAAATTCAAAAGGGAAACCTGCAACAGAACAAGGCAGAGGATGTACTGCATGGGTTCTGCTAAATGAAAATATGGATTACCTGCATTGCCCTGAGAAACTTGGCTGGGATAAGGCTATGAGATGTAAATAGTACAAATTTTTATACGTTTGTATTATAAAATTGCTCATTAAAAATCCACACTAATCAGACCGGATTTGCTAATTCCACAAAATTTTATAATATAATCATATTATGTTTGAATGGTTAAAAACAATACTTATATTGCCGTTTAATGTAGTGGTTGTAATTCCTGCTTTAATATTATATTTTACTGATTATCACTACATTAAACCTGATAAAGTTTTTTTAATTCCAGGTATTTTATTGCTGGTTTCAGGATTATTCTTGGCAGTCCGGACAATGAAATTGTTTAACAGTGTGGGTAAAGGTACATTAGCTCCATGGAATCCGCCTAAAAAACTTGTTGTAAAAGGTCCTTACTGTTATGTAAGAAATCCTATGATTATTGGTATTTTATTTATTTTGATTTCAGAATATTTTCTTTTAAATGCAGTTCAAATTTTCTTGTGGGCGATTTTGTTTTTTATAATAAATAACATTTATTTTTATGTTTTTGAAGAAAGACAACTTGAAAATAATTTTGGAGAGGATTACAGAATATACAAGAAGAATGTGCCTATGTGGCTCCCGAGATGCACTCCATGGAAGCTGTATAAACAAGGCGAATAATGAATTAAAAGATTACCCTATTTGAAATCAGATAGAATAATATTGTTTTTTTATTTTTCGGTTAAATTAGTTTTTGTTGATACGGAGGGGAATTTATATGTCTATGTTTTGTTTTCAGTGCGAGCAGACATCTCTGGGCAAGGGATGTACCTTAAACGGTGTCTGCGGGAAAAAAGCAGATACCGCAAATCTGCAGGATGAACTGGTAAATTCGCTTATTAACCTTGCAAACTGTGCGGAAGAAAATGATAAAAATACCGAATTAATAATAGACGGACTTTTTACAACCGTAACCAATGTTAATTTTGATAATGCATCTATAGAAATTTTGATAGAAGAAGTTAACAGCTCATTAAACTGTGATAATAAGTTTGATGTTCAAAATATATGGAACGCAGATGAAGATATAAGAAGCCTTAAGTCATTAATATTATTCGGGCTCAAAGGAATGGCTGCTTATGCACATCATGCAAGAGTTCTTGGTTATAGAGACGATGATGTGGACAAATTTTTTTACGAGGCGCTTCAAAAAATTTCTCGGGATTTAAGTAGCGAAGATCTCACAGCACTTGTTTTAAAAACAGGAGAAATAAACCTTAAATGCATGGAGCTTCTTGACAGAGCGAATACAGAAACTTACGGCAACCCTGTTCCGACAAAAGTCAGCACCAATATAGAACCCGGACCTTTTATTATAGTTTCGGGGCATGATTTGCATGATATGGCACTACTTTTGGAGCAAACAAAAGACAAAGGAATAAATATTTACACGCATGGAGAAATGCTTCCGTGCCATGCTTATCCTGAATTAAAAAAATATCCGCATCTTAAAGGGAATTTTGGCACAGCCTGGCAAAACCAGCAGAAGGAATTTGAAAATATTCCTGCCCCCGTATTATTTACGACAAACTGTCTGATGCCTGTAAAAGAAAGTTATGCGGATAGAGTTTTTACAACATCTGTAGTTCAATATCCTGACATGATTCATATAGATAAAAATAAGGATTTTACACCTGTTATAAATAAGGCATTAGAACTTGGCGGGTATAAAGAATTTCATAAAATGACAGGGATTAACGGGGGAGATGTTTTAACCACCGGATTTGCTCATAATACGGTATTGTCTGTGGCTGATAAAGTTATTGATGCTGTTAAATCAGGACAACTAAAACATATATTTCTTGTCGGCGGATGCGATGGTGCAAGACCGGGGAGAAATTATTATACGGAATTTGTTGAAAAGGCACCTTCTGATACGCTTATTTTAACTCTGGCCTGCGGTAAATTCCGTTTTAACGATATGGATTTGGGCGAAATTAACGGGATACCCAGACTTTTGGATATGGGACAATGCAACGATGCATATTCCGCCATAAAAGTAGCTGTAGAGCTTGCTAAAGTTTTTAATTGTACTGTCAATGAACTGCCTCTAACACTTGTGCTTTCATGGTATGAACAAAAAGCCGTATGCATTCTTTTAACACTTTTATATCTCGGGATTGAAAATATTAGACTCGGCCCGACACTGCCTGCATTTGTATCACCCAATATTATGAATTTTCTGGCCGATAAATTTAAAATTAAGCCTATCACAACACCACAACAGGATTTAAAAGAAATTTTCGAATAATTAAGAAATAAAATATATAAAGGAGGGAAAATGTATTATAACGTATTAAAAGCAAAAGAGATTGTTGATTTAGGCGATGAAAAATTTAAGCGTGAAGTTTTAATGGAGGACAATGATAATAGTCTGTCTGTTATTGCAATTAAAAAAAATGAAATTATAGATACCCACACATCAATATCTGATGCAGCCGTATATATTCTTGACGGAGAAATTGAGCTTCATTTTGACGCGGAAAAATTTAAAGTCGGTAAAGGAGAAATTTTGATGTTCAAAAAGGATTGTGAACATAAAGTTCTGGCGCTGAAAGATAGTAAATTCTTTTTAATAAAAATATAGACTCTAAAAAAAGTCCGGAGAAAACCGGACTTTTTTATTTTATTATAATTTTGGATTTGAGCCGCTTTAATTGTGGTATAATATAAATCAATATAAGAGGATTGCTTATAAGATTTTATTGGTATGATACTAAGTTATTCTTACAGTGGAGAAAATATGACAGTATTAAAAATTGAAAGATTACCGCATAACAAATTCTTACCCGAATATAAAACAGAAGGTGCAGCAGGCATGGATTTATGCGCTGCAATATCTGAACCTGTTACTTTAAAACCGCTGGAAAGAGCGTTAATCCCTACAGGTTTGAAGATTGAACTTGAGCACGGGTACGAAGCACAGATAAGACCACGTTCAGGCTTATCTATTAAGCACGGAATTACGCTGATTAACTGTGTCGGAACTATTGATGAAGATTACAGAGGAGAAGTTTGCGTACCTGTTGTAAATATTTCTAACGAAACATACACAATTCAGCCTGACGAAAGAATTGCACAGATGATTATTGCTCGTGTAGAGCAGGCAGAAATCAAAGTTGCTGTTGAGCTTTCCGCAACTTCCCGCGGCGAAGGCGGTTTTGGATCTACAGGAAAATAATATTTAATAATTTTAGTGTAAAAAAAGAACCTTTAATTGTAAAAGGTTCTTTTTTGTAATATCGAGGAAAAGGAGGAAAATATAAAATCTATTTTTTGTTACCGTTGAAAACTGAAATTTTTGAAAGGTCGTTTTCAAGAGTAAATTTTGTATTTATATCAAAAAGCGGATTTTGATTTTGATTATCGGCGCTTTTTCCGCTTTTTTGCTTGTCCCAGTAATCTTTATCTAATTGCGGTAATCCTTTTGGTATATCACTGTTAAATTCAACCATATATAATTTCCCTTTGCTGTTTTTATTAACGGCAGACAATAAAAAAACTTTAGATTATTGCCCTGTCATGTTAAGATATTGTTACATTCGTTTAATTGTCAAAAGCATTTCGTTTGGTATAAAGTAATCTTTAACACCGTATGCTGCATTGATAAACAGGAATTCAAGAGTATCCCCTTTTTCTATTCCTATGTCATCAAAAGGAATACTGACATCCACAACTTTGTCATATATTGCCGTAATATTTTTGGAAGATGTTATTGCCCATAAATTGTTCGGGAGTGCTTTTACAAGACGGACAAGATTAATTTCCCCGTCATATATTGAAATTTGCATTTCATTATGGAATTTTTCTTTAGAAATAGGCAGAATACTTTCAGCTTTTTGTATAATCCTTATCGGAGAAAGCGACTGGCGTTTATTTTGATTTCTCATATAAACATACATTTGATTTACACGTTTGGAGTTTGTTACAGCCTTCTTGTTGTATTCATTAATATAAAACCTTAAATATAAATTATCCCTGTCATAACCGAAACATATTTTGTCAAAAAACTTAAATTCATCAAGTACAGGTCCGTCAGGAATTTTAATACATCCTGCGTTGAGCCAGGTTTCATCATCGTGTTCTTTCCCGTCTAAAACAGGAGTGAATTCACCTTTTGGGTATCTTGACGGTTTTGATATTGCGGATAAAAGCGGTGTGTCAAGATATTTGGGAGGTTCAAGCCCGAGATAAAGATAAATATTTTTTAAATGTTCTCTAAAAATATAATCAAAAATGTTGTCACGTCCTGAATCGTTCGGTTCTCCGTACCACCAGAACCAGTCGCTGCCCTCACAGATAAAAAGCTCGCGTCTTGCAGCCTCAATGTTAGGATGAAGCGGATTTTGTTTTACAAACGCGCAAAAATCATCTCTTACCTGTTTTAAATATGTCCATGCAAGATTTTTTAAAGGTTCGTCAATCCAGAGTTTGAAGTTTCTGTTAATCCAGGAACCGGGACTCAGTTTATTCAAAGTTTTCGGTGTATCTTTTTCAAGGTAATCGCTTATGAGAACTGTTTCAAGTGTCGGGTCGTTTTCAATCAGCGAATATATTGTTTGTAAAAATACGGCACCGTCTTCAGTGTAGTTTTCCCAGCAGTTTTCGCCGTCCATTGCAATTGTAAGCAAATGGTGTTCATCAGGGGATGATAAAAGTTTGCTCTGTGTAACCTTTATCCTGTCGTACAAATCGTTTGCGGCAGCTTCTGCGGGATGGTTAGGGTATTCAAACCCGATTAAGTTTGGGATTACAGAATCTCTGAATATTATATCCAGTCCTTTATAATCATAAGATTTCAGAAGGTGGTACGGATCTTCCAGATAACCTCTGAAATCGCGTACAAATTCAAATTTGATGGAATTAGACAGAATCCCCTCATCTGATATTGTCCATTTTACTCCGAGTTCTTTCAGCATCTCGGTAACTTTTGAATTGATACACTGTTCGGAAGGCCAAATACCTTGCGGACGTTTGCCTAAAAGTTCTTCAACCCTGTCAAGCGCCATTTTCGTCTGCATTTTTGCATCAAGTTCCATTTTAAGATTAGAAGGAAGTTCGCTCTGTGCAGATTTTTTTATGCTTTTTATATCAAGCAGAATGGGCAAAATCGGATGATAATAAGGACTTGTCGTAACTTCAATTTTATTTTTTTTGATAAATTCCTTATATGCAGGGATAATTTTTCTTATTATATCTCTCTGGATTTCTATAATTTTAATCCTGTCATCAAGTGTATAGTTTTTCCCTTTTTTAATCAGTTTTTTCAGCTCCGGATACATATTTTTATATATAGGATCAAACCATACAAGGTTAAAATATGCCATAAGGTCTGAATATTCCTGCGCGGAAAAAATATTGATATCATTTTCTTCACCCAGCTGATATTTTTGATAAAGGCTGTGATATCTTTCATTTGGTAAAATCATTGAGTGAAAATTTGCATCAAAAAAATTGTTTATAATAAATTCTTTGTCATCATCAGTTAAATCTTCAATATCAGTAACGGTAAGCCTTGAATGGATATCATGCATTTCATTTTGGCCGTAATCAATTAGAGCATCCAGCAAAACCGGAACAAGGTTAAAGTTTAATTTTAAATTTTTAAACTTGTTTAAAATAAGCACCATATCAAGATAATCTTTAACGGCGTGCAGTCTCACCCACGGCATTAAATAGTCTCCCTGCGGCGAAAGCTGATAAACAGGCTGGTGCATGTGCCAGTAGAATGCTATAGACAACTTTTTCGTTTGGCTCATCATTATATTTATAATTGTAACAAAAATTTTTACAAATGGCAAAAATTATTTTATCAGTTTTTAATACCAATATGCAAATTAAGAGTATAAATTGTTTTAATTATAATAATTATGCACTGAAAAATATTTATAGTTCTACGACAGAACAAAAAGGCAAACAAATCAGTATTAATAATGAATTAAACCGGTTGGAATTTTTTGGCAGAAGTCAGGTAAAATTCACAGGGATTAATAATGATGATTTTAATGAATTTGATAAAACTTTTTTTAATGACATCTCAAAAGACTTAGAGTTATCCAGCGAAGATAGTGATAAATTAAAAAAAATTGTTAATAGATTTTTGAAAAAGAATAATTATTCTTCGACAGAAGACCTTTGTGCATTCTGCGACAACGCAGAACTTATAGATTCATTTATTGACACTGTAGCAGAAGGACTTAATTTATCCGATGAAAAAATTGAAAAACTGGATGATTTTTTTATAAAAAAATACGCAGTAAAAAAATTTTCAGAAGCATTAGAAGAGGATGAAAGTCTTTTTAATACTATACGTACGTCTGCCGTAAAAATTGTGGAAAACAATCTGGTATGCAATAATTTAGCGGAAAAATATAATTTAGATTTACAAGAACAAAAAAATATTCTTTTACATTTGCAAAAACTTGAACAGAATGTTTCACCTGAACAAGTTGCGTATGAAATTACTGAAGAATATAATCTTTTATCAATTAACGATTATAATTACGTTTTAAAAACTATTAAATCACGTGATAAAATACTTATGGATTTTTTGTCAAATAACTTGTAAATAAATCATTTGTGAGGCGGCTGTGCTTTTTATTAAAGCCACATTTTATTGAAGATGTTATTTCTTAAAATTGTCAATGCCAGGACCTACATATTTACCTATGAGAACATTTTCTACAAAATTGTCTATAGGTTTTATAGCGATCCCAAGTGCGGCAAAACCGCCGATTGTTTTAATAAATTTGCCTTTCATCATTTTGCTTTTTTGGAATTTGCTTAAGACGCTCTTAATCGCAACATTTTCAGTCTGTCCGCTCTTAAGATACTTGAGAAAGGATGAGTACCAATTGCCGTTTTTTATTTTACCTGTAGGATTGAGAAGTTCTTTTCTTAATGTAATTAAATCTTTTATGGAATTTTCCGCATACCTTGCAATATTTTCCTTTTTGTCTATATGAAAAATCCTAAAGAACTTTTTTCTGTGTTTAAAATCCATATTATTTGAAACTCTGTCAAGAAAATCTTTTACGCATTCTTCATCTTTTCCGTCAAATGCATGCATTTTACCGTTAGCAATGAATTCTTGCGCAGTTCGTGAAACTTGCTCTTTAGAATTTATAGTTATTTTATCTTCAGATAATTTTCCGAACTGTGAAAAAACTTTTTGTCCTGCTTTTACGGCAACCAGTGGGAGAAATATACTTGCCATACCCTGAAAAATTGCTTGTTTTAAACACCTTTTTGAATTCGGGCTGTATTCCGTATTATTATTTTTATATTTGTCATAAATATCTGCACCGATATACATAAGGGCAGGAATCCAGCTCAAAGTAGCATATTCGCCTATGATAGGGCGTAAAGCTTCACCTACTTCGTTTGTAAATGCAGCACCCCGAAGCGGCCATCTCATTAAAGGGTCTCTATATTCACCATCTACGTTTATAGTTTTATTATCAGCACAAAAGCTTGTATTTAGCTGAGTGATCCTTGTTATCATACGGTATAAACCTTCTTCAAATAACTATCAATTATTTATTTAACGGTCTTAAAGATTAAAATTTGCGGGTTTATTTACAAAATTTTACTAAATATCAAATATCCATTCAGATACTTTAATTATAACATAAAAAAATGCTTTATATATTGTGCATATTGTCAAAAATTTCTTTTCTTTGAACCCAGATTTCCATCCCGAGCTCTTCTCCTGTTTTTGTTAAAGCTTCTTTTATCTCTTTAAAAGGAAATTTTGATTTTTCAATATTGCAGAGCATAAACATGACAAAGTGTCCCTGCATAAGAGTTTGTTTAATATCTTCAATGTTAACTTCGTATTCGGCCAGCACTGATGAAACTTTAGCAACGATGCCGACTTTATCTATGCCTGAAACCGTTATGATAATTTGTTGATCTGACATGTTACCTCATCTTCTTCATCACTTTCAACAGTTACTTCAGCCGGCTTTAACCAGTCGCGGTTGATTAATTTGCCGAGTTGATGTATTCTGCAGTATTCCGCTAAATCTTTTTTAATTTCAGGAGCCAGAATATACATTGCAATAATATTCGGTACGGACATTGCAATCATCATTGCATCAGTAATATTGATAACCGATGTTACGTTTAATACAGAACCGATTAGAATAAATCCGCAGTAAATAAACTGGAATGTCAGTGTTCTTTTCTTTCCTTCACCGAATAGGAAGTTCCAAGATTTCTGCCCGTAATATGCCCAGCTTATAATTGTCGATAAAGCGTATAAAAGAACAATACCTGCTAATAGAGTCGGGAAGAAAGGCATAACTGATGAAATAGCATCTGATGTCATTTCAATACCTGAAGTCTGTCCTGCATGAGTTTGGTAAACCCCTGTAATTACTATTGCAAAAGCAGTCAGGGTACACATAAAACCTGTTAAGAAAGGATCAAGCAATGCTACAAACCCCTGTGATAAAGGTTCATCAGTTTTAACAGTGGCGTAAACAATCGGGGCAGATCCTGTACCTGCTTCGTTTGACTGAACTGAACGTCTCAGACCCATAATCATTGCAACAAACATCCCGCCGTAAACGGATTCCGGTTTGAAAGCTTCTTTAACAATGACCCATGCTGCATGCGGAATAAGTTTAAAGTTGCATACAATAACTGCCATTGCCGCAAACAGGTATATAAAAATTTTTAAAGGCACAATCTTTTCTGTAACTTTAACGATATTTTTAATCCCGCCGATAACAATTAAGCCGACAACAATTGCCATACCAAGGCCTATCAGCCAGTGCATTCCATGCATAGGACCGTTTGCTCCTCCGCAGACATTAACAAACTGATTGGCTGCCTGATTTATTTGAATCATGTTTCCGCCCGTAATACCCCCGCAGATACAAAGTATTGCAAATATTACTGATAAAGGCTGACCGAGCCATCTGAGTTTTTTTCTTGTAAGACCATGCGCCATATAATGCATAGGCCCGCCTGATATTGAGCCGTCAAGGTTAAATCTTCTGTACTTTACAGCTAATGCTGCTTCTACAAATTTTAATGACATCCCGAGAAGCGCGCCGACAATAATCCAAAAAGCTGCTCCGGGGCCGCCCATTGATATTGCAATTGCAACACCCGCAATACTTCCCAAACCTATTGTACCTGACAATGCTGTCATCAGAGCCTGAAATGATGAAACTTCTCCGGAACCGTCTTCTGATTTTTTAGGTTTAAATACTAAATCAATTGCATGTTTAAATCCCCAGACAGCAATACCTCTGAGGTAAAATGTGAAAAATATACCCGCAAATAAAATCCAGAAAATAATAATCGGTACATCTGCACCAAAAACATGAACAGGATGGAAAATTATTGCCGCAACCGCATCTGATACCGGCGCCACGTTTTTATCCATAAATGCATCAATATTAAATGCATTTGCCTGTTGAATGTTAAATAAAAGTGTCAAAAGTACAATTAAAATTTTGTTCATTAAATCTGTTCCTTTCGGGGTATTTTACGAAAATTTTCAGTTTCGGCTAATAAAAATTATTACCAACCCTCGGATTTTATACTACCAGAAACATGCCTTGATGATGTCAAATCTTTACAAAATCTTAAAAATTTGTTGCAAATATTCACGTGCGCATTTGTCTGACGTATACTCTCTGATTGTCTGAAAACTATTGTAGCGCAATGTTTTTAAGCTGTCATCATCCAGTTTTTTTATATTAAGGAGTAATTTTCTGATTTCACTTGAAATAGGAAGAGTTAAAAAACCGTTTTCGCCGTCTTTAATAATTCCTGCAATACCGTCATCCTTTGTGCAGATTGTGATACACCCCTGCGCCATAGCTTCTAAATAGACCATACCAAAGGTTTCATTAACACTTGGCAGGATAAAAATATCACTTTCCCGCATTTTTTCAAGAACTTTGTCGTGGTCTAAGCGGCCAGTAAATTTTACACTTTTATCGATTTTTTCAAGTTTTCTGCGCCCCCCGCCGTCTCCGATTACCGTCAGCTCAAAACCTTCAAGCCCCTTACAGGCTTCAATAACTTTGTCAATATTTTTTCTTTTTTTGAAATTCGCGCAGGTCAAAACCTTTACGGGTGAAGAGTGAAGAGTGAAGAGTGAAGAGTGAATTATATTTTCATCAATTCCTGACGGTGCAGTAAATGTCTTGCTCTCAAATTCAGGATAAAGTTTGAGCAGTTTATCTTTTATAACAAATGAGCGGCAGGCAATTGCTTTTGCATTACCAAGAGCTTTTTCAAGCTGTTTTTTAAAATAAAATTTGTATAAAGGATTTGTAAGAATCTCCAAATCCGAGTTATGTATCCCTGCCACAAACGGAAGTCCGAGCTTGTCCGCGAATAGAATTCCTGACGGCATGTGAGCGATTGTAAGGATGTCAGGAGGGTAGGATTTCAGGAGGGCAGGATGTTTTCGTTTAATATCAAACCGGAATGGTGTCCAATAATTTATATTTAAAACTTTTCCATATTGTCCTGTTTTATAAAAAGGTTTCCGGCGTAAAAAAGAATTCAAAATAAAATTCGGTTTTATAACATCAACTTTATGCCCCTGTTTTTCCCACTCTTTAACAAAATTAAGAAGAGTTTTCGGTGTTGTTTTTTCATCGTCTTTTACGGGATATAAGTCTGTTATAAAAAGAATATTCATACAAATTATTATAACACAAGGCAGGTTGAGCTTTTATACATTATGTGATTTAATTATAATAAAGCTTTACTTATTTTCCTCCCTGATTAGGGAGGGAGTAAGAGAGGGTATTAATGAAAAAAATCTGTTAAGAGGATAAAATGGACCACGATTACAAATTTTATTTAGACAAAGGAATTGCCGAAACCAACGAGGGCAAATTTGATGAAGCAATGCATTCGCTGAACAGGGCAATCGCATTAAATCCTGATGATGCAATGCCTTATTTTTCTCTGGCAATAGTTTTTCATAATTTGAATGAACTTGAACCTGCTTATGAAAATTACACAAAAGCAATTGAACTAAACCACAAAATGACAGATGCATATTTTAACCGCGCGCAGGTAATTCTTGCAGATAAAGAAGCGGATAATGAAAAATTAAAATCAGCCTTGAAAGATTTTGACAAAGCAATAGAACTTGACCCCAAATTTATTGATGCGCTCTATTATAAAGCTGTTGTGCAAAAGAAACTTGAGGATTATAAAGGTGCAATAGAAACCCTTGATAAAGTTCTGGTAATCGATCCGCAGGCTGTATATTCTAGAGCTTTGAAAAAATTAATTTTACAAAAGTATTTAAGTAATTAAGATAACGGATAATAGGTCAGGGCTAAAGCCCGATCTATAATTATAATATATTTTTTCTCTTTTTCAAGTCATGAATTTTTTCATAAGAATATTCGATATTTTGTCTTAATTCTTCATCTTGCAAAGCTTTTTGTGCAATTGATTCTATTATTTCAATTGTTTCGGGTGTGGAATTTCTGTAAATAAACATATTCAAGCCTGCACGGATACCTTTTTCACAGGCCTGTACAGGTTCACCCCCCGTAACACCCTTCATTATCATGTCGTCTGAGATTATTACTCCGTTAAAGCCTAATTTATTTCTTAAATAAGAGATTGCATTTTTGCTTAAAGATGTCGGAATTACTTCACGCTCAAAACATGTACAGTGAAGATGCGCGACCATTATCATTTCTATTGTTTTTGCGCAGGCGGCAAAGGGTTTTATATGAGTTTGTTCCATTTCATAAAGCGGTAAATCAATCTCCGGCAGCGTCAGATGACTATCAGCGTCTGCATCGCCATGGCCGGGGAAATGTTTTACGCAGGGGATAATACCGTTTTCGCGGTAAGTTTGTGAAACAATTTTTTCACACTTTATAACATCATCAGGGTTGTTTGAAAAAGCACGTTCGCCGATAATCGGGTTATCGGGGTTTGTATTTACATCAATACACGGGGCAAAGTTGAGGTTTAGTCCGTAACTTTTTAATTCTTCTGCAATCTCGCGGGTTTGTGTCCGCAGAAAATCTTCTCCTTTTTCAAATGCAAATTTTGCCGACAAATATTTTTTGCCGTTATGAATATTTTCTGTGCGCTCTACTCTTCCGCCCTCCTGATCTATTGAGAGAAAAGGAGGAATTAAGGCTTTTGATTTTATATCTGAAATAAGTTTGCGAAACTCATCTGACGATTGAATATCTTTTGTGAAAAAAATAATTCCGCCCAAACCGTTTGCAAGCGCTTTTTCATACCCGCCGCCATCTGTTCCGAGAATAAACATCTGGTATAATTTTGTTTTTAAATCCATTTTAAAGCACCTTTTCAGCAAGCGGGAAAAGTTCGTATAACTTTCCGTTTTCTATTACTTTTTCAATACCTTCAAGAATCTCTTTCAAATCTTTTTCTGACGGAGTTTTGAAACCTTCAGGGAGTTTTATATCTTTTGTTGTTTTAGTTTCGACAAATCCTTTATTCTCTTTCAAAAAATTCCTATATGCATCAAGAATATTCAGGCTTTGTGAATCTATTGAAAAATTTTGCCCCGTATAATATTTTACGTCTTTTTTCAATTGTTCAATATATTTTTTTATAAAATCGATTTCTTCAAGCGTATCATTCTCCGAGTATTCGCCGCCGAAACAGAGGTTGTTTAAAATTGGTTTTTCATCGAGATTTTTAATATAAACTGCCCATAAAATACAACCGAGATAAAACCCGAGATAATTTTTTAAAAGTGATTGGATTTTCGGGTAAAACATTTTAAACTGCATCTTTTTTTGATTAAAATTTCTGCACGTGTTTAAAGTATTATAGACATATTCAATATTCGGTTCAAATGCCGATATGTGCTGAATAAATCCCGGATCAAACTGTACGCCGTCTTTTATATCAATCATGTTTACTCCTTCCTGTTGTAAATGGCCTGCCTTCCTGTCCTCTTGCCCTCTGATTATCCGCTAAAGCATCTCAAATTTAATTTTCCTTTTATTATTTTCAAGAACTTTTTGCTGAAATTCTTTGTCATACTGAAGTTTATAACCGTTTGTGAATGCTTTTACAACAGCTTTTGCAAAAGTTTTTCTTGCGCTCCAGTATGATGTATGTGCAAATAAAACGGACCGTTTTGACCATACGCTTGAATTGTCGTAGACAAAACCTTTCGGATTGGTTATTTCTATATTTGCAAGTTTTTGCATCTCATCTATTGTTAGATTTCTCGAACTTGGAAATCCGAGCGGATCTTCGCGAAAATTCACCGTTATAAAGAAATTTCCGTTTTCAATTATGTATTTGAGCATAAGTTTATTATAATCGTTAAGTTCATACTCAGGATCAGCAAGATCAGAGTAGAAAAGAACCAGCGGGCTTGCAAAATTTACAACACCGAGAAAAGTATCAGGCGGAGCGCAGGAAGTTTTTGTTGCCTCCTGTAATTTTAAATAACTTTCTTCGAGCGAATTGTCATCAATTTTTTTTAAAAGAAGATGACCGTTTTGCGAGACAGTTCCGATTTGCGCTTTTGAAAGTGCAGAAATACAGGTATTTTCAAGCGGATGTTCAAGTGCAAATTTTTTCACATTATCGCTTACTTCCAGTTCGTTAAACAAATCTTCCGGATCCAGATACGGAAGTTTGTTAAACATATATTCGTAAGTTATAAAGGTTCCCGCTGAATACCCGTATAATATGACTTTGTTCCCTTTTTGTGCTTCTTTTATAACAGTTTCGTTTAATTCATCAAGTATAGGGAGCATGTTATGCTGTTTTTGTACCCATATAGCATCGTGAAGGTAGGCTGTCAACATTGAACGGACTTTATATGCAAGCGTGGGGCTGAAAGCTTTTGATAAATCAAGCTGCTGCTGAACAAATTCCAGATCGTTTTTGCTTTTGTCCCCCCAGAAAAAAATAACAGGAGCTTCATTTATTTTGTATTGAGGTTTGTCTAAAAATGCTTCTTTTATTTCTTTGCTTTTTTCAAATTTTTCTTTTATAACGGGATGAAGTTTTTGTACCCCCTCAAGATACCAGTTCTGCATCTTTTCATCGTTGTTGTTTGAACCGTTTATGTAAACAAAGCTAATACCTGTATCTGCAAGACAAATATTCTGTAATAAAAATAAACCTAAAATGATCCCTAAAATCTTTTTCATGTTAATATAATAGCACAAAGGAGTAATTTATATGAAAAAATTTTTATTTGTTTTCACATTAATTGTATTTTTTTGTTTTGGAGTACAGGTTTTTGAAATTTTTAATTCTAATCAACCTTATAATTGTACACTTGCAGCCAGAGGGTGCTGTTCGCGTCATGGAGGAGTCTGCGGATGCTCCGGCGGACGGACAAAATGCTGTGATGGTACATTAAGTCCGACCTGCCAGTGTTTTATGGATGAGAATAAAGGATTACAGTTATAATTTAATACCCACCCCTGTCCCCTCCCTAATCAGGTAAGGGAAATAAGCCTTCCCTTTATAGGGAAGGTTTGGATTGGTTGCAATTATAATATTTACATGGAACGCTCGAACCTCCAAAACGCACACGAACTATAAAGCGACAATAGATCAAGAGAGGAGGTAATTTAATCATTGGAAGTTATTTTGTATACACCTGCAGCAGCTGCGCCTGCTGCAAAATTTGTCAGTATTGTTGCAAGAATAAGTTTTGTCTGAGTAATTCCCATTGTAAAAATACCCAGTGCTGCAGCAGGATTAAATGCGCCGTAACATGTTCCGTCAGTTGCAAGCAAGCCTACAAGCACAACAGAACCTATTGCAAGGCCGAAATAAGAGTTCCCTTTTGTATCCTCTGATGTCGCCGTATGCAAAACAGTATAGCATAAAGCAAAAGTGAATAAAAATTCACAGATTATCATCGGTATCATAGAGAATGATGTCTCATTTGCATAAGGCGGTATTGCAACAATATATGCAGCCAAAAATGCCGCTGAAACACCCCCGAGAAATTGTGCAATCATGTAAGGTACAAAATCTCTCCAGCTAAGCGCTCCTCTTATTGCAGCCGCAAGTGATACGGCAGGATTATAATGTCCGCCTGATACATGACCACCCGCATAAATCATGACCATTAACACAAATCCGATTGCCATCGGAGGAAAACCGCCTCTGCCGTTTGGAAACAAAGCGCAGCCGATTGTGAATACAAGAAAAAATGTTCCGATAAATTCAACCAGACATTTTTTTAAAAGCTCTTTCATAAATAATTCTCCTTTTTCGAAGAAATTTTATCATATTTTTTAATTTTATTCAATTAATCTTTTATGTTATAAATATAATTATGTTTTATTTTGAAGAAATTAGCGGAAAAAAGATATTAAAAAGTTCTTTGTTAAACGGTTTGAACCACTTTTTTACAACGAGAGAAAGCGTTATAAAAACAAAAGAACCTGATTTTGAAAAAATTGTTGAAGATAACAAAAAAGATATCTGCAAATATTTAGGTATTGACGAAAAAGATTTAATTCACCCTTCACAAACTCATACCTCAAATGTTGATATCACAAAAATCGGGCAAATCTCTTACCCTAATACTGACGGGTTGATTTTGACTAATAAAATTCAGGGTGTCTTTTTGAATTTTGCTGACTGCACGCCTGTTATAATTTATGATGCGGAAAATAATATTGCAGCAGTTTCTCATGCAGGATGGCGCGGTACGGCAGGCAATATAGCTTCAATAACCGTTCAAAAAATGAAAGAAGAATTTTATTCAAAACCCGAAAATTTAAAATGCGCAATAGGTCCTGCAATATCCTTCTGCTGCTATAATGTAGGAGAAGATGTATATAGAGCGCTTTGCAAAACGGTTCGGGATTTTTCTGGACTTTTTGAAATCCGTCAGGGAAATATTTACGTTGATTTGAAAGGAATAAATAAACGCCAGCTTACAGAAGCGGGTGTAAAACCCGAAAATATTGATGTCTGCACGTATTGCACAGTTTGCAATAATGACCTATTTTTCTCTTACCGCAAAGAAAATGCTACAACAAACAGACACAGTGCGGTAGTAAAATTATAAAAATTCGGGAGCAATAAGATTTAAAACATAAAAAATTGTAAGATACTCGTCAAAACTCACTGTTATGCTGCCTTTTTCAGCCTTTTTTATTACGGATACAGGCAGTAAGGTTTTTTGCGCAAGTTCTGCAATTGTATAACCTGCCTCTTTTCGTTTTGTTGTTATTTTATTTCCTATAAAACGCATATTTTCTTTTATGTTCATATAGTATCCTTAAAGTTTCTTTATAATATTCTCATTCACATTAAATATGTCTTATATATAAGACATATTCTACTTTATTGGAACTATTTTGTCAATAAAAATATAATTTGATTATGGATAATGCAAATAAAAGCTATATTCGTTCTTTATTGACTTTGAACAATGTATCTGTGATTAAACTTGCGCGGTTGATGACAGAAGAATTAGGTAAAAGCTATACAAGACAAAGCTTATACGGAAAGCTTGACAGAGATTCTTTGACATTAAAAGAATGCCAGGCAATTGCTAAAATTTTGGGCTACCATATTGAATTTATAAAAAATAAATAAAAAATAATTCATGCCATTACATTTGAACTGTCAGGAAAAATATTCCGTTTGTTATTTATACCATACTTAACAAAAATTTACGTAAAACATGCTGTTTTGTGGCAAATTTTTCTCTTTTTCGTTTTTATATATATAAAGGGAAATCAAGTATTTGCAGCAGGAGTGAAAATGAAGAAAAATTTAGCGGTTTTATTTATATTAATGTTTATATGTTCGATGTTTATGCCTGCTGATGCACGAACTGTGTTAAGATACGGCTCACAGAATAATGCTTCTGGCTCAAGGATTACTTATTATCCTTATAAAAAACCTGAGCCGCAGGTGCGTTACGTTTATGTAAATCCCTATGAGAAAAGCAAATATGACGAGAACGGCTACCACCTTGCGGAAAATGAACCGAAAAAAAGAGGCGGCGGCTCGCATGTAATATACAGTGCTTTTCCTATGCATAAGCCCAATTTCGGGGGAGGTATTATCGGTCAGTCAGGCGGTGTCAGCACCGTAAGAACAGTCAGGAGCGGAGCTTCTTACAAAATCGGCGGAGGAGCATTAAGACATCCGTCTGTATCTTATTCAGCAAAATAGTTTATCCTGATTCTCAGGACTGTATTTTTTACCTGTTGCGGAATATCTTTTAAAAACTTATAAAATAAGTTTTCTACTCTATTAAATTTAAGAAATTGTCATAAACTGGCGGTAAAAAACTTTTTCAGAAGAACGAATATCCCTTATACGTTCTAAAAGTTCTTGCCAGTAGCCTCCGCCGCCTGCTTGTTTTAATAAATCGTCATTCAGTGCAAAACCTTTTTTCATGTATTCTTTTAAAACATGAGTTGCCCAAATTCTAAATTGTGTGCCACGTAAAGATTTTACACGGTAGCCCACAGAAATGATTACATCAAGGTTGTAGTGCTTGGTATTATAATTTTTTCCATCGGATGCAGTTGTCAAGTAATCCTTGACAACTGAATTTTCCAGAAGCTCTCCTTCTTCAAAAATATTTTTAATATGCAGGCTTATATTCTGTTTTGTAGTTTGAAACAGTTCTGCCATTTGATTTTGCGTAAGCCAGACTGTTTCGTTTTCTATTCTTACATCAATTTTCGTTTGTCCGTCTTGAGTCTGGTAAATTATAATTTCATTTTCCATGCTATAATCCTTTATTTTAAGCAATTATAACATATATAATTGTAATTAAAAAGCATCCCCCGTTTATCAAAACAGGGGATTGCCTTTACAACTTACTCATTTTCAGGCTGATTTGAGTGATAGTAATCAATGATTTCATACAAGGTTTCCCTTAAATATTGTTCATCTTCTTTGCTTGTTTCCGGCTCAAAATCTTCAAATGCTTTGTTTTCAATCATTTGCCAGAAATCAAAATTAAGCAAATTCAGATTTTGCAGAAGCATTTTTCGTGATGGACCATCATGTTTAATCGCATCCTGCACGATTTTTTGAGCAAAAGCCTGTATAAACGAGATTTTTTCACGACTGCCTTTTTCATTTGTAATCGTAATTTCTTTTATAAATGCAAGCCTCAGGGCTTCCATAATAGTTTTAGGAATAACCTTTTTCTTTCTACCTTTAGGGTTGCCGCTCTGCCCTTTTTTAAACTGCCCGCTGACAGGCGGTTTTTTATAACCGACTTCATATAATTTTTCTTCAATTTCTCGACGGCATTTGTTATCATTCTGTATTGTTTCTGCGGCTTTTAGCAATCTATCCTTATCTATTTCCATCTTGAGCCTCCGTATAATTTTTGATTAATTTAGCAGTTTTGCCTGTTTCCTTTTCCCAGCGATATATGGTTACATCCACGTATTTTGGGCTGATTTCAATCAATCTTGCCCTACGTTTGCAACGTTCTGCGGCAAGTAATGTAGAGCCGGAACCGCCGAAACAGTCAAGAACTATATCGTTTTTAGATGAGGAATCAAGCAAAATGTCATGGAGTATTGGCACCGCTTTAACTGTAGGGTGCAGCTTTAGAAGCTCCAAAGATGATGGATTTGTCGCTCGAATTCCGGGATAATCCCAAACGTTAGTCCTGTATCTCCCGTTTTTGCCAAGCTGAATATGGTTCTGATGCTTAGCTTTTCCGTTTTTGAATATCGGTATCATTTCGTGTTGGCTTCTGTACAGAGCCCCCATACCGCCTATTAATTTGTTGCAGACTGCAATATTTTTGAGTTCGGTATAATGCCTTTTACCTTGTGTCAGCAAGGTATTCAACCCAGCCCAGTCCATAAACAGATAATGCAGCGAGCCATCAATCGAGAATTTTATAAGGTTCTGCATAAATTTTGAGATAAACTCAGCAAATTCTGCATCTGTCATTTCGCCTGACGCCATTGCAAACTCATCATGTTTAATCTTGCCCAGACCGCATACGTGGCCGCTAACTTTGCAATTGTATGGAGGATCAGTTATGACTATTTGTGCCAACTCGCCCTGCATAAGGCTTTCAAAAGACCTGACAAGTAAAGAATCTCCGCAGTAAACGAAATGATCCCCAAGCCGCCATAGGTCCCCAAATTTGACTTTGGGCGGAATGTTTGCATCAAGCCAACTTTCGTCTTCTTTGTCAGAGTTGTGGACTTTGCTTTCATCAGAATCCTTGATGAGAAATATTTCATCGTAATCAACGGTATCGAAGCCTAAATCCTCAAAAGTTATGTCAAACTTCATTAATTTTTCGATTTCTTCTTTGAGGTTCCCTAGGTTCCATTCGCCATCTTCTGCGATTCTGTTGTCTAAGATTCTGATTGCATCAGCTTCTTCAGGGGTCAAATTCTCAAGAATTATTGCCGGAATCTGAGTGAACCCGAGCTCTTTTGCCGCCAAAAGCCGCAATTCCCCTGCTATTATATTGTGTTTTTCATCAAGCAGGATAGGATTTACGTAACCGACTTTCGTAATCGCATTTTTTAACTTTTGAAGCTGCTTTTTTGAATGTTTCCGCAAACTTTTTAATTTTAACGCGATTAAGTTGATGTCAACCAGTTGCAAGTTGTTTGTCGGATTTTTTCCTTCTAACACGATTTTTCTAAAGTGTCGCAGTGATTCTGAAATGTCTTCACAAGTTACTGGCTTTCCATTTAATTTTGCCATTTGAATCTCCTTTTAGTCTACTACGCCTGGAAAAATCTCCAGACAGATTGGCTTTTCCAATCCGTATTAATTTAAAGAAGCGTTTAAAAAAGTGAAAAGGCTTGCATAGTGCTGTCTTTACCAAAATTATTCTAAAAACTAAAGCCGCTTTTATATAAAAAGCGGTTTTATTTATGATAAAATTTTGCTATGAGACAGAAAACTTGCAAAGCAAAATGTCCGCACTGTAGGAGTGTAGAAAATACTGTTTATAAAAATAAAAATCAGTGCCACTGTAAAAATTGTGGCAAATATTTTAAACCCGGCTCAACTCGTAAAGAATATTCATCTATTACTGCATTAGCTCTTAATACAATAATAAGTTTATTTTATATACAAATCAATTCCAAACTTAGAAGTTTTCGAGATTATGTAAAAATCTTGAAGAATATGCCAATTCCTACCATTCATAATGTTAAAATAAAATATAAACGCATTCCCGACAAACAAAATCCAGAGGATACTTCAGAGTTGAGTATTGACGGTAATCTAAAAGAAAGTATAATTTTAACTCGTACACATGACGGTTTTATTGTTACACGAGGTTTGGATGTACGTCAAAAAATTCGCTTTAATGATTTTATTATACATACATCTGGTAAAGGTAATATGACAAGTGATTATTATTTAGATACGGAGATCCAATTCAGAGAATGATACTTAACCTATATTTGTCTGTAAATCATATAATTTTTTAAATTTACCATTTTTATTCTGCAAAAGTTGTGTTTGAGAACCTTGTTCTATAATTTTCCCTTCATCTATAACGATTATTTTATCAACATTATTTATCGTAGAAAACCTGTGTGCAATTATTATTACAGTTTTATCTTTCATCAAATTTTCTATGGCTTTTTTAATATAAAATTCAGACTCATTATCTAATGCACTTGTTGCTTCATCAAAAATTATAATCGGAGAATTTTTTAAGAATGCTCTTGCAATTCCTAATCTTTGTTTTTGCCCGCCTGATAGTAATAAACCTCTTTCTCCGACTTGTGTATCAAGCCCTTTTTCTGTTGACATTACAAAATCGTACAGGTAAGAACTTTGAAGAACAGAAAATAAATCCTCATCAGTTGCACCCGGTTTTATTATTTTAAGGTTTTCTCTTATAGTTCCTGTAAATATAAAATTATCCTGTAAAACTATTGAGATATTATTTCTTAACGAATTTATGTCATAATTTTTTATATTAATACCGTCTATTAAAATTTCACCGCTGGTTACATCATAAAATCTTGGAATAAGGTTTATTATTGTACTCTTTCCCCCGCCTGAATGTCCTACAAGTGCAATTTTTTCTCCTTTATTAATTTGGAATGACAGTTCATGTAAAACTTTCTTATTTTTTCTATATTCAAACGAAACATTTTTAAATTCAATTCCGGAATTGAAATGTTTCATAAAAATCGGGGATGCATTATTTTTGATTTTTGGAATATATTCAAGTTCATTTATAACTCTTTCTATTGCAAGAATTGAAGTTTGCAAATTTTTTGAATCGTTTCCTATACCTTTAATTGGATTAAAAAGTAAAATAAGTGCGGTTACAAATGCAACGAAATTTCCGCTTGTAATTGTATTATTGTTAATTAAAGTACTTCCTATTCCAATGATAAGACCTATCCCAATAGCAGCTACAAGCCGCATTAGTGGTGTAGTCCAACCTGTACGAAGAATTATTTTCATATCAAGTTGAAAAGCTTTTTTAAGGTGTTTTTTCAATTTATTTATTTGAAAATTTTTAAGATTAAATGCGGAAATGATTTTGTTTCCAGAAAATGTTTCATTGTAATCTGCAATAACTTTTGCATTCTCATTTTCGTAATCATTAACAATATTTTTTATAAGATTTTTAACCTGTGTAACAGGAATTAGAGCGAAAACAAGAATAAATACTGCAATTATTGCAAGCTGCCAGCAATTATAAATTAGAACTATGATTAAAGAAACTGCCGAAAAAATTCTTAGGGCATAACTTTTTAAGTATCCTAAAAGACTTCCAAAAGCTTTTGAAACATCATTATTAAATGCCTTTTGTATAAAACCGGATGTAGTTTTGTCAAAAAAAGAAGTTTCCCTGTTAAGTAAATTTTCAAATAAGATTATTTTAATTTCATTTGTAATTTGTCCTGCAACATAAGAATTAATATAAGTAGCTGAAAAATTAAGAATTCCCTGAATACTTGTAAAAACTAGAATAAAAAAAGAAATTGTCCATGGAGAATGTATTGATTTATTCAACATAATGACATCCATATACGGTTTTAATGTCATAACAATAACTGCATCCAAAGCACCGGCCGGTAATGTTAATAATATTGATAACAAAGTCAGCGGCAGATATGGTTTTATGTATGGGATAAGTTGTTTAAATTTTTCTCGCATTATATTAATTCTTTAAAGTTTCTATGTTAGGAATTATTTTGGGGAACTTCATATATTCTCCATACAGATTTTTTAGATAGTAATCACTTTTGTTAGGTATAGGAAAGTTGTATCCTTCAAATTCTGCATTTAATAAAGGATAAATTTCGTCATGGTTATAAATCAAATAATTTGCACTTTCATAAGGAAAATCTATTCCATAAAATAGTGCTGCATCAGGGACATCCACGTGTTTACCTTTAAGTACTATTTTATTTTGATAATCAAAAAGTTTAATTTTTAAATGATTAATTTTTTCAAGTTTTATTTTTTGTGAAGGGAATTTTCTGTCGAAACATTCTCGTGCTCTTCTAATCAGTTTTGTTATTTCTTTTTTCTCTCCTGTTGTTAAGTTTGATTTAATATAATTATCCATTGGAAAAATATCCAGAGCTGCATTATTACTGTTATCAATTATTCTTATTTGAAAATTATTATCAAATTCTGCTTTTAATCTTATATGATAATTTTTTAATTTATCAGGCAGCAATTTTATAATTTTTTCATAATCTTTTCGTGGCATACAAATGTCAATATCGTCGTCCCAGGGAATAAAACCTTTATGTCTAATACTCCCAAGAAGTGTTCCGGCATCAAGCCAATAGCATAAGCTATTATTTTTACATATTTCATCAACTTTTTTTAAAATATCAAGGCAAGAATTTTGAATATTTCTTAAATCTCCTTCGGCAGGTTTTACTTTACTTATGTCAACGTAACTATTTAAGAAATAATTGAGGGTTGCTAGTTGTCTTTGCATAGTTGGAATAGAATATTTTTTCTTAATTTTTATCTCAAATCCCAGAACAGTTAATATAATTGTTGTATTAATGCTATCCCATCTTTTATTAAAAATTTTTTTTAGATTAAACATTTTTATTTTCCTCAAAATCTCTCATATATTTGCCATAACCGCGAACATCCCATATTATATTTTTTCTTATTATCTTAGCAGGTGTACCGGCTAACATTATATTTGTATCCTTAAATTTTTTATTGACAAGACTTCCTGCAGCAACCATTGAATTGTCTGGAATATATGAACCTTTTAGGATTATACATCTCGACGCAATCCATACATTGTTACCAATAATGATATCTTGAGGTTCATTTGTGGCTAGCCCTGTTGCAGGGTCAACTAATGTATGACCATCTGAAGTCCTGATTATTGCATCTTTTGCAATAAATACATTTTTACCGATTACTAATTTGTTTCTTTTTTTATAACTGTCACTTACAACAATATATAAACCTCTATTTTTCAATTGAGAATTTTTATCAATATAAAGTCTGCCACTACCACTTATATATAATTTGGCGTCTCTTATTTTATGTTTTGTTGGTTTTATAACAAATAAATTTTTATAACCACACATTGATAGAAGTGTAGACTCAAATATGAGGTTGTTTGCAATATTAATTTTATTATTATTTCCATCAATTTCTATTTGTGAATCTGTAAACTTTGTTTCGTCAGCTATTATTATAAAATTGTGATTCCCTGAAATATTGATGCGTGTATTTTTAAATTTTGTATTTTGTCCGAATATTATAAGGTTATTATTTCCTTTTACTGTAATTCTTAAACCTTTCATCGACCATAGTATATTCTCTCCTGAAGCGGAATATATAGCTTTATTCTCATTACCGTAAAAATTGTACTTCATAAAAATAAGACGTCTCAATTCTGATTTTAATGTTTTTATTGGGATTCTATTAACTAAAAATCTTAATACTTTATCTGTTAATGGCATTTGACACCTCAATATCATCAGGCAGATGAGAATCTGCTTTTTGTTGTAATTTTTTATAATTTTCGTAAATACGTTTTTTCAATGATGAAGAACTTATGCCTGAACCATATGGGAAATAAACTACAGTAATTCCCAATTTCTCAAGATAATCGTATTTCCCCGCCCAGTCATCACCAACTACAAATATATCAAAATGAAGTTTTTTTATTTTATCTGTATGATCTAGAGATTTTTGTGGGATTACAATATCAGGACCTTTGATTGCTTTCATTAAAGCTATTCTTTCTTCAAAAGGTATAATAGGTTGTGATTTATAACTGGCAACCAGTTCATCTGTGTTAACTCCGACAATTAATATATCTCCCAAAGCTCTTGCATATTCTAACATTTTTAAATGATTAAAATGCAGCATATCAAATGTTCCGGATGTGTAAACTACCGTCTTATTTCCTATCATTTTCAATCCTCATACTTTCTATTATTAGTTTTAAAGATTGTACCAATTTATCAATTTCCTGTTTATTTATATTGCCGTAATTTCCTATTCTAAATAACTTTTCTTTTAATATGCCACCTGATGGTGCAAGTTCAATTTTATATTTACTTCTCATAATTTTTACTATTTCATCAGCATTGTATGTGTTTGTCCAAATTCCGGTGACACAGTTTACGGGATTTTCAGCAAATGTATTAAATCCCAATTTTGATAGCTGATGCCGTAAATATTTTGTATTATTCCTGTATCTGGCTTGGAAGTTTTCTAATCCTTCGTCTTTTATTTTTTGAAGTCTATAATCTAATTGATTTACAATTCCCGTAGCAGGTGTAAATGGGGTTTGATTTCGTTTTTGATTTTCAATATATTCAAAAATATCAAAATAAAAATTTCTGAGGTTTGATTTTTCTGCAAATTTTAAAGCTTTATTATTAACTGCCATAAATGATAATCCGGGTGGCAGTGCAAGAGCTTTTTGGCTTGCACTAACTGCTATATCTACTCCCCATTCGTCCATTAAAAATTCATCAGAGCATAAACCGCTAATACAATCAACAATAAATAAAATATTTGGATATTTTTTCAAGATCTTGCCAAGTCCGGCTATATCATGCAAGGAGCCACAGGAAGTTTCATTTAATGTAGCAAATACAGCCTTTGTATCAGGATTATCCTTTAATACTTTTTCTACATTTGAAATTTTTACGCTTTTGCCGAAATCAACTAATATTTCAATTGTGTTAATGTTATGCTTTTTACAAATATCTCCCCAGCGTTTGCCAAATGAACCTGAGTTAATATAAATAATTTTATCTTTAACCGATAAAAAATTTGTAACAGCAGCTTCCATTGCTCCTGTACCGGAAGAGGCATAGCAAACAACAGGATATTTTGTTTGGAAAATATATTTTAAATTCTCAAAAATTCTTGCCCATTTTTTAGAATATTCTTCTGTTCTCATATACTCTTCCGGTGCTGAACCTATATCTGAAATTTCTTGTTCTATTTCAACAGGTCCTGCAACCATCAGTAATTTCTTTTGTTCCATTTTGTATTCCTGTCACTTTTTCTAAATAGTTAATTATTTTTTCAGATGCACTTTGTCTAAAATCAAAAAGATTATCTATAAGTTTTATGCGTTCATCTTTTAAATAATCATTTCTGTTTACTATAACTTCATTAAACAATGTATCTAATTCTTCATTATTTGTAATTTTATATAAAATTTGTGAAATCCTTTCTCCTATTAAATTATACGGATGATGCATTTTGTTGAATAATTGAATTATCGGTTTTTGTGTTGGCAAATATTCAACAAGAAAGGAAATAGAATCAGTAATTAATGCCTCGGATGTTTGGAATAATTCTAAGTAATTGCCGTATTCATGCACTGTTCCAAGTTCCTGCCAACTTTTCCAATATTCATCAATTTGTTCTTGCGTCATTATTTTATTATCCAATAGTTCAAACTTTAATTTAGGATGAGGTTTAAATACCCAATCTATTTCTCTATGTTTTTGGGCTAAATTTAATATAAATTGTCCATTATCTCGAAATGTTCCAAACCTTAAACTATGTTTTCCTAACGAATGATGTGGTGCATATATAATTTTTAAATTGTTATGAAAACATTTTTCTTGCGTTGTAATGTAGTAATCTAATTTTGGATGTCCGGTAATTATACAATTTTTTGAATTTCCTTTTCTATAATGTTCGTACCGTTCGAGATTTTCTTTGCACTCTACAAAATAAGCAAATAAATGTTTATGAAAATTATCTGTGTAATTATTTTTAAAATCTAAATTTTCATACCCATAAGGGAAATACATACATAAAGAGTTCTTGGAAACTTTGTACAAACTATATTTTGGTGGTAAATCATAAGGCTGTTCGTAAAATACAATATCGGACTTAAATTGTTTTAAGTCTATATATTTATGTTTTATAAGGTCATAGCCCAATTCAACTTTAATATTGTTTGCTTTATAAAATTTTAAATTATCTTCAAGTGAAAGTTTTGTTAAATCCTCTCCTTTATGAACAGTATATGGTGGGACAAGAATAACTAGCGGTTCAAAATTTTTGTGTTTTTCCATCATTTTATATAAATACTGAGCTCCCCATTTGGAGCATTCCATGCACAAAAAGATGACTTTTATTTTCTTTTTAGTTCTAATTTTAGATAATACCTTTTTATAATTAGAACTTATAAATAAATTGTTAAACTTTTTAGGAATAAAAAATATACTCCTTTTTATAAATGTTGATGGTTTCACTTTAATTTTCTCCTTAACAATTTATATAGATGTGCGGCACAATTTTTACAAACCATAAGACCCAATAAAAAATACATTTTCAGCCCAAATTGTTTGTATAATTTATTGTGGAATTTGACTATATTAATTCTAATTTTAAGGTAATTTATTGGTCTTAAAGACTTTTTTGTACGCTCGTTTTGCTTCTTTCTGTAATAAAATAGGACTTCCGGAATTTGATAAACTTTTGTGCCAGTTTCGATAATTGAAAGCCAGAAATCCCAATCTTCACAACCAAGTTCCATCTCTTTTTTATAGCCGCCGACCTCAAGGAATTTCGATTTCCGATAAACACCTGATGGAAATATTCTATTTTGTATAAGCATATTTGAAAGAGTTGCTGGTTTTAAGTTCCATTTTTTATTTTGTCCTGTTCCGAAAAATTCCGCTTCGCAATAAACAATACCAATATCTGGATTTTGCTCTAATATTGAAACTGCTTTTTCAATATATGTATCTGCTATTCTGTCATCTGCATCCAAAGGTAAAATATATTCTCCACTAGCCTTTATTATTCCGTTGTTTCTAGCGGCACACACTCCTGAATTTTCTTGATTTATCAATATTACATTATCAAAAGGCATGAGCATGCTCTGAATCTCCTGTGGAGTTTTTTCAGTTGATCCATCATTAACGACAATTATTTCCAAATTTTTGTAGGTGGAATTTACAACTGATTTAACTGCATCTAGTAAATATTCAGAATGATTAAAGCATGGAATTATAACTGATACCTTTTTCATTTTTTAATTTCCTATATATGTATTCTTTATTAAGAACATATTTTTCTAAAATATACCATATTAAATATAGAATTACAATATTAAAAACATATTAATTGCTATTTTTAATGTCTTGAATACGGTTTAATCCTTTAAAAAAACTTATTATCCTCATATAGAGGTATTTATGAATATAAAAAAAGATTTCGGACAAAGAATAAAAGAATTGCGAAACAAAAAGGGGATAACACAATATCAGCTTGCAGAAATGACTGGAATTGATCCTAAACATATGAGCCACATTGAAACAGGAAGAAGTTTCCCAAAAGCAGATTTGATAGAAAAATTTGCGAACGCTTTAGATATAGACTATACACAACTCTTTCAAACAGAACATTTACAGGATAGAGATGTTTTACTTTGTAAAATCACTAATTTACTAGAAAATGCTACTGATAACGATTTAAAAGTAATTTATAAATTAATTTGTAGTTATATAAACTAAGGCTTATTCGTTATTTTCATCAATTGGAGCAATTTCATCAAGTTCTATGTGATACCGTTTGCCATTTTTATCAACACAGGTTGCGAACCAAACTTTCCCGTCTGCGTATTCGTTCAGCCAAGTTTTAATAAGTAATCCAATTTCATTTGTCTTTCGGTTAATGATTTTTGTTCCGTATGCGAGATCCATAAGTCGTTCCTCCTTGTACTTACATAAATCGCTCTTGTTGCAAGCAAAATCAAGTCCATTGACACAATTGTTATCATTAGCTACAATTAGAAAAAAGGAGTTTAGAATGGCTATTCCAAATTATCAAGAATTTATGCTTCCGACATTAGAAGTTATTGCAGACGGTCAAGTTCATAAAAACAGTGAAGTCGCTCAGGCAGTAGCAAAAATATTAAATCTTACAGATGATGATATGCAGGAAATGCTCCCTAGCGGGAATCAACAAACATATTACAACAGAGCCGGTTGGGCAAGAACTTACCTGAAAAAAGCAGGATTATTAGAATATCCGTCTCGTGGTGTGATGCAAATTACAGAAACCGGGAAAAATGTAATGACTAATAAACCAGTAAAAATTGATAACAAATTTTTATCTCAATTTGAACAGTTTAATCAGTTTAAAAATAATGCTGAAAATGAAATAAGTACAAATAAAGATCAAGAAGTTTTAACAGACTCCCATACTCCTGATGAAATTTTTGAAGTTGCGGAAAATGAATATTTAAATTCTCTAAAACAAGATTTATTGGACAATCTAAAGAAAATTGATCCGGTACGTTTTGAACGAGTAGTTATTGACTTGATGGAAAAAATGAATTACGGTGTCGGTTCTATGACAAAGTTAAGTCATGACGGAGGCATTGATGGGATTATAAACGAAGATGAACTCGGCTTGGGTAAAATTTATCTTCAAGCCAAAAGATATTCAGAAAATAAGGTAAATGAAAGAGAAATTCAAAATTTTGTCGGAGCACTTGATTGTTCAGATACTAATAAAGGTGTTTTTATTACAACCAGTTATTTTGGAGAAAAAGCACAGCAAAAAGCTGCAGCCGCAAAAAATAAAATTATACGACTTATTGATGGAGATGAACTTACAAATCTAATGATTAAATATAATCTCGGGGTACAAGTAAAAAGAACCTTTGTAATAAAAAAATTAGATGAAGATTACTTATCAGGTGATTTATAAGACGATAAGTTTTGTGTTTGGAGACTTGATATTAAATCCTTTTGAGTGATGTATGTAAGTACAGAACTTGAAAGGATTTTATTATGGCAAATTTAGAAGAACTTATTGGCGTACTTACTGAGATACAAAATTTAGATCCAGAAAATAAAAATGCAGATGTAAGAATCTACAATAAATACATATTAATAACAAGACCAGACCAAGAAGACGGCTATTTTATTGAGCTTTAATGATAACTATTGTGTCAATGGACTTGATTTTATCTGCAACAAGAGCGATTTATGTAAGTAAGCAGAACAAAAAGGTATTCACATGGCTATAAACATTTTTGAAAAACGAATTAAGGCTTGGGAAGAAAAATATGGCTCATTATCTCCTGAAATTCAACGAAAAATCGACAAATTAGTTGAAAATTACGACAGAACGCAAAATATTGAAAAAGATAACAAAGTGTTGTCAATTACTGACGGAACTAAACTGGTTCGGGAGTTTAAAGGTAAGCGATACTCGGTAACTGTAATTCAAAACTGTTATGAATATAATGGCAAAAAGTACAAAAGTTTATCTGCAATAGCCAATGAAATTACAGGTACTCGTTGGAATGGTAAGAAATTCTTCGGATTGCTTAAGCCGGAGTGTAGCACGCATACGGCTGCGTTGAGCAGGCGGAGCAGTGCGAAACTTAACGATAGCGACGTAGGATTGCAGGCACAAAGTGCCGAAACCCACAGGAGCACAGTGGCATGATGCAAAAGAAAATTAGATGTGCTATATATACCAGAAAATCAACGGAAGAAGGATTGGAACAAGATTTTAACTCGCTTGATGCACAGCGTGAAGCTTGCGAAGCCTATATAAAATCTCAAATGCATGAAGGGTGGGTTTTATTAGATAAACAATACAATGATGGCGGATATTCCGGCGGTACAATGGAAAGACCGGCATTTAAAGAATTACTAAAAGATATAGAAAATGATGAAATTGATATCGTTGTTGTTTATAAAGTTGACCGTTTAACACGTTCTTTGATGGATTTTTCAAAAATTATTGATATTTTTGATAACCATAATGCTTCGTTTGTCTCAATTACTCAGCATTTTAACACAACGACTTCAATGGGTCGATTAACCTTAAATATCCTGTTATCCTTTGCACAATTTGAACGTGAAGTAACAGGGGAAAGGATAAGAGATAAATTTGAGGCTTCTCGAAAGAAAGGTCTTTGGCTTTCCGGAACTAGTCCTTACGGATATGAAAAAGACGAACATCACATGTTACATCCACAGCAGCCTTATGCAGATAATGTTCGAATAATTTATGAATCATATCTTGAAATAAAAAATGTATTGAAGTTGAAAAAATATCTTGCTGACAAGAAAATTTTAAGCCGAAGTGGGAAAGAATTAGCCAAAGGAAGTTTGTACCATATACTTTCAAATAAAGTTTATCTTGGTAAAATTATCCATAAAAACAAAGAATATGATGGTTTGCATGATCCGATTATTTCTGAGGAATTATTTAATAATGTCCAAAATTTATTAAAAGCCAATTCCGTTCAGAGAAAACATTCAACTAATGCTAAAAGCGGCTCACTTCTTGCAGGATTATTGTACGATGACAAAGGGAATAAAATGGCACCGTCGTATAGTAACGGTAATAACAGGCATTACAGATATTACGTTAGTATGTCAATTAAAAATCCTATTGATTATGAACGCGGAGAGATAACAAAAATTTCAGCAGGTGAGATTGAAACTTTTGTACAGAAAGATTTTGTAAAATTATTGAAAAATACACGTAAAATGCAGGAATATCTTGAAAATTACTCTGTCGAACAACAGAAATTGATGTTAGATTTAATGAAAATTTACGAAGTAGATAAAATATTTTTAAGAACTGCGATTAAGAGAGTTGATTTAAAAACGAATTGTATTTCAATAAGTTACGACATAAATTATATAATAAAATATTTTGCGACACTGGCTTTTAATGCGGAGTTTAAGCATTCTGAACAAGATGATCAAATAATTACAAATTGTATAGAGATTAGAATTTCTTTAACTCCGCAACGGCAAAATAAAATCATAATTCCTGGGAAAGCAAATTATGATATGAAATTAATTCAGGCTATAGTGAAAAGTTTTTGGTACAACAAACTTGGGGCGGAAAGAAAACTGCCGATTGAAGCCAGAAACGGAAATAACAAACGTCTTAGAAAATTAAGATTTCTACCACCGGAAATTATAGAAAGCATAATGAATGGAACCCAAGATCCTGAATTGACAGTTAAAAAATTAATTGAGATGGCAGAAAAATGTTGTAAGTAATGTACCTAATATCTAGGGCGCTAATTGCAAAGGGGGCTTGAATGTCACACCTCCAAAAGTTCCATCTTCTTTATACCAATCATATTGCATTTGTTGCCAACTGTTAACTCCTGTACTATCAACAACAAGTTGCCAAGTTTTTCCTGTTTTAGTATCTAATAAAAAAGTTGAACTTGCTTTTAGTGTCCCATTTGGATTGACAATTACGTATCTTGCATTAGTAGGATACTGTACACTATCTGCAAAACTTCCAACTTGACATAATAGTAAACAGAATAATACAGATACTACTTTTTTCATAGCTACTCCTTGTCTTTTATTGTGTACAAAATTTTTATATAAAGTACTTCAATAATAAGTATCTTGCAATATCTGTAATTTGTCAAATAATACTAAATTAAGAATACATTTTTTACTATATAAAAAAAGGACTCTTTTTATTTGCCCAAAGAGAATTTTGTCATAAGTAGCGTAAAATTCTCAACAAATCACATCAAATAAATTCTCTTAAATCAGCGTAAGCCCGCACAGTGCGGAGAATTTGGCATTAAAAAAGAGGCTATCATAAGCCTCTGAATTTTAATGGTGGAGACAATAGAAGTCGAAACAATGTCCAAGATTTTCCCATTATGTATTTTATCCTATTTATAGTATTGCTCTATATTCTAGTAATATCAAGTTTTTTGAGGATAAAGTTATCATTCAGACACACTTAAATTTATGTATTTAAAATCTGTATTACAAAACTATTCTATGAAAAATTATATTGGGTTGTAATATCGCCATTAGGTAATTGAAATACAATTTTCCCATTTATACTATAAACATTGGGAATTCCTTTTTTACGATTATTTTCTTGAGCTTTTTTAATTGCTCTATTCCCTATTTTTAATAATTTTTCTGTCATTTTAGTCATAATGAAAAATCCTTTATAAATTCATTATACAAATTTTCATTTAATATTTCAAGCTCTCTATTTTCCGATTGTGCAACTAAAATATATTCTGATGAACCGTTATAAAATAAAAACCACTCACAAAACAATTATTTAAGAATAGATACCCAAACCATACTTATCAATTACTTGTTGCATTTCTTCAATAATTACATTTGGATATAGGCTTATTGTTCCATTAATTTCTTCTAATCTTTTTAGATATACTTTATTTGCTCTATATTATTTTTGTTTTTTAAATATTGTTGATAAATGTTATCGGATTCTTTATTAAAATCTAAAAGCATTTGTTTTAATGTTTTATTATTATAAGTAATTTTGTCATTTAAAACTTGTTTTAAGGCACTAGCCATATCAATTTGATAATTTGTAATAAGATTTTCTGGAATATTTTTAATATATCTATCTTGTAAATATTCAGGTACAGGTTCATAAGTATCTAAATCTCGAACTTTGTTCATGATAAAGAAATTCAAATTTTCGCCATTTATAAAGTGTGTACTATTAATTTTATTTGAAAATTCTTTTGCATAGACGAAATAATTCCCAGATAACGCTATAACACATGATATAAAAACTAAAATTATTTTCCTCATGAACAAACCTTTGAATTTATTTTAATTCGCTCAATATTTTTTGCAATGTTTAAATATTATAAATTAAAGTTTGTAAGAATTTGTAATAACCCGAACTTGCAGTTGCGGATAGATACGTTTTATAAGAGAACGCCTCTAAATCCTAATAAATATTTTGATTACTAAACTGTTAAGAGTGAATTAAGAGAGAAGTATATTTTTTTAAATGCCCGTTTTGAAATTCTGTAAGATTAAAACCGGTACAAAATATGAAAGGAAATCTTATGAAAATTAATTACAAACGACTCGGGCAATCTATTAAAAATTATCGTTTATTAAGAAATCTTACTCAGGAAAAATTAGCAGAAATGTGTAATTTATCGACTCCGCATATCAGTAATATAGAACGTGGAACAGAGTCTATAAGTTTTTCAACGCTCGAAAAACTTTTGGAAAATCTGCAAGTAAAAATTGATTTTATAATTTATGATGGAAATAACAACAATAATCTACAATGCAACAACTGTAAATATAAAAGTTTTAATATACATTTAATGTCTGATTTAAAACTTTATAATATAAACTCTGATTATGAGTCTTAAAACAATATTTTATAGATTATTAAAATTTCCGTAATTATAATCTATTTATGAATGAAAAAGATAAAATCAGAGAACGTTATAAAGGATTTGATAACGATAAACAATTTGTGATACCAGCAAAACCGCAGCCCACAATTTATGATGATACAATCAAACATAGGGTTGCGGTTTATGCACGAGTTTCTACAGATAACATGCAACAAACTTCATCATTTGAGTTACAAAAAAATTATTATCTAGATTTAATTAACAAAAATCCGAACTGGATGCTTGTTGATATTTATGCTGATGAAGGGATTTCTGGTACCTCCTTAAATCACCGAGATGAATTTCTCAGAATGATAGAAGATTGTAGAGCCGGAAAAATTGATTTAATCATTACAAAAAGTGTCTCTCGTTTTGCGAGGAATACAGTTGATTGTATTGCATATATTCGTGAATTGAAAAATTTAAAACAACCAGTAAATATAATATTTGAATCAGAAGGAATAAATACAATTGATGATAAAAATGAGATGGCAATTTCATTTCTTGCAACTTTGGCTCAAGAAGAATCGCATATCAAAAGTAATATTATGAATTCTTCTATTGATATGAGATTTAATAAAGGGCTATATCTTATTTCCCCGCTGCTCGGGTACGATTTAGATGAAAATAAAAATCTTGTAATAAATCAGGAAGAAGCAAAAACTGTAAAATTAATTTTTTATATGTATCTTGCAGGCTCAACTCCAGAACAAATTGCACAAACTTTGGAGGAATATGGACGTAGAACTAAAAAAGGTAATACCAAGTGGTCGTCAAATTCAATATTACAAATACTTCAAAATGAAAAAGAATGTGGTGATTTGTTATCAAGAAAGACATGGACTCCTAGTTATTTAGACCACAAGTCAAAGAAAAATAAAGGAGATAAACCCCAGTACGGCATGAAAGAACACCATGATGGTATCATTTCCAGAGATGATTTTATTGCTGTTCAAAAATTAATACGAAACGCAAAATATAAACATAAAGGATTTTTACCGGAATTAAAAGTTATAAAAACTGGGATTCTACAAGGTTTTGTCCCAATAAATATCAGATGGTCTGGCTTCACTGCTAAAAATTATATAGATGCCTCCGAAAGTGTTTATACTAGAGAAGATAGAAATAATGAAATTGAAGTTGAAGTACAAAAAGGTGACTTCGATTTAAGAAACTTTGAAGTTGCAAGGGCTCAATTTTTTGATACTACTCAAAAAACATGTGTAACATTTTCAAATCATTTAATTACATTTAGTATTGATTGCATAAGAAAATTTGGGAATGTAAAGTATGTTGAAATGCTTGTAAATCCAGTTAAAAAACTTTTAGCAGTCAGACCATCTAGTTCAATACAATCAAATAAAAATGTTGTTCAGTGGGCAAAAGTTAAAAATGGGGTTTATACCTCACGAGTTATACATGGGATGGCATATGCAAAAACCTTTTTTGAAATTTTAGGATGGGATTTTAAATACAAATATAGAGTAAGAGGAATAAAATTGCAAAAAGAAGATGAACAGATTATTATATTTGATTTAACAGAACCGGAATTATTTATATCTCAAAAAAAGAATATTATTACCTCTGAACCTGACTTGGAAAATATAGAACTTTTTACATACGGCAAAAATAATGATATTTTGGCATATCCTAATAACTGGGATAAAAATTTCGGGAATAATTTTTATCGACAGATACAGATAAAGGAAATCGAAAATATAAATGACTGGAAATCTAAAGAGGAAGGAAATCTTTATAAAACGCATAATTTACAGATTACAAGTAAAGATGATATTTATTCTGAAATTCAAATTTTAAAAACTGATATGGAGTTAAAAAAATATGACAAATGAATTCAACGAACAAGCTTTTATACTCAATAATAACCAACCTGTCCTGTCAGCTAAAGAAGAAATTGAAGAACTGAATTTTAATTACGAAGGATACCAGGTAGTAAGAGGAGAATATTTTGCTCATTTATTTGAACCATCAATTACATTTAATATGAACAAAATATATCTTAATATGGCTTGTATAAAAAAGTTTCCTAACATAGATTATGTACAAATACTTGTGAATTCGGAAGAGAAGAAACTTGCTGTTCGCCCTTGTAACGGAGAAGAAAAGGATTCATTTTTATGGTGTACATCGAGAAGAAAACCAAAACAAATTACCTGTCGTGTTTTTTGGGGTAAGATTGCTGAATTATTGGATTGGAATGATAATTACAGGTACAAATTACTTGGAAAATTAATTAAAAGTAATGAAGAATTTTTGTTTATTTTCGACCTTACATCTCCTGAAATATTTATTCGAACAGTTATGGAAAATGGAAAACCAAAAATTTCTAAACGTCCGATTTTTCCTGCTGAATGGCAGAACCAATTCGGACTGCCTGTCAGTGAGCATAAAAAACGTATGCAAGTTGGAAAATTTGACGGATATACAGTATTTGGTATTACAGAAGAAGATAGAGGAGAATACAAATGATAAATAAGAAAACGCTAAATCCATCAGTATCAATAAATTTCCGAAAACCGGTTGTTAGAATTAATAAAGATACAATATATGCAATCGGGAATCCAGAATATATAATATTACTTGTCAATCCTGACGATTGTTCTTTAGGAGTTTGTCCTGGAGTCAAAAACGATACAAGATCTCATTGTATATCTAAATATAATAATAGCAGAAATACCATGGAATTATATAGTAAATCGCTTGTTAACAATCTTTTGAAATTATGTCCTGATTGGAATAAGCATGGAACTTATAAGATAAGAGGGGAAGAAATTAAAGGAATAAATCTTGTAAAATTTGCTATGTCTAATGCGATTGAAATAAAGGGGATTGTATGAAAAAACGAATTTTTTTTAAACATAAGGCTTCAATAAAAGATCTTCCAGAATATGATCCTGATTCGGAAGTTACTAGTTTAGCATATACCATTCCTTTTTGGATTAGTTTGCTTAATAAAGTTCTGGCTAATAATTTTGAACATTCATCAACATTTGCAAAAGAAAATTTAAAAAGGGAATTGCAAGAATTAAAATTTAATATTGAAACTTTAATTTTGCACATGGAGGAAAATGATGACAGATTATAAAAAATTTGTACCGAATGTACATTATGAACTTATTCCACTCAAAAATTTAGTATCTAATCAAGAGTATCAGAGAGATTTATCTGAAGCTTACATAAGACGAGCTGTTGAAAATTTTGATTTATACCAAATTAATCCTGTTAAAGTCAGTAGAAGAGATGGATTAAACTATGTTATCAACGGACAACATACTATAGAAATTGTTGCCAGAAAATCAGAATCTCGTGAAACACCTGTATGGTGTATGATTTATGATGATTTAGAATACACTCATGAAGCAGATATTTTTGCAAATCAGCAAAAGTATGTAAAACCGCTTACTCCTTACGATATATTTGCTGCAAATATAGAAGCTGGAAACGAAGAGCAATTAACATTAAAAGCTATAGTTGAGTCTTATAACATGCGGATTTCAAAAACTAAATGCTATGGCGGAATTTGTGCAATATCTGCATTAGAATATATTTATAGGACTTTTGGATATTCAGTTTTAGATCAAACTTTAAAACTATGCATTGCAACTTGGGAAGGTGAAGTTAATTCTTTTGGGGCAAATATGCTTAAGGGAATTGCAAAACTTGTTGTTGCGTATGGAGATGAATTAGATGAAAATATTTTTAAAGAAAAATTAGGTGCATATTCAATAAATAAAATTGTTAGAAGTGCAACAGAGAGAAATAATGGCTCTACAGGATATGCTGAAGCAATGTTGGATTTTTATAATAAACGTTTAAAAAATCCATTACACAAAGGAAAATTGAAAAATAATAAATTTGTAAACATACCGGAATATTCAGCTAAGTCTTTCTGAAACACTATTAAACATACCAAATTTAATAATAAATTCAGCATAAAAATTAAGTATTTGTTTTATATTAGATGGGGCGTTAAATACTATACGTTTAATCTCCTTAATATTTTGTTGTTTGTCTTTAAATTTTATTTTTGCAGGTATACGTATTATATATTTATAATAATCTATAATATATTCTTTATCTGATACTGTTTCCAAAAATTTATAAGCAATATACTTTTGGACTAAATTACTTAATAAGTGGTGATACCTCATTAAAAATTCCATAAATAACCGTATTACTTCTTCGTGTTGGCTTAATTTTTTACACTTATCAAATATTAAATCAATTATTTCAAAAATTTTACTGTTAGAAAAATTATTATCCTGATTTAATATATAAACATACTCAGATAATACATCAGCGACTGATTCTTTATCAAATTGTTCATCTAAGTAATCAAGAATTTTCTGTAATTTTTCAAGTTTTAAATCAGTTATAGAATATATTTCTTTTGCGGTTAATGGAATATATTTGCATTTGAATTCAACAAGTTTATATTTAAGTTCGGCTTCTTTTTGCGAAATTATAATATTATTCTCTTTTAAGTATTTAATTATACTTATTATAGAAACATCTTTAAATTTAAATTCTTTGCTTAGCATATGTGTTACTTCATCAGAAGAACAAATTATATAATTGTTTTGAACAGAAACTATAGCATCATATAAGAAATTTTTTGATCCAAGTTTTTCTGAAGCTTCAATTAGCGGCAATGCTTTTTTTGACTGTGATTTAAAGTTTGCTTGTTCCAAAACATTTAAACAGTTTTTTAAGTATTCTTTATATTTATAAATCTCATTTTTTACAAATATAATATGTGGATTTCCATCTTTATCTCTAATTAATTTTTCAATAGTTTCTCCGGTTATATCATTAAGAATAAAGTTTATTTCATTCTTGGTTTGTGCTGTAATTTTTATTTTTAAATTATTAAACACAATATCATCTAAATTTAAAGCCTTTAATAATATTAGAGACTGAGGAGACATTATAATATTTTTACTTTTGTTTATTAAATCAAGTTCTTCTTTGTATTCTTCATTTGTACGTCTTGTTAATGCAATTATTTGTCCATCATTTTCAATAAAATTGGAAAATAAAACACTTTGTTTAGTTCCAAATAATTCTGAAATCAGTGCTAAGGGATATTTAAACTCATTATAATTTTGTAATCCGTTTTCAAATAATCTTTCTCTTTCAACTTGTTTTTTATATGGTTCAAATGTTTCAACTGCCTGTTTTAAACTTTCAATTGGGTTATCCATATCAATTTTAAATGAACATAATAATTTATTTTTCTCTAATACTTTTGAACATTGTTGAAACAAATTTCTCGTCTGTTCATTTACTGTATGACTTTTTAGTAAAAAACCAAATAACATTTGATTTAGTTTTAAATCTTCAGGAAATTCTTGTAAACCTTGAGTAAAAATTTCAATAATCTTTGTATCTTCTGTTTCTCTTGCTGCCGCAAGTTCTATTTTTAAATAGAAATACTGTAGCCTATGTTTTTCTTTATATTTTAATGAATTTATTAAGTTTTTAGCTTTTGAATATTCTTTTTTTACTATATATGCTTTTGCTATTGTAGGTAAAAGAAAATCTTTTCTTGCTCCTTTTTCATAATTTTCTATAAGTGTATCAAGGTTATAGTTTATTGAATCTATTTGTGCATAAAGATTTTTTATAGTTACATCTTCTGGCTTATATTTTTCTAAAATTTCTAAATTGCTTAAACATTTGGAGTACATTCCTTTATTGAATAAATCAATAGTATTTAGCATCCCTATATCAAAATTTTCGATACTTTTATTTTTAGTCCAATACTTTTCAATTACTTTTTCTCGTAATTTATTTATATTAACTTCTGTTTTGAAAAAAGCTAAACCGTGAGCAATTTTATATACGAAGTTGCAATTATATTTATTAGGATATTTTATAATATTTTCTGAAATTTGTTTTAGTAATTTAAGTTCATCATCGTAGTAATTATTATCATGGAATAACCATATACACAAAAGTAATAATTGATCACTGTAATTGTGATAGTTGTTTTTTATATATTGTTCGGTTTGTTCCCATCCATATTCTTTGTAAATCGATATAATTTTAAATTGTTCATTTAATTCACTAAATTCATTTATTTGTTCGAGTACTTCTTTATATTTTTGTTCCCCAAATAGAATAATTATATAATTATTTTTACTTAAATTTTTAGTTCCATCTTTTAATAAGTTATAAATTTCATGAGCTTTAGAATATTGATTACAAAGAATATTTAGATATAAGGTTTCAAGAAGAACACTATCATCATTATTATTTTTAGTTATAATATCATTAATTTCTTCAATATTAACTTTATTTTGTTCAAATTTGTTTATTAAATATTTAATTAAGTATATCTTTATTTTAATAGTTGTAATTAAGTATTGATGATTTTTATAGATTTTATTTAAACCGTTTAACACATCTTCTAAATCTTTTAAAAGATTAAAAAACGTCTGCTTTACTTTTATTTGATGTGTATTAGGTATAATTTTTAATACTCCCTCAGTATTTATATCAAAAACAAAATATAATTTGGATTTATTGAATAAATTTATAAACTGACAATTAACAAGATTATATTTTGCAATCATATTATCCTGTTTAGATTTATTAATATATTCTTTCAGATTTTTTTCAGCTTGTTTGGAACTTATTTTTTTAGGATTTTTTAAATCTAAAAGAGCCTTTAGAAACAAATAATCTTCAACTTCTTTTAAATTTGTCTCCAAATATTTTTTTGCATTGTCATATTCTTTAGTTATGCATAAATATTTCAAAAATACTAATTTGTTATAAAGTTCGGAATTTGTATTATTAAATTTTGTAAGATATTCATCATAGGATTCTGGCTCATTCTCTTCTAATGCAATATGAGCCAGATTAAATAACGGATTATCATATTTTGAATCTAATTCGTAAGAAAACTTAAATGCCTGTTTTGCATTAATATGGTCGTTAAGATTTACATAACATACACCAAGTTTATTGTATATTTTAGCTTTAAATTCTTTAGATTTATTTTGCCAGTTATCATCTTTATTTAATTCAATATATGCAATACCATCTTCATATTTAGATTTGTCAATCAAACGCTGAATTTTCTTTAATTCGTTATCTTCATCTATTTCTTTAGTTCCTATGTTTGATAATAATGTATTTTGTAGTGTATGAACTTGGTTTGAAATATTTGATACACTTGACAATATTTCATTAGTTGAATTTTTTATATTTTGATTAATGATTTCTTGATTATGAATTACAGCATTAAAAGATTCTAGTGTTATCGAAAATACATCAACGATTGCATCTTTACAAAATGAATTATCTGAAGCAAAGAACATTTTAAAATTGCGTTCATATTCTTTTGCAAAGATACTTTTCCAGAGAGCATAAAAACTTTCATCTAAGTCATGTCCATTTAATTTATTATATGATTTTAATTTTTCTGTTAAAGTGTTGTAAATATCATTATTATTAAATGGTATATCAACTACATTTATATCTTGGAATATTACGCCAAGTGCAATATCATCAAGTTCAGATAACTTAGAATATAGTTCTTTAGATATAGGATAAGGGGAAGTGTTTTTATCATAAAAAATATTTAGTGTTGTATTAAACGCATTTATAAAAGGAGGTTTAAAACAATTTTTATATTTTGCATATTCAGGATTTTTAAAATTTTTCAAAATTTCATCAATAGATTTAGTTGCAGTTTTATTTAACACCAACTTTCCAAGATATATTGAAATTTTACTGATTGTTGATATCGGATCCATATTCTTATTATCATTATACTTTAATAAAATATTATATACATAATTTTATTAAACATTTGTATCAAATGACTTGAACAAGCTATTCCGGAAATGACATAGTTCTTGCTTACAATGTATGTAAGAAAGGATATGTGAAATAGAAAAGGATTTAAATAATCAGCTAAAGGATTTGGAAAAAATGCATAATAAAATCGATGGATACAACTATATCTCAACTTTTGAAAAAATTATGTTATGCAGATATCTGGTAAAATTAATTGATTATATAGATATATATAATAATGGATTTGATTATTATTATGAAAAATAATTTTTGTATTACATTTAGCTACAAAAGATTATCCTAAATTTTACCAGGGATTTGATTATAAAAAAGAATGTATTCTAAAAATAAATTAAAACAAGTTTTGATTACAAAAATAAATGCTCTAAAACACAAAAAATCTCCAATCGAAAGTAAAATTAATCTTATATCAAATTTATACAGATTAAATAAATTTGAATATGAGTTTTTAGTTTACTATATACTAAAAAATATAAACTCATACATTCATAACATTTCTTCTTTTTTTGACATTAATTTTAAAGGAGAAAAGTTCGCAATCATTGGAATTCAGATTTGGGAATTAAAAATTTGGGAAATAAATCAAATAAAGAAAGAGTTTGAAATGAAAGAATATAATGACAATTTGGTAAATACGGATTTGGATATAAAGGATTTGACCGCAAAAATAAAATCTTGCGGGAAATTAAATTTTTCACTTTGCCTTTATGGTGAACCCGGAACCGGAAAGAGTTTGTATGCAAGATATTTGGCAAAAGAACTTGGAATTGAAGTAATAATGAAACGTGCAAGTGATTTGATTTCAAAATACGTAGGCGAGACTGAACAAAATATTGCAGATGCGTTTGCCGAAGCTAAATCTAAAAAAGCGATGTTGATTTTTGACGAGGCGGATTCGTTTTTGCAAAACCGAAGTAATGCTGTAAGAAACTGGGAAATCTCGCAGGTAAATGAAATGTTGACGTGGATGGAATCTCAAGAGTATCCGTTTGTGTGTACGACGAATTTGCTTGACACGCTTGATGAAGCAAGTTTGAGGCGGTTTACGTTCAAAATTAAATTTGATTTTATGACAAAAGAACAGGTGAACACTGCATTTGAACATTTTTTCGGAATTAAAAATGCGGCTGTAAGTATAAAAGGTTTAACAGCCGGTGATTTTGCAACAGTGAAAAAGAAAGCTGATTTCTTATGTATAACTAATTTAGATGAACTTTCCAAGATGCTTGAAGATGAGGTTAAGGTCAAAAAGTCTAAAGAGTTGCAGAATGTTGTGGGGTTTTAGTTATTTACACAAAAGATAATGCGTAGCTCTACCTTTACCCACTTTTTTCATTATTTTTTTAGCAATAAGATCATTAATGTCTAGCGAAGCAGTATCTTGAGAACAATTACACATTTTCGCCCACTTTGTTGTTGTAAGATTACCTTCAAAATTATCCATAAACCGATTTAGAACTTTAATTTGTCTTTCATTAAAAACAGTATTTGTGTGTTTCCGCCAGAATTCAGCTTTTTGTAATACTTTATCCGTAATTTCACCGCTTGATTGAATTGCAATAAGAAGATTTTCTAAAAACCATACAAGCCAATTTGTTATATCCATTGAGCCTTTTTGCGTTCTTTCCAAAATTTCGTAATAACTTTTTCTGTTTTTCTGGATTTGCGAAGACATAGAATAAAATCTGAATTTGCTATCATCACTTCTTGCAAGAATCATATCCGTTAAGGCTCTTGCAATTCTTCCGTTGCCGTCATCAAATGGGTGTAAAATTACAAACCAGAGATGCACAATGCCGGCTTGAATTAGAAAATCTGTTTCTTTATCCGTATTAATATAATTGATGAGTTCATTCATTTCCCCTTCAAGTAATCCGGCTTTTGGTGCTTCATAATGAACTTTTTCATTGCCGGTATAACCTGATACAACCTGCATTGGTCCAAGTTCATCAGTCCTGTATCCTCCGACATTGATTTTGTACATTCCGCTGTAACCTGTCGGAAAAAGTGCTGCATGCCATCCTATAAGTCTTTCCTTTGTCATTTCTGCAGAATAATTTTGAGTTGCATCAAGCATCATTTCTACAACACCCTCAATATCTCTTGAAACAGGTGTTTCGCCGCCGATGTCTATACCAAGTCGTTTTGCAATAGATGAACGCACTAAATGTTTATCTAAAATTTGACCTTCGATTTCAGATGATTTAATAATATTTTCTGTCAAAACCTGTAATAGAGCGTTGTTCTTGACATCAAAACCAAGAGAATCCATTTTACCAAGTAAATAACCTTGCGATTTTTTGATTTCAAATAATAAATTTTGGATTTTATCTCCGCACCATCTAAAGCTGTGCCAGTCTGAGTTTTGATAGATATATCTCATATTTTCTCCGAATATTATACGGATATTATACCACATTTTCTCCGAATTGTACAAGTATTAGTTTAAAAATTTTTATTGTCTTCAAATACAGTTCACAAAGTGTTAAAAAGCTCTGTAATGAATTTATTTTTGAAAATATGGCTTATATTCTCGATGATTTACATCTTAATTGCAGATGCTATATAGAAGAAATTGATTTAAAAACTGTTTAGTTGATATCATAACTTTATGCAAAAATTTTTCTTCTTAATTTTAATTGTAATTTGTTATCCAATACTTACGACATCAAGCAACTTCTGCCTGATATTATAGAACTTTTTGTATTACCTATTCGCCAGAGTAAATCAAAATCTAACAAAGGTATAAAATACTTTAAATCTGTAGTATTACAGGATTAAAGAAAGGACTCTTTTTATTTGCCCAAAGAGAATTTTGCCATAAATAGTATAGAATCCTCTAAAAATTGTATCAAATAAATTCTCTTAAATTGGCGAAGGCCCGCACTGTGCGGAGAATTTGACATTAAAAAAGAGGCTATCATAAGCCTCTGAATTTTAATGGTGGAGACGAGGGGAGTCGTAACAATGTCCAAAATTTTCCCATTATGTATTTTATCCTATTTATAGTATTACTCTATATTATAGTATTATCAAGTATTTTCAAGATAAACTTATCAATTGGACATAATTTAATTTTTTGTATACCATGCACCACGAGTTTTACCGTGTTTTATCAGATAATTGTTTTCAACAAGGTTCGCGAGGTGTTTTTTGATTGTATTAATATTTGTACCTGTCATTTCAGATAGTTCTGAAATTGTTGCACGATCTTTTTTTTCAAAAACTTCCATAATTTTCGCAGAAACTTCAGGTAAATCAAGATTTGAAAGTTTTTTAATTTCAGTATGCTCTAATTTGTATTCTAATCTGATTTTTTGCTTTTGCAAAGTTTTTAAGAAAAACATTAGCCATGGTTCATAATTTGGCTCAGAATTTAAAGTAGTTTGAGTTTGTCTTAAAGCTCTATAATATCCCTCTTTATTATCTTCAATTATTGACTCAGTAGAACTATAAGGAACATAAGCGTAACCGGATTTGAGCAATAATAGATTGGTTAAAGCTCTTGAAAGTCTGCCATTTCCATCCTGAAACGGATGGATTGCTAGAAAGTTAACAACAAAAACTCCGATAACAATTAACGGGTGATAAAATTTATCTGCTAAATTTTTATTAGTCCAATTGATAAGTTCTTGCATTTTTAAAGGTGTTTCAAAAGGCGTTGCCGTTTCAAAAACAACTCCAAGCTCTTTACCATTGTTATCATAGGCCGCAACAGTGTTCGAAATTTTCTTGTATTCTCCTTTGTGTTTTTCATCTTTTGAAGAATACTTCAATAAAATTTTATGCAGCTGCTTTATATAATTTTCGGACAGCGGAATTACTTCCCAATCTTCAAAAATTGTATCCGCAAGTTTTGCGTATCCGGCAACTTCTTCCTCGTCACGGTTAGCAAAAGATTGTTTATTAATTCTTGATAAAAGTTCTTCAACTTGTTTATCTGAAAGTTTGTTACCTTCAATTCTGTTTGAAGAACCAACGCTTTCAATCGTTGCAACTTTTTTCAAAGCCTGTAATTTTGCAGGTGCCATTTGCCCCAGTAATTTCCAACTTCCCTTAAATTCATCTATTTCAGAGATTATAGTGAGCATTTGGTTGTTTATTTTGATATCAAAATTTTCAAGCATAATAATACCTAATTAGACCTAATAGTATATTATTCTTATCTGATTGTCAAGATATTTGTATAAAAAGTCGAAACAATGTCCAAGATTTTCCCATTATGTAGTATTTTATCCTATTCACAATATTACTATATGTTGTAGTAATATCAAGTATTTCTGGTGATTTTTGTATCAACTTGAGACAGTATTTGTAAAGCAAAATTTTTACAAAAACTTTGTAAATTTTATTATTTTTAGATGTCAAATCAGCCTTAAGTCATGTCAAAGTGCAGGTTTCCATGTCAATTACTCTTAAGAGTTACGTAAAAATACGGACTGGCGGATAATTTGAATAATCGTTATAGTATGAATGTTTTTTGAGATTTCAATAGAAAAGTATAAAAATTATAGCAAATATATCTGTAATAATAAGGAGAAATATACATGGCGAAATTAAAAGAAAAAATTCTGCAATCACTAAAACATGACTGGCAATTAGAAAATACATTAGATGATATATCCGAATCGCAGGAAAATTTACTGAAAAATCACTCTAATCCTGTTTTTAATCAAAAAGACAAAAATAAAATTTTGAAAAAATTTAGTGATTTGCAAAGTATTGGCAAATCCTTGCATAGATATAAAAAACTGAATGAAAATAATTATGTTCAGGATGCTCATGAAGAAAAAGAAAATATTGAAACTATCCTCTTGAAGGGCGGTATTAGTTATAACAAATATATTTGGCACTCTGAAAATAGCGAGAATACATGTGATGTATGCAAATCTTTAGATGGTGAAGAATTTGATTTTTATGAAGAAGTTCCAGAAAAACCTCACCCAAATTGCAGATGTACTGTTGAAATTGTAGAAGATACAAGTTCAAATGATGTCCCTGAAACAATGACTGAAGACAATGATGATACTAGTAGAATTTCATCTGAAAATCAGAATCCTCAAATTTCAACACCTCAGACAACATCTAACGCACAACAACAAAATTCTGCACCTAAAAAAACAACACAGCCTCAATCACAAAGATGGATAAAGCCTTGCAATGGACCGATTGTAGGGAGGTATGGTGAGCCAAGAAGTACACATACACATAATGGTATCGATATTGCTGTGCCAATAGGAACACCCATAAGGGCCATTGCTGACGGTACGGTTATTCGACATGGAAAAGCTGATGGTTATGGAAATTGGGTTGTAATTGATCATGGTAACATAAATGGTATCAGAGTAACCAGTGAGTATGGTCATTTATCTTCTTGGAGTGTTACAACAGGACAAAAGGTAAAAAAAGGAGAAGAAATTGCCAAATCTGGAAATGCTGGATATTCTCAGGGACCTCATTTACATATAACGATTAGAAATGGGCTTTTTCAGGGCAAAGCTGTTGATCCAGGAATCTATATAGATTTTTAATTACTGTTTAGGAGACATCTTATCAATTTGATTGCGATATTTCTCAATTAATTTGTCTTTTTTGTGCATATAATCCAAAATTTTTATAAGTTTTGTTTGATCAACATTATTATCTATAAAATATGGCTGTAAAAATGTTTCCATAGGAAGAGTACTATCTGTTCCTATGGGTACATGTTTAATTCCTAAGTATTTTTCTTGTGTGATTTTCATTAATTTATCATACAATTGCATGTCCGCAGCAGGAATAACAACTTCTTGAGTAAGTACTAAATTTATTGAATCATCAATATTATATCCATTATAAAAAATTTTATTTCGTAATGTCTTTGCATATTTAACTTCATTGTCAATTTTTTTTATAACTTGCGGATACTCTTCGTCAATAATCTGTTCCATTTCCTTTTTATATTGTTTGCTTAAAGTTTCCGGAATAGGCTTGTATTCAGCAAATACTGGAATGTTTGTTATGATTAATAAAAAAATGACTAAAAATATTTTTTTCATAGTTAAAATTATACAACAATAATTTTTGTCGATAGACATTAGTTTATAATTTTTATTTATCTCAAGATGGTAAAAGTAGAACTCTTGTCCAAACTTAGTAAAAACAGCTCTGTATCTATATATCAGAAAGGACTTTTTTATTTGCCCAAAGAGAATTTTAATGCAAACTTGGGAAAATTCTCTAAAAATCGAACCGAGTAAATTCTCTTAAATCGGCGAAAGCCCACACAGTGCGGCAAATTTGGTATTATAAAAGAGGCCATCACAAGCCTCTGAATTTTAATGGTGGAGACGAGGGGAGTCGAACCCCTGTCCAAAACGGATCTTGATAAACTTCTACGAGTGTAGATATTAATTATTTCGGACTAATAAGGGAATATCAAAACCTTGAGTGATAATCCAAAGTGTTTTTTAAAGGAAACACTAACCGTTGACGGTTATCTTGATGCATCTACCGTCATTAATGCACTGCCGCTTGCATAATGGACCCATAATACCGGCAAGCTGGGTGTTATGAGTAGCTAAAAAGCGACTACGCAGCTAAAGCATAAGCTCTAGAGAAGTCTGCTTTGATTACATTATCGTTAGCATTTAATTTAGTTTGCTCGTTGATAAGCGGGAACAGCGCCCGCACCCGCAGCCTATCTCAACCGAACGTCCTGTCAAATCCAAAACGTCCCCGTATTTAATTTTAAATGTGCTTATTTCTATTATAACTTATATTGTTAAAATTTCAAGCTATTCTGTTATGTGGAATGAACATTTGGAGCAGTGTGCTTTCGGATGAAGCATCAGATTGTCTTCTAAGTCATAGAGTTTTGCAATTCTTGTAATTAACGGTGCTCCGCATTTAGGACATTTAAGACCGCCTGCTCCGTTTAAAATAAGTTCTTTTAAGCTGTCAATGATTTCCTGCGAGACTGTATAGCTTGTATAATCTTTTTCCAGAGCTTTAATTTCTTCGGGGGCACATCTTAAGACTTTTGCCAGATTTTGCCTTATTGTTACAGGCAAAAATAATTCTTTGCCTGCTTCAATATCTTCAATCAGACTTAAAGGCAGATTGCATTCTTTCGCAAGCCCTTTGGGAGAAAGGCCAATATCATCTCTTTTATGCTGTATAAATTGTGCCAGTGTTTTCATAATTAATATTATATGCAGAAACACCTCCTCTATTCAAGGGGGTGTTTCAATTGTATAGAAAAAATTAAAGGTTAATTTTGTTATTTATTGATAATTCCAGCCCGGATGTTCGTAATCTTCACTTTTTCTTGCATAATCAGAGTAAATTACTGCCTGATCAAAATCGTATTGTGCAAATTGAGGTTCTCCGTTTTCATCATATACAGGGTTGCCCGTATCAGGGTCAAGAATAATTGAGCCGTACATAAATGTTCCAGGGTTAAGACCTCTTTCGTAGTTTCCGCGATAAATCAGATTGTTATTATTATCGAATATTGAGCGGATATTTTGTTTTCCGTCTCTTTGGTTGGTACGTATTTCGTATCCTGCATAATTCCATAGATATTGTTCATCATCATCCGGTTTTTTGTCAGTATTTGCTATATAACGTGTAATTTTTATACCTTTTCCCGGTACATCAGTTACAACACCTTTTAAATAATATGTTTTCGGGTTATCATCTTCATACATATCAACTACTTTGGTAACAACAGCCAGTTCTCTTTTGTTTGTACCTACACTGTCAACCATTGATTCGTAGAATTGATTATCATATCTGTTGTGAGCTTTTGAGCCTATATAAACAGCGTTTTCTTCATCAGAACCCGGGCCGTCAACGGGGATTCCGATATTTTCGCCCTGAGCAATTAATGAATCACCGATATGGAACGGATAATCTTTAACATAAACAGGTACAATTTCTGTGTGAATTATTGTATCTGTATCGTGAATTGTATCGGGTTTAATAATTGTAATTGTATCATGGTGGTGGCAATGTCCGCCTATTTGTATAGATGCATTAGCTGAAGAAGATGATGAAGATGATGATGAAGCTTCTGCAACAATATCATCAGCACAGCTTGTTAAAGTCCCGGCTCCTGTTGCCGCACCTAATGTCATCAAGCCAAGCATAAGATTTCTCATTGCTTTACTGCTGTTATATACAGGCTGTGAATTGTAATTGTTGTTTAAATTTTGTTCTTTCTTTTCTTTCTTGGGGCGTTGTGTTCTGCCTTGAAAGCTTGAAACACTTAATCCGTTAATTGCTTTTACATCCATTTTGGTTTAACCTCCGATTTCTATACTTTTTATATTTATGTATATAAAGACAAAACATGTTTTTAGTTGCTAATGAAATCATACCAAAAACATGTTTTATTATAAATTTGTTGATATATCGCTATTTGAGTAGTTTACAAATTTTAATATTTAATTATTTGCAAGTTTCTCTCTGACAAGAGTTTCAATTGTATTTAAGATATCAGGATTTTCCGATAAAAAGTCTCTTGCTTTATCTCTGCCTTGTCCGAGTTTTTCTTCATTAAAACTGAACCATGAACCTGCTTTTTTTACAATATCCAAATTTACTGCAACATCCAGAATATTACCGATTTTACAGATACCTTTTCCAAATATAATATCAAATTCAGCAGTTCTAAACGGAGGTGCAACTTTATTTTTAACAACTCTGACTCTTACATGATTTCCTACATCACCGTCTTCGCCTTTAACTCCGTCAGTACGTTTAATTTCCATACGCACAGATGCATAATATTTAAGGGCGTTTCCGCCTGTTGTGGTTTCTGGATTTCCGTACATAACACCGATTTTCATTCTGAGCTGGTTGATGAAAATAACTGTTGTATTTGTTTTGCCGATAATACCGGTCAGTTTTCTGAGAGCTTTGCTCATAAGTCTTGCCTGAAGCCCCATTTGCTGGTCTTCCATAGAACCTTCAATTTCAGCTTTAGGGACAAGAGCTGCAACAGAGTCAACTACTACAACATCTACAGCGCCTGAGCGGACAAGTTCTTCTGTGATATCAAGAGCCTGTTCTCCTGTATCAGGCTGTGAAATAAGCAAATCATCAACCTGTACGCCTAAATTTCTTGCATATTCAGGGTCAAGCGCATGTTCGGCATCAACAAACGCTGCAATTCCTCCGCGTTTTTGGCATTCTGCAACAATATGCTGTGCAAGAGTTGTTTTTCCTGAGCTTTCAGGTCCGTAAATTTCAACAATACGACCGCGCGGAACTCCGCCGATACCTAGTGCTACATCAAGTGATAACGCTCCTGTAGGTATTGCATCAACATTAACGGTTGCTTTATCGCCCAGTTTCATTATTGAGCCTTTGCCGAAATCTTTTTCAATTTTTTCTATTGCAAGTTTTAAGGCTTTGCTTCTTTCATCTGCAGGTGATGTTGTTTCTGTTTCTTTCTCTTTTACAGCCATATTTTTAGTTCCTTTATTAGTATTTGCCTGAATTTATTCCCAGACGTGTTTTTCTTTCTTTTTATAGAAGCCTAATCCAACAGGTTTGTAGCTGTTAAGATCATTTTTAAGCTGGTAAATTTCTTTATTCAAATCAATAATTTTTTGTCTCAGCGTTTCGTTGTCGGTTTTGCATCTGATAAGTTCAACAACGACTTCGTCCATACCTTCAAGCTTTTCGTCTATGATTTTGGAAATTCTGTTGCTGAGCTTTGTTTCCATATCCTTTAAGGAAGCCAGAATATTCATAATGGCCGAGGGTTGTTTAGCTGCTGCTGCAGGAGGCATTGCAGCGCCTTTCATAGCCTGAACTTTTCTCAAATTTTTCACTTCTTCATACGAAAAATATGTCTGTCCTTTGCTGTTTTTTCTCGGCAGGATAGAAGCGCGTTTGCATAATTCTACGATTTCTTTATTATCTGTTTTAAGAATACTTCTCACTTCTTGCGGAGATAAAGTTTTTCCCTTTAACTCTTGTTCTAATATCATATTTTATCCCTCAAAATTTCTCCAATTATATTGTATTTTATATATAAAAAAAAGACAAATATATTTAGCAATCTTGTAACATCACTTAATATATCAAGTAATGAAATTAAAAATTAATAATATTGCAATATAGTATAGTATTATATCACAATTAAGAAATGTAACAAAAGATTTACAAACGTCTGAAACCCAGATATAATCTTCATAGGATAGGATAGGATAGGATAGGAAGGGGTACTGTCAAGTTTTTGGGATGATAATCCGATATTACTCATGTTGAGAAATAACGGAGTAATAATCAATGGGATTAGCAGCAGGACAAGCCAGATTATTAACAATCACAGCAAGAAAATCAGACTGTGAATATCAATCAATGCGTTTATCACACCAGAAGATAGCATTGTCCAGAGAGCTTGCGGATTTATCCAATGAATACCAGAATTCATTAGACCAGACAAAACTTATTTATGATTATTACGGAACAGGCGATACCGGTACTCCTTTGTCT
>CASDVM010000002.1 GCA_949284415.1 uncultured bacterium | reverse complement strand
CATTTTGAATTAATGAAGGCATTGTCATTGCAGCTACTACACCTATAATTCCTAAGGTTATCAAGACCTCAGACAGAGTGAACGCGGCTCGTTTTTTAAGTGAAGTGTGAAAACTGAAGCATGAAGAACTTTTCCCTCTCCACTTGCGGGATAGTGATTGAATATAAAGACCTGTCATCGCGCATATGGTGCGCGATCTTTTTATGATAAGTTTTGAATTGCGCAATAAATGCGCAATGACATTACCGTATAAAACTTGATTTCCGGGCTTCTCACCACATGTCAGCCGGCGAGTGCCCCCCCCCCGACACGCTCACTCTTTAGATACAAATCTTTCATTCTTCTGCTCCTCTTTTATAAATTACATATCAGATTATAACAAATATTTATACTTTTTGCAATATAATACTGAATTTTACCTTTATGATTATCATAATAGTTATGTTTCATATATAATTAAACTAAAGTTACAAAAATTTTAAGGAGTCGGAAATGAGTTTACAGACAGCAGAACAATATGAAGAAAATGAACAATATTCACTAGCTTACGAGGAATATAAAAAACTTTATAACAGAACCCCGAAAGATTTAAGTCTTCTCGAACGTCTGGGACATCTTTCAATGGTACTTGATAACAAAGAAGAAGCTGCCGAATATTATTCTAAAATTCTTGAATTTGATGCTACAAATGTTCTGGCTTACGAACAGCTCATGGATATTTACGTAACAACCGACAAATATAAATATTATGTTTACAGAGGCAACTTGCACACAGTTGAACACAAGCTTGAGCATGCCATAAATGATTACAAAAAAGCGGTAAATTGTGCTCAGGAAGACAAAGATATGCTATCTGCCAGATTTGTACTCGGTACTCTTTATGAACAGGAAGGCAATAACTTAAAAGCAATCGATGAATATTTAAAAGTTATAGACCACGAAGACACCCATGAAGAAGTGTACAAAAGGCTTGCAAACCTTTATGTTAAAGAAGATGCAACACCGAGCGCCGTTGAAGTTCTCGAACGGGCAAGAAAATCAGGCTTTGACACAACAGATGTTAAAGAACAGCTTGCAGACTTATATTTAAAAAACGGAAATCCTGAAAAAGCTTTAGAAGTAACTTCAGATGAATTAACAAAAGTAAAATGCCTGCTGGATATGGATAAAAAAGATGAAGCACACGAAAAATTAACAAAAATGGAAGGTCAGTATAACCATATTCCGCAGTTTCATTCGCTAAAAGCACAATATTATTATATGAATAAAGAATTTGACAAAGCGCTTGAATGCGTCAATGAATTTGATAATTTAGAAAAAAATTCACCGCTGACTTACCAGATGAGAGCGCTTATTTATGAAGATAAAAACGATGATTACAACGCTCATCTCAACTGGGGCAGATATAATCTTGTCCGCGGGAATAAAGATATTGCTATAAATGAATATTTAAACGCATACCAGATTAAAAATGATGATTTAGATCTTTTAAATACTCTTGCAATGCTTCTGGAAGAATCAGGCGACAAAAATCACGCAATGGAATTTTATGAAAGGATTTCAAAACTTGATGAAAACGACAAAAAATCATTGCAAAAACTTGCTGAATTCAGAGAAAGTATCGGAGATTACAAAGCTCAAACCGACTATCTTTTGAAACTTTATCACCTCGATAAAAGAAATGCAGCAACAGTCAGAAAACTCGGTGAAGCTTATGAAAAACTGAGAAATAAACCCGCCGCAGTTGAATGTTACGAAAAATATCTTGAAATCGGCAAAGGAAATCCTGATTACTCAAAAATCCGGCATAGGCTGGAAAAGCTGAATAACACAGAAATGCAGGAAGAAGAAGGCTTTCTCGACAAAATTATGAAATGGTTTAATAAAGATTAACATACAAACTGTGTTATTTTGAATAATTTTTGTCAAATTAAAGCAGAGATCCGAGCATTCCTGCATACATCTGGTAGAATGCAACTGCAATAAACAATACAACTCCGCCCATTATAATGATTACTGCGGGTTCAAACAATTTAGTCAGAGCTTCGAGAGCCATATCGACTTTTTTATCCAGCACTTCTGCGGCATCATGAAGCATTTTGCCGAGAGTACCTGATTTTTCGCCTGTTGCAACCATAGTCATAAGAGCACCTGGAATTGCTCCTGCAAGCCTGAAAGACTCTGTAAGAGGTTTTCCTGATTTTACATAAACAAGCGCGTTAGAGATTCGCTGCTTTATAGTGTTATTTCCGACAGTTTTGCCTGAAAGTTCAAGCCCTGACATTATCGGCAATCCCGCATCATAAGAAATATGCAGAACAGTCATAAAATTTGAAAGATTTATATACTCTATAAAATCAGAAATTGCAGGCACTTTCAGAATAAAATCATCCCATTTTCTTTTAAACTGCGGATTTTTAAATAAAGCAACACAAGCTCCGCAAAAAGCTCCAAATCCCAGAATAACAAACCACCAGTAATTCATAATAAACGAACAAATTCCGACAAGCATATCTGCCAAAAACGGCAGCTCTGCGCCGTTGAACGTAAAAACAGCCATAAATTTCGGAAAAACATATGTTGAAAAAAGGATTAAAAGCCCGAGCATCATAATTATCAAAATAGCAGGATATATTGAGGCACTAATAATTTTATCCTTTATTTTTCTCTGTTTATCAAGCAAAATAAGCATTCTGCGCAATGCCGCTTCAAGTTCGCCCGACTCTTCGCCTGTCTTAACCAGTGCGATATAAACAGAGCCAAAAACATTTCCGTACAAAGATAGCAAACTCTGAGCAAAAGTTAACCCTGACATTATGGCATTTTTTAAATCAGCACATACAGCTCGTAAATTTTCTTTTGGAGAATTTGCTTCTATTGTCTGTAAAGCTTCTATAACAGGAATGCCTGATGAAAGCAAAACCTCAAGCTCCGATGTAAAAGAAAATTTTTCATCAAGACTTAAAAATGTTACTTTAGGTTTATTGCCGGAAACTGCAATTTTGGATTGAAAAGTTTCTGCCTGAAGCTCGTCTGAATATTCCGTATAAATTTTTGTCGGAATAAATCCCAATTGTCGGATTTTTTCTCTTGCATTACGCAAATCAGAAGCTTCAATCTCGCCTTTTACTATCTGCTTATTATCTTTTAACGCGTTATATAAATACTTAGCCATAACCAAATTCTAATAATAATTTATACTATTTTTATAAAAATAGCAAGCAAAAATCCGGAATTTACATACAGATTTATACTAAGCCACTCTTAAACGTCTCACATGAAATGCTTTAGAGTTTAATCCCGTGAAAAATTAGATGCTGAAACAAGTTTAGCATGGCGATATTAATTCTTGTTACATTAACTTAATAAACAAAATCCCGTCTCTGATAAAGACGGGATTTTTGATATTTATTGAACAGCTTCAGATATTTCGGCTTGCTCTTTTTTAGCCCGCTTTACTTTTTTTTCAAAAGCTATTTTGTCATCAACAAGCTTTATAACAATTGTATCACCGGGAGCATATTTGCCCGAGAGAATTTCTTCTGCCAGCATATCTTCAATTTTACGCTGGATTAATCGTCTCAATGGACGGGCACCGTAAGCCTCCGAATAACCGTTTTTAGCAAGATGATCTTTTACCTCATCCGTTACCTCTACAGAAAGTTCACGCTCTGCAAGACGTTTGAACAAATCTTTCAGCATCAAATCGACAATCTGTCTGATTTCTTCCTGAGACAGGTGTGAGAATACAATTGTTTCATCAATACGATTTAAGAATTCAGGTCTGAAAGCTTTTTTCATTTCTTCCGTAACTGTTTCTTTCAATTTTTCATATTTATCTTTTGATTCATCATCGCTTGTAGAGAAACCTAATTTTGATGTTGTTGTAATCATGCTTGCACCAACGTTAGATGTCATAATAATAATTGTATTTTTAAAGTTTACATGACGACCTTTAGCGTCTGTTAAACGTCCGTCATCAAGTATTTGAAGCATGATATTGAATACATCGGGGTGTGCTTTTTCAATTTCATCAAAAAGAATTACACTGTAAGGTTTTTTACGAACAAGTTCAGTTAAATGACCGCCGTCATCATAACCCACATATCCCGGAGGAGAACCGATAAGTTTTGCGGTTGAATGTTTTTCCATAAATTCAGACATATCAACTCTTATCATATTATCTTCCGAGCCAAATACGGCTTCTGCAAGAGCCTTTGCAAGTTCAGTTTTACCAACACCGGTAGGACCGCAGAAAATAAAGCTTCCGATAGGTCTATTCGGACTTTTCAATCCTACACGGGCACGTCTTATTGCCTTAGAAATTGCAACGACAGCGTCATGCTGACCGATAACTCTTTCATGAAGAGTATCTTCAAGTTTAAGAAGTCTTTCACTTTCACCCTCTGTCAGCTTGGTAACAGGAACACCTGTCATTGTTGAAATAACTTCTGCGACATTTTCCGCTGTAACAGTCGGCTTGTTAGCTTCATGCTCTTCTTTATATTTCTGTGCCATTTCGCGGATTTTTTCTTTTAAATCAGCTTCATCATCTCTTAACTGGGAAGCTTTTTCAAATTCCTGATTTCTGATTGCTTCTTCTTTTTCCTTAATCAATCCGCGCAATTCTTTTTCAAGTTCTTTGCCTTCAGGAGAAAGGTTTGAAACTTTTAAGCGGACTTTTGAAGAAGCTTCATCTATTACGTCAATTGCTTTATCAGGCAGAAATCTGTCCGTAATATATTTATTAGACAATTTTACAGAAGCAACTATTGCTTCATCAGAAATTATTAATTTATGATGCTCTTCGTATTTAGGCTTCAAACCTTTAATAATTTCAATAGATTCTTCTTCTGTCGGCTCATCAATGATTACCGGCTGAAAACGGCGTTCGAGAGCAGAATCTTTTTCAACGTATTTTCTGTATTCATCAAGTGTTGTAGCGCCGATTACCTGAATTTCACCTCTTGATAAAGCAGGTTTTAATATATTTGCGGCATCAATAGCGCCTTCTGCGGCACCCGCACCTATAAGTGTATGCATTTCATCAATAACAAGAATAATATTTCCTGCCTGACGAATTTCGTCCATGATTTTTTTCAAACGTTCTTCAAATTCACCGCGATATTTTGTACCTGCTACAAGAAGCCCCATATCAAGCTGAATAACCTTCTTTCCGTCTAAAATATCAGGAACTTCAGCATTTACAATTCTTGTTGCAAGCCCCTCTGCTACAGCAGTTTTACCGACCCCCGGTTCTCCTATAAGAACAGGATTATTTTTTGTTCTTCTTGCAAGAATTTGAATAACACGTTCAATTTCTTTTTCTCTGCCTACAACAGGGTCTAATCGTAATTCCTGAGCAGCAAGAGTCAAATCTCTGCCAAATTCATCAAGACTCGGAGTTTTTGTTTTTCCTCCCGAAGAAGAAGAACTTGAGCTTCCTGAAGATACAGTCTGAGGTTTTGATTCTCCCAGCATTTTAACGACATTGCTTCTGACTTTGTTTAAATCAACTCCAAGATTTTCCAAAACACGGGCAGCAACGCCTTCACCCTCTCTTATTAAACCTAATAAAAGATGTTCTGTACCTATATAATTATGCCCAAGCTGTCTGGCTTCATCCCATGACAGTTCAAGAACACGTTTTGCTCTCGGGGTAAAAGGGATTTCAACGGCAACAAAACCTGAGCCTCTTCCTATAATTTTTTCAACTTCAGCTCTTGCATCTTTCAGGGTAACCCCCATAGATTTCAGAGTTTTAGCGGCAACACCGGTACCTTCGCCGATAAGCCCGAGAAGAACCTGCTCGGTTCCGACAAAATTATGACCGAGTCTGCGGGCTTCTTCCTGAGCCAGCATTATAACTTTTATAGCTTTTTCCGTAAAACGTTCGAACATTAATTACTCCTATCTCTCTCTAATAATATATATATTTTACATAAAAAACAAAAAACTTTCAAGTAGTACAGGGTTGAAAATTTTGTATAAATAATATATAATAAATAAAAAGGAGAATGAAATATGCTGAACAGAGAAGCTTTGAATTGCCCCCCCCCCGACAGGAAACAATTGTAGACAGGGTTTGCAGGGTTTGTAAGATACTAAGATGCTACGGCACTAAGGCAGTAAGAAGTACCATTAAACTTTTTTCTCTCTCGGAAGTAGAGGAAGTAAGTAAAAAGCTCCTGAAACGCAGGGATAAATCTGACGTTCGGCATGACGTTAACTCGCTGAAACTAACTTATTCACCTATTAACCTATTCTCTTATTCACCTCGTAAACGCTGCGCATTTACGTTAGCGGAAGTTTTGATAACATTAGGGATTATCGGGATTGTTGCAGCAATGACAATTCCTGCATTAGTTGCACAGCATAGAAAAAAGGCTCTGCAGACAGCACTTTTAAAAACTTATTCGGAACTTCAACAGGTTAATTTAAAGCTTCTTGCAGACGATGTAAGTCTTTATGAAATATCAAGCGTGCCAGAAAGAGCTAAATTAATTATGGAACAATTTCAAGGCCGTACAGCAATAGACGGAGATGATAACTGGGAAGGCTCAGCAACAAGATTATATGAATTATATAAAAAAAGAGGATTATACGGACACGCCAATAATCAGCCATACTCACATCCGACTTGTGATAACGGAGGAATATGGACAGATAATATAGGAAGGCTATGGCTGTTTAATGATTCTGATAAACAGATTTGCGTTGATGTTAACGGGATAAAAGGTCCGAATCGCTATGGCTACGACTACTTTGTTTTCTATTCGGACGAAAACAACAAAATAATTCCGCACTATCAATATCAAGATAAAGAATTTTATATTGAGGACGGTAATGATTGCAGGGATTACACATACTATGCCGTAACAGACCAGCACCCTGAAGAAAAAGGCAAAACATACTGGGGTGATTACATTCATTTTTAATAAAGTAAAAAAAGGGATATGTATACAAGTTTACCCTAAGCAGAAAAAATCTTAATTCTTCTTAACAAGAGCTAGGATAAAATATCCCTAGAGAGGATTTCTAATGGAACTGTTAATCGGACTAATATTATTGTATTTCGCGGCATTCAGTGATGATTAAATTAAACAGGCAGCAATAAAACTGTTTTAGTTTATTACTGCCTATCTTTTCGATTTTTCTTTATTTTGTTGCGACTTTCAGAGCATCAAACTTCTCCTTCATAGTGGGATTATTCTTGGTAAGCTTCTTAATTGTCAAATCTTCCGCTTTGTTATTCGCTAATCTCAGATTATTCTCAGAAGATAACAACGCTTCTTTTGTTTTCTGTAAACGTTCTATGGTTTTATCAATCTCATCAATAGCAATTTTAAACTTTTTACTTGCCTGCTCGTAATTCTTTGAAAACTTCTCTTTAAAATCATTCATTGCTGCTTCAAAGTTCGCTACATCAATGTTCTGTGCTCTCACTACAGCAAGTTCCTTCCTGTATTCTAAAGAGTTCAACGCTGCATTTCTTAAAACCGTGATTATCGGAATAAAAAATTGCGGTCTTATTACATACATTTTCTCGTAATAATGCGACATCTCTACAATTCCGTTGTTATACAATTCATTCTCAGGCTCTAACATTGAAACAAGAACAGCATACTCACACTTTTTCTCACGGCGGTCTTTATCCAGTTCTTTTAAGAAATCAGTGTTTTTCTTCTTTGTAGAAGTAGTATCAGCTTCGTTTTTCATCTCAAACATTATTGAGATAAATTCATTACCGTCAGAATCATAATCCCTGTAAATATAATCCCCCTTACTGCCTGATTTAACCTCATTATCTTTTTCAAAATAAGCAGCTTTAAACCCTGTAGCACGTAACTTTTCAAACTCAATCTCACAGTGCTGTTCAAGACTTTCTCCTACCATTTTTGTAGATAACTTCAGCTTGTAATCTTTTAAACGTTCAATTTCGTCATTCTTAAATTTTATCTCTGTTTCATATTTTTCTTTAAGACTCTGTTCACGCAGTTTATACTCTTTTTCAGCAAGTTCGCTTTCATTAGTAATCTTTAAGATAAACTTTTCCTGAGCAGTAAGTTTATTATTCATATCCACCACAATATTTGCAATTTCACGCTCTTTGTCTTTATTGAAAGTTTCTAACCTGTATTTAAGTTCATTAACTTCACTGTCCTTTTCTGAAATAATTTTGTTAATCTCAGCCTGCTTTGCTATTTGAGCGGATTTTATCTCTGATTTTAACTGTATTATTTCAGCTTTTTTAGCATTTATTTCCCTGTCAAAAGTTTTCTCCATTTCAAGTCTGGCAGATAAAAGCAGGTTCTGTTTATCTTTTTCAAATTGAGCTTCTTTGTCTTTTAAATCTTTTTGAAACTCTTTGTTTCTAACCTGTTTAACAATAGCAGTATAAAGAGTTTCATCTGCCTGAAAAATTTCTCCGCATTTCGGACATTTAATTTCATTGTTCATTTTTTTTTCATCCTTTCGTTTTCTTTGTGTCTACTTTTTAGGTACCTAGATGACTTAAGAAAATGAAAAGAAAATTTTTGCCTGTGGATGAAAATAATTAAAAATGGACTGAAATACTTGTCATATTTGAGCGTTAGCTCTATTTTGGGTTATTTAGGGTAAACTTGTATACATATCCCTAAAAAAAATGGTTGACATTTAATTTTGCTTCATGTAGAATTGAACTTGTCGAAAGAAACAAGCCCCCATCGTCTAGAGGCCTAGGACAACACCCTTTCACGGTGTAGACAGCGATTCGAATTCGCTTGGGGGTACCATTTAAAGAGATGACCTTAAAGGTCATTTTTTTTATGACAAAATTTATGCATTTTTTATAACAAAACAGATTTATTTAATCATCGGATTTGACTGATTTTCAAAAATACGATAGTGCCAGGTAAGCGGTACATCATCCGTATTCAAATTTTTTCCGAAATTCAAATCGACAGTATAGGTTTTTAAATATTTAAAGTTAAATTTCTTCAAAAGGTATTCATCAGTATAATAACAATTGACTAAAAACGGAAATTTATCGGTATTAGAATCTCCCGATATAATTTCATCCTCATAGCGTCTGTAAATACAATAATTTGCCGAATTAGTATTATCATAAATATCTTTATCCGATTTTTGCGTTATATCATATTTTCGTTCATCAAAATTCACAATATTAGAAGATATCTGGGAATCTCCAACAAATATTGCCATATTGTATTTATGCATGTCAATTTTATCAATACCTTCCAATAATCCGAAATCAATGTTATATCCCTCAAAATCCAGCATCTTTATCAAAAATAACCTGTGTGCCGCATTTGCAAAAAATATAATTTTATTTCTTTTATCAATATTTTTCTTTATATAATCTCTGAGCATACAAGATTCACTTATACATATTTTATTGTATTCAGCTTTATCCTTCTGACCCAGTTTATCAAGGAATATTATCAGCGAACACTCAGCTTTATCTCTTATCTGCCGTATTGTATAACCGGCTTCAAAATAACCGATAATTTTTGCAAAAGGTCTGGAAAATAAATGAGTAGATACAAGACACAGATAATACATTGCGAATAATACAACAATAAACTTATATAACGTATTTTTTCTACGGTAAGAATAAACAATAACCGGAGCCGATACTACACAGAATGACATTAAAAATCTTATGCTGAAAGACATAAATACTAATTTATATGATATGAATAACAAATTTATAACAAGAAGCAATGCAAACCCGAAAATAAAAAGATTTCTTTTATTTTTTGAGCAAATCGGTTTAAATAAAGCAACAATCCAAAAAGGGAAATAAACTATTAACCCTAAAACGCCAAGTCCCATGACCGGTTCTACAAGAGTTAAACGATTACCGCCGAGACTGTAAAAACCTTCTTTGTATCCGTGAAGATTTAATAGCGTAAGCAATGCATCCCGCAAATGTTCAATATGTACACCCAGATATTGATTCCACATAAAGCCCGCAAAATCCACAAACATAAATAAATATTTTATAAAATTTGCAGGTACAGCCCGCACCCCGTAGAAATTTTCATGAGAAGCCAGAATATATTTTGAACCGAACATATTGCCAAAGTCTATAAAATTTAAGATATAGTTATATGACGAAAAAATAATAAAATTTAAAATTCCAAAGCCTATAAACTGCAGTAACGGTTTATAAAATTCTTTTTTATTATAATAAACTGCAAGTGCAGTAAAACCGATTGCGCACCCGGGAACCATAACACATGCTGTTGTTTTTGTACCTACGGCAAGTGCGTAAGCCAAAGCCGACATAAATATCGGAATTAAACGCTTAGTTTTCAAACCGTACCAGAAAAGATAAATTGATGAAATTATAAGCCCCGCAATTATCATATCCGTTTCGGTTGTTGTAATCTGAGCGACAACCGATGATAAAGATGAAATAATAAAAATTACCCATAATTTTCTTCTCATGCTGTACTTCAACAGAGAAAGAATATTATAAATTCCGCACATTGCAAGTATAAATCCGGCAAGGGCAGTGTACATAATCCATGCCGAACGCTTAATAAACATAAATACCCATGCAAAAACAAGTTCTGAATTTATAGGAAATGCTATATTTCGCATATCCGCGATACAAAAATGGTTTAAATTATGGTTATGTATCCAGAACAAACTTCTCAAAGCATGATAAGATTCAGCATCAAAATTCATTATCGGCATAAAGCTTGACATAAATAAAGCGGTAGAAACAGCAATTAATAAACCGACAGACAAGACTGCAAGATATTTATCACGCTTTATACAAACAAAATATTTTCTGAAAAAACTTTTTAGGTCGTTTACAGGAATTTTCCATACGGGTTTACCCTGTTTAATCCAAATTGAAACGGAAAAAATAAGAAATATTACATTTAAAATTAATACACCGGGGACACAAATTGCAGAAAACAGGGACAATATTTCCATTGTCAAAACAACATTAGCAAATGCGGTCAATAACAGATAAAATATACCATTAACCGATTTATCGTCAACAATAAGACATGTTATAAAATATGATGTTAAAAATACAATAAAAAAAGATATAATAAATAAAATCATAATCCTCCAAGCTCTTTATAAATAAAATGCTACCAGAAGATAAAGTATTTTGCAATTAAGGCTTTACAAAAATATTTTTTTGACTATAATATATTATATGATTAACTTTAATCAGACACGACGAATAGTAAGAAATATGAAAGGCTTGTTATAAAAAGCACTTACTTTTCTCGTAAAAAAAGTTTTTTTATTACTTGACCTTTCCCCCCGAAAGGTCTTTTTTTTGTTAATAAACGTAAATATTAGAAAATTTTAGGGCAAGAAAAAATATTCAGTGTATTTATGAAAAAAGGTAAAGACAGACTTATGCAAAAAAATATCCGAAGAAACTCAATAATTAGGACCAATACTCCCATAGACAAATTAAGGAACTTAATATGGGGGCTGTAGCTACCATTATTGAGAAGGAAAGGAATTTTATATAAATGATACCGGCAGTTACCGCAAGTGAATATATATACTCCAAATTAGGAAGCAACGCATCATTGCTCCCGCTGTTTGTTAAAGACATGGCAAACAGTACAGGTCTTACGATAGGTTCGTACATTACAGGGAAAGATGTAGAGGGAAAAGACAGATTTATTGATGAATTCGGGACACAGGCTATATGGCTCGGCGGAATTCCTTTTTTTAAAAAATTTACTGATTTAACATTATATAAGCTTCTCGGCGTTGATCCGAAATTTGATGTAAGAAATCTCAAAAACAAAGAAATTTTAGAAAAAGCAATCGAAAAAGCTCCGACAGAACAGATTAAACAAAGCATAATAAAAGCCTCAAAAAATCCCAAATATACAAAAAATCTTGCACTTGCAAAATTCGGTTTTTCAACATTTGCAGCTATATTCACTTATGCAGGGCTGACAAAATTCAGACAAAATTACAGGCTGAATGAAGCAAAAGAAAAATTAAAAGCAAAGAGGAAGTCAAAAATAAAAAATTTCCATAATTTCTATACACAAAAAGTCCCTAAAGCCTTTTCATCAGTGCATAAAAACAAAAAGGACGTATCATTCAGCGGCTCTATACAGGATTTTATGTTTAATCCCGTTCAAAACCTGATGATTTTAGACGGCTCAATTACGGCAGAGAGACTTGCAAGTTCGCAAAGCAGACAGGAATTTATTAATTATACAATAAAAGAAGGCGGGACATGGTTTTTTATGTACTTTGCAGGCGCAATGATAAAAAAACATTTTGAAAATAAATCAAAAGTTCCGATAAAACTTGATTCAATGATTATTGAAAGCAAAGAATTACCGCAGGCATTTAAAGACGGTTCCATAAAATCAAGTCTTGATGATTACTCTAAAAAAATCAGCCAGAATGCAAAAGACATAGATATATATAATTTCATTCACGAAAATCCTGATAACTTTATCGTAAAAATGGCAAAACAATCAAAATTAATTAAAACTCTGAAAAATTCGGACAAAATCGACACAAGAGCATTTATTGATATTAATGAATTTAAAAATTTAAAAGCGGATATCGAAGAATTATACAACAAAGCTCCGAAAGACACTGTTGACAAATATTTAAAACAGGTTGTAAAAGCTAAAAGATGCGCCGTTTTGAAAAATATCGGAATTTGTATCGGAGCACTAGGAGTTGCCGTACCTGCACTGATGATAGCGTTGAGGTATATTTTGCCAAATAACAGAGAATACAAGGTTATGGAAATGGCAAAACAGGAAAATCAAAAAGAAAATTCTCTGTCCAAAACTGCCTGACTTGCACAATATGCCGTAGACCAACAATTTTGAAGATTGAAACCTCCGCAAAAGCCGTCAATATCCATGACTTCCCCGCAAAAATAAAGCCCGTTAACGAGTTTTGACTCCATAGTTTTTGGATTTATTTCTCTTAAATCAACACCACCCGATGTTACAACTTCACCGTCAGGGAAAACTCCCGTAACCGTAACTTCAAAATTGAGAAGTCGATTTAAAATCATGTCGCGTGTTTTACCGTTAATTAAATGGCATTTTTCATCCGGATTAATCTTTAAACCTTTAAGGCAATATAAGGCAAAAGATTTCGGTACATAATCCGAAAGCAGATTTTTAATACTCTTATGCGGGTTTGAATTCAGTTCTGACTGCATATCTATATCGCCTATAAAATTAAAATTAAGTTTATACGGGAAATCATCTCTTGCTTTTAAAGATGAAATTTTATAAACTTCAGGACCTGAAATTCCTTTATGAGTAAATAACACACCTTTAATTGAAACTCCTGCCAGATTTGAAAAATCTTCTTTTGTTTTCAAACCGACAAGGGCAGGTTTAGGCCCAATAATATTATGACCGAGCATTTTTAACGGTTCATATCCTGCATGACCGCCTGTTGAAATAATTACATAATCCGCGTTGTATTCTCCACCGTTTGTAATAACAGAAAAGCCTGCACCCTTGTTATTAACTTTCAACACTTCTTCTTTTATAAATTTAACTTTTTTTAGCGAATTTAAAAATTTTTCTCTTACTTCCGCAGAGCTGTTAGAGACGGGGAAAATTCTCATGTCATCCTGTATATAAGTTTTCACTCCTATTTTTTCAAAAAATTCAATAGTCTCAGAAGTTGAAAATTTTGAAAAAACCGAATACAAAAATTTTTCACCTCGCGGGTAATTTGATGCAAGCTCTCTAAAATCGTATTCTGCATGGGCAAGATTACATCTGCCGCCCCCTGTAGGCAACAAAGTTTTTAAAGGGGATTTTTTATCAAAAACCGTTACATCAAAATTCTTCTGCAAAAAATATGCACACATACACCCGGCAGGTCCCCCGCCGGCAATCACAACTTTAGATTTCAACTCTTGTGCCATATAAAAACACCATTTCAGGATTTTCAAGATCACTGTGAATTTCTGTTATAGTCTTATGCAAAACAGGATGTTCAAAATTAGGAATCAATTCCAGAAGCGGAACAAGAGTAAACGCTCTTAAATGTAAAAATTTATGAGGGATAATCAAATCAGGTTCATTTATAATATCTTTGTTATAAAACAATATATCAATATCAATAGTCCTGTCGGAATAACCTTTATCAGTATTCGTTTTACGCCCGAGCTGTTTTTCTATTCTCTGACACTCTTCCAGAAGATGACGCGGGGAAAGTGCCGTTTTAACTTCGACAACAGCATTTACAAACCAGTTTTCGGATTCCATATTCCATGGCTCAGTTTCGTAAAAAGCAGAAGTTCTGATGAGAGTAATACCGTCAACACTGCCGAGCAGGCCCGTTGCCTGCTGAATAAAACCTATTCGGTCTCCGCAATTTGATCCTAAACTTAAGTAAACTATAGCCATATCAATAATATTTTATGATTTTTAAAATAGGTTGTCAATATAGATTTTCAGATATTTTTGTTATACAATCCTGTTATGCTTATATATAGAATTTTATCAACAATATTATTTTTACTTGCTCTTCCGTTTTACGCAATTGTCAGAGCTGTAAAAGGTAAATACCTGCCGGGCTGGAGAGAAAAACTGGGCAAATTTGAAGCTCCCGATTTAGGCAATAAAGTAATAATGTATCATGGAGTTTCCGTAGGCGAAGTGATTGCCCTTGAAAATTTGATAAAAAAGACTAAAGAAACTTTTCCCGATTATAAAATTGTTGTAACAACAGGCACAAAAACAGGCCAGGAAATTGCACATAAAAAATATGATAATATTGCGGATTTTATAACCTACTTTCCTTTTGATATCACTATATGCGTTGAGCTATTCCTGAAAAAAATAAACCCGACAGTTGTTTTAATCGCGGAAACAGAACTGTGGCCGACTTTTGCATCATACTGTAAAATGAAAAATATTCCGCTGTTTGTAATTAACGGAAGAATTTCCGACTCTACTTTTAAAAGCTACAGGCTGTTAAAAGGATTTTTTAAAGAACTGTTTAAAAATTATACCAAAATTCTTACCCAGAGCGAAGAAGACAGACAAAAATTTATCGAAATCGGTGCCCCTGAAGAAAAAACACAGGTTATGAAAAATCTTAAATTTGATGTAAAAAGAATTGACGCAGATATCGAAACAGGCAAAGGTACAAATAGAGTTATAATTGCCGGAAGCACCCACAAAGGCGAAGATGAAATTATCCTATCATCTTTTTCCAAACTAAAAAAACAATTTTCAGACATAAAACTTCTTCTTGCTCCAAGACACATAACCAGAGTAAATAATGTTAAAGATTTAACGGAAAAAACCGGTCTGAAATACGGCTTACGTTCGAAAAATGATACATTTGCAGATAACGATATTATTATTCTTGATACACTGGGAGAGTTGAGCAGAATGTATCAAATATGTGATTTTGCTTTTATAGGAGGGAGCTTCAACAAAACAGGCGGCCATAACCCTTTAGAAGCTGTAGTTTACAATAAACCTGTAATTTCAGGACCATCTATCCATAATTTCAGAGATATTTACTGGATATTATCACGCACCAAAGCGGGCAAAGTCGTTAAAACACCTGATGAATTAACAAATTATATGCATAAAATTCTTTCAGATAAAGAATTCTATTTCCAAAGCTGTGAAGATTGCAAAACAGTATTCAACTCCCAGCAGGGTGCTATGGAATTTGTTATTAACGAATTAAAAGAAATTTTAAAGTAGTCTAAAATAATGAATTAAGGCTTGTTTTATACTTTATTCGAATGATTTTTATTACGAATTGTTAAGTTTTTTGGTACAATTATTAAAGAATTTCTTTTGTTGTACCGTAACAATAAGTAAGGAAACAAAAGTGAAAGGAAACTAGTCATGGGTATGGCTGCTTCGCAGGCAAGATTTCTGGGTCTTACTGCAAGAAAAACAAATACCGAATATGAAGGTCAGCAGATCAACCAGCAAAGAACAACTTTGTCAAACCAGTCTGCTAACTATTATAACCAGCTGCTGGGCATGACTGTTCCGGTACCGCCATCAACCGCTGATTATACAAAGACCGTTTATACTTTTAAAGACGGCTCGCTGAGCAATTCTATATCTTCCATGATAGCTCAGGTTGACGGCACTTATTTAATCAGCTATACATCAAGCTGGACTAATGATTTTGCAGTCGTTTCTACTGCTCCTACATTATATACAAGACAAAACATTGGAACAGAAGATAATCCTCAATATGATTATTATGTTGGCGCTGTTAAATTAAGAGAACTGACTCAAATATCTGCAACAGACTACAGCTATAAAGTTGTATACCAGGATCAGGAAGGCAATGATCAAACTGTTAACGCAAAATACGAGGAAGATACTGACAGATATTACACCGAATATGAACAGGGGCAACGTACATACTATACTCCCAAAGCAGGAACGACACCTCAAAAATTTTATGACGGACAAGATGAGTATTTAAAAACTTTGTCTGTGGATCAAATTGAAAAATTACAAGCAGAAGAACAAAAATATTTAGAAGAATTAAACGAAAAATACGGAGAATCCGACTGGCTTGTCAGATATGTTAAAAATACTTCTACAAAAACATGGACTCCATATTTTGTAAAAAAAGATTCATTAGACAGCGCTGTTTACAATGAAACAGGGACTTCACAGAGCACAATAGGTACATATACAGTAGGTTCAACTCAGGAAACAGAAGAAGTCAAAGGTGTTACTGCCCGTCTGGAACAAGATTCTACAGGACGTATCATTAATGTAACTCTTAATCCGGGAGAAGCAGATGAAGTTACTTATGCAGTAACAACAAATACTGTTACGGATCAGGCAGCTTACGATGATGCGATGAATCAGTATGAATATGACAAATATGAATATGAGCAATCTATACAAAATATCAATGCTAAGATTGAAGTTATTCAGGCAGAAGATAAAAATCTTGAATTACGTTTGAAACAGTTAGATACTGAACAGGACGCAATTCAAACAGAAATGGATGCTGTTCAGAAAGTTATCGAAAAGAACACTGAATCAACATTCAAAACATTCGGGTAAGCGAAGCTTACCCCTACACACCGGCTTTGAACAAAACTTCAAAGTCTGCACTAAAGAGGAACGTAGCCGTTCCATCCGCGACATAAGACTTTGCATAAAGCTTATACAGTCTAAACTTTAAATTTTAATATATGAAAGGTTGAAAATTCAACCAATCAATAATATAAAACTTTGTTTCCTTAATTAATTACGACTTTTATACCCGAAAGTCGTTTTTTATTATTCCGACTGTATTGAAATATTCATAAACTCAATGTCATCGTAATCTATATAAGCAGTCTGTTTTAAATTTCTGCCTGTTTTAATTGTTACTTCATTTATTTGCCCCGGACGCAGTAAATTATTCGGAATTTTTATCCTCTGCCCGTCCCCGTTAAGCTGAATGTCCGCGATTTTTGAACCGTTAAAATAAACCTCAGGCGGACTGGAAAAAGAATTTACAATAGAATTCTGCCTTAATTTTTTAGCCATAAGAGTGTCAATGCCGATTATTGAACCTATAACAAGATAATTTCTTTTTGATAAAGCATTGGAAGCAATTTTAAAAGACTTATTAAAAAACGGTCCTATTGATTTTCCCTTAAATTCTCCTGAATTAGCTGAATTTTCAGAGAAATTATCATCGCCTAAATGAAACATCTCGGACGAAATAATTACATCTTCGATGTTACTTTTCTCAATTCCTACAACAATAGGCTTTGAAGCCGTATGCTGATCTATAGTAAGCGAGAATGGTCTGTAACCTTCTTTTTCAACAGACATAATAGTCGGAGATTTTATATCTGCATTCAATTTAAAAGCTCCATTATCATCAGACATTGTTGAATAATTCTGTTTTGGCAGACTGACTTTTGCACCTGCTACAGGCAGATTTGTAGCATTATCAACAATTCTGCTGGAATTACCCATGCCTGTTTTTGACACCCCGCCTTCCATAACCGCCGAATAAACAGTTGATGAACTTATCAAAACCGATAATATAAAAAACAATAAAAAATTCTTCATATAGCCTCACTCTTATAAACAGTTTAAATAACCTTAAATATAAATTAATTAATCTGTACGGCAATAAAATATAATTTAATTAAATTCTTAAAAATTTTATTTGAAATTTGAAATGTTTCTGCTAAAATAAATATATAACAATTTAATTTATGCCGAAGTGATGAAATTGGTAGACGTGCTAGACTCAAAATCTTGTGTGGGCAACCACGTGCCGGTTCGAGTCCGGCCTTCGGCATTTTTTATTACAAATTGTTATTTACACCGGGCTCTCCCGGCTTGTTTGCTTCGCAATCGGCCGCTTCTTCCCTCTCAACAGAACTGATATTTAGTCAGTTACGTTTCGGCAGAGTGGCATTCGGCATTTTTTATTGTATAATTTATGTATATGCAGGCAAAAAATGTTACAAGAAAATTTTATCCTATATTAAACTCTTTTTTGAGCTATCTGCCGTCAAGATTTCTTGTAATCCTAAATTCCATTATTATAATTCCGTTTTTTGCTTACATGCTGACAACCGGAGAAATGGGCATATATCAGCTCGCTATCGGAATGCTTAATCTATTGTGCACTTGCTCCACTGATTGGATTACAAAATCTGCATTAAGATTTTATGAAAAATACAAAATTAAAAATAAATTGCCCGAATTCTATTCAAATATTATATTTATATCTTTAAGTGTATATTTATTAATTGTAATCTTCTATTTTCTATCCGCAGATTATATTTCAATAAAATATTTTATAAGCAAAGATGTGCTTGCTTTACTTCTGGTATTAATTATCCCGTGCGGCATACGCCAGTTTTTATACCAGATGCTCAGAATTTTTAACAAACCGTTTCTTTATACTTTCAGTATTATAATATATCAGTGTGCACAACTGTTATTTTATCTGGCTCTGTTTAAAATTTTCGGGAATGTAAAAGCAATATTGTCAGCAATGACTATAGCAATGGTAATTATTGATATTTATATAATCAAAAAACTTAAATTTGAATCATCATTAAAATTCAGCCTTGAACCTGAACTGTTTAAAGAATCATTGCAATACAGTCTGCCTACAATAATTACAAATTCAGGCATCTGGTTATTACTCCACATGAACCAGTTTACATTTCAAAGGCTTGAAATGTTTAATCTTACAGCAGCCTCAGGAATTGCATGGGTCTATACTACTTATATATTGACTCCGCTTTTATCCACATTTCTGTTTGCAGTATTCCCGATTATTATAAAAAGGTATGAACATAATCAAAACGTTAAAGAAATTACGACAAACACAATTAAATTATACTGTACACTTTTCATTCCGCTTGTATGCACATTTGTTTTTTATTCAAAAGAAATAACAAGGACTGTATTTGAGCCGAAATATGAACAAGCTTATATTATAATCCCATTTTTTGCATTAACACTTTTTCTACATCATCTGACTAAAATTATAAATATTAAATATCATCTTGAAAACAGAACATATATAGAAATGATTATAACACTTTTGGGTATAATATTTTGTGTACTAATGACATTAAAATTAATTCCTTTGTACCATTTAGCAGGTGCAGGCAGTGCAATGCTGACAGCTGTTACTGTTTTAATAGTATTACACTCGTTTGTCCATTTTAAATCTCTTGATTATATAAATACAAAAACAATATTTAGAACAGTTATATTAACTCTTTGCATAAGCATTTTAACCGGTATTATCATTTCAAATAGTTTAGGAAATGTAAATTTGAAATACCAAATTCTGAAGCCAATACTTTTTTTGCCTGCATGTTACATGCTATTGTGGGAATTAAAAGAAAAAGTTCTTAGTTAAAAAACAAATCGTCTTTTTATATTGAAGTTTTTCTTATCATTTAACAAAATATTTCTAAGACGTTCATAATTTTTATTTTCTTCATCTGTAGAGTTGTATCTTACCCAAACAGAATATCTTACGCGTTTAAGGTCAATTTCATTTTCATCTATTAACTTATAATTAACATCAACCAGCTTATTTTCAACCGCCATTTTACGAAGTTCTTTAGGCGGAATCGTAGATGTAAAATTATCTTTAGCAATGCCCATTGTTTTATCATCTAACCAGTACAAGCAGACTCTATGAAATCCTGCATTTGTATATACTTTATAAAAGATATCAAGATACGAGGTCAAATTGTCCTGATTTTTAAAAATTTTTGCATAAACTTTTTCTTCTATTGCATTTATATCTTTTTTCATTTGAGAAATCGTTTCTCTATTATTATTAATATTTTCCTGTAATTCTTCTCTATTATTAGAGTTAAAAATAATAAGAATTAAATTTTTATTAATCAAATGCAATTTTTTATATTCATTATCTGATAAAATTTTTCTGGCATTCATTTCTTTAATGGAATTATCCATAATTGAAAGCAACTGTAATAATTGTTGTTCATTTTTAGCTTTATAAAACATATTTGGCATATAAGACAATTTAAACAAATTATGTACGGCCGTAGAATAATTATTTATTAAATAAACATCACGGCTGTTTAACAATGCCGTAACCGAATTAAATATATTATCTCTGTCTTTTTCATCAAGAACAGGATAAATTAAATCCAAACACTGCAAAATCCTTTTAAGTATTTTAACGGGTTTGTTACCCTGCGAATTCCAATTTAGAATTTGCTGTATATGACTTTCATAATTATTCAATCTGTATTTTAGATATTCTTCATCATTATTCAAATATGATATTTTTTTTAAATAATCGGCAGAATTTTCTCCGACAAAAATTATAGGAAGAAAAAACATTTGTGATAAGCTCATCTTCTGTCCATTAAATGATTCCGCTATAAGATTAATTCTTTTAACTTTTCCTGTATCTGCATTTTTTAACATAAAAGAATAATCAAAAACAACAGACAACTCTCTTAAAAAAGCATCTTCATTTTCTTGTTCGCTATATTTGATTTTATCGGAAAATAAGGTAATTGGCGGGAAATCTTCTATCAAAATTTCATCAGCCTTTAATATAAAAGGGAAATCAATAGTTATCTCTGAAGAAAAAGTCTTTTTTGAATATTTAACATATTCTTCTCCTAATAGAACATTATCAATTGATGAGATAATATCTTTTACAAATCTTTTACGCTTTGAGCCAAAATTAATAATTGAATCCATAGCTGAAAATTCACAATAAAGTGCAGAATCTTTGTCCGAGGCAACATAATTACAAAATTCCGCTTGGAATAAGGATATTTTGTTAAATAAATCATTAGCGATTTCAGAGGCATTAGTACCGTCATATTCATACTTCCCGAGATTAACACCTACAGAATAGTCTAAATCATTTGGTATAGGATTCCCGATAAGAAATCCTGAACCATACCCCGTTTTAAAGGTATATTTCATATCCCCGTACTGTTTATTGGTAAGTTTAAGAGAATTATTCAATGCACTATCCAAAGGCTTTATAACATCAGCCAAATAAGGAAATACAGAAGTATTTACTCTGGGACTTACATAAACATATTCCGTAACATGCTGTATTATGGCGATAAATAAAATCAATATAAAAATTGTAACGAGAACAAATAAGCGTTTATGCATAAAACCTCTTAAGAAGGGAAACTTTTCAAAAAAAGTTTCCCCTAAAAAATATAACTAAAAACTAATAATCCATTTTCCAGCCATCATTAACGATTTTTGCAAAACAATATCCGTAAGAATCACCTTCAGCTGATGAACAGTTTGTACTAAAACTATTTGAAATAGTTTCAACATCACCAGGTTCTACTGAACCATTACCTGCTAATACAAACGAAAACAAATCACGTCCCAAAATATTGGGCCCGGCCTTACCATTAATATCGGTAGCGAGATGATACTCATCACCACCCCAATCAGATATACATATAGTAGCCCCGCTTGCGATAACTGCACATTCGTAATCATCAGATACAGTTTCACTTAAGTCAATTGCAGTACCTGACATATTAGCATAGTCAGATGCAAAACAATCAGAAAGATCATTCCCTGAACAAGTCTGAATAGTTTTAAAATAGTTAAAAAAGTATCCGAGTCCCTGACGTTTTAATTTTGACTCTTTCAATGATACAGCATTACTTTCCGTCAGTATCATCTGAGCTGCCTGTGAAACTTCATTATATACCTTGTGCAGCTGGGTTACATAAGTTGTTCTTTGATGATTCTGCATCAGGGTTGGAATTGTCATAGCAGAAACCACACCTATAATGCCGAGAGTTACCAAAACTTCTGCAAGGGTAAAACCACTCTGCAATTTATTATGTTTATTTGCTAAAACTCTTGTAAAAAGCGGATCAGTGCCCCCCCCCCGAGTTTTTAAAAATCTTTTCATAGTTCTCACTCCTGTTTTTTTAATCCTTACATTTGATATTATAACATAATTATTTACGCTATTCAATAATAAATAAAATTTTGATAGCAAAAAAATTTTTTCATAAGTATTAAAAAGATATGAAAATTACCTCGCTTACATTTAACCATAACGCAACCTTCCGCAAAGCTCCGGCATTCGGGACTACCCACAGGTATTATGAAACAACAGACGGGAAGAAAATCGGTACAAATACCTGGCTTTTCAGAGATGATATTGACTGGACGGAACTTTCAATATATGAAAAGCAGCATTTCAAAGACAAAAAAAAGGTTAATATGGTGCAATTTGCCTGTTCTGACGGCTCTGAAGCTTATACACAGATTATTTCTTTAATTGAAAATAACCCTTCAGCTGACGATAAAAAATTCTTTCCGATAAAAGCTTTTGACATTGATCCTGAAGTAATAAAAGCTGCAAAGAGCAAGCTTTTAAAGACTATTACATTTGATACCGCATCATTATACATGAATACAGATAACTATGACAAATATTTTAAAGAAAGTGATAAAAAGCTTGATATAAAAAATGATATAAATTTTGAAAGCAGCAAAACACTGAAGGTTGCTGATATACTGACTGACAAAGTTGTATTCGAAAATGCTGATATGTATAAAGTTCTTGCAAAAATGGAAGATGACTCTAATACAATTTTGCTGTGCAGAAATATACTGGGCTATTTTGATGAAAACAAAATAAAAAATTTCATTAAACTTGTCTCAGAGAAACTCAAACAGGGAAGTCTGTTTTTAATAGGCGAATTAGACAGCGCTCAAACTTCAACAGAAAAATATCTTAAAGAAAACGGGTTTGTAAGTGTTATGAAACATGTCTTTAAAAAATTATAAATTAACATTTATACATACTTTGTATTTTTTTTATATATTTCTGCTAACATATAAAAAAATAAAAGGCAAAAAAAATTATTTTCGGATTTTTCAATGTGTAATAAAAAAAGGATTTAACATTGCAAAATACATTAACTAAAAATTATACAGACGTAAATAAATCGAAAAGTTTTCTAAATTCCGATAAAAATCTCTTTCTTTATATTGAAAAAAGATTAAATCAAATATTCTCAAATGAACTCACCAGCGAAAATTCGATTTTCAAAAAAGTAAAGCCTTCAGCAATAAAAAAAATGGCTTTATTTTTATCAAATAATATAACAAGATCCTGTTCAATCGGCATTGCAGGCGAAACCGCCAGCGGAAAATCAACTATTGCGCTTGATATTATTAATACAATACAAAACTTTGCCGATGAATACTGTATTGAAAACGCTATTACAAGAATTAATACCGATGATTATTATTATGACCGCTCGGATATGGTAAAAAAAGCAGGCAGCTTTGCTGAATTTGCGAAACATTATGATCTTGATGTGCCCGAAGCACTTGAGCTTGAATTGATGAAAATGCATATTAAATCGCTTCTTTTCGGCAAAGAAGTTTATTTGCCTGAATATGATATGTCAGGGACAGCAATCAGGCGTGATAATGTAAAACTTGCACTGCCTTCGAAAATTATTATCTCAGAAGGGCTTTTCACACTGACTGACAAAGTTGTTGATGCATTTGATTTTAAAATATACGTTGATGTATCACATAATATACAAAAAGAAAGATTTTACAGACGTGCGGAAGAAAGGGATCTTGGCGATTCTGCCGATGAAGTTTACGAAAATGCTTCAAATAAAGCAAAAACACATATTCATCCTACGGCTTCAAAAGCAGATATAATTCTATCCGGAGAAGCTGATCGTTCAGCCTATCGCAAATTTATAAATCAAATACTTATGCTGGTAAAAGAAATTTATTTTTAATATAAATTACATTACACTATAAAAATTTTTCAAACTCGAATTTTTACAACGGCCTTTTTAACCTTAACTGATTTATTCTGCAAAGCCATCTGCGGTCTATGCGCCTCATGCGGATAAATAAGCACAAATCTTCCTGTTTTTAATATAAATGAAGCGTCAGGCACATTTTCAGAATTTTCAAAGAACATAATATCTTTTTCTTCATTGTATGGTTCAATTATTTTAAGCTGCTCTGGAGAAATACAGTCCAGCTGCTCTTTACCGTCCAAAAGCAATTGAATATCAATATACTTTTTATGTGCTTCATACCTGCAGTTTTCAGGCAATTTAGTTTCATAAATATCAACATTTACATACGTATTTTCATCAATTTCATAATGCCCCGCCGGAGTTTTATCATTCAAGCCAAGAATGAAATCTGCAGTTTTTTTAGGAATTTCACCATATTTAAAAATATTACTTAAGCTGTCTGAAATCATTAAAATTCTCCTTAAGAAAGTTCAGCCATGGCAGCTTCAAATTGTTCCTTATTCGGTGCCTTTCCATGCCATCCTGCATTATTTTCCATAAACGATACACCTTTGCCCTTAATTGTATTTGCAATTATAGCAGCCGGTTTTGAAGCTTTTTTTGCATTTTCAAAAGCCAGATAAACAGCATTAATATCGTGCCCGTCAATCTCCTGAACATCCCAGTTAAAAGCTCTTAATTTATCGGATAACGGATCAAGACATTTAATATTTTCGGTACAACCGTCAATCTGCAGTCTGTTTCTGTCAATAATTGCAATTATATTATCAAGTTTCTGATGACAGCAGTGCATGAACGCTTCCCAGACACTTCCTTCCTGCAGTTCACCGTCTCCCAACAGGCAAAATACTTTAGCCTGATTTTTATCAAGTTTTAATCCCATAGCCATACCGCATGCAATAGACAAGCCCTGTCCCAGAGAACCTGTAGCAGCATCAATACCCGGACATACAGGCATCGGATGACCTTGAAGACGCGACCCGAGAATTCTAAATGTCATAAGTTCATCTTTCGGGAAATAACCGATCTGTGCTAAAACTGAATATAAAAGAGCAGATGCATGCCCCTTTGAAAGCACAAATCTGTCACGCACATCAAAGTCTTTTGAATTTCTCCATTCTGGACAGGTCTTCATACATTTATGAAAAAGAACGGTCAACAGTTCAACGGATGACAATGCCCCTCCTATATGCCCCGACTGAGCATTATAAACCATTTTTACAATATTTTGCCTGTTTTCTCCGCATAAATCTTTTATTTCATTAATCTCAACATCATTTAACATTTTAAACTCCTCTCGGGATAAATTTTTCACGTAACACTCTTAAAACAAATAACGGCAAAGCAGGAAAAATTCTCTTAAATCTTTTGGGTTCCATTATTGTTCTATACAGCCATTCAATACAAAGTTTCCGATAAATTTCGGGTGCTCTTTCTACAACGCCCGACCAGACGTCAAAGCTTCCTCCGACACCTATAAAAATTGAATCAGGAAAGTCTTTTTTAGCCTTAAAAATAAATTCTTCCTGTTTTGGAGAGCCGAGCGCGCATAAAATTAATCTTGGCTGTCTTATCTTAACTTCATTAATAATCTCCACATCATCATTGAAATATCCGTCATGAATATAAGTTATATATAATTCGGGAAATTCTTTCTGAAGATTTTCTTTTGCTTTTTCCACAATTTCGGGTTTAGCACCGATTAAAGCGACAGATTGCCGATTTTTAGCACATTCTTCTATCATTCGGCGGGAAAACTCGATTCCTGCAATGCGTTTAACATTTTTACCAAGAATTTTTAATCCCAATTCAACACCTACACCGTCAGGAATAACAAGTTCCGCGCAGTTAATTATTTCTGCAAAATCAGAATTTTTAAAAGCATTATTAACCATTTCAGGATTCAAAGTTACTATCTGTCCCGAAATATTTTTAGCGTATTCAACAGCTTCTTCAAAGGAAAAAGAATCAATATTTAATCCCAAAAGTTTTACAATATTTCTTTCCATAAACTAATTATAAACTAATAAATAAATTTGGTAAAGTAAAAAATAAAAAACAGCAGGATTAGCTCCTGCTGTTTTTTTTAATTATTTGTGAGCATCCGATCAAAATAGGAATTTTATCGGTTTTATGTATTTTAATCGACAAAGTGAATTGTCGTTGGAACATTCATTGTTATACACTGCAGGATTGCCCTCAAGGCAATATGGAGTGTTTGCACCTATATAACCTGCGCCGCATGCTGCCT
>CASDVM010000001.1 GCA_949284415.1 uncultured bacterium | reverse complement strand
GTGAAGTGTGAAAAGTTAAGCGTGAAGAACTTTTTCCTCTCCCCTTGCGGGAGAGGGATTGAATATTAAGACCTGTCATTGCGCATATGGTGCGCAATCTTTTTATGATAAATTTTGGATTGAGCAATAAATGCGCAATGAAATTACCGTATAAAACTTGGCTTAATGCCCCTCTGTCAGCTAAAAATGCCCCCCCCCCGAAATTCTCAAATAATCTGATCTTTTCATAGTTATTGCTCCCTTAAATTTATTAACTACTTATTAAATTTATTATAACATGCTGCAGACTAAACTTCAACTTTTGTCTTAGGTTTTCTTTGAACTTTAATTTTTTCCTCCAGTCTTTTTTGCTTATACCCGTAGCCTGCATAAATTGCAAATCCCATCAAAAGCCACAGCGGAAAATACAAAGATGAAGTTGATAAAAACTTCATTGAATAAATCATTAAACCTCCGCATGTTATTATTCCGAGAACAGGGAATAACGGCGAAAATGGGACTTTAAAAGGACGTTGCCTGTCTGGATCTGTTTTTCTTAATATTAATACAGCAATACAGATTATTATAAATGATGTAAAAGTTCCGAAATTACAAAGTTCCGCAGAAATATTCAAATCCATAAATAAAGCACAGATAATTACGACAATACCCGAAATCCATGTAAGTACATGCGGTGTTCTGTATTTTTTGTGAATTAACCTTAATGATTTGGGCAAAAATCTGTCTCTGCTCATTGCATATAAAATTCGTGTCGTTCCGAGCTGATAAATCAAAAGGACAGAAGTCAACGCGCAAAGTGCACCTATAGAGATTAAACCAGCAAACCAATCTTTACCGATAGCCCTCATGGCATGCGCAATAGGCGCCTGAACATCAATATGACCCAGAGGCACATTACCCGTTAGAACAAGGGCTACGCACACATACAAAACTGTACAAATTATAAGAGTACCGAGAATTGCAATAGGCAAATCTCTCTGCGGATTTTCGGTTTCTTCCGCTGTTGTGGAAATAGCATCAAAGCCGATATATGCAAAAAATATTAAAAATGCGCCCATAAATACGCCCTCAAACCCGTTCGGGGCAAAAGGCATCCAATTTTCAGGCTTAACATAAAATGCGCCGACAACTATAAATGATAAAATCATAAACATATTTACGCCAACCATAACGCTTGCGAATCTTGTTGATTCTTTAACACCTTTTATCAACAAAATTGTAAGCAAAAGCACAATTACCATAGCGGGAATATTTATAGCCACAGGGATTTTATCAAAAATAAACGGCATCTGAGTGTGAGGATCAAGCCCGAATTTGTCGCAGTATGCAAACATATAACGGTAATCTGTTCTTAACCATAGGGGAAAATTTACGATAAAATCAGGCAATACATGTTTAAACCCCTTTAGAAATTGCACAAAATACCCTGTCCAGGCACAGGCTACCGTAATATTTCCGATAGCATACTCAAGCATTAATATCCACCCGACCATCCATGCCATAAATTCTCCCATTGTAGCGTAAGTATAAGTATAAGCACTTCCTGCAACAGGTATCATTGCGGCAATTTCAGAATAACACAGCGCTGAAAAAACACACGCAATTGCAGCCAGCACCATAGATATAATAATAGCAGGTCCAGCGCCGGCGCTTTCAGGTCCTCCCTGAATTGCCGTACCGATTATTGTAAAAATTCCTGTTCCTACAACCGCACCTATACCTAATACAATAAGGTCAAACACATTTAATGTCTTTTTCAATTCAGACTTTTTGCTTACGGCTATTAATTCATCGGGGCTTTTCTTTTTTAAAGCATTAAATATTATATTTTTTAATTCCATTATTTCATCATTTCTTGTTTTTTAAGTTCTACTTTTTCGTAATGAATTTTATTCTCATTCTGTCTGTTTCTTACAAATCCGTATAAAAGGTAAATTATTGCACCGACACCGAGCCAAACCGGAAATAACAGTGCAGAACCTGAAGGCTGCATAGATTTATAAACCATTAAACCTCCGCAGATAATTATACCCAATGCGGGAGTAACAGGCGAAAATGGCACCTTAAATGGTCGAGGTCTGTCAGGGTCTGTTTTTCTTAATATTAATACAGCAACACAAACTATAATGAATGAAGTAAATGTACCGTAATTACAAAGTTCTGCAGCTACATCAAGATTTAATGTTAAAATACCGACAACAGCAAGAATTCCGACAGTCCAGGTCAAAAGCGCAGGAGTCTTAAACTTTGGATGTAATTTTTGAAATCTCTGCGAAATAAAATGATCCCTGCTCATTGCATACAGAATTCTTGTAGCAGCCATTTCGAGAACAAGCAGTACAGAAGTTAAGCCCGCAAGCGATCCGATTGAAATCAGCCCTGCTGCCCAATTCATATTAAACAATGACATACAATAAGCCATCGGAGCTTTTAAAAAGCCCAGAGGGACAGAAGAACTTGTATCCTGTAAACCTGTTAAAACAAGTGCAACAAGAACGTACACAACTGTTGTAATTACTAAAGAGCCGATAATTCCTATTGGCAAATCTTTCTGCGGATTTTTGCATTCTTCCGCCGCTGTTGCAAGAGCATCAAATCCGATATATGCAAAAAATATCAAAAATGCTCCAGCAAAAATTCCGGCAGCACCATTTGGCGCAAACGGTGTCCAGTTATCGGGCTTGACAAAAAATGCTCCAGCAATAACAAATAAAGCAATAACTGCAAGTTTTATAAATACCATTAATCCTGCCATTTTGGTTGAATCCTTTGTCCCTCTGACAAGAATAAAAGTAGTAAGAAGAACAACCAGAATTGCAGGTAAATTAATACATACAGGTAGTCCCGACAAAGTCGGAATATGAACTGACGCATCTTCAGATGCTATTTTGGCAGCACTGAAAGCATCATTTACAAGCCAAACAGGCGGATGAGCGAGCCAAGCAGGCAGCACTTTTTCAAATCCGCTCAAAAACTGGACAAAATGATTTGACCACGCGCAGGCAACTGCAATAAACCCGATTGCATATTCAAGCATCAAAACCCAGCCTACCATCCATGCGGCAAACTCACCGAGAGTCGCAAAAGTATAAGTATATGCACCGCCTGCAACGGGAATCATTGTTGCGAATTCAGAATAACACAGCGCTGAAAAAATGCACGCAATTGCGGCTATTACCATTGATACAACAAGAGCGGGGCCGGCACCCAAAGCTGAACCGTCAGCACTTCCGGCAGCTGCAATACCGACAATTGCAAAAATTCCGGAACCGATAATTGCTCCAACACCGAGAATGATTAAATCAAAAACACCAAGTGTTTTTTCAAGCCCTTCTGATTTAGCTTCAGCAAGCATCTCGTCAGGATTTTTAATTCTCGTGATAGTTTTCAAAAAATTGCGAGTAAATGTCGCGCGGTGAAATTTTTCTGCCATTTATTTTCTCCATTTCTCCAGACCTTTAAATAAAGGCGGGCGAGGTCAGGTATCAGCCCCTTGCAGTTATTTACAGAGAGGGAAACCCATTTTTTCTCTCTGTGCCACATACAATCTTGCAACAGCGGAAGCCATAGTTCTGACTCTGTTAATAAAGTTAATTCTTTCATCTTTGCTGATTACGCCTCTTGCATCCAGCAGATTAAATGTATGAGAACATTTCAGAACGTAATCGTAAGCAGGCAAAACAAGCTTTGCATTAATACAATTATCAACTTCTTTTTGATACAAATCAAACATTGTAAACAAAGCTTTTGCATCACTTACTTCAAAATTATATTTAGATTGTTCTATTTCATTCTGCAAATAAATATCTCCGTATTTCAAAGAGTCATTCCACAAAATATCATAAACAGATTCTTTATTCTGAAGATACATGGCAATGCGCTCAAGCCCGTAAGTCAATTCAAGTGCCACAGGTTTGACCTCGACTCCGCCGACCTGCTGAAAATAAGTAAATTGTGTAATTTCCATACCGTCAAGCCAGACTTCCCAGCCTACACCTGCGGCGCCTAAAGTCGGAGACTCCCAGTTATCTTCAACAAATCTGACATCATGCTCTTTGAGATCAATGCCCATGGCTTCCAAACTTTTAAGATAAAGTTCCTGGGCATTATCCGGAGACGGCTTCAAAATAACCTGAAACTGGAAATAATGTCCGAGTCTGTTCGGATTCTCACCGTATCTGGCATCGGTCGGACGCCTGCAAGGTTCAATCATTGCAGTATTCCATGGTTCAGGGCCTAATGAACGCAAAAAAGTAGCCGGATTCATTGTAGAGGCTCCTTTTTCAATATCATAGGGCTGTTGAATTATACATCCGTAGTCTGACCAGAATTTTTGTAAATTGAAAACCAGTTCCTGAAAATTTAAAGCCATAAATAATATTCCATATATTGTATTAACTACACTTATCCGCACATAAAAAAAACCGTGCTTGTCTATGCTATGACGAACATAGTAAAATTGCAAATTTTATGTTAAAAATATTAAGCTTTAAATAAAAAAAACGTGCAAAATAAACTTGCCCGTGCTTAAATTATTTTATGAAAGTTTCTGCTATAACAAATAATTATTTATACAATAAAAATAATAGCGAAAATGTAAGCCAACAAAATTTTACCGGTCTTACAAAACTTATGAAAAAAAGAATTTATACTGACGGGAAAAAAGATATTTTAAATATTATAGAAAAACGCCGTCCCGAACAAAGCACAATAGTAGGACAGCTGCCCGGCGGGATATTTGACAATCTGCCAAAAGATAAAAAGCAACGTGTTAATGCAATAAAAGAAATTATGAATGTTTTCGGGGAGATTGCCGAAGAAATCAGAGGTTTTAGAAGCGGAGCTGACAGTTCAAACATAGAATTTAAAAACAGACGCGGCAATTCATCAGTAGAGAAACTGCGCAGTGTTTTTCAAAAATATAAGTTAAATAATACAAAAGAAGACATTGACCTTGAATTTTTAGGAAAAGGCGATTACGGCAGCGCTTATAGAATTCGCGGGGTACATGATAACAAGACAAATGATGATTATATTTTAAAAGTTCATACCGTAGCCGACAGAGGTCCTAACTGGCACAGATATAAAAGCCATGGCAATTTTGCCGAACCGAATACGGCCGAATACTGGCTGTACCAGTGGGGAGAACAAACTCAACGCGGGAAATTCTATTTTGCAGACATAAATAAAGGTTATATGGTTGACAATTATATTGATTTAAACACTCCGCCTTACAAAAAAAAGGTGAATGAATATACTGCAGGCCTAAAACTTACGGATGAAGAACTCGCTCATAACGGACACAACAAAATCAACGGATATAGTATTGACTGGGGCGGTGTAAGAGTTGTAAACAGAATTAAAAACGGAAGTAAAACCGCAAGAACCGTTCTTCATAAAATAAAACGCACACCGAAAAATTATAGAGAAATTGAATGGTGGAAATTGCTTGAAGATAAAAATAATTTTGATGATGTTCAAAAAAAAGCAGGGCTTGCACTTTCCATAAAACATATCAGGGATGACAGAAAAAACTTTTATATAAATAAATGCATAGGTATGCATATTCCGATGGTTGATCAGGCCCTCGGCTATGTGCTTAAATACCTGCCTCACGACGATGCATTAAAGTATTTTGAAAAACTTATGGCAAGAAACGATGAAGTTACGCAAACAATTCTTATGAACGAAATTCCGCTTCTTGCAAGAAAGCCTGTACCTGAAGCCTACGATGACATGAATGTTCCTAAAGATCAAATAATACCTGAAAAAATAAAAGAATTTTATGATATTGCCAAACAATATGCAGTACCTGCATCAAGAGAGCATCTGGCAAGCTATGTACACCTTCTCCCCGACCAAAATATCGAAAAAGAATTTAGAGATTTAATGGCTCTTGACGATTACAATGTGTATGACAGACTGCTCCATAAAATAAGAATAGTACCGGAAGAAGAATTCCCGTTCGAGTTGAAATTTAAGATGCTTGACAGTTTGGAGCAGGCAGTAAAAGATCCTTACCTTCAGCGCCATGCACATGATATTAAAATTCTTACCATAAGAAAAACTCTTGCCGACTAAAATATTGATATAAATAGTAAAATTTTTCATGATAATATAAAATTATCAAGGAGATAAACCATGGCTGATAAAATAATAATATTTTCAGGGAAACAATATTCCGGCAAAGATACTGTGGCCAAAATAATGCTTGCCGAAATGCCTGATTACAAAAGATGCGCAATGGGTGATATTATAAAATTAACTTACGGAAATGAAAAAGGATTGACATACGAAGAAATTGAAAAAAACAAACCGTTGTACCGACAAGATTTAATTAATCTGGGGAATTGGGGACGCGCGCAGGATCCTGATTACTGGCTGAAAAAAATAATTGAACAGGACGGGAATATTATGGTAACTGATGTCAGAGTTCCGCATGAATACGAAGTATTCAAAAAAGCCGGTGCAATTGCTATCCGTGTTGAAGCTTCAAAAGAAACAAGAGCTTCAAGGGGAACTCTTATCGGAGAAACCGATATAACCGAAACAGGACTTGATAATATTAAAGACTGGGATTTTGTAATAGATAACAACAAAGATTATAATACTCTGCAAAAAAATGTTGAAGAAATTATAAAAAAAATTGTTCGATAAAAATTAAAGGATGCAGGTGCATCCTTACGCAATCAATCCTCGATAAAATCTCTAAAATGTTGTAATTCCTTTCTCTCTCTGATTTTGGATAATGCGGAATCTTCTAATTGTCTTATTCTTTCTTTTGAATATCCCATTATACCGCCTAACTGCTCCAGTGTTCGCGGCATCTCGCCGTTAATTCCGAAACGGCAGGTTATAATCTTTTTTTCGCGTTCAGAAAGCATTGCTAATAAATCATCAATACTACCTTTTAATGCATTATTCTTAGTCTGAATTTCGGGAGAACGGTAAGATTTGTCCTCGATGTAATCTCCGATATTCAAATCATCAGTTACAGGTGTTTCAAGACTTATCGGCTCTTTTATTATTGATTTTTTTATTGTAAAAAGCTGTTTTGGAGTTATCCCGAGTTTTTCTGCGACTTCTAAATCATTAGGTTCACGTCCCAGTTCAAATGAGAGCGTTGTATAAGCTCTTTTATACTTCCTTATTTTATCCGTCATGTGAACAGGGATACGAATAGTTCGCGAATTATTTGAAATAGCTCTTATTATAGTCTGTTTTATCCACCACGTTGCATAGGTTGAAAACCTGAAATTCTTTGAATAATCAAATTTTTCGGCAGCCTTTATTAGTCCTAAAGAGCCTTCCTGCACAAGATCCATAAAAAGAACTCCCTGACCTATGTATTTTTTTGCTATGCTTACAACTAAACGTAAATTTGCCTGAACCAGTTTTCGTTTTGCAATTTCAGCCTGCGATTTTTTCCCTTCTTTTATTTCTTTTCCGAGAGCTTTTTCCTCTTTTGAATTTAACAGTTTAATTTTTCCGATATCTTTTAAATACATTTGCAAAATATCATCATCATTTGATATAGAATTAAAAGTTCTCGGTTCTTCAATATCATCGTCTTCAAGTTCAATAAATTCTAAACTCTCCTGATATTCAGGTTTCAAATCCTTATATAAATCTTCTTCCAAATATTTAGGTACAGCCATAAAAATTCCTCGTCTTCTTATTTCAGCTATCACTACACTTTTAATATTCTTGACGTAAGACTAGAAATTTTGTTTCAATCTCTGTTTTTGTGTAAAATATAAATTATGGGAATTGTCGATGAAAAAGATTTTATAAAACGAGTCAAAAATTTTTCCGATATCTCGTTTAAACCGGGTGAAAGAAAAGATTTAAACATTCTTGATTCGCACGATTTCAGATATCTTGAGTCAGGAGAATTTAAAGCCAACCTACATATTCATACACAATACTCGGATGGAACAATGACTATTAACGAGCTAATAGATAATGTAAAAAAATTATCCGAAAAAACTAATGATTTTCTTATTGCAATAACAGACCATGACACAATTGACGGCTGTAAAGAAGCTGAAAAACTAATTAATGAATACAACAACGTCAACATTAGCTTTGGTCTTGAAATATCAACAGTTGGAATTAATTTTCCGGAACAGACAAAACCTGTACAAATTCACCTGCTTGTTTACGGAATTAATCCAGCTGATAAAAAATTAAACAATTACTTAAAAACTAAAATGCAACAGAAATTACTTCTTGCTAAAGAAACTATTCAAAAGTTAAATGAAGAGCTTCCCGATTATAATTTCAACATTGAAGAAGCCTCTAAATGCCATATCATGATTGCCAAAGGACAGGATGAAGTTGCCCACCCGCTGAAAAAATACACATCAGGAAAAATTTTGCTGAATTATTACATTCCTGATGCAGATTTTTCTTACGACAAACCAATAAAAAAATTCAAATATCTTTTCAAAGGCAAAGAACCATATCACATAATATATAAAAAAGCCCTTGAAATGTATATCGAACATGATTTACCTGAAATACCTGATTACATAGAAAAACAAATAATGACCGCAAGAGAAATATACCTCCAAGCTCATCCTTCAATCGGGAAAATGCTTGAACCTTTTTCTTCCTTTGAAGATGCAGTTGAATTTATTTCAACTCTTGACAGCGGAGTTATGTCTATTGCACATCCTGCAAGAACAAAGGCATATTGTCCTGAATTTTATACTTATTTATTCGCGCACTTTAAAAAATACGGAAAAGATAAAGCTATGTTTTATGAAGGCTGTTATCAGTCTTATGAAGGTGAATATTTTCAAAAATGGCAGACAAAAATTGATGAAGCCGCATCAAAATTCGGATTGCTAAAGACAGGCGGACTGGATTCTCACGGGAAAAATATCATAACAAGAGGCGCATATTATTAAAAGAGAGGAAAGATGATTAGATATATTTTGATTTTAATATTAATGTTATCAGTATCGCCGTTTGTAATGGCAGATGAAGGTTACGTCAGTCCTGAGACTTATGCGGTTAACGAAGCGGATTTACTGGACTACACGGATGTTCCTCCGCCTGACAAACCAAATATTGATAATCTGGATAAACCTGTAAAAATTAAAAAGCATAAAGAACAAAAAGTAAAAGAAGAAAAGGTCAAACCTGTGAGAAAAGGGCCTGTTTACCACATTGCCAAGTGGTGGGTAGATGCCAGATACAAACGCGAAGAGCCGCATCATGGCACAAAACATGAAATAAAAGTTAAACAGCGTATGGAATATGAAAAACAGCTTCTTGAAAAACATAATGAACAGACAGAACACACAATAGAATAGTTTAAAAATGTCATTATGCCTTAGTTCCCAAAACATTAAAATAAACTGTTGACAATAAAATTTGTTTCGGTTAATATTAATTTTGCGAAAGGGCGTTAGCCGACCGCAGTTCTTAATGAACCAAGTGAATTTTAGAAATGCGGGAGTTCCGAACTTGTTTCGGAATCGCAAAATAAAATAAGTTTAAGGGCGTTTAGCTCAGTTGGTAGAGCGCCTCCCTTACAAGGAGGATGTCAGAAGTTCGAGTCTTCTAACGCCCACCATTTAATTGATATCAAGAGCCGAAATGGCTCTTTTTTAATATTATGAACATTAATGATGAATTTGTTGTAAAAATAGAAAAATTATCAAATCTCGGAACAGGAATTGCAAGAATTGACGGTCAGGTTGTATTTGTTGAAAATGCCTGCCCGCAAGATGAGCTAAAAATAAAAATTACGAAAGTCAATAAAAATTTTGCAAATGCAAAAGTAATTGAAATTATTACACCATCACCACATAGAATCAAACCTTTCTGCCCGATGCATAATGTCTGCGGTTCATGCCAGATGCAGTTTATAGATTACGATTATCAGCTAACTTTGAAAAAGCAAATAGTTGAAGATACTATGAGAACAATAGGTAATATTGACACACCTGTTAATAGTCCTATTCCAAGCCCTGAAATAAAAGAATTCAGACATAAAATCCAGTGTCCCGTATCTCAGACTAAAGTTTCAAAAAAAATTCTGGCAGGCTACTATAAACCGCAAAGTCATGAAATTGTTAACATCAAATACTGTCCCATACAGCCTGAAATTTGCGATAAAGTAATTGATTTTATAAGAAACAAAGCCGTTGAATTTAACATTTCCGGCTACAACGAGCAAAAACACAGCGGCGATTTACGGCATATTGTTATGAGACACTCTGCCTATAACGGGGAATTACTTGTTACACTGGTTATTAATAATAACAAAATTTCAGAAAAATTATCTGACTTTGCAAAAACAATATTTGAAACATTTGAAAAAGTTACAGGAGTTTGTATTAATTTCAACAGCAAAAAGACAAATGTAATTTTAGGAGAAAAAACAATATGCGTCTGCGGCCGCGATTTTATTTACGAAAAAATCTTAGACAAAACTTTCAAAATCGGCGCAACAACTTTTTTCCAGATAAACCCGAAAAGTGCTGAAAATATCTTTAAATATGTAAAAGATGAAATTTCAAAACACAAAAATGTTACGGTTTTTGATGCTTATGCAGGAATTGCGACTTTCGGGATCTTAGTAAGCGATATTGCTCAAAAAGTTGTCAGCGTTGAAGAAAATAAAGAATCCATAGAAAAAGCAAAAGAGGTTTTACATCTTAACAATATAAAAAATGTAGAACTCCATATTGCTGATACCACCAAATACCTGAAAACAATAAAGAAAAAATTTGATATAACAATTCTTGATCCGCCCAGAAAGGGCTGTACTACAGAAGCACTTGATGAAACGCTTAATCATACAAAAGAAAAAATCATTTATGTAAGCTGCAATCCCGCAACTCTAGCACGCGATTTAAGATATTTACGGGAAAAAGGCTGCAGAGTAAAATCAATACAGCCCTTTGACATGTTTTGCCATACTTTTCATATAGAAAATGTTGCAATTATTGAGTTATAGGTTTATATTCCTCCATAAATTTACGCAAATTATTTTCTATCATATCAAGAGTTCTATAATTTTTTGTCTGACGGAAATCAGGTTTAGACTTCTTACTTGGCGGCAGAGCGTCAAATTTTCCTCTATACAAAGTCTTTAAAGATTTGAATAATTTATCGATAGTATTTATTCCTTTTTCTGAAAAAGTAACAGCTGATGAAACATTTCGGCTCCCCATAACATCACGTTCCAAAGCCTGTTTGTATAAAGGTCTTGTTACATTATAGAATTCATTTTGGATTGCCTTTATAATTTGTTTTGCACCCTCATCACCGCGCAATCCGCTTTCTTTATACTGTCTGAAATGTTCATAAACCATTTCATGCTCTTTATTTTTAAACGCTAAATAATTAGGCCCGGGCAAAATTAACAGTTCATAAAGATTCCCATTTTTTTCAAAGCGCATTTGCACATCTTCATAACCTGACGGTACAGAATTTTCTCTAAATCTGACATCAATATCATCTACCAATTTAGGCATGCTGTCCTTATTTAATACAATATTTCCGTCAGCATCCTCCGCGAAAGTTTTAGCTATTTTATAACCTTTTTTTTCCATAGCTTTGATAACTTTATTATAATTTTTATCAGCATCAGGTAAAAACATAGTAGCTCTTACACCATCTCTAATTACACCTTTATAACCACGTTCAGAAAATTGCTCACTCCTGCTTGCTAATTTACCCAGTATTGATTTAAGTTCTTTTGTGGAGCTGATATTAGCTTCCATAATAAAAGAAGCTTCAGGAATTTCAAGAGCAACACGCTTTAAATCTGATTTATAATCTTCCGCAAGTCTCATGTTGCTTTTAACTAAAAAATCGCCAATATGAGTTCTGCTATCCTCCTGCTTTTTAGCAGGTGCTGCTTTAGTGTTTTTATTTGTCTGCACGCTAAAAGTATCATTTTTAGGAGAACGTTCAAGCGGAGAAGACATTTTTGCTTTAATTCTTTTTTTATTTTTATTTACACCGTCTACAATATTTTCAGGTTTTGGCTTGGTTCTGGGGTATTTACCCAGCCCGCTTAACACTTTTTGACTTAATTTAATCATAAACACAACTCCATAAAGGTTAATTATATAAAAACATCATTATAATTTTTTTTGCCCGATAAGGGGTAAATTATTACAAAAATGATACAAGAGTGATTATAAATCATTAATTATTTTTTGTCAAAAATTTTTGTTTGTATTAAAATTAAGGGGTATAGTTATTAAGTAAATAGCGCATAAAATAAGGAGGTTTGTAATTATGCCAGGAAAGACTATAACAGTTGACGGCAACTACGCTGCAGCGCATATTGCGTATGCTTTGAGCGAAGTTTCCGCAATTTATCCCATCACTCCTTCATCAACAATGGGTGAATGGATTGATGAATGGGCGTCTCAGCACAAAAAAAATATCTGGGGCGAAGAAGTAAGAGTAGCTGAAATGCAGTCAGAAGCAGGTGCAGCAGGTGCCGTTCACGGTTCTTTAGCTGCAGGTTCTTTAACTTCTACATACACTGCTTCTCAAGGTTTGTTATTAATGATACCTGTAATGCACAAAATGGCCGGCGAAATGTTACCGCACGTAATCCATGTTGCAGCACGTGCAATTGCAGCTCAATCATTGGCAATTTTCGGCGATCATTCAGATGTTATGGGATGCCGTAATACAGGTTATGCAATGCTCGCAGCAAATTCCGTTCAGGAAGAAATGGATTTAGCTTTAGTTGCTCATTTATCAACTTACAAAGCTAAAGTGCCGTTCTTGCAGTTCTTTGACGGATTTAGAACATCTCATGAAGTTCATAAAATTGAAGAAATATCTTATGAAGATATTGCAAAACTTGTAGAACCTAAATATATTGAAGAATTCAGAAACAGAGCAATGAGACCGGAAGCTCCGATTTGTAAAGTTGGTGCACAAAACACTGACGTTTACTTCCAGGGTCGTGAAACTGTTAACAAATACTATGATGCAGTACCTGACATTGTTCAGGAATATATGGACAAAGTTGCATCTGTAACAGGCAGACAGTATCACCCGTTTGATTATGTAGGTGCACCTGATGCTACAGATGTCATCGTTGCAATGGGTTCAGGCTGCGAAACAATTGAAGAAACAATTGAATACCTGAACGCTAAACGCGGTACTAAATACGGTCTGGTTAAAGTTAGATTATACAGACCGTTTGACGTTAAACGTTTCTTAGCAGCTGTTCCTTCAACTGCTAAACGTGTTACTGTTCTTGACAGAACTAAAGAACCCGGATCAATCGGTGAACCTTTATACTTAGATGTTGTAGCAGCTATGGAAGGTAAAGATGTAAGAATTATCGGCGGCCGTTACGGTTTGGCTTCTAAAGAATTCACTCCGTCTATGGTTCTTGCTGTTTACAAACATGCTGAAAATAACGGTTTCCACGGATTCACTGTAGGTATTGAAGATGATGTAACTCACAAATCATTGAAAGTTGAAGAACATATCGTTACGGAACCCGAAGGAACTACAAACTGCATGTTCTGGGGCTTAGGTTCTGACGGTACGGTTGGAGCTAACAAAAACTCAATTAAGATTATCGGTCAGTACACAAACAAAGATGCGCAAGCTTACTTTGCTTACGACTCTAAAAAATCTTTCGGTGTAACCGTTTCTCACTTAAGATTTGGAGACAAACCGATTAAATCAACTTACCTTATCACGGCACCTGACTTTGTATCATGCTCTGCTCATGCATACGTTGGCAGATATGACCTGTTAAAAGGTATTAAAGAAGGCGGTACATTCTTACTTAACAGCCCTTATACAAAAGATGAAGCATTCGCACATCTTACACGCGATATGCAAAAAACTATTATTGATAAGAAAATCAAATTCTACAACGTAGACGCTGAAAAACTTATCGAACAACAACCGGGCTTAAGAGGTAAAGGTGCAAACACCGTTATGATGGTTGCATACTTCAAAGTATCTGGCATTATTCCGTTTGAACAGGCTCTTGAAGGTATGAGAGAAATGACTAAGAAAACCTTCAAGAAAAAAGGCGATGATGTTGTAAACATGAACTTAGCATTGATTGATGCTGCGGTTAACGCAACTGAAGAAGTACCAGTTCCGGCATCACTTGACGGAGTAGCTTGTGCTGAAGATGTTAAATTAATTCCTGATAACGCATCAGACTTTGCTAAAAAAATCATTGAACCTTCAATGAGACAAAAAGGCGATGATATTCCGGTATCAGCAATGAGCATAGACGGTGTTATCCCGACCGGAACAGCATGTCTTGAAAAACGCGGAATTGCACCGAGAGTTCCTCACTGGAATTCAGAATTCTGTATTCAATGCGGAATTTGTGCATCTGCCTGCCCGCATGCTGCTATCAGAACCAAACTTGTTGAAGCCGATGATTTGAAAGATGCTCCTGCATCATTCAATACAGTTGATGCTAAACCTAACGATCACGGTGAAAAATTCAAAGTTCAGGTTTACTGCAAAGATTGTACAGGTTGCGGTGTCTGCTTAGATCAATGTCCTATGACAAAAGTTGCAGGCAAAGAAGCTTTAACATGGTCTTCTATTGAGAAAGAAGAAGCCGCAGGAGAAATGGTTAACGAAGAATTCTTCGATGCACTTCCCGACAACGTTATGGGTAAAAACAACACTAATACAATTAAAGGCGCAATGCTTAGAAAACCGTTGTTTGAATTCTCAGGCGCATGCGCAGGCTGCGGAGAAACTCCTTACGTTAAACTTGTTTCTCAATTGTTTGGAGAAAACGTTATCGTTGCAAACGCAACAGGATGTTCTTCAATCTACTCAGGTACTTTCCCGACTATTCCTTATACTAAGAATAAAGACGGCAGAGGACCTGCATGGGCTAACTCATTGTTTGAAGACAACGCCGAATTCGGTTTTGGTATGAGACTTGCAGTTGACCAGAACAGAGCAACTTTAAAATCTTATGTAGAAAAAGTTCTTTCTAACGAAAAAACTCCTGCTGATTTGAAAGAAGCTCTTGAAGGCGCTATGGCTCACTTCGAAAATTCGAAAACAGAAGAAGCTGTTAAAGCTCAGGATAAAGCTAAAGAAGTTATCGCGAAATATGCAGATTGCGGATGTCCTGATTTAGCAAAAGTCAGAGAACTTCAAGACTACTTCACCGACAAATCCGTTTGGATTATCGGCGGAGACGGCTGGGCAAACGATATCGGATACGGCGGTATTGACCACGTATTAGCTCAGGACAAAGATGTAAACATCCTTGTTCTTGATACCGAAGTTTATTCAAATACAGGCGGTCAGGCTTCTAAGTCAACTCCGACAGGTGCAGTTGCAAAATTTGCGACAGGCGGTAAGAGAACATATAAGAAAAACATGGGCTTGATGAGTATGTCTTACGGTTACGTATATGTAGCATCAGTTGCCTTAGGTGCTGACAGAGCTCAAACTCTTAAAGCATTCAAGGAAGCTGAAGCTTACAAAGGACCTTCAATCATCTTTGCTTATGCTCCTTGTATCGCACACGGTATCGATATGAGCAAAACCCAGACAGAACAAAAACGTGCTGTTGAAGCAGGATACTTCCCGTTATACAGATACAACCCTGCTAACCCTGACGCACCGTTCACCTGGGATGCTAAAGATCCGAAAGGAAGCTATCAAGACTTCATCAGATCTGAAGGACGTTATAAATCTCTGATGAAAACAAATCCTGAAGCTGCTGAAGCTCTATACGCTCAGGCAGAAGAAGATGCGGCTAAACGTATGGCTGTATACAAAGCTGTCGGCGAATTAATGAAATAATTTATTCATTAATAATTTTAAAAGAGATATCCTGTTTGGATATCTCTTTTATTTTATTTATAATAATATTTAATATAATAAGTAAAAAAGGAATTAAAAAATGAGTAAATATATTAAAATTAATAAACCGCAGACAAGTTGGCGTGGTAAAAGAGATTTTGAAAAAAAATGGCCATTGCCAATAACTTCCCATATTCTTTGCCCACAACAACTTCAAAGAAAATATTATGGTATATTTAATAAACATAATATGAGTGTACTGGAGAATTACGCAGAAAAAGAAAATCTACATATATTTTTTAGTGAATTAGAGAATGATATGTTTCATAATTCATATATGACTGTATTTCAACAATCAAAAGATTTTTGCAGAAACGAATATAAAATGCCTCTAAAGCTAAATATTGATACAAAAGAAAATTTTGTTAATTCTCTTAGAAAAATATACAAAACAGCAGAAGAAGCCGTAAAAAATTTTTCATTAAAAAAGACCGGTAAATAAACCGGTCTTTTTTAATTTAATTTAGTTGAATAATATTATACTTCCTCTGTATCTTCCTGAATTTCTGCGGCTTTTTCAACCGCATCATCAGGTAAATCTTTTAGAGGATCATTAACAAGAGCAAGATCTTCTCTGTTTTGAGCATCTGTTTTTAAGAAATCATTTTCCATAACAAGTTCCCTCTGGCGGGCTTTAGCTAAATTCAACTGTTTTTCTTTTATCTCGTTATAATTTTTGTTAAACTCGCGATTTACAGCCGATCCATGACTCAAAGAATGTAAAACACCACCCAATAAAAGAATGTGCGGCGACCAGCTCAAGAGACCTTCTCCAACATTTTTCAACGGTTCAGGAGTTTTTGATGCAATTTTCTTAATACCATTTTTCATACCTGTTATAGCTTTATTAGTATTTAAGAATTTTGCAGCCTTTTCAGTTGCCTTTTGCATAAATTTAGGAGCTTCTTTAGAAGCCAGTTTAACAGCTCCTTTATTTACAAGAGCAATTGCACCGAATCCTGCAGCGAGCAAAGCACCCAGGGAAAGAAGCGGATGTTCTCTGTCAAATTTTCTGACTTCCGGGGAAGCTTTTGATAATTCTGCTTTAGCCAGACCTACAAGGCCTACAGCTGCCAAACCTGCGCCCCATAAACCACCGACTTTTAATCCGTTGGCAGCTCTTGCGGCTAGACCTGAAACTTCTTTAGAAAATATTTTTGAATTCGGTTTCACTAAAACTGCTGCACTTAAACCGGCTGCAACAGGAGAAGCTGCAATAAGACCATTCGTTATACGATTGTGTTTCTTTTCATCAGAACGGGATAAAGTTTTCATATAAGCTATTCGTTGAACAGAAGCATCATCTAAGCTTATAAGTTCATCTATTCTGTCGCGTTTACCCCGGAAATTAGGGCTGATTGCTGAAATTTGCATACACACACCTACACTTTCACAAATTGATTATACTTTATTAAAACCAAAAAGTAAAATTTTTTGCTAAAAAATTTTTTTATTGTTAAAAATATTTACACAAAAATATATTTTCTATATTATTAGGATATGAAAAAATTTTATATTCACACAATGGGCTGTAAAGCTAACCAGTTTGAAAGCTCAATAATAGCCGAAAATTTAGAAAAACACGAAATAACAAACACCGGAAATATTGAAGATGCAGACTACTACATACTAAACTCCTGCACTGTTACGCATAAGAGCGATAATGAGGCTATGTATTTGCTGAGAAATGCCAAACATAAAAATCCGCGGATTATAAACATACTTACAGGCTGTGTAGCACAAATCGAAAAAGAACGACTTCTTGAACATGAATTTGTTGACTACGTTATCGGCAATGACGAAAAACTTCACTTATATGAAACACTGATTTCAATGAAAAACTCTAATGAAAAATGTATTGCAGGCAATATCATGCAACTTGCAGAGTTTGATAAAGTATCTCTTGATGACATGTCCAAAACGCGTGCCGGCATTAAAATTCAAGACGGATGCGACAACAGATGCTCATATTGTATTATCCCGTTTGCAAGAGGCAAAAGCAGAAGCGCCGATGTTGATTTTATAATAAATCAAATTAATGAATTTTCAAAACACGATTTTAAAGAAGTTGTGCTTACAGGTATTCATATCGGTCTGTGGGGCAAAGAATACGGATTAACGCTGACGGATTTACTGAAAGAAATTGAATCCCGCACAAATATTGCACGCTACAGACTCGGTTCTTTAAATCCGCATGAAATAACAGATGAACTGCTGGATTTTTTATCAAAATCAAAAAAATTCTGCCCGCATTTTCATCTTTCCCTTCAATCAGCATGCAACAAAACACTCCGTTCAATGAACAGATTTTATACGGTTGAAGAATATCTCTCGCAGATAGATAAAATTAATTCGATGTTTGACCTGCCGTTTCTCGGAAGCGATATTATTACAGGTTTTGCAGGCGAAACGGAAGACGACTTTCACACAACGCTGGATAATCTTAAAAAATCCGGTCTAACTAAAATTCATGTATTTCCGTATTCAATCAGAGAAGGTACAAAAGGAGCTCAAAGAACGGATCAGGTTGATAAAAAAATAAGACAAATACGAGCTGATATTGTAAAAGCTCTGTGCTTTATAAAATATACGGAATTCATCGACAAAAATACAGGCAAAGAACATGAAATTTTAATAGAAAAACATCCTGATAAAAAAACAGGCATGCTTAAAGGAGTTACAAGAAATTATTTAACAGTTTTAATAAACTCAAAAGATGAAACGCTGTTAAATACATTACAACGAGCCAGAATTTCAAAATATGAAGACGGTAAAATTTATGCAGATCTGCTGTAAAATCTTCACCAGGGGTAATCTTCACTGATTTCCCAGCCATCCTGCATTATAACCGAGGCACAGGCTCTTGATTTTTCTTCCGCCGTATTGATGTCAACGGACTTTTTCATGCAATTCATATCATGATGTGAATTTTTTAAAATTTCATCTCTTTTTCTGGCATAACCGTACGGATACAATTTATTACTGTCTTTAAGCATTATAAATAAAAATATATCTCTATTTACATATTTTCGTCTGCCCGAAACAGGATAAAACGTAACCCATTCTCCCGCAATATTAAACGCTGAACCGTCCGACAAAGTTATTTCAACTCCAAAGGTAGGCCAGACTGTTTGAATCTGTTTACACTTTAAATCAATATATTGCATATATTTTTTAAGATAAGTATTAAAAAAAGTACATGAACCTTCCCAATCATAATAACTAACGGGAAATGTCCATGTGCTCATATCACCATTATCAATTACTGACATAAACAAAGCTTGATTAAATACTGAATAAAACTTCTCAAGCCTGACTGCTACAACTTTCTTTTGATGATTTGCAATTAGAGCCGGCATGGTTAAAGCTGCAACAATTGCAATTATACCAATAGTAATTAAAATTTCAGACAATGTAAATGCTTTTTTATTCATATCTTCACCTTTTATCATATTATAACACACATTTTACATATTATCAATATGTTAAACATCCGATTTATTTTATTAATAATATAAGAAAAGGCATTAATACTATGAGTAATAATATAAAGAAAAATTTCGGTAAAAATGTAAAATATTATCGTGAATTACGTGGTCTGACACAGGAAATGCTGGCTGAAAAAATAGGAGTAAACATAAATTCAATGTCTTACATTGAAAGGGGGATAAATTTTGTAAAATCAGATACTCTTGATAATTTATGCAAAATTCTTAATGTACCACCCAAAGCACTATTCGATTTTGATTATATGCCACCTGAACCTGAAAATATACAAAAAGAAATAGATAAGTTACTAAATAGAAATAAATATAAATTAAATTCCATATATAATATACTAAAAGAAATTTTAGATTAAAAAATCCCCAAGGTCTTTACCAAGGGGATCAAAATTAAATACACAGCTTTGCTGTTTGTCAGTTTCTTGAATTTAATTTGGCAAGCAGTCTTAAAATTTCAGTATAAAGCCATACAAGAGTAATCATAAGCCCCATAGCTCCATACCATTCATAATCTTTAGACAACATATTTTGAGACGCAGACTCTATAAAGAAAAAGTCCTGAATTAACGACATAGCTGCGATCACAACAACAAACAGACTAAATCCTATTCCTACAGCACCTGCTTCCCATATAAGAGGAATTCCGCGTCCGAAAAATGATGCAATAATCTGAATTAAATAAATTGCAAGAATTGAAAACATTGAAGTCATCAGAACTGCCTGAAATTTTTCCGTATACCTGATTGCTCTTGCCTTATAAAGCATAAGCATCACAAACAAAACCGCAAATGTCGCAAGTATAGCCTGTAAAACTATTCCATGCCACTGAGCTTCAAAAAATGCTGAAAATGCGCCTAAAACAAGTCCTTCCATTAAAGCATACGGAGCTGCGGTATATTTAGCAATTTTAATATTAAAACAAGTAACCAAAACAAGCAAAAAACCGAGTATACTGCCCCCGATCAATAATGCCGGAACAATTGACGGATTTGTAAACAATGAATACAAACTTATTCCTGCGCCTGCAATCAAACATGCAAATAACATTAAAACTTTATTCACAGTACCTGACACGGTCATCGGCTCGCCGTCAAGAATTCTCTCCTGAGGTGAAAACCTGTTTTCATTTAATATAGGATTTGACATAATTAACTCCTTCCTTTACCATGATTATATATTATATTACAAAAAATTGCTATTATCTTAATAATTAAATAAGGTTTATATGAAACTCGAAAATTACAGGAAATTTATTTCATATTACGGCAAAGGACATTATGCAGGCTTATTATGGTTTATAATTCTCTCTTTTATAGCCGGAGTACTGGAATTGCTCGGAGTTGCATTGATTTACCCTTTTATGCTTATGATAATAAGTCCTGAAGATTTTTCAAAAACAATTCATATACCGTATTTCACTATTAACAATTCCGTTACAACCGCACTGCTTATCGGACTGTGCATCCTTTTAATATTCATCGCTAAAAATATTTATATGATTTATGTTCAATATATTCAAAATAAATTCGTGAGCAACTGGAAAAAAGACATAACATCAAAATTTATGGAATATTATCTTTACGCCCCTTACAAAGATACGATGCAAACCTCAAGCAGCACTAAATTATACACTGTTGAATACCTGTGCAATGCAACGGTTGACGGTTTTATAATGCGCGGGTTAAACCTCTTAACAAATACAGTGATTATAATAATGATAATAGGCTTATTATTCATTAAATTTCCGATACCTGCAGTCGGAACAATTATTTTTACGGTATCAGCACTTTTTATTCAAAATAAATTTTTAAAAAAACAAATATCCGTTATCAATGCATCAATGAACACTGTTTATAAAAATTATAAATCATCTTTGCTTGAAAATATAATGAATATAAAAGAATTAAAAATATTGTCATCTGAAAAAATATTTTTTGATAAATATATTGAAAATGAAACTCAATTTCGAAAAATTCAAATCAAACAGGGATTTTTTAATTCAATACCACCATACATTATAGAAATGCTCATCGTTACAGCGTTATTATTACTTGCCTGCATAATTTCACTTCAAGTTTCAACAAACGGAAATTCTTCGAAGCTTGTTGCGTCCTTTGCAATAGTTATTGCGGCACTATTTAGAATTGCACCCGCTTTGAACAGAATTCAATCATCTATACTTAATATTAATGCAACAAGAAATATCGTTAAAAATATCAATAATGAATTTGAGAAATGTAATCTTGCTGATGTCCAAAAATCGAACTTTGCAACACAAGACAAGATTGAATTTAAAAATAGAATAACCTTAAAAAATATATGCTTTTCATACAATGGCACGAAGCATGTTCTAAAAAACATTTCTTTTGAGATAAATAAAGGCGATTTTATCGGGATAATAGGACTTTCCGGGGCTGGGAAAAGTACGCTTGCAGATGTTTTAACCGGTTTGCTTCCTGCAGATTCAGGTGAAATTCTGGTAGACGGACTGCAGTTAAATCAAAACAACTTTGCCTGCTTCAGACATATAATAGGCTATGTTCCCCAGCAAATTAATATTTTGGACAAATCAATAAAAGAAAATGTGGCATGGGGATTTGAAAAAATAAATGACGAAGGAGTTATAAAAGCATTAAAAGCGGCACAAATCTATGATATTATAAAGGATTATCCTGAGGGAATAAATTCTAATATTATAATAGGTTCAAACGGATTGTCTCAAGGCCAGAAACAGCGTCTTGCAATAGCAAGAGCACTTTACAGGGACCCAGAAATTATTATCCTTGATGAAGCGACATCAGCTCTTGACGTACAGGTTGAAAATGAAATAACCGAAATGTTAAAACAAATCAGCAAATCAAAAACAATAATAGCAATTGCGCACAGACTATCCACACTTAAAGCATGCAATAAACTTATTTACCTGAAAGACGGAGAAATTGTCGACATCGGAACATTCTCCGAACTTGGTGCGCGTTATCCTGATTTTGAAAAGCTCATAAAGCTTTCCAGTATAACAACAGAACCGAGCGAAATAAAGTAAACCTTTAATTTACTAAAAAAATTATAAAAAAGACTTTACAATAAAAATTTTTTATTATATAATAAACACATAAGCCCCGACTGATTTAAGTTGCGGTTTGAATAATCCTCAGTAGCTCAATGGCGGAGCAACCGGCTGTTAACCGGTAGGTTGTTGGTTCGAGTCCAACCTGGGGAGTTTTTTATTGTCAAAATTAAAGCAGGGCTTGTCCCTGCTTTAGATTTGACAAAAGTTTTTAAACTTGGACGAGAACCGCAAGGCGAAATAAATTAATTATTTGCCAACAGATTTTTTATAATGCATTGTTTACTTACGTTATCTTTCATAAAAGGAAATGCTTTTTTGAATAACTCGTTCAAATCATTTTCATTCAAATTCAAAGTATACTCAAATTTATTTCTTGATTTTGCAATTTGAGCAGCTGTTGTAAACATATTTAATAATTCTAAAACATCTTTATCAGTCATTAACTTTTATTTCATCCTTTGCAATTTTATATATGTTATAAAATAATTCTTGTTTCTCTTTATTTATTATATCATATTTTTCTTTTTTACCAAAAGACACAACTACAGGAGCATAATCATAGCCATTATAAAACAATGTCCAATCATCTACCTGTAAACGGTATTCATCCCAAAATTTCACAAAACTTTTGTAATACCTGCGAATAATATCTTCTTCCGGAACATCATGCCCGCCATTTTTAACACGCGTTTTTACTCTTTTAATACATGTTGTACAACTTTGTAAGAAAGAATAAACTAAAATAATTTTGTAATTTTGACTTTTAGCCTTATCTATTATTCTTGTAATATTATTACCAGAAAGAGTTGATTCTACAGCGAATGACAGATCATCTTTAAAATATTGTGCTAAGCGTTTAAAATATTCTTTGCCCGCAGATATAGGAACGCTATTAATTGCATTTGGTGCAATTTCTTTCGCTATTTCATCAGCATTAAGAAATACCAAATTCTTTTCTTTCAAAAGAACTTCCGCAAGAGTACTTTTACCACTGCCATTTGCACCTGCTATTATATATAATATTTTATCTTTATAATGCATAATATGATTTTATCATGGAATAAATCTTCAGGTTATTAATATTAACAATTTTTTCATACAGTGTTTGAGAACCATGTATTTTAATGTCCAGTTTGCGTTCAAACTAATCTAATTCTGGTTGGTCTTTCTATCACAATAACCTAAATTATAGCCGTTGGAAGCTGCGTGATGTTGATTTTTAAACTGGTCGGAACTGGACTTTATTAGGACTTAAAATTACAAAGAATCCTCTTAAATTCGCCAAATGTTTACTGAAATCAAGGAATTTTATAGTCCAATTAATGTCCAATTAAAATAAAAGTTTTAGTATTGTATAATTATTCCCAAAAGATAGAACTAAATAAAATAAGAGAAACAGTCATATATATTTTTTTACTTTTAATGATATAATGAAATGGGGGGATTATGATTAGTAGGATTGAATCTATTTCAGGAGTTCAAACACAAAAATATAATAAAATTAAATTTAAGCAAAAAGATAATTTATCCTTTGAAGCCAGAAGAAATGAGGATCGTCATTTCTCTCAACTTGGTAAAGCTCTAATTGAAGCAGAAAAAAACAAACCTGACATTATAAATGAAGTTTCAAAAGATACATCTCGGAATTTAAGAGAAGAATTTGTAAATAATTTATACTTTCACTTACGTGTTCCAAAAAATAAAAGTGAAGATTTGTTTTGGGATTTCTTACAAATTGATTCTCGTAGTTATCATAATTTAAAACATTGTGAAAATATGCTAATTAATAAAGATAGATATTTAGATATAGATATTTTTAAACTTCATAATGAACCATTATTTAACTTGGCAATTTTTACACATGACAGGTATCCTTCAGTTAAGGATAGCATAGAATATGCTGTTAATATTTTATTAGAATCAACCAGTAAAAAAATAAAAAGTAAGAGTAATCAAGATATACTAAAAAGATTAATAAAAGCAACTGACCATGAATATGATTTATCTAATCCAACTAGAGAAGAAAAACTTATATCAGATTTAGACTTATATATTTTAGCATCAAATAAGAAAGAGTACAAAGCCTATCAAAATGCTATTAGAAAAGAATACAAAGATATAAAACCTATAAAATTCTACACAGCACGTTTAAAAATACTTGAAAATTTCTTAAAGAAATCTTCAATTTTTAAACTCCCATTTTTCAAAGAAAATTATGAAAATCTTGCTAGAAATAATATTTTGAATGAAATCAAAGATATAAAAATAAAACTAACAAAATTATAAATTATAAAATAAAAAATAACAAAGTAGTAGGTTGTGGTAAATTTTAAGCATCAAATTCTTTCATTAAAACCCTTGCATTTTCTCTCATTTTACACAATTCTACAGAATTTGTATCAATATATTTATATTTTTTTTGCATATATTACTCCTGACAAGAAATATAACATAAATATTTTATTATTAGAAACTGTAAAATGTAAATAAGTTTGAGAAATTGTCAGAGTATATTAAACAAAATATTGACTTCTTATTGTCCAAAATAATCAAAACATCTGTAACACGAAATCAAACCATGTACTTATTTAGAACAATTATTTATTCAAAAATCCAGCTTCATTACTCATAAATTTCCTTTTAGAACTATTAAATAAAAATTTTGGGTATTTTATGCAAAATTGTGTTATATCTTTTTTAGTTAAATTATTATGTTTGTAAGGCAAAAAATTTATTTTTTGCCCTTCCGGAATCCGGAAAAGAAATTTACATTGATTTTTATAATATTCAATCATATTGGCAGCAAAATCAGCTTTATTTATCCAAGGATCAACAACAATTGTATCTCTATTAATTTTAGAAAAAGCACTGCCATCTCTATTAAAAACACAGATTTCATGATCTAATGTTACATTCTCATTTTCAGCCTTTAATATAACTGTTTGCGCATTTTTTATTCCATTTATTTTAAGGATAAGCTCTGCAAGGATAGCAGTTTCCTGGCAATTACCTAATTTATATTTTTCCAACATAATAAGCGATGCTTTTACATCATTTTTATATTGCTTACATTCATTTCTTTTTTGATTGAAATTTTTTATTACATCTTTTGCTTTATTTAAAATCACTGATATATGTTTATCATTTTCTGTATAAAAAAATTTTTGTTTGTATTTAATAAAAATTCGTTGATAAAAGCTTAACTGAGATAAATCTTCATTATTTAATCCAAGAGCTTTAAGATTATTCCATAAGTAATAAGTTTTAATTGATGTTTTCTCTCTTTGCGGGAAATGCCTTTCCAATGTATTCATTTGCTTAATTATTAATGGTTTGATTTTTGTTATTGAAAAATACGGCATTTCAGTATTTACCTTATGGCAAACCCATTGTGCATCTCTAACTTGTACACATCTGCTTTTAAATGATATAGGCATTGTATATAAATTTGTTTTATCCATATTTTCTATATTACAAACCGTCAAAAAATTTTTTTTGCCGGTAAATTGAATTGTTAGCTAATTATTTTGAAATAAAATCATAACAACCATGCTTATATAGTTAGACAAGAACCTAGAGAAAATCCTTGTCTGGGCTCAAACGCCGGCTTGCAGAAAGAAAGTAAAAACACATTTTAAGGTCAGACTTATTAAAAAATAAAACATCTAAATGTAAATCAAGCTTTAAGTCTTACAACTTTACGACTTTGATGGATATTAAAATAATGCTTATTATCTTATTTTTGAAGCTGAGACAGCTTCTTTTTCAAGCGGATTATTCCTATAGGCTTTTATAGACTTATATAAATTACCTACATAATCAAAAAAACTCTGACTGGATTCCTTTTCTAAAACTTTTGACATATCAGGATACTCGTTAAAAGCTTTTATGTATTCTTTTGCTTTAGCAAACAGCGGATTACTCTTTTTAATTATCCCATCATTTTTTATTACCTTTGTGTAATATTTGGCATTAATTAACCCGATTGACGGATTGTTATAAATCTTTTTACCAAGCATTTGTGCAAATTTGCGAAGTCCTTCTTCGGTGTTTTTTTCTTGCCCTGCAAAATAGCGAGCCATTATTTGAAATTGTTCGGCATGTTTTAGTTCATGTCTTATATATTTTTTTAAAAAGAGATGTCTCAGTATACAGAAATTTAGTTTTTTATTAAGAATAATCTCTCCTGTATAAGGATTCGCCGCTCCCATTGCATTTAATTTTTCAAATTTAATCACCGGTCTTGTAGATGTTTTTAAAGCTTTACCTGTTGTATTTAATATATATCTGCAAAGTTTTATGTTCATTCTTTCCCCTGTTTGATTTTATATCCGGTATATTTATAAAAAGTATTTTAGGCTTTTGGAATTGACTGATTATAATGCAAGTTAACAAATCTTAATGAACTACATGGTAAAAAAATAGCTGCTATACCTTCATATTTCTTAAAAAATATCTGGAATTAATTACCAAAATAATTTAAAATATAAATAGTTTCTGAGGAGTTTATTATGGCAGGATTTAAGTTTATCTGGTTGTATGTTGTTGCAATCATTGCATCTCTGGGCGGCTTATTATCAGGGTATGATACAGGTGTTATATCGGGAGCACTTTTGTTTATTAACGAAACTTGGGACTTATCAGACTCTTTACAGGGCATAGTTGTCAGTTCGGTTTTAATCGGTGCTGTAATAGGTGCAGCTACAAACGGAATACTTGCTGATATATTCGGCAGAAAAAAAGTTATTATAGCAACTGCCGTTATATTTATTATAGGTTCGATTTTATGCGGTTTCGCACCTAATGTTTACATACTTATAATTTCACGAATATTTGTCGGACTCGCTGTTGGAATTGTTAATTTTGTAATACCGTTGTATTTATCGGAAATTTCTCCGAAAGCTGTCAGAGGAACTCTCGTTTCTCTTTATCAATGGGCAATCACGGCAGGTATATTGTTCTCTTACTTTATAAATGCTGCATTTGCACAGGCAGTATTTAACTGGCGCTGGATGCTTCTGGCAGGAGTACTTCCGGGGTTTGTTTTGTTGATTGGAATGTGCTTCATGAGTGATACGCCAAGATGGCTTATCAGCAAAAATAAAGATGATGACGCTGAAAAAGTGTTAAAGAAAATTGAACCGGATGTTGATATTGAGACTGAGATTAAAGAAATAAAGAGAACTTTAAAATTAAATGAAAAAACTTCAGGTCAGAAATTCAAATTCAAAAAATGGATGATTATGCCTTTTGTAGTCGGCATAGGAATAATGTTTGCCCAAATCTGCACGGGGATTAATACAATAATTTACTATGCACCAACAATATTTAAAGTTGCAGGATTTGATTCAAACTTAAATGCAATATATGCCACAACCGGCATCGGTGTTGTAAACTTTTTAATGACTGTTGTTGCAATATTCTTTACTGACAAACTCGGTAGGAAACCGCTTCTTTATTTTGGTCTGACAGGAGTCATGCTTAGCTTAATCTCATTAGGCAGCGCGTTTGCATTTGAAGCAGCACTCGGAGAGAATCTTAAATATGTTGCTGTGGGCAGCCTTGTAGCATATATAATATGCTTTGCCATGAGTTTGGGACCTATCGGTTGGATAATAGTTTCTGAAGTATTTCCGCTTAAAATTAGAGGAATTGCAATGAGTATATGTACGGTTGCAAACTTTGCATTCAATTTCTTTGTAGTCGGCAGCTTTCCTATACTTATACATAATATAGGCGGAGCCTGCACATTCTGGGGATTTGCGGCAGTATCATTCTTATGTATTTTGTTTGTATATTTCTTTGTTCCGGAAACAAAAGGAATTTCTCTGGAACAGATTGAATCAAACTGGATACACGGTGTAAATCCGAGAGATTTTAATAAGTCTAAATAAATGTTTTTTATATATTACAAAAACAAAATGAGCAGGGAAAAATTTTTATTGGTAAAAAGTCTTGTAATATTTATTTGTTTGCAGTAGAATAATTTTGCATGAATCATTCCCGGATCGTCTAGTGGCAGGACTGAAGATTCTGGCTCTTCCAACGGTGGTTCGAATCCATCTCCGGGAATTTTTTATTGACCTTTTAGATTAAATGTTTAAGATTTAGTTTTTTATATCATCGATATTTTCATAAATTTTTTGCAGAATACTAAGTCGCTTTGCAACTGTAGGATCTTTTATAAATTGATTTACCTGTGTACTAAGTAAATCAGTTAATTCGTAGCTATAATTTGCAGATTTGTCATTACCTGCAGTGTGAAGCATCTGACATATAGATTCCTGAACCAATGTCATAAAATCATTTTCTTTTAAGGCATTTCTGTCTATAAACAGGCCTTCGTATTTTCCGTCTTCAATTTTTGCATGAACCTGCGGACAGTTGGATTCCAACGAATTAAAAACATAACTGTTTGTCGCTGCAATATTTTTCGGCATAACTTGATAAATATCTTTTTCCGCAAAAATTTCAGCAGCCATTTTTATGAGCTGAAGTTTTTTAGCCTCATTTTCTGTAGGTTTTACTGAATGAAGTTTATGAGTTTGGTCATACAAATCCTTTGCATTTGGAATATTTCCAAATGAGATATCTTCATATACAAAACGATATCCTTCTTTTTGGAAATATTCAAGCTGTTCGGCAGGAGTATTTGCACTTATTGCAACAACCTTAGGCGGTGTGATTTGAAGATTTCTGGAATTTCTGATTTCTTGTATTAACCCCAGTACAAATGTATATTCCAACGAGCTCCGCCAGGGACTTGTTATTTTATCATCTTTCGGGTTTGCAGTTGTCCAAATATCTTCCAATGAAGCAACTGATTCAATAAGTTCTTCATCTGTCATAGATTTTGCATAACGTCTGGCCAGAGATTGCACATCATATTCATTCAATCCGACACGATCGCATCCGGTTGACAATCTAAATTCTTCATTATAAGACAATTTTTTTAATTCCGGATAATTTGGAAGTTTTTTGAACATTATGCACAACTTTTGCGGAGAATCTTTAAAATCATTATTAATTTCGTATTTTTGTCCCAGATAGATTGTAGATTTTTCCGGACTATCAAGATGCTTAAACCCGAAAAATTCATTTTCAAATTCAAGATTTTGGAAATTTTTGTTATACGGATGATAAAAGTAATCTTTAGCATTTATCAATTCTTCTACCATAGAAAGATCCTTGGTAGTAAATTCCATATAATTTCCCTTTACGGGCTGAGAATTCTTTGTTAATGTCTGAACGACATCATCACCTGACAGACGTCCGTTTTGACGTCCGAATTCAAGCTGCCATTCACCGCATCCGTATTTGACACTGTCAGAACCTTTTGCGAGAAGACTGCTTGCTATTATTCTTGTACCTTCGCCAAAATTTCCCAGATCCTCTACCAGATAAGGCTTTGTGCTTGAACCGATTCTTTGAAGGTGAGTGTAATCATAGTTGCCGAGACCTTCGACTCTTACTTTGTAGCCATCGGCGGTTTTGTCAACTTTTACGGTTACACCTTCCAGAGTATGCCCGTTTCCGTCATAGAAGTTTTGCATTAAATCTCTTGCAATTTTAAAATTACTCCAATCTGTTGCTTCGGCATATCTGACTTTTATTTTTGCCTTTTCCGTAACTCCGAGTTTTGAAATATCTTCAGGATGAATAACAGGTTTTTCGGAGTTTGTCGGGCGCAGTCCGCCGGCATCAGGAATAGTAACTTCAACAGAGCCTTTGACATCTAATGCTGACATTAATTCGGATGTTGAAGGCAAAGAGCCATAATTGTTGTCAAATGTTTTATTCGGTAAAGGTTCATATTTTAACTGCGGATTTGAACCTGAGACAGGCGATACTTCCGGTTCTGGAGCTTTAACTTTTTCATGATATGGAACATATTCAAAAGGTTCAGCCAAAACTTTCCTCGTTTGTTGAGCATAGCTTTTGGGCTCAAACTCAGGATGTGCATTAATTTCTTTATCATACTTATTTTGCAAAGCATCCTGCATCATTTGTCTTAAGTTATAAACTTGGGTATCGGAGCCTGACATTTGAGGGCTGACTTCATCATAAAGTTTTGCTAAATATCTCATTTTGGCCAATGCTTCAGGATTATCCGTTAATATTTTCATAATATTCGTTTCAATATCCTTTAAAGCTTCTGTAAATTCTGTTGAGGTATCTCCGCCATTTTTATGGGACAATTCATGCAGCCATGTCGCAAGAAGATCATCAAATTTGTTAGTATAAAGCGCAGATTCTTTTATCCAATGCCCCTTATAACTTCTATAACCTGTAATAGCCTCTGCTCTTTCATTCGGCGAACCGCCTTTATTGAATATAAATTTTGGAGCATCAACTTCTTGTGCATATATTAAATTTGCTTTTTCTTTCGGGAGAAGTTCCTGTATTACACGAACACCTTCATTCAATATTTTAATTTTTCTGGTCTGAACTTCATCAGGTACAATTGAAACTTTTTTATTTTCCGTCAACTCCATATAATCCTTAAGACCAACAGACTTTAAATCTGCGATATGAATAGGGTTGTAGCCCATAAGTTTTGCCATTTGAATATCTTCAGCAGATGCATTTTTATCCATATATACATATTTTTTTGAGAAAAAGTCTATATTAACCGATTTTGAGCCGGCAGCTTTTAGAATACCTGATATTACGGCATCTTCTTCCGATGTAAGTTCGGATGAACTTTTTGACCATACAGGTTCAAGAGAAGAAATCAATTTTGCCAAATCCTCTGCCGACATTGTACTTGCATATTTATTAACTAAAGATTCTATATCCCAACTGCTGAGCTGGCCTCTGTCTCTATCTGCATTAAGGACAAATTTATTGTCGGTTTTCGCAATTAATTCAGCATCATCAGGTTTTTTCTTGAATACAAGAGAAAATCCGTTAAGAGAATTGTTTATACCACGATTAGTTTCATATCTCTGTACAACATAAATATTGCCTCCTTCTCCTTCAGGTAAAAGTTTAATGCCAAAATAATCATTTTCGTAATCAAAGTTTTGAAAATCTTTGTTGTAAGGATGTCCGAAGTAATCTTTGGCTTCTACTATCCGTTTAACAAGTTCAGGATTATCAGTTGTAAATTCGAGAATATTTCCCGGCTGTTCAGTTTTATTTTTAGAAAGGGTTTGTGTCATATGAGCAGAATTAATATCATCTGACGAACGCTTAAATGTCATATCCCACTCACCGCAGGCAAATTTCACATAATCCGTGCCCTGTCTTGTTAACAAACTCAAAGCCGCTATTTTAGCACCTTCACCGTATTGACGCCCGATACTTGTAGGATTGACATCGCTTGAACTTGCTCCGAGAGCATCAAGATATCCGTAATCATAAGTTCCCTGACCTGATATACGAACTTTATATTTTCCGCCGGATTTTTGAATATCCAGAGATACTCCCTCTAATGTACCGCCATGGCCGTTAAAGAAATTTTGCATTAAATCTCTTGCGATTTTTGAATTACTCCAATTTCTTTTTACGCCATAACAAAGTTCATAGCCGGCATCTTCCGTTTTACCGAGTCTTGAAACATCTTCCGGATGTATTGTATTATCACCTTGAGACGGTTTAACATTCCCTTCATTCGGGATATCAATTTTAATGCTGCGCCCTTTGTCTAAATTCAGGATCATTTCATCAGGCGATGGCAGGTTAAGAGTTTTTAAAGGTTTCTTCACCGGACTTAACCCTTTCAAGGGCAATGTTCCTTCTACAGGATTAGCTGCTATAACATCCAGTCCGCGGCTTTTTGGGTCAAGTTTGTATGCTAAAGACGGATTATAAGACAAAGGCTTATTCATTTCAGCGGTTAAATCCTTTTTATATAATGCAAAAGTTATTGCTTTATTTATTGCTTTAACTGATTTACCTTCTTTGACTAACCGGAGTATTTCATCAGCGTTTGACTTATCTTGATTTTGAAGCTTTATAAGGTGGCCTAAATCTTCCGTTGATAAATTTCTATCAGCAGCAGCTTTAGCTAAATTAAGATTCCACTTATTAACAGATAAAGATTGATATTTAATTAACAAGTCCATATTTTCTTTTGCAAATTCAACGGCATCCGAACTGTTTTGTAAAATATTTACAATATTATCTACGTTGTTTATTTCTTTATTTTTATATCTTTTATACAAATCTTTTGCAATATCCAAATTCGTTTCATCCACATTGGAAATTAAGTAGCTGAAGGAATAGCTGTTATTGATTTCAGAATCGTTTTCGACTAACTTATAAAAATCCAGTTTTGCAGCTGTATTCTCAGGGGTCAAATCACCATAAACCCAAAAAAGATCTAGCTCATCTTTTATTAACGTTGGATGATCACCTAAAACACCGGACAATTGTTTTATACATTCGGCTGAATTTCGCTTTGCTTCCGATAATGCTAAATTCGCAATATCTATATCATCAACAGCCGGGGCACTCTCTTTTAAAATAGCAAAAATAGCTTTACAGTTATTAATATTATCCTTTGTTATATCTTTAATGTCAGAAGCTTTAAGTTTAATATTATGTGATTTAAAAAATTTATAGATGTCTACAGCAGCTTTTAGATTATCGATATCGGTTATATTATTGATTTGATCAGAAAAATTTGATATATCATATTCAGATATGTTGTCCTCTTTAAGCAAAGACATAAACTCATCTTTTACGTTTTGCATTTTTTGAGCAGTTATATTATCAGCATTTGCGGTTTCTTTTGGAGTAGTTATTTGATCAGAATTTTGTTCGACAGATTTATCTTCTGTGTTCTGCTTAATCTTCTCGGCTTGAGGCTGTTTTTTAGTGTCGGCAGCAGAGTTATCAGGTGTCTTTGCGGCTTTTAAAGCAACCTCTTGTGGATTATCGTGCGAAACGGGATTTTCTTCAGTGCGTACAGACACTTGATGCGTATCTTCATTCTGTTTTTGCGGTAAAACTGCTGTTTTGTTTTCTTCAAGAACATTTGGAGAAATTTGTTTATCAGTATCAGCTGCGGCTTTTTTATTTAAAACATTGCTGCCTGTATGAGATTTTCTTGATTTAATACCTGCTCCTGCAACATCTTTAATATCACCGCTTGTTCCCACTGCAATACCTATCAGGTTAGCTTTTAACAAAGATTTCCAGTCATCATTTGTATCCAAAACACCCATCATCATAAGATCACCGACATAAGATATCAGAAAATCAGAACTTATCTTTGCTCCTGCGGCCTGCATAAAATTTTTCAAATTTGCTGGATTGCTGATTACTGTTTTAAGGGCAGCTGCACGATTGCCTTCGGTAATATTTGTTTTAAATACTTCAGACAATTTTTTATCTATGAGTTTGCCAAATAACTTCATTCCGGTTTTACTTGCACCATAGCCTATTATAAAACCTGCGGCATTCATTATTAAATTCTTGTTTAAATCATCCAATTCTTCACTTCTTACTTTTTCTTTGGTAAAAGCATCAGCATAACCGAGTCCGCTTTCTGCAACCATACTCCCGATAGCAAGAGCATTACCTGCAGTAATCAAAACTGCTCCCAAAGGCGCTAAAGGTGTTACCAATAAAACTCCTCCTGCCATAGTAAGCCCCATGCCGGCCATTGCAGCAGTTCCTGTATATCGTTGAATTACCCCCTTGTTATCAGCCTCCATTGCTTCAGCTAACATCTTTGCATCATCTTCGCCAAGTGCAGTTTTATTGTAAAATTCATAATCACGCTGGTAATCTTCTATTGTTTTACCGTCCAGGATTTTATCCAGACGTGATTTTTGCTCCTGAACGCCATATTTAATTAATTTATTAAGCGCCTGCTGTTTTGCGTCTTCTGAAGGGAAAGCTTTCAAATTTATTCCGTTTTCATCCAACATAACAGGAAGTTTTGATTTTGCGATAAGCTTTTTTAATTCAGTTTTCCCTTCATCAGGAGATAAAACATAGTATTTGCCGTAACTGTCAAGTAAATCTGCAGCCCTTTCTGCTGAATTTTTACCGCTTTTCAAAAGCTCATTGCTGAATGTTTCGAATTGAGCATATTTATTATACGCACTTACAACAGTCTGCATTTCTGCTTTTGACTGAACTAAATGCTCCATCATTTTTTTATCATATTTACAACCGCGTTCATACTGATAAACTTCCTCAAAAGTTATAGGTTTATTTAATTCCCACTCTATTTTAGACTTACTCTTCTTAAATTCGCCATCATACATATCTTGTGTTTTCTTAGGCTTATTTTTGGAAGTTTCATGTATTTTTATTGCAGATTTGGTTAAATTGGTTAAAGCTAATATTTCTTCCGAACCGTTGTTTTTAACAAGCTTCTTCTGGTTATTCTTTATATCTTCCATAGATGCATTACGGCATACATCATCGACATAATCATTTATGATTCGTTGCATCTGCTCTTTACTGTATTTCCCGCGAAGCGAATCCAGCATACTAACGCCCGTTACCGTTTTCAATACATTCAAACGGGTCAATATCATATCTTTTAAACGCTGTGTATTCTGTTCAAAATATTCTTTACGTGTCAATTTATGATCACGTGCATCTTTCAAAGCATTCAAACCATCACTCTGGTATTTAATTACTTTCCATACATTTTTACTTGAAAGTTTGTCATCATCCGATTTATTTCTGTCGTATGCGCCTGTTATAGCCCCGAGATCCTGACTGTCATAAATATTGTATGCGTCATCAATATTGTTCTGTATAGCATCAATTGCAGCCTGCTGTGCCTGAGCATCACTATAACCTAATGCAAATGCTGCTCTTTGTTCGGTTTTATTTGTTTGCACCTGTTCATTGTGCTCTAATGCAATACCTTTTACCTTATCGCAACATGTTCCGCCAAGCATAGAACGAAGTTCTGCCTCATCTTTTTGAAGCAATTTTTGGCGCATCTTATCCAAATTAGCATCCGAAACACCATTTTTTACACATATTAAATTAACTAATTCTAATTTATCCGCACACATTATCTTTTAAAATTCCTTAATGTTTACTTTATCGACCAAATATTAATATTTCTTTAAATATTTTTTGGATATTTTAAGATTTGTTACACAAAAAATTTTGCAGGATTGTTGTTCTTAAATACGAAAAAATTTTTAATAGCAAAAAAAGTTTTTTTATGTTTTAAGTTAAATATGCGGATAAATAATATTCAATCACCCTCGTTCAAAAGTGTATATGTTGTTGACACAGGCTCTGCCCAGTCTAAACAACAAATTTTTACCCTCGGTGCATTGATGAACAATTTCTGGGTAAATAATGCCGGTACTACATTCAACAGAATAAGAAGCACTTCCGTTTACGGAAAAGTTGATATCAGTGTAAAAGACTATAAGGACAGAGCTTTTGAATCTGTTTTGAAAAATAACGGAATTGTCTATGAAAAAAAATCAGCAGGCATAAATTACAGGGCTTAATCTAAACTCTCGAATACTGATGACGTTCAAGCATCACCATCAAAATTGAAATATCTGCGGGCTTTACTCCGCCGATACGCGAGGCCTGAGCAAGCGTTTTCGGACGAATTTTTGAGAGTTTATCTTTTGTTTCCGATGAGATATGATCAATTGAAGAGTAATCAATATCATCAGGTATTTTAAACTTGTCCAGTTTGGAAGCCTGTTCAACTTGAAATTCCTGTCGTTTCAAATAACCGTCATATTTTACTAAAATTTCGACCTGCTCCGTAACATCAAACGGTATATTTAATTTATTTGTTACGGAATCAATTTCTTTTATAACGTTATAGTCAATATTGGGACGCTTCAAAAGCTCTGCTATTTTCATTCCCCGCTCCATGTGCTCTCCATATTTTGAAAGTATAGCGTTAACATCCTCCGTAGCAGAAATCTTAGCTTCCTTAATTCTTGATAATTCTTTTTCTATTGCTTCCTGCTTATCAGTAAAAACCTTGTATTGAACATCATCAATAAGTCCACACTTTCTGCCGAATGCTGTAAGTCGCGCATCGGCATTATCCTGACGCAGTAAAAGTCTGTATTCGGATCGGGATGTAAGCATTCTATAAGGATCTTGAATATCTTTTGTAACAAGATCATCAATCAATGTTCCAATATAAGACGAACTTCTTGAAAGTTCCAGCATTTCAGAATTATTTAGATAATTAAAAGCATTAATTCCTGCAATAAGTCCCTGAGCAGCCGCTTCTTCATAACCGCTTGTACCGTTAATCTGCCCTGCAAAAAACAAACCTTTGATACTTTTTGACATCAAAGAATGTGTAGTTTGAACAGCAGGCACATAATCATATTCAACGGCATAAGCAGGCTTTATCACATGAGCCTTCTCAAGCCCCGGTAATGTTCTGAGCATCTGCACCTGAACATCAGCAGGCAGACTGCTTGAAAACCCCTGAATATAAACTTCATAAGTTCCTAACCCTTCAGGTTCAATAAATATATGGTGAGACGGATTTTCGCTGAATCTAACGACTTTATCCTCTATTGACGGGCAGTAACGAGGTCCTACCCCTTGAATTAATCCTCGAAACATGGGGGATTTATCTAAATTAGCTTTAATAATATCATGAGTTTTTTCATTTGTTCTCGTCAAATAGCACGGGTACTGCTTTCTTATTGGTCTGTCAGGTTTAAAAGAATAAAAATGCAGTGTTTCATCACCAGGCTGAATAGTCATTTTTGAATAATCAATAGTATGTTTATCAACTCTTGGCGGAGTACCGGTTTTTAATTTTTTAATTTCTATTCCATGTTTAACTAAAGATTCGGAAAGACCGTAAGCTGCTTTTTCGCCTAATCTTCCTGCACTGTAAGATTTTAAACCTACAAAAATTTTACCGTTTAAAGAAGTTCCTGTTGTCAGAATAATTGCACGTGCAGAATATTCTATACCATATTCATCTATTGCACCCGTAATTTCTCCGTCTTTAACAAGTAAATCCGTAATGCAAGCCTGACGCAGATAAATATTTTCGTTATTCTCAATAATATTACGCATATAATCCATATACTGTTTTTTATCTGATTGAGCGCGGAGAGCTCTGACAGCAGGCCCTTTTGACGAATTCAACATCTTCATTTGAATATATGTAGCATCGGCAGCTTCCCCCATAACACCGCCCAGTGCATCAATTTCTCTGACTAAAGTAGATTTTGCAGGGCCTCCGATAGCAGGATTACAGGGCATTAAAGCTATATGATCAACATCCAAAGTTGCAAGCAAAACTTTTGCGCCTAATTTTGCACAGGAAATAGCGGCCTCACATCCTGCATGGCCTGCGCCAACAACTATTACATCATATTTATTATCAAGATAATTCATAATTTTACCGGCTACACAAATATTATAGTACAAAAATTAAAAATTTAATTTTGCAGGTTGACAAATATAAGAAAATAATAAATAATAAAGAAAAAGTCAGGAGGATGAAATATGTTTAACAGAGAAGCTTTGAGTTGCCCCCCCCCCGACAGAATAAAATTGTAGAGAGGGTTTACAGGGGGTATAAGATACCGAAATACTGTGACAATAAGGCAGCAGGCAGTTTGGTTAAATTTTTCCTTCCATTATTAGGGAAGGATACGAGGATGAGTAATAACAATCAATATCCGCCCCTACCCTCCCTGATAAGGGAGGGAGTAAGTAATCGTCATGCTGAACTTGTTTCGGGATCTCATAAGATGCTGAAACAAGTTCAGCATGACGCGAATTCCCTGAAACGAATTTATTCACCTCGTAAATGCTACGCATTTACCTTGGCCGAGGTTTTAATAACTCTCGGCATCATTGGTGTTGTT